>NZ_JBJDPC010000002.1:0-1046852 GCF_044901345.1 Qipengyuania sp. NPDC077563 | reverse complement strand
GCCCGCGATCGCGCGGCTCGTGCTCAATCGATCGGACGATGAGCGCAGCTGGCGCGAGAAGTGGTGGGATCGCCTGCGTCGAAACGTGACCAGCGTCGAGCAGCGCGAACTGACGGACATCGCATGATGGTCCGGGAAAGGAGAATACGATGTTGAAGATAGACGAAGAGAACGGACTGCTGCGGATACGCGCGAGTGGCCAACTCGAAAGCTCGGACTACGATGACTTCGTGCCTCGGTTCGAACAGTTTGTCGGGCGAAAGCCCGGCAAGCTGCCGATTGTAATCGAACTTGCGTCCGATTTTGCCGGCTGGGATTTGCCCGGACTATGGCGCGATCTCAAGTTCGACGCGCGTCATCAGGACAGCTTCGGCAGGATCGCCATCGTCGGCGATGCGAAATGGGAAGAGTGGGGCACCAGACTCTCCGATCCGCTCTTCCGCGCCGAAATGAAATTCTTTGAATCCTCCCAGCATCAGGTTGCCGAGAGCTGGGTCCGCTCCGGGGAGGACACGGCATGAGTGGTGACCATGATATCGATCTCGGTTCGGCCGGGAAGCGCCGGACGCTGTGGGTCGTGCTCTGGCTGAACGTTGCGATCGCAATCGGGTTCTTCGTCGTCGGCTACTTCGCGGACTCGAACGCGCTCTTGGCGAACGGGCTCGACAACTCGTCCGACGCGATAGTCTATGCGCTCAGCCTGCTCGCGCTGGCCCGCTCGCGCATCTGGCAGCGTGGTGCGGCGCGGTTCTCCGGGGTCATGCTCTTGGTGTTCGCGGCAGGTGTCATTGCCGATGCCGTGCGTCGGTTCGTGGAAGGCTCGGAGCCAGGTGGATTTATGATGCTCGCGAT
Organism: Qipengyuania sp. NPDC077563; assembly: GCF_044901345.1. NCBI lineage: Bacteria > Pseudomonadati > Pseudomonadota > Alphaproteobacteria > Sphingomonadales > Erythrobacteraceae > Qipengyuania > Qipengyuania sp. NPDC077563. Next base: position 1,046,000 of record NZ_JBJDPC010000002.1, on the reverse strand, counting down.
GGCGGCAGTCGCAGCCGTGGTGAACCTTATCTGCCTGCGGATGCTCCAGCGGACGGAGGACAAGGACGTCAGCATGCGCGCAGCGACGACCTTCAGCTTCAATGATTTCATCGCCAATGGCGGGATCATCATCGCGGGGATCGTCGTGCTGCTCACCGGCGCTAATTGGCCCGACCTGGTGGTAGGCGTCGCTGTGGCATGCATCGCCCTTTATGGCGGCATCCAGATCCTGCGCGATGCCCACATGGACATCCATGACGAGGAGGGGAGCGAGCATCGGAAGGGGGATCAGTTCCGAACATGAGCAATCATCACACACATGGTGGGCATGGCGGCCACAACCACGGCGAGGAGAACCTGAGCGATCACCAGCTGATCTTCGCGGTCGCGATCAACGTCCTGCTCACGCTGGCTCAAATCGTCGGCGGCATAGTCTCGGGTTCGCTGGCTCTCATTGCCGACGCCCTTCACAACTTCAGTGACGCCGCCTCGCTTGGCCTCGCGTGGTTCGCCCGTAGGATCGGCAGGCGTCCCGCCGACAGACGGATGACGTTCGGTTATGCGCAAGGGGAGGTCGTCGCTGCGCTCATCAATCTGACGACGCTGCTCATCATCGGCTTCTATCTGCTCGTGGAAGCGATCAACCGCTTCGCCGATCCGCAACCCATCGAAGGATGGACGGTGATCGCCGTTGCGGGCGTGGCATTGGTGATCGATCTGGTGACCGCTTTCATCACCCACCGCGGCGCCAAGGACAGCATCAACATGAAGGCGGCGTTCCTGCACAATGTGTCGGATGCCATGGCCTCCGTCGGGGTGATCGTCGCCGGGGTCCTGATCCTGCTATACGATCTCTACGTTGTCGACCTGGTCATCACCGTCATTATCGCCGCCTACGTGATTTGGCAGGGGCTGTCACTAATGCCGCGCACGGTTCGCCTGCTTATGGGTGCAGTGCCTGATGACGTCGAACTGCAAGAAATTATAGACGAACTTGAGGCGATCGATGGCGTCGAAAGCATCCACCATCTGCATGTCTGGAACCTGGGAGAGCACCGCCGGGCCCTCGAAGTGCATATCATGCCGTCCCATTCGTCTCTCGAACGGTTCGAAGACTTGAAGCGATCGGTGCGGCTGCGCGTCTCCTCCCGGTTCGACATCGAGCACATGACACTGGAAGCTTGCCTGGCAACGAATTGCGACGAGGCGCTGATTGCCCAAGCCGGGCCTTCTGGGAGGGTCTGAAGACTACGACGACGCCCTCGATTCATTCTGCGTAGAAACAAGGGCTGCCAGCGAGAGCTAAGTTTTAGGCGTTTGGCATTGCACAATGCTAGCCAATCCGTGTCCGCTAGGCCCTTGTCTTTCTACATCAGGAAGTCGGTTAGCGCGGCTTGTCTCGCTTGGCGTCTGGTCGGCGGTTCCGCGTAGGCAACATCATCGTCAGCGACAACGGCACCAAGCTCACCGGCAATGCCGTGCTGGGGTGATGCGGTGAGACTAAGGTGGACTACTATTACATCGCGCCGAGCATGCGATCCGCTCCTCGAAGGTGAGCATGAGGCGGGGAGGGGGTAGGAATCACCGCCCTCGGTAGAACCTATGAGTAAAAAGCGAAACTAAAGGGGGGTGGTGCGCAACAAAGGGTTTTTCTGTCGACAAACCCAAATGCGCCCACCCCCCCAAAAAAAGTGATCGGAAAGTCGAGCCTCGCTGTGCAATTGTCGATGCATCAAATCAGGAATGGATCGCCCGACTTGCGGGCCGCAGTAGCGGCCGCTCGCAGTGCGCAAAACTTGAGAACGCGTAAGGCAAATAAGCGCGAGGAAAAGATCGCCGAAAGCGCGCGTCGGCGTCGTAAGCGAATTTCGGATCGCGAGGCTGAGGCCTTTATGCGCCGCCGGGTGCGAGTGCGAGTTGCACCAGAAGATCAACCCCGTGGACCAAACCGCACGCCGCGCAAACTGACCAACAGGAGCATCAAAAAAACCTACGTGGGGAGCTGGGGGACCAGTTCTCGTCGCGGCGCCGATGGAATGTCCTCGATCCATTTTGAGTTCGTGCCGCGCGGCTTCGCATCGAATAAAGGACGTTCCTGGCGCGCTGGTGAAGCAGAGCGTGCCTGCCTCTATATGACAACGTATGAGAGTCTCGAGGACGGCGAGCTCGGATGGCACAGCAACGTGGCAGGTGATCGCAACGAACTTCGCAGCTTTTGGCGGGCTCTGGAAGCCATCGAAAGACATGATCGCGCCAACGCCAATGTCTATATCGTGGAGGTCATTGAACTTCCATGCGAAGCATCCCCGCGGCTTCGCAGGAAGATAGTGAAGCGGATTGTCGCACGGCTCGAGAAACGGGGCTTAGCTTACGTGGCGGCGATCCATAAGCCGGACAGAGGCGGGGACCAGCGAAACTTCCATCTGCATTTGATGTATAGCTTGCGCCCTTCCGCACGGATCGCTGCTTACGATTGGGCATTCGGGATGAGCAAGGTCGCGGATATCAACACCAAGGACGGCATCAGAGAGCGGCGGCGATGCGTGGTTCGTGACGTTAATGCGAGTTTGCACGCCGCTCATATCGCCAAACGGTATACAGCATTGTCGAATGCTGCGCGTGGCCTTGAGCCTCCGACGCAAACAAAGGTCGGTCAGACAAAGACTTGGGCGAAGCGGAGCTTGCTAGCTGCAGCACAGAAGGTCGATGATATCCATCGATTATTAGCAATTGCGGCGGATCTTCGTGCGACCGTCGAGCGGGTCCAGCGGGCACTGAGACAAGCTGAGAAACGAGTCGTTTATGAACTTCGCAGAAAAGCGCGTGAGATATCCGAACGCGAAGGTCAGCGCGCAATAGTTCTGTCTGAGATGGCGGGAAGAGTAGACCAAGCCAAAACGGCTCTCCTTATTAAACAACACAGCGTGCGACTGTCCGCCGCCTTCGAAGAGATGTTTGCGGAATCGACACTGGTCTCTCCCATTGCCGCGGTTCCGGTCGTCTCGGGATCGGAAGACAGCCGCACGACTTTTAGCGTCGCTTCCAAACTTGGCCAAAAACTGTCCAGGCCATTAACTGAGGTTGTTCCCGCAGCCGTTAAGTCGGCGCCGGGCCCATCCACGCAGGGCAAAGACATGGGGACCCAGTTCGACATGACGAACCGCTTGCGACCGACCGATGTTCCGGTTCACTCTGATAAGGCGCCCGAGGAGCCTCGTTTCCGATCGCTTCAAGGGAGGGCTGTGACGCCGCATAGTCAAACGACGGGGGAAAAGGTTTCGGAGAAGAACCACGAAGCCATCGTTCGTGAAATTGAAAATGCAAAGTCGGAGCGAAATGCTCTGCAACCATCGTTGAAAGTTGTGAAAATCGCAGCGCAGGGCCGGGGAGTGAAGCCATCGGGTCCGATTGCCGGAGAGTTAGCCTCTTCGACCACAGATTTGGCCATGGATGATGCGCAGTTGCGCAACCGATCAACTGTTTCGGCTGAAAAGCCCATGAAGGAAATGATGCAATTCGCCGCCAAGGCAGAAAACGCCAGTGATGACAAATTACCTTCACGACATAGGCCTCCGGGGAGGGGGCCAGAGAAACCGCCGTCGAGAGAAGCTTTAGCCGAGATTATGGGTAAGAAGTTACGAGCCCGTGTCGGCGCAAAGCGGGAGGATAGTTTGAACCTACGGCTTGTGCGCCAAGCAGTCGTGAATCGGGACCACATGGTCTCGGATAAGACGAGAGCGCACAAAGCCCGACCAGCAGATGATCTGCCGCCGACGGAATTTAGGGGGGCCAAAATTCCAACGGCGCCAACTCCAGATAAGACCATCACTGAGTTCGCGCGAACCTTGCTAACGAATAGCGAACCTCAAGGACCAAGCATCGGTGAAAGCGGAATTGAGAAAGGTTGGCTTAATCGCAAGCCTGCGGCCGAACCGCCAAGCTCCTTACAAAAAGAGCCTGATGGTAAGCGCAGCGCGAAAGGCGCCCCTCCGGAACGAGTTTTCAGCAAGGGGAAAGTTTCGCCGACGGAAGAGGGCTGGCCGAGCTCTAATAAGGGCCGAGAACGTTAGTATATGGAAATGACCTCTTCCCGATCATTATGCGGGATCGTTCACTAAGTATCGTAAGAGAAAGGTCGGCAAATTTCCTGATAGCAATCGAAGACCGTGAGGTTTGCAACATCATGGCCCTAGAACGGGGTGGACAAAGGAGAGAGTGAAAATGGCGACCGCAAAACTGGCGGTCGGAAAAGCTGAAACGGAGCAAGCGAAGCTGTTTTGAAGATGAAAATTGAAGGCAGCCTGATCTGGTCAACGATGACCGGTGACCCTCCAGTGAAAGCTAAAATTACATGTCTGAACATACCTCACGGCCTCTGCCGCCATGCGAACGTCTGCTCGCAATACCTTTGATGGAACTGACTGCGTCCACGGTTGCCACGTGGAATTTACCGGGCCTGCCACGCGGCACGCTCGATGTGCCTGAATGTCGGCTCGTGATGTGCGGGACCGCTGACGCCGAGCGTCGGGACCTGGCTATACTGAAGACAGCGGTCGATCAGGACCGCGATGTTCTGCTGCTGAGGTTATTGGCCGGCGAGCGCCCCTGCGAAGCCGATATCGTGCTGTCATCTCCAGTTGAGCCGATGCTTTTGACCCACATGTTGCCTTGCCGGTTCGGCCGATCTCTCTGGCTAGTTCCACCGCATGGTGGTCGTTATGTGTCCGTCGAAGAGAGCGGCCTGCGGGTGCACTGGCAAGCGCCGACGTCGGAAGCGGAGCTAGTAAGGGGATGTCAGCGTGCGGATGCCGAAATTGCTCGCTTCCTCAAGGGGGTGTCGTTCTGATGGCCGCCCAGAAACGCACGGCACGTGCAAAAACGCCGAAAGCTCCGCAGAAGGCTTGTGAGCAAAATCCGCTAAGCTGGCTCTATACGAACCCGCAAGGTTCATCTGATGGTTTTACCTTCGGTGTCCTGCGCAAAACGTTTCGAGGGCGAGAGAATTCGGCACATGAATTTGGCTGGCGCAAATGCCATGTCGGTGCCCATATCGACGTCCAAGATCGATCAATCTGGTCCCCGAATGTTGAGAAGGTAGAGGTCATACTTCCGCCCCGAGCGGACGATCTGCTAAGTGATCCGGATGTCCTCCTGCGGCAGGCAGATGAGTTCGTATCGCCCACAGAAGCGGGCCTTCTTACATACGTCTCCCTGCCGTTGGGAGATGTGGATCGCATCCATACAGGCTGGGAACGGGCGCGGTCTTACGCCGTCTCGTTAGCAAGGTCTCGAAACGTGGCTTCGGTGGTGGTCTTACATTCGCCCGGAATAATCGGTGCCCCGTATCCGCTGCACGCTCATCTTTGTATCGTGCCAAAAGTGCTTACCGGTCTCGGTCTACGTCATGGTGCTTTTGATCAGGAGCTGCTCCGCGACGGAGGCCAAGATATCCTTGGTGAATTATGGAAGGATCACCTCAATAAGTGCCCGTGAAGCGCTATGATTGGGCAAGGTAGATTTGCCTGAACGCAATCTACGTCAATCGGGTCTCCCTGAAGATTAGCGCTGAACATCGGTGTGCGTAGAGCTCGAACCTTCAAAACAGGCGCGACAAAAATGCGGCGCAGGCTCTGGAGAGACATGTGAGGTCGTTGGTTCAGAGCTTGCCGCACCAGACATCATCAGTGTGTCGAAAACCAGATACTGGAGCGACTGGCTATACTGATCGAATATCCCGCAGGATGTCCGTCCTGCGGGATATTGTCCGGGAGACAAAAGATTTTGGAGGTGGAAATGTCCCCGGATTAGGGATGAAAATTGAGGAAGAGCAAGATGATTGGCGACTTCGAAACCAAAGAATGTGGGATACGCGAACGGGGAGATGAAATGGTTCTAAGGCCAATCAAGTCTTTGCGATCCGCTAGCCACCGTCCGGAGGAGGGTTGTTAGCGAAGCTCGCTTCTTGAAGCTGCCAAACAATGAGCTTCGGATATTTGCCATTTTCAAGTGCGCGCGCCATTGCCTTCCATGGGCCTTCGGCGCCATATTCAGCTATAAAACCGACAGGCGTTTTAAGGGCGTGGGACAGATAGCGGGGAAGCCCATAGATGGTTTCGATGAAACTGTTTCCAAGCACTAGAATGCGTGGGTCACCAGACCGTTCTCCAGTATAGGCACGAATGTCGAATTGGTCTTTGGCGAACCGATGGTCTCCGCGTTTGCGGAGCAATGCAACCAAGTCGCTATATCGGGTTTCCGTTTTCCACTTTCCTAGACTATCAGCAGTGGGATGCATTGTGATTTTAGTTCGTGACGCGATCATTTCAGCGAGATCGTTAGCGACAGCTTCCGCTGCAGGTGCCGTCCAATGGCTATCGCGTGGAGAGAAGGTGGACTCTCCCGCTTCTTCCCTGGCTTCAAGGCGAGGGGAGGCGTCAAACACCGTTATGCCGGCGTTTTTAAGTTTGGCTATCAGTTCATTATAACCATTTGATGCGCCGACATCCTGCCGAATGGCAACCGGTAGATTCTTCTGCCCGATCCGAACTTTGGCTGGGATTACCAGAACCACTAGATCGACTCCGCGACCCGCTAGCTGTTCCTGGGCGGCCTGCACGCGCGCAATTCCGAGATCCGTATTCTCGGTTTCGTTTTCGGCTAATCGGTCCCAACCAGGGTAGAGCCAACCAGCTTGTCCCTCGATTACATCTGTCGGTGCGCTGGGTCGTATGAATTGAACCGCCGAATACGCGAAAATTCCGACTACGAGAACTAGAGCAAATACCAAAGGAAGAGTATTGCGGAGAAACTGCGATAACCGTGCGATCATATCGATAGACCAAAGTATACAATAGCAGTAACAAAAATGCCGGCTGCGATGGCGATTTTGGGCTCGATGCTTTGATTGAGCCAAAGTCGTGCGGGAGCCTCTACAAATGTGTAGGCTATCCATGCAATGAGCAAGGATAACGTTGCCGCTACGAAAATCGCGGCAGGGTGATCACTTATCCGACGAGCTAAAACGATTAGCGGCCAGTGCCAAAGATACCAACCGTAAGAAAGCGGACCGAGGAATACCAGCGCCCTGCATCCGAGCATTCGCATTTCATCGCGCTCGATAGCCATAAGTATCAGCATGGCTCCACTCGCAGGTATCAGTGCCGCATATCCGGGGAAAATAGTCTCAGAAGAGAAGCAAGTGATTGCTGACAGAATGAGCAATAGGCCCAGCCATCCCGCCCCTCGCTGCCATACAGCAGCGGGTAGATAAGCTACGAGCGCGCCTAGACCGAACTCCCAAATCCTAGTGGGTAAAGTGTAGAATGATGGGACCGGTTGAAGGGGAGATAACAACGCGGAAATAGCTGCCGAAGTGACGACCACCACGACGATTGCTTGAAGCCTAAATCGATCGGGAATGAAGACAAAGAATAACGGGCAAATGAGATAATATTGCGCTTCAACGCCTAGAGACCACATATGTAGGAATGGATCTTGATCGACAAGTTCGCCGAAGTATCCATTTTCCACCGAGACGAAATGCAGATTTGCGACGTAGAGGAGAGCGGCCTTGGCAGATGCCAAGGCATCGATGATTGTTGAGCCGACCGGAAGAAAGCGCAGGAGGATTATCACGGTCAAGATCATCAGGATCCCATGAGGAACAAGCCGGCTTACCCGACGGCTCCAGAACCTGCCCAGTGTAATGCGGCCCGCCTGTTCTTTCTCGCGTTTTAAAGAGGAGGATATCAAGTAACCTGAGATTACGAAGAATACATCGACGCCGATGAACCCGCCTGAAAGCTGCGGAAGGCCGAGATGGTAGCCAACCACGGCGATAATCGCGATTGCGCGAAGACCCTCAATGCGTGCGGACGTCCCTGATGCAGCACGAATGAGCATGACCGTCTTTCATCGTCGGTTGAGGTTGGAGTGATGCCGTAAGCATTAGAGGAGGGTGCTCTGAGCATCATTGGGCCTGCGATATATTAGGTAATGAATTAAATGGAAGTGCCGATGGCGCCTACAGCGACAAGACCGAAAGGCTCAAGAACTCGCTTCATAACATCAGAGGGCTGAGTTACCGGCAATTCCTTCCTGAAGCGGTGGGATCGTTTTGACGCCGCTTGCGGATAGTCCGCTTTTAAGCCTTCTGATCATCAATCGGACCGTCGTGGTGTTCGGAATAGCGGCTTCACAGTTAACCACTCGATTGCGGACATTGGCACATCGTCAGCTTTGCGCCCTCATCCGAGACGTGCGGCTTATCAGTTCGCTGCCCCAAAGCTGAAGGTTACACGAAGCCATCAATGTTCGGATCAAAGCACTAGACAGCTAACCAAGCTTCCTAGAGTGGCAGCGGAAACAGGTGGGAGCAGTGCTGTTGCTGGTGCAGGGCTTCCCGATAAGGGATGATGCGTTATTCCAGCCTCACGTCTACAGGTTTGAACGATGCAGCCGAAAGGTGAGCCCTAATCGCTATTGCACTTCCGTTATAGCCTGCCTACCATGCTACCTGTTCGGCGATAGCCCGCATTCCCGACTGTCGGGATGCCTGGATGCAGCTTTAAGCCACACTGGGTATCCACGTTTTGAGGCCATACGGTCTCTTGGCTGACAACCCCTCTCAAGAGGGTTTGTGGTTTGCCGAGCAAATAGATGAGGGAGGTGCTTATGACTGAAAAGCCACGCACCGGCCTTGATCGCGAAAAGATTCTGCTCTGGACTGCAATCCTCGGATTGCTCAAAGTAGTAGCTGAAATCGCGATCAAGGCTGTCAGCTATGCCCGTAGCAATACCCAACTTCGACTACAGTTATCTCCGTAAAGGTAAGCCGGTATTCGTGCCGACCAAAATCGGCCGTCGGATTGGGAAAGAAATAAAAGAGGCGGTCGAAGATGCCTACGCCTTCGATCCGATCTATTTCCACTTACGGCGAGGTGGCCATGTCGCCGCAATGCACCATCATCGCGATAACCAGTTGTTCGCGCGCATCGACATTTCCAATTTCTTCTACAGCATCTCGCGCCGTCGGGTTCAGAGCGCGTTGGACCGCATTGGGGTGGGCAATGCTCGTTTCTACGCACAGTGGTCCACTGTCGTAAGCCCCTTTGCCAACCCGCGATATGCGCTGCCCTACGGGTTTGTGCAGTCCCCCATTCTGGCCTCCCTTGTGGTCGCCACCTCCGATCTCGGCCAGCACCTTCTTCGGCTTCCCGCCAGCGTTAAGACAGGTGTATATGTTGACGATATCTCTCTGTCATCGGATGACGCCCATGAGCTCCAGCAGGCATATGACCTGACCTTGGCGGCGATCGCCGGTGACGGGTTCGCCGTAAGTCCCGCGAAACTCCGGCCGCCTGCACCCGCCATCGACATATTCAATTGCGACTTGGCGCACGGGAAGGCGAGCGTAAGGGATGACCGCATCAATGCCTTTTTGGCAAACAACCCGACCCAGGCGGCCGAAGATGCGTTCGTGACTTACTGCGCGTCCGTTGAAACAGGGAATCGACCGTAGGGGGGGTGTGAAATGGGTTGAAAATAAACCGGGAGGCGAACGGCGATCGCAAGGCAATGGCTGAACAAATGTTCGGGCCACAATCGCGCTCGCAACCGTCCCAGGCATCGGCGTAGCGATCTGACTTGGCTAGGACACCTGATCGGATATCAGGGGATAGCCATAGATTTCATGATTAGCTTTCAATAAGTTGAGCTTGATCGATCTAGCAGAATACCGCACTGAGAACCGGTTGTCTTGAAAATTGAGGTGGTCTGGATTCACTGTGCACGAGATTGATGACTTCGATTGGGAGTTCGCAAATTTTCAACCCCACGAGGCGACAAAACGGTTCCGAAAGTTCAGCTCGGTTTTTGATAGCGAGACGCTTCGCGGGAAGATTTTGGTGACGATGGGCTTCTTAGAGGACCTACTTGCCAGAGGGATTAAAGAGTTTTTGGTGGAAACCAACCACGGAGTATTTCAGGGGTTTGCTCGAAGGTCTCTAGGTAGTTTGAGTGCGAAGCAGCACTTGGCGTATCTCCTCGGAATTATCAGCGAGGAAGAGTTTGAAATCATCGAAAGAATGGCAAAAATTAGAAACTTATTTGCACATGATCCGATGATTTCCGGTGCGGACGAGAAGATTCGCAACCACACCCGCGACTTGGCAAAGCTGTTGAACCTCGACCAATACAAGGAAAGTGAGAGTTCAAACTGCGTCGAAGAAACGTGGGGAATGACACACTGGGCACTTCTCGTTCCGCTCATGAATAGACCCGAAAGGGCGTCAGAATATCGTTTGAGGACTCGGGAATGGGAATTGAGTGCTCCTTGAGCATGGGCCTCACCTGATGATGCGACTGATCGAAGAGGGCGGTGAACTGCTCTACGCGGTCGATGCCGAGAAGGATGCTGATGAAGCCGAACTTCGCGGCCTGCTCATGGGCATGGCTGGGAAGGGCGACACCGTTGCCGCCATCTTCCTCGGCAAGAGCCAGTTCGGCTGGAGAGACCGGGACGACTGCAAGATCACTTTGGGCGGTGATGGTGGCGACGTTCGGGTCGTGTCTGGCAACTTTCCCCTCGATCAGCGGAGCGTGGCCGCCACTGCGCAACAGGCGGAGTTCTGTGAAAAGCCGCCGAGGCCGCCCAAGCGCGCCGATGGGAAGCGGGGGTCGCCTGGTATCGAAGGGCTTCGCCCGAGCCAGCTTAGCAGATAGTCGCTCTATTACAGGCCGCCGTGGGCTTTGCTGGTTTGGACGAATGTGGCTATCATTTTTTGAAGTTCCGCATGGTAGATGGCCGGGTCCCAATTGCCCTGATCATACTGATCGGCCGAACGCCCGACACTTCCAGAAGAGCCGGCACGAGATGGGTAGTAATTGGCGAATTCCAGTTTTCCCGTTTCATCATTGGGTGCGACCAAGAGGGACCTAATCCCGCCGTCCATCTGCTTCAGCCGGAACTCAAGGGTCTGCGATCCGTGTTCTACCTCTGCGGACAACCCATTGTCGTGGCAGCCACGCTCATATTCTTGGGCGATGGGCAGCAATTCTGAAATCTGGGACTCGACAAAAGCTCGGTTGGCTTCAAACCTGTTGTTCTCGGCTTCTATCGCCCCGCGACGCTTGTCGACTTCGGGCTTAAGCCTGGAAAAGAATTCTTCGCTGCTCATATTCACTCCCTGTTTCTAGGACGGAAAAGTCGTATTTAATCTTCCCAAATGCAAGCCGCGGAGACGCTGTTTGCGGGTCACCTCATCGAACGCGCAGCGTTACCAATCCGGGTCGGACGTGCGAGACACCGTCTAAACCTCAGGGGGTTTCTTCTTTGCTTCGGCAGCGATAAGCGTGAATGCGGTTGCGAGTGCTGCCGTTGCAGCAATCGTCGATAGAACGCGCTTCATTAATGATCCCCTTCCGCTAGAATCAATCTCTTGGAACATATAGGCTCTTGGCCTTGTCGTGAAGTAAAACACCTGTCGATGGGTGCGGCTTTATTGATGCCGAGCCGTTCGAGCCGGTCCCCTTCTTCTTGCAGACGTTCAATCGCGACGGATAATTGATTGGGACGTGGGAGCTCGATGGCATTGAGCAGCCGGAAAGCTAGCCGATATTAGGGCGCACTGCAGACAATCTATGAGTCACCAACCGGTTATTGCAGAGTAAACCGCGAGGAAAGTAATCCCGCAATTGGACTTCTCCGAACTGGGACAATTCGCTGCGAGATTTTTGGATAGAGGGGAGCTTAGCCGTTGCAGGCGCAGCCCTTACCCTTTTTGCAGTTCTTGTCGCGGGAAATGCAGCTATCACCGCATGCCTTGCCTTTTTTGCATATCTTACAGCAAGCTTCTGCCGCGTAAACAGTTCCGCAAACCGGCGTTGCCGAAACAGCAAACGAGCTAAGGCTAAGCGCAAGTGCAGTCAATGCGATTTTCATTTAGATTACCCCCTATTACGAACGACTATCGCACTTTTTACGCGGTTGACGAGTTCTTTTGAATTGAACGCCCAGAGTAGCTCTTAAGGAGGGAAATTAAAAGAAAGTCTAGGCCACCCAATGAGAGGGAGGGGCTCATCGCTCATTCGATCCTTTCCTGCCTAAAAGCGGTCGCCGCTTTTTTGGCCATCAATGCTATCCAATAGGTTGGTAAGCGCGGCCGCACCGTTCGACTTCAACGAAACAAATGATGACCTTCGATCATGACTTGATGAAAATCGCACGACCATACCAATTGTTTGAGCGCGCGAATTTATACCATCTCTGTAGATGCCGCACTACTGGTGCAGCTTGTCATGACAATTTGACGCTGATCCGCATGGAGAACGCTACCATTGCGTTCGGATTGCACATTAGCCGTCGTGCATCGTTCGCAAGGGACTCCTTCCGATCGAACTGACAGCGTCTATCCAATGATATCATTGAGGAATTTGATTAAGTAATTTTACTTCCGCAATCGCGGAGGGTTTACGAAGTCGGCATTTAGCCAAAATGATCCTATGAAACGGATCTCCAAATCAGCTCACGAAGACATCAAACGCTTGGCGGAAGAAATTGCGGCATGTCTTGTCGAAGCCGACAGGCTCGGACTGGACAAGGTTGCGATTGATCTCGACCTCGCGCTGCAGAGGGTGAGGAGGTCTCCTAGTATAAAACACTAGTGAGGGGGCTAGAGTGGTGATCGCGGCGTATGCCACGCGGGAAATCAATGACCTGGTGTCTATTGCTCGTAAGGAACTTGCGCGACGGCCCGTGCGCGCCAGCGCGCTCGATAGTGATTATTTCGGCGAGCCTGCATGGAACATGCTCCTCTATTTATACATCGCTGCACGCGATGAACGGCTAAGAGTTTTCACCAAGGAGATCACAGCCGCTGCACATGTCCCATTCACCACAGCTTTGCGTTGGTTGGACCACTTGGAAAATGTAGGCGAAATAAGTCGGTCACCCTCCGATCGAGATGGCAGGGTCACTTACGTAGCTCTATCAGGAGTTGGAATGGCTCGGGTTGAACGGGCGCTCTTCGCAATGCTTGAGCAGGAACAAGCTGTCGAAACTCGTTTTATGCGGACGGAGGCGTGGAGAACTGGCGCCTAAATGCCCTAAGCCATTTCGAAGTGAGGTGGATACCCTCCGGACTTTGACCCAGATGCGGAAACCTTCGTCAGCAAGATTCTTCATCATGCTGGCTAATGAGGCGATGGGGTGGGCGATGGTCGTGCTGATGAACGGTATTCTCGCAAAGCCAGATTAAGGCCGCTGGAGACACTTCTATGGATCCCAACGCACTCGATTTCACGAAAGCATGGGCCAAGTTGGATCGACCAAGCAACGCCGACGTCAACGTGGAAAATGCTCAGACAGTCAGATTAAAGACAGAAAAGAGAGCATTCCTGCGTCGGAGCAATGTTCCTTCGCTTCTTCGAATACTTGGTGAACCATCGTAGATCGCCGATGCCTCATCCAATCGAGAAGCAGTTATTTTATAAAAGAGGGGGGGTAGGTGACAACAGTATCTGTCAGGTGTGGGCAATGCATGGGCAATGCTATACGATCCATTCCCGGAATTGCTTCAAGAGCTTTCATCTATTCACGAACTAGGCTTGTCCGTTTTACCAGTCGCGAGTGAGGAGCTCGCTGAACTCAAGCGACAGGCCGAGGCAGCTGGGAAGCGCCGCGCGCGCGATCAACATCGATATGCGCTAGGTGGTCTACTCGTCGCGGTAGGATTGGAAAACGTCGATTTTTACGCCCTGTATGGACTTCTGGCTCACATCGATCATCTACTAGTGTGGAGCGTTGAAGCCCGCTCTGTGATGGGTATGAGCAGCTTTGCCCAGATTGTTGAGCAGATACTTAAAGATCCGATCCGCGCTGAAGGTTGCTCCGAATGGGGGAAGTATCTGTCGTGGGAGCGTATGCGCGCCCTTTATGCAGCAGAAGTCACCTCATTCAATCAATCCAAAAATGCAAGCTCGCATAAGCGTTGGCGGCACGGTCGCATCACAGCAAAACAGCATTATCTGATCGCGGAAATCTGTAAGATTGAGGGTCTACCGATGCCTATTATAACTAAGAAAGGCGCAGCTTTTGAATGGCTGAAAGACAAGGGGGGAAACCCCCGATTTAAGGATCGTCCAGTTCCACAGGCACTAAGTATCTCATGATTGAGATTCCTGAAGGCCTTGATGAAACGATTGCGCTCATCAACTTGAAAGAGATCGAGTTCGAACACGCAAAACGGGCAGTCGACCGCGCGATTGCTGAGGGGAAAACCGGGGAAGCCGAATTTAAGAATCTGCGCGAAATTGCGTTTTGCATTGGCAAACTCCTAAAAGGCGTTGCCGAAGGTATTCACGAAGAATTGAGCTCTTCTTAGATTTTTGCCCGTCCACCGACGCGCCTCCTCACATCGGCTATCGCGAATTCCAAACCTACGCGAAGGAACGAAAAAATGGGTGAAAAGCATGTGCGTAGGAATAAGGCAGATCTCGCGCGGGAAAATAATTTTCACAAAAAATCTTCCGGGAACGCGAATTCGCATAATTTGCGAGAAATGGCCGCCATAAGAGCAAAGTCTAAAAAGAAAGAAAGCTCTAAAAAATCTCGCAAAAAAGACGTGTTCTTGAAAATTGATGAGGCATTGCTTGGTTCTGGACTCAGTCTGCCTGCCGACCTCACGTATTTCATTAATGCCGCTTTTAATGAATTGATTTCTGGTCTCCCTCAGTCACAAGCAAATTACTCCGCGATGTTTGATCAGTCGATCAAGTCTCTGCGCGAGCTTCCAATAGGGCTTTTGAGCGAGAAAGAATGCCCATTACCAATCGATTTTTTGCCGAGCGGAGAACACGCGATATACATCCACTGCCGTTGGATGATATCGACGTGCGGTTCGGATGATTACATAAATGCCGTAGTAGCTGGTTGGCCGTCAGCAAAAATCAGTCGATCCGAAATCCGGCGACGCTTTCTAATCGAACCGAGCGCCGGGACTGCACATCTTCGAAGGCACGCATCTAAACTAGCTCAGTTGGAGAGAACTGATTTCGAGCTGTATCGATCAATCGTATGCGGTCGGCACAGAAGTGCGTTTCAAATTCTTCAGAAGTCTCAAGAGCGTGTGTCGCTACCCACAGCGGATGTCCGCCTCCTGATTGCTGAGCACGGCCTGCTATGGTGCGCACATGATTTACAGTTGATCACAGCACGATCCGCGAAAGCGGAGGAAAACCCGCTAGAGACGCTGGCTAGTTCGAGCATGACGCAAATGAAGCCGGAAAATGTCGCGAACCAAGCGCGTCGATTATTCCTAATATTGAAGAAGTTGATAGCTGATTATACAACTTCCCAAGAGAATATAAGCGGCAAGCGCCTCGCCACACTCGAAGATCTGCCGGTAGGCTTAGTTTCGTTGCACGAGCAGATTTCAGCCGCCGCAAAGTTTCATGGTATCAACTTCGCCAATTCTGCCAATCAAATCGACAAGCTCATCGAATTCATTCGTGTAACCCCACTCCCAGGAAACGAAGTCTGGCGGGACATCTTAAACGAACAAGTCAGCGAAAATGGCCTGCCCAGTAGTTTCAACGCACTTTGGTTCTCTGGCCTCTCCGCAACGCAGTCGGTTTCCGTTTCAGTTCTTCGGTATCTGCAGAGCGAACAGGAAATTTTCAACCTAATCGATGAACGCGATGGGAGTCATCCGAGGCGGCTGAGGAAGGACACCGCAATGATTCCCTTCGATCCGGAAAAGATGGATGCTCGGTGGTTTGAGGCGGCAAAGGATATTCTTTTCATGCTGCGGCGAGATATCTTGAAAGACAAGGATTTCAAAAACGAAGGATACGCGTATCCTCAGCGGCAACCGTCAGCCGGACGTCTTCCGATCTTGAAAGCGAAAAACGTTCTTATCAAATGGGGCCAGCGAAGCGCAAGAGACTTCGAAGGTGATTTCGCAAATCCGGGACGCACCTTCTATTTGTTAGATGTCATACCCGAACACCGGCTTGCTCTTTAGCGAGAAGGGGCTTCCTCTTCGACGTGTCGAAAAAAGATATCATAAGGGGGTAGGTGACGCTGCGCCTATTTGAACATCGCTAGCGCTAGTCAAATGAGACAGTGCCCTAAAAAATTCCATACAGCGGTCCATCGTTTGATGAGCCAAACGCGTGGAGTTCGTAGTCAATTCTTCCACCTTCGAACTCCGGCTAAAAGCTAAGATGGCAAGGACGCGCTCGTTGTTTCGTCAAGCTGATCTGGCACGAGCAATACGGGTTGCTCAGGAATGCGGACTGGCCGTTCATCAGGTCGAAGTTACTGCGAGCGGCTCCATCATACTCTCATTCGAAGAAAAATGTAGGTCGGAATCCTCTCCATTTGATCAATGGAAGGAGAAGAAAAATGCGCGTCCGTCTTAAAGGTATCAACCGCGTAAAAAAGAGGTTAGCTGATGGATCGCATGTCGTATATTACTACGCATGGAAGGGAGGCCCCAGACTAGAGGGCAGTCCCGGATCTCCCGAATTTATCGACAGCTATAATTTGGCTTTGAAAGCTCGCCGGGTCAAACCCGACGGACTGTTGCGAAGTGTCATGAGCAAGTATCTTGCATCTCCAATTTTTCTCAGACTCGCCGAAAAAACCCGCAAGGACTACGTTAGTCACCTTCGTGCCATCGAGGGTGATTTTGGTGACTTTCCGCTTGCTGCGCTAGGCGATAGCCGCACTCGTGGAGAGTTTCTCGAGTGGCGTGACAATATCGGTCTGACAAATCCTCGTCAGGCAGACTATCGTTTTAGCGTGCTCGCGCGTGTTCTGTCCTGGGCTGTCGATCGCGGGTATGCCCCGGCAAACCCATGCAAGAATCCGGGGCGCCTCTATCAATCAAATCGCGTAGATAGCGTCTGGACCCCCCAAGACGAAGCAGCCTTCTATGAAAGAGCCCCTGAGCACCTGCATTTGGCTCTCATGATGGCCCTTTGGACCGGGCAGCGGCAGGGGGATTTACTCGCCCTGACGTGGGCAGGTTATGATGGGAAGCGCATTTCACTCACGCAGAAGAAAACAAACAGATCCGTGGTGGTGCCAGTCGGCGGCCCACTTCGAAGTGCGCTCGATGCTCTGAAATCGAATACGATTGACCGAATGGGCAAAGCAGCGAATCTTAGCTCGCTGAAAATCCTTACAACGCAAAAAGGAAAGGCATGGACGGAGGATGGTTTCCGAACGTCGTGGAGCAAAGCATGTGCTAAAGCCGGCGTCGCTGATGTAACCTTTCACGACCTACGAGGCACAGCTGTCACCAGGCTCGCGTTGGCAGGATGCACATCACCAGAGATCGCTACAGTAACCGGCCATTCGCTCAAGGACGTGAACGCTATCTTGGACGCACACTATCTGAGCCGTGATTCGGAGCTCGCTGAAAGCGCCATCAAGAAGCTCGAAAAAAGGGTAAAAGCTCCCAACTGAGTTCCAAACCGACAGATCAGGTCAAACCGAAAGCTAGCAATTTACTAGGAAAAAGAATGGTGGACGCACTAGGGCTCGAACCTAGGACCCGCTGATTAAGAGTCAGCTGCTCTACCAACTGAGCTATGCGTCCACACTCACGGTCAAACTTCCGTGACTTGCCTGGTGTTGCAGGCAGCCCCTGTCGGGGAGGCGCTCATATAGCGGCTGTTTCGCGCATGAAAAGCCCTAATCGCAGTTTTTGCAAATTTCCCGACGGTGCTGACGACTGACGGGCGTTTGCGCCCTTAAAGCAGCTTCAATCAACTCACGATCAGACCAGTGCGCGGCGCCTTCCGGTTCCAGCGATGGATCATCATCAGCACACCGATACAGATCATGTTCGTCATCATGGAGCTGCCACCGTGGCTGATGAAGGGAAGCGGTATTCCAACCACGGGAGCAAAGCCCATGACCATCAGCAGATTGATAGCGATGAAGAAGAAGATCGTCGCGGTCATTCCCGCAGCAAGAAGCTTCGAGAAGCGGTCATTTGCTTGCTTGGCAACTTTCAAGCCCCAGAAGAGGATTGTGCCGAAGCAGACGATGACGAAGATTCCCCCCGCAAAACCCCATTCTTCTGCCATTGTCGCAAAGACGAAGTCGGTATGAGGTTCAGGCAGGTAATTGAGGTGACTCTGCGAGCCTTCATTGAAGCCCTTGCCGAAAAGTCCTCCGGAGCCGATCGCAATCTTCGATTGGGTAATCTGGTATCCATCACCGAGGGGATCATTTTCGGGGTCGAGAAAAGTCAGGACGCGCTTCTGCTGATACGGTTGCAAGCCAACGAAGAACGCAACCGGCGCCATCGCAACTGCAGCGGCTCCAGCTACCAAAAACCAGCGAAGGGGCAGGCCGGCGAGGAACATCACCACGAAACCGCCAAAACCGATGGCCAGTGAGGTGCCCAAATCCGGTTGCAAGAGGACGAATGCGATCGGCAGAAGAATTATCATTCCTGCGGGTATCAACGCCCGCCACGTGGGCACCATGCCGATCGGAAGTCCCCCGTAATAATGGGCAAGGGCCATCACCGCAGCCGGCTTCATCAGCTCGGATGGCTGGATACGGATCGGCCCGACTTCCAGCCACCGCTGGCTGCCGCCACCCACCTGACCCACGATTTCCACCGCCATGAGGAGGAGGAGAATTGCGATATACGCGGGATAAGTGAGCAGGCTAACCGTCGGCTTGTTAAACCGGGAAATCACCACTGCCATGACGAAAAAGATCGCGAACCTGATGAGGTGCGATTCGGCATAGCGATCAAAGTTTCCCGCTGCCGCCGATGTCAGCACAAGCGCGCCGAAGCCGATCAACCCGAACAGCGGGAAGAGCATCATCCATGGCTGCCGCGCAACGGGCGCCGGTACTATTCCGCTCATTCGGTCCCTCCGGACGGCACTTCGTCCGAAGAGACAGGAGGGCGCGAGCCTTCATTACGCGATGGCGTTGATGTTTGTGCGCGTTCCTCGGAGCGCATCTGAGCGAGGCGAGCCTCGGCATCGACCTGATCGAATATCTGCTCGGTCCGCTGGGGTACGGGTTCGACAACCTCTCCGGCGGCAGCGGCATAAGCGCGGTATTTCTGATCGAGCCGCTGCTGCGCTGTGCCGCCCCATTGTTCCTCCAGCGGACGCAGCGCTTCCATGCCTTTTTCCGGGTCGAAGAGGAATGTCATCACATCGCGCGCAATGGGATAGGCGGAACCCGATCCGCCGCCGTGTTCGATTACAACCGCGCCCGCGTACTTCGGTTTGTCGAAGGGCGCGAAAAAAACGAACAGGCCATGATCGCGGTACTTCCAAGGCCCGGTCTTGCCGTTTGACACGCTGAGCGAAACGACCTGCGCAGTACCGGTCTTGCCGGCCATCTGGATGTTGTCGATCGGCAGGCGGGCGCGGCCGGCGGTGCCCGGTCCATTGACGACGTCGCTCATGGCTTTGCGGACGTAATTGATCTCGTCAGAGCTGAAATCAAAATGCTCGAATTGTTTGCGCGGATCGTCCATCCGTAGATGGGGCACCACTTCGTATCCGGTGGCGAGACGCGCGCTCATCACCGCAAGCTGCAGCGGGTTGACGAGATAATAGCCCTGTCCGATCGAGGCGTTGACAGTGTCGTATGGTTGCCAGGCCTGATCGTATTTCTTCTGTTTCCAGGCGGGATCGGGGACGGTCCCGTAGAATTGGCTGGTTACGGGAAGGTCGAATTCTTCGCCAAGACCCATCTTGTGCGCCCATTTGGCCACCTGGTCGAAACCAACCTGCTGGGCGAAGTGATAGAAATAGCTGTCGCACGATTGGTAGATGGCTTTCGCCATGTCGACCCGGCCGTGGTTGCTCCAGCAATTGAAGAAGCGGTTGCCAATCCGGCGGCCTCCGCCGCAAATGATCGCCTCTTGAGGCTTCACCCCAGCGTCGAGGAAGGCCATGCAGTGCATCGGCTTCACAGTCGAACCGGGAGGATAGAGGCCTTTCAGAACCTTGTTACGAAGCGGCACACGCTCATCGTCGCGGAGCATGGAATATTCGACACGGCCGATCCCGGCAGAAAAACTATTCGGATCGAAGCTTGGCATCGACGACATGCACAGGATGTCGCCATTCTCCACATCCATCACCACGCAGGATCCGCTTTCCAGACCAATGCGGCGGGCTGCATAGTCCTGTAGTGGGCCGTCGATCGTCAGCCTGACGGGGGCACCCTGCTTGTCTTCCCGCGTCTCGAGGTCTCTCACGATCCGGCCGGAAGCCGTAACTTCTACGCGCCGAGCTCCGGGCTCGCCCTGAAGTTCCTTTTCGAATTCCTTTTCAAGGGCGTCCTTGCCAATCTTATATCCCGGTGTGATCAGAATCGGATCGGGGTTTTCCTCGTAATCCTCTGCCGAGGCCGGACCGACATAGCCGATCAAATGGCCGACGCTGGGCCCGGTTGGATAGAACCGCGAAAAGCCGCGCTGCGGAACGACGCCCGGCAAATCGGGAAGGCGCACACTGATGGCAGCGAATTGTTCGTAATCGAGACCGGTCGCGACTTCCACAGGCTGGAAACCGCGCGCCTCGTCGATCTTTTTGCCGACATCGGCGAGGTTGTTGTCCGACAACCCAAGGATCGACCCCAATTCGCCGAGGGTCCTTTCAGAATCGGACATCCGGTCGGGAATGACGTCGACCCGGAAATCGGCGCGGTTGGAGGCGAGGGGGGCTCCGTTACGGTCGAGAAGCCAGCCCCGGCGAGGGGGGATCAGCGACAGATTGACGCGATTGCTTTCGGATTCGAGCACCCACCGCTCGTTCTCGGCAATCGCAATATATCCCATTCGCCCGGCGAGGATGGTGCCGATGCCGCCCATTCCGGCACCGATCACGAATGTGCGCCGATCGAATGCGTTGTCGAGCGTGGTCTTGCTGACGAGATCGCGCGGCTTCTTGCCGTATTTCTTCCGACCGAACAGACCCATCAGACCCTCTTCCAGCGCCACAGGCGCCACAGGTCGAGACGGGCTACGATGCGAGACATGATGGGAAAGATAAGAATGGTAATCACGACTTGTGGCACGATTGCGATCAGCGAATGGAAATTGGGCGAGGCTCCCGACAGCAACCAACCCGTCAGGAGGTAGGTAAACCCTAACACACCTGCTGTTAACCAATCCTGCCAAAATGCACGCCAAGGCAATCTCATTTCGAGCGCCTCGATCGCCAGCATGGCAAGCGACCATGTCAGGATAGCGAAGCCAAACGGTTGGCCGTTGAAGAGGTCATCAAATATGCCGAGGGGGATGCCGGCCCAGACAGGGAGCAGGCCCGGACGCATCAATCGCCACGCAAGAAGCATGAGAAATCCGAACGGCGGAACTACGGGCAGGGCAGCGGCGACGAAGAAAATCGGCAACAGACTGCCGATCATGATCGAAATCCACGGAACGACGTTGGCCACGACGACCGAATGCGAGCGATTCAGCCGGCTCCCGTATGCATCGCTACGTGCTCGCGGATCGATCCGCTCCATTATTCGCCAAGCTCTTCTTCGATTGGCGTTCGAGCCCCGACCGCAGCTTCCGGCTCAAAAATTTCCTCGACGGAAACGTAGTCGGTGGCTGCCGGATCGCTGACAATACGAGCAAGTGCCCCATCATCGGTCAGTTCGGTAACGATGGCCACGGCAGCACCGGGCGCATAATAGCCGCCGGCTCCGCTCGTTACGAACAGGTCGTTTTTCTTAAGCGGATTGATGCCAAGATTGATGAGCTTGATACGCAGCAGGCTGTCACCGCGACCTTCCGCGAAGGCGACCGTTTCATCGCCTGCCCGGCGGACGGGCAGGACGCTTTCGCTGTCGGTCAGCAGCAGGACGCGCGAGGACGCCCGGCCGGTCTCGAGGATCCGTCCGACAACTCCGCGTGCGCTTCGCACCGGCATGCCGACACGCACGCCGTCGTCCGTGCCCGCGCCCAGATAGGCGAACCGCCTTGTGCTGGAGGACGAGGAACCGACAAGGCGCGCAACGGCGACCGGGCGGCGTTCTTCATCATGCAGGTCGAGCAAACCCTTCAGGCGGACATTTTCCTGCCTCAGCGCTTCAGCTTCCTGCAAGCGGATCCGGGCCAATTCGACTTCGCGCTTGAGCTCCGCATTCTTCGATCCGGCACGGTAATATCCGCTGACGGAGTCCCAGAGCGATTTCGAACCGGTTCGGGCGGCAGCGACGGTCTCTGTCGCGGGGGACGCAGCATCCTGCGCTACCCCGCGCGGTCCGCCGAACAGGTGTGGCTGAAAGAAAGATATACCAAGCAGAACGGCGCCGATCAGTGCGCCGATGCCTGCCACGATGTAGCCGGTAAAAAGATTGTACTGCGCCCGCTTGGAAAAACCGGAGCGCCGTTGATTGCTCGGCGCCATCGCCGCTTCCCCCTTAAGCGGTCATCAAGACGCCGCGATAGACCGGATCTTCCATGGCCCGGCCGGTGCCGAGCGCGACGCAGGACAGCGGATCTTCCGCAATTGTCACCGGTAGGCCGGTCTCTTCGCGCAAGTATTCGTCGAGACCGCCGATAAGTGCACCGCCTCCGGTCAGCACGATACCCTGATCGACGATATCGGCTGCGAGTTCGGGCGCCGTGTTCTCGAGGGCGATACGCACGCCTTCGATAATAGCACCGATCGGTTCGGACAGCGCTTCGGCAATATGGCCCTGATTGATCGTGATTTCCTTCGGAACGCCATTCACGAGATCGCGGCCCTTGATCGTGATCTGCTCGCCAGTGCCGTCTTCGGGCTGACGGGCTACGCCGTAATCCTTTTTGATGCGTTCTGCCGTGCTGTCACCGATCAGCAGATTGTGGTGTCGTCGCACATAGCTGACGATGGCTTCGTCCATCTTGTCGCCGCCAGTGCGGACCGAAGTGGTGTAGGCAAGTCCGCGCAGCGAAAGCACGGCGACTTCGGTCGTGCCGCCGCCGATGTCGACGACCATCGAGCCGACCGGCTCGGTCACCGGCATATCCGCGCCGATGGCGGCGGCCATGGGTTCGAGAATGAGATAGACCTGGCTGGCACCGGCATTGGACGCGGCATCGCGAATCGCGCGGCGTTCGACGGAGGTCGAACCCGACGGTACGCAGATCGTGATCTCGGGGTAGCGCATCATGCTGCGGCGCCCGTTTACCTTCTTGATGAAGTGCTTGATCATTTCCTCGGCCACATCGAGATCGGCGATCACGCCGTCGCGAAGCGGGCGGATGGCTTCGATGGAATCGGGCGTCTTGCCCATCATCATCTTGGCATCGTCACCCACGGCCTTCACACGCTTCTGGCCATTGATGAACTCGAGCGCGACCACGCTCGGTTCATTCAGGACGATGCCCTGATCCTGTACGTAAACCAACGTGTTGGCGGTGCCGAGGTCGATCGCCATGTTCTGCACGCCGAATTTGAAGATGTTGTTCCAGAAGCCCATTTTTGTTCGATTTTCCGTGTGATTTGAATCTCAGTCGGCGGTTAAGGGGTGCCGCGCGCTTCGACCCTGGAGGAAACGGTGGCGGTGCCTTAGCGATATTACGCACGGAAAGCCAAAAATTTCCGTAAGGTCTTCGGGGGATACGCACACCTCTTGTCTCGGAATCACAGCGCTTCGTCGCTACCATGGGTGGTGCATGCCTGAAATACGCCGTCTGCCCGATACTCTGGTCAACCGCATCGCCGCTGGCGAGGTGGTCGAGCGCCCCTCTTCCGCGCTCAAGGAACTGGTCGAAAATGCCATCGATGCGGGGGCCTCCCGCATTGCCATAAAACTGGTGGATGGCGGGCTGACCAGCCTGGAGGTGACCGATGATGGCTGCGGCATGTCGCCGGATCAGATGGCACTGGCCTTGGAACGCCATGCGACGTCCAAGCTTCCCGACGATGCAATCGAACAGGTCGAGACTCTCGGTTTCCGCGGCGAGGCTCTACCGAGCATCGCCAGCGTTTCACGTTTCACGCTCGAAAGCCGCCCCAAGAACGTGGCGGATGGATGGAAGCGGGTCATCGATCATGGCGAGATGATCTCGGAAGGGCCTGCTGCGCTCCCCCCCGGAACACGGGTCAGAGTCGAAAACCTGTTTGGCAAGATACCGGCCCGGCGCAAATTCCTACGCACGCCGCGCAGCGAATATGCCGCCTCGCTCGACGTGGTGAAGCGTCTCGCCATGGCCCGGCCCGATGTGGCGTTCACTCTCGACCACGGGGATCGGCGAATTCTCGGTCTGCAGAGCGGCGAAGGGCTGACTAATCGCGTAGCCCAAGTGATTGCGCGCGAATTGCGTGAGAACGGAGTCGCTATTGATCTCGATCGCGGCACGATGCGGCTGACGGGTATTGCCGGCCTGCCGACCTACAATCGAGGCATTGCGGATCATCAGTATCTTTTCGTCAACGGGCGGCCGGTCAAGGACCGCCTCCTGACAGGCGCGGTACGCGGAGCCTATTCCGATATGCTCGCGCGCGACAGGCATGCCGTGCTGGCGCTGTTTCTCGATCTGCCGCCGGAAGAAGTCGATGTGAACGTCCATCCAGCCAAGACCGAAGTGCGTTTCCGCGATTCGCAGGCTGTGCGCGGCTTCATCGTATCCGGGCTCCGCAATGCGCTGGCGAGCGGTGACAAGCGCAGTGCCCAGTCTCCTGACGCCGCGGCAATGTCCCGCTGGCAGGCCGAACCTGTCCGCGACGAACCGGCACCGGCGCTCCGTTCGATATTCGAGGGTCGCGACTGGTCCGCGCCGCAGTCCCGGGTGTCCGAGCCTGCACAGGGCTGGCGAGGGATGGAGGCCGATGTCATGGCGGCCCCGCAGGGGCGCGCCGAGATGGCGACCGAAAGTACGGAAGAAAAAAAGGACTTTCCCCTGGGCATCGCGCGCGGGCAGGTAGCGAACACCTATATCGTGGCCGAGGCGGCCGATGGACTGGTCCTTGTCGACCAGCATGCGGCGCACGAACGCCTCGTCCTGGAAAGGCTCAAGGCGGCCGGTGCGGAAGAGGCGGTCGCGCGCAGTCAGGCGCTGCTGATTCCCGAAGTTGTGGAGCTTGAGGAAACCAGCTGCGACAGGCTGGAAGACGCGGCAGATGCTTTGGCCAAGCACGGCCTCGCGATAGAGCGCTTCGGACCTTCCGCCATGCTGGTTCGCAGCCTTCCGCACGCCATTGCCCGGACCAATCCAGAAAAATTGCTGCGGGACATCGATGACGATCTGGCTCTCAATGGCGAGGCGCTGCATCTCGGCGAAAAGCTCGATCTCGTGCTGGCGACGATGGCGTGCCACGGCTCGGTCAGGGCAGGGCGGACCTTGCGCGTGGACGAGATGAATGCCTTGCTGCGCGAAATGGAACGCACCCCGCGATCGGGGCAGTGCAACCATGGACGCCCCACGTGGGTTAAGCTGTCGATGGACGATGTGGAAAAGCTTTTCGGGAGACACTGATGCGGTGGATTATAGCTCTCGCGCCTCTGGCTCTGGCTCTGGCTCTGGCTGCTTGCGGTGAACAAAGCGCCGACGAAAAGGAAGCCGAACGCCAGGCTGCCGTCGCGGAGGTCGAAGCCAATCAGAAGCCGCCGCCAGAACAGCTGACGCTGGATCCGATCCGCTATCCGGAAATCGAGAAATACGACCTATTCGGTGCTGGATGCAGCTTTACGCCCGATGGGCAGGGGCTTGGCACGGTCGTCCTGGCGAACCCGGACAAGGGGTATTTCATTCGCGATGGCGAGCTGCAGGCGCTGGCCGCCGACATGGGCAGTGCCGAATTGCCTTATCTCGCCCGGCGCAAATACGATGGGCTTGCCTATTCCTTCACGCTTGATCTTGATGATGGAAGCGGCGAGCAGAGCGGGTACGAGACGACCGATTATCGCGGAAGATTGGCCATTCGCGATGGCGCGGACAACATCCTTTATCGGGCCGAGGGTCTAGTTCAATGCGGTGCCTGATCTAGTCTTCGCCTTCAGGAGATCGCGTCCTGATCAGAGCATTGGACACCATTTCGAGCACGATTTCATCGTTCTGGTTGAAGGTGCGCACCCTGCTTTTGAAGATTCCCATTTCGGGGCGTGAAGCGCTTCGGCGTTTTTCCATAAGCTCGGTTTCGCAGCGGAGCGTATCTCCCGGAAAAACCGGCTTTTTCCAGCGCAATTGATCGATACCGGGCGATCCGAGACCGGCGGATGGATTGTCCGCCATGTCGTCGACCATCATGCGCATGGTCATGGAACAGGTATGCCATCCGCTGGCCGAGAGCCTGCCGAAATGGGTTTCGGCTGCCGCGGCATCATCAAGGTGGAAGGGCTGCGGGTCGTATTTCGTTGCGAAGTCGATCACCTCTTCGCGCGAAACTTCATACTGGCCGAACTTGCGAACCGTCCCGATGCGGAGGTCTTCGTAAAAAATCATCTGCTTGTTCTTCAATCAAACGAGCGGTCTTGCAAGCATCCAAAGCCCCATCCCGATCATCGCGAGATTTTCACTCAAAGATACGAAGCCGAGCGGGACATTACCGCTTCCCCCGACGCAGGCACATTTGATCGAGCGTTTCTGGATGTAAACTGCGTAGAAGACACTGGCCGCTCCGACCGTGCCGATGAAAAGGGCGATCGGAATCGAAAGCCACGGCAGGATCCGCCCAGCCATCAGCACCGCCGCTGCCGCTTCCAGGAAGGGATATGCATAAGCGTAGGGGACGAAGCGTTTGCCCAAGAGATCGTAGCCCACGAACATAGTGGAAAATTGCTCGACATCCTGGAGCTTGAGCATGGCCAGCATTGCCATTGAAAACGCGACAAACCATTCCGCGGCGCGGATCGTCAGCGGCGTTTCATATACAAACAGGCTGAGCGAAACCGCCAGTGCCGCAGCGACCGCAAATACAGCAATCACCGGAGTATAGCTGGTATCGCTCTTGGTCTCTTTATCATATCCGAAATGCTTCCGCAGATCGGTGTAGCCACCCAGCATTTCACCATCAATGAATGTCTGCGGCGTGGTTTTTACATCGTGCTTGGCCTTGAAGGCGTCGGTTTCTTCGCGGGTGGTGAGGTGATGATCCTCCACCTCAAATCCCTCACGCTCCAGCAGCCACTTCGATTTTATGCCGTAGGGGCAGACATGCTTGTCCATGACCATGCGGTAGAGGCGGGCGGTTTTCTTCATTGCGGACATCGCCTCCATGTTTGGGCGCGTATAGGTTTTTCAAGTTTCGTGCAGGAAATCGCCTTTGGGTTTGGAATCAAAACGGCCAGGCCGCTCGGTGTGAGCTGGCCTGGCCGATCCGGTTTTCATCTGACGATCAGGCGCGGAACTTAGGCACACCGGCGCTGCTGTCGAGCTCCGGAATGATGCGATACCGTGCGAGTACCAGGCTGAAGAGGCCGAAGAGCATCAGGCCGATGGCGGTCAGCGTGAAGACGAAGCCTTCTCCGGCAAGGCTCGATACAGCATCGCCCAAGGTTTTGATCTGCTCGGCACCGCCCGACATGAAGCCAGCCTTGAAGAGCGACCATCCGATCACGGTATAGACCACGGCACGGGCAAGGTATCCTGCACCGCCAAGCCAGCGGGTCGCCGACGGGGCGCGGCCGCTGATGCGGTTCATGAATTCACCCGAGATGCCTTTCTTTGCCTGGAAGATTGCCGCCACGAAAAGCGCAATGCCGAGAAGGCCAAGGACGACACCGCCGAATTCCATGGAAAGGACGCCCGATGCAGCTTCCTGCGCACCGCCGCCCGAACCACCGGATCCACCGCTCGAACCGCTGCTGCTCGCGAATTTATATGCGGAATAAGCGAGCGCCAGATGGGCGATCCCGCTACCGGCATGGCCGATACGCTTGGCCCAGCCCTTGCTGTCGGATCCGTTGTTTTCGATATCGAACACCGGCGAACAAAAACGGAAAAGGGCGTAGGCGATTAGCCCGATCACCATGATCCACAGGATTGCAGTTCCCGCAGGATAATCCTTGATCGCACGGAAGATACCGTTCGTACCCTCCTGAATCTTGCTCGCGCTGGTCAGCGCGATCAGGCCAAGAACGAAATACAGGATGGCGCGGCTGAAATATCCAACACGCACCAGCCAATTAAATTTTTCTGATTTATCTACCACGGATAACTCCCCTTGTTTGCACCCCTAACGGCAGGGGAGGGGGAGCGTTCCGCGAGCCAGGAAATCAGGCGATGGTCAGATTGGCGGGACCCGCCCCGATCACTGCGCTGGCGCGTTTCGTCAGGATACCGTCACGAGTGCTCACCTTGTCGAGCACCATGAAGTCCGTCCGCCATTCATCCCGCGTGACTTCGCAAAGCCCGAAGCCGCGCTGATCGTTGATGAATTGCAATTGCGGGTTGTTCGCCAGAACGCGGTCGCTGCCGCTGCGCTGATCCTGTCCGTCGCCGCCGCTCGACACCGAAGTGATAACACATTCGGCTGCCACGGGTTTGTCATCGGACATCAGGAGGCCAGCGTAGTTCTGATGTTCGTCGCCAGTCAGAACAACGGCGTTGGAGACTTTCGCGAGGCGGTTCATCATCCGCCGGCGGGGCACATCATAACCTGCCCAGCTGTCCAGATTATAGGCCAGTTCGGGCTGGTCGTCATACACGCTCCGGTTGAGCGGCATCATCATGACCTGCTGGGCAATGCCGGTCCAGCGAGTATCGCCGCGCTTCAGGCTGTCATCCAGCCAGCGTTCCTGTGCCTTGCCCAGCACCTGCGCATCCTTATCAAACACGCCCTCGCAGGGGGTAATGCCCCAGCGATCGTCGCAGGGCTGGTCGCTGCGGAAGCTCCGGGTATCGAGCACGTTGATGGCCGCCAGATTGCCGAAGGTGAGGCGGCGATTGGCAGAAATGACGCCGGCATTTGGCAGCATCGACCGGCGGACCGGCATGTTCTCATACCACGCCTGCATCGCAGCCTGGCGGCGCAGGGCAAACACTTCGGCCGGAACGCTGTCGTCCTGGGAGAAATTCTGGACCCAATTGTTCTGGATTTCGTGATCGTCGAAGGTCGGCACGAAAGCGTGTACCGACCGTGCGGCCTGAAGGTCGAGGTCGAGGAGATATTGCGCGTAGTGCTGGCGGTAGTCGTCGAGAGAATAGACTTCGCGCAGGCGATGCTCGCGGGTTTTCGGCACGGGCAGGCGCTCTGGCCCGTACTGATAATCATAGGCGTATTCGTAGATGAAATCGCCGTAATGATAGACGAACGCCAGATCGTCCTGTTTCGCGATCTCGCGGAAAGCGGTGAAATATCCGCTTTCGTAGTGTTGGCAGCCGCAAACTCCGAACTTCAGCTTCTCGATGCTGGCACCTGCTGCCGGCAAGGTGCGTGCCCGGCCTGCGAGCGAGCGATCGCTGCCAATGTAAAACCGATACCAATAAGGCCGGTCCGGTTTCAGCCCCTCCACCTCGACATGGACACTGTGGCCCAGTTCCGGCCGGGCAAGAGTTTCGCCCTTTGCTGCCACGGTTCGAAAACCGCTATCTTCGGCGACTTCCCAATGGACGGGCAATGCCGAAGTCGAAACTCCAGAATGCCTTTCGAATGGCTCCGGCGCGATCCGCGTCCAGATTACGAAGCCGTCTGCCGCCGGATCTCCGGCCGCGACACCCAGCTTGAACGGATAATCGCGGAACCAGCTTTGCGCGCGCAGGATCGCGGGCGCGGCAAGCGTGCTCGCCGCAATCCCGGCCGCAGTGGATTGGATAAGCTTTCGGCGGGTGAGCATGGTCTTTACAATTCCGGTGGTGACGTCGCGCTAGCCCGCGCTCGCGGTCAGGTCAGACGTTGAACTTGAACATCAGAACGTCGCCGTCCTGAACGAGATATTCCTTGCCTTCCTGGCGTAGTTTGCCCGCTTCACGAGCGCCGCTTTCGCCGTTCAGCGCGACATAGTCATCAAAGGCAATTGTTTCAGCACGAATAAACCCGCGTTCGAAATCGGTATGAATTTCGCCAGCTGCCTGCGGTGCCTTCGCGCCTTCCGGGAAGGTCCAGGCGCGCGCTTCCTTGGGTCCGGCGGTGAAGAAGGTGTTGAGGCCCAGTAGCCGGTAGCCAGCCTTGATCACGCGCGACAGGCCGCTTTCCTGGAGTCCGAGTTCCGCGAGATATTCCGCGCGGTCTTCCGTCTCCATACCGACAAGCTCGCTCTCGATGGCGGCGGACACGACTACGGCCTGCGCGCCCTCAGCCTTGGCCTTTTCGAAGACGAGATCGGACAGGGCGTTGCCCTTGGCCGCGTCTTCTTCGCCGACATTGCAGACATAGAGGACTGGCTTGGCCGTGATGAGCTGCGCCTGCCGCAGGACCCGGGCCTCTTCCTCATCGTTGGGCTGGGTCAGCCGGGCTGGCTTGCCGTCGCGCAGCAGGTCGAGCGCCTGGCCGAGCACGCTGGCAGTGATCTTGGCTTCCTTGTCGCCGGCGGTCGCCCGCTTCTGGGCATTGGGGACGCGCTTTTCGAGGCTTTCCAGATCCGAAAGCATCAGCTCGGTCTCGACGACTTCAGCATCGGCGATCGGATCGACCTTGTTGGAGACATGCTGGATATCGTCGTCTTCAAAACAGCGCAGCACGTGGACGATGGCGTCCACTTCGCGAATGTTGCCGAGGAACTGGTTGCCGAGGCCTTCGCCCTGGCTGGCACCTTTCACGAGGCCCGCGATGTCGACAAACGCCAGCTGTGTGGGAATGATCTTGGCCGACCCGGCAATGGCGGCGATCTTGTCCAGTCGCTCGTCAGGAACGGACACCTGGCCGACGTTCGGCTCGATCGTGCAGAACGGATAGTTCGCCGCCTGCGCTGCCTGCGTTTCGGTCAAAGCATTGAAAAGGGTAGACTTGCCGACATTCGGCAGGCCGACGATCCCGCAACGGAAACCCATCGATTACTCCGGAAATAATGTGCTTGGCGCGCCCTTAGCGCCGCCTTGCGCCAATTGCCAGCGTATCAAACCTGATGAACGGCTTTGATCAACGGTCCATAGCCGCTCTGGCCGAGCCAATCGACCTGCGTCTTGGCAGAAACTTCGTTGATGGCGGTCTGCGGAATGCTGCCCCCGCTGACAGGGACCCGCAAGGGACGAGTACCGGGCGGCATTCCCAGAACCTTGGCCATGGCGCGTGGCACATCCATTGGGTCGGCACTGCGCCCGAAACCGTCTTCCTCGCCCATGCGCGCGACGACATCCGGATAGCCGGCGAGATGTATCTGCTCTGCCCGGGCTTTCAATTCGGAAGAATAGCGATTGCGGTTCACCCAGACCTCTGTCGGATAACCGCCCGGTTCGATGATGGTGACGCCGATCCCGTGTGGCACGAGTTCGTAGGCAAGCTGTTCGCCCATGGCCTCGACCGCGAATTTCGTGGCGGAATAATGCCCCGAATAAGGAATGATCACGCGCCCGAGCTGGCTCGACACATTGAAGATATGTCCTTGCCTGCGCGCGCGCATCTTTGGCAGCACGGCACGGGCCATTCGGTGATACCCGAAGACATTGGTGTTGAAGGCGAGGCGGGTGGCCTCCATGTCTTGTACTTCGACAGGCCCGGTAATGCCGATGCCGGCGTTGTTTACCAGGACATCAAGGCCTCTGCCAAGTTCACGCTGAGCCCCATTTACCGCGTCTTCAATCTCGTAGTCGAGTAGAACGTCCAGCCGCAGTACGCGAATGTCGAGCCCGTCATCGGCCGCCAGTTCCTTCAGCTCTTCCGCTTCGGGCCGCGGGGTGTTGCGCATCGTCGCAAATACGGTGGCGCCGAGGCGCGCGAAATATTCCGCGGCCAGGCGTCCAAAGCCCGAAGAGCAGCCGGTGATCATGATCGCCTTGCCGGAGAGATCCGGGGGCGGGGCGCTCACCCTGTCGCTCTGCGCCCGGGTCGCTGTGGCGGCGAGGGCACCTGTTGCAGCAGCGCCAGCGAGCAGCGCACGGCGGTCGAGAACGGGCATCGATGATCTCCTTCGGCTGTGAAGCCTATCAGATCAGGCCTGCATCCTTAAGGCAATGTCGTTCATGAACCGCACGTCGTCACCTTTGGCGAGCCATTCGGCTTCGGCTCCCATCGCCCCGAGCATGCCGACGAGATCATCCATCTCGGCCTTGGCATAATTGCCCAAGACGTGGCCGTTCACGCGCTCCTTGCTGCCGGGGTGACCGATGCCAATGCGAACCCGGCGGAATTCGGGACCGAGATGCTGGTTGATCGACCGCAGCCCATTGTGCCCGGCAAGGCCGCCGCCGCGTCGAACCTTGACCTTGAAGGGCGCGAGATCCAGTTCGTCGTGAAAGACGGTGAGGGCTTCGATGTCGAGCTTGTAGAAGCGCATCGCCTCGCCGACCGATTGGCCGCTCTTGTTCATGAAGGTAGCGGGTTTGAGCAGGACGATCTTCTCGGATCCGATCCGGCCCTCCTGCACCCAGCCGGAAAACTTCTTTTGGACCGGACCGAATCCATGAATTTCGGCAATGGCATCGCATACCATGAAGCCGATATTGTGCCGGTGCATCGCATATTGCGGTCCGGGATTTCCGAGGCCTGTCCAGATCTGCATGGCGCGCGCTTTACCGAAGCTGCGCGCACAAGCAAATCCGTGTCGTCATCGGTGACGTCTTACCACCCGATCGCCACCACCAGCTGACGCGGCGCATCGCATGCAATGAAAGAGGAATAACCGCCCACGTCGTCATAGGGAAAGCCATACGCCTTTCCTGCGATCCCGTGCTCATGCCAGAAGCGTGCATAGAAGTTGGCCGGACCCTCGCTGTAGAAAGCGGTATCCGGTGTTTCCTGCCAGAAATTGGCGTTGATCAGCTTGCCGGTGACCGTGAACGTCCCGGGCCTGTCCGCCACATGTCGGGCGACCGCCGCTTCCAGATCGGGATATTGATTGCTGGCGAATCGCAGGAAAGGCTTCGGCTTCGGCACGATCGCCTCGTTAATGCCGTTGTTCTGCCAGACACGATCGACATAGGTGCGAAAGTAACTGGCATAGGGGCCATCTTCCGAGAACCCTGCAGCGCCCGGTTCTACTATCCGGTAGGGCCGGAACTTGTTGGCTGTCTGCGCGAATTCCGCATCGCTTTCCGCCAGATATTTCCTGAACGTAACCTCGCGGTCTTCGAGGAACGTGCCATAATCCTCGCCGCGCGCCACATCGGTACCGCCGTCGCAGCGCAGCCGCAGAGCGGTCTTCAGTCCAAAAGCATCGACGCGCGTGCTATTCCCATTGAAGCGATAGGTGCCGCCATTATCGTTCCGGGCGATGTGCATTTCGATGAAATCGAAATATTTGTCGTCGCCGGTTTTCGCCTCGGCGCGATCCTTGGCGAGATAGAAATACATCCGCGCCGAATAGACTTCGCTCATGTCGTATGTCGGCGCCTCGGCGAAGCTCTTGAGAAGATCGATATCCTTGCCGTTCGCCAGCCTGCCCTTCAAATTCCAGAACAATTCGCTGTCAGCGTATTTGCCGTTGCTGCGATTCACGAATGAGAAGGTCATCACGTTTCTGGCCGCAGGCAGCGCGGCGACATCGCCCCAGAAATCAGAGGGAGGAGCGCCGGTCGCATCCTGCCAAATTTTCAGCGAGACTTCCTGGCTCGCTTTCGTCCCGGATGGTGTCGTCACCCGGACGCTGTATTTCGTGCCATCGTCCGAAGCGCTGGCCTTTCTGGTGAGATATTGCGCCTGCGTCGCTCCGGCGATGTCCTGTCCGTTTTTACGCCACTGAAAAGCGGTCGCGCCGTCGACATCGACGTAGAAAAGGGCGTGTTGTCCGACTGTAACGGTTTGATCGGCGAGGCCGGCAAATTCACCCGTACCTCCGACAGGTGGCGGGGTTGGCGAAGGGCTCGGGGAAACGGGCGGGGCGCCTGCATTCGGCGGCGATGGATTGGTATCTCCGCCCCCGCATCCCACAAGAAGAACGGAGAGCAGAAGGCCTGCCGATGCGTTGAAATATGATTTATTATTGGCGACCATCTTTACGATCCTTGCGCTTTATTTGCACATTTGGTCCGTGGTTTGCCGCAATTGCATCAATTTTCAATATCGATTTGCCGTTAGCACCTAATTAACCGTGTCAGAAGCAAGAACGCCGGCCTCTTTCGAGACCGGCGCCTTGGTGATCTGGTGAGAAAAAGGAGCTTATTCGCTCTTTTCTTCCTGTTCCTCGGCAGCATCGTCGTCCGGACCCTGTTCGGTCGCGGCGGTTTCGCCCGGTTCCATATCGGCACCGGTCTGCTCATCTTCGCTCTTCTTGAGCGCCGACGGAGCGACGAGGGTTGCGATGGTGAAGTCGCGATCGGTGATGGCGCTTTCTGCACCGGCCGGAAGCGTAACTTCGCTAATGTGGATCGAATCGCCGACTTCCTTGCCGGTGACATCGATTTCGATTTCGCCGGGGATCTTGTCGTTGTCGCAGACCAGTTCCAGCTCGTGACGGACCACGTTCAGAACGCCGCCCTTCTTGAGGCCCGGGCTGGCTTCTTCATTGGTGAAGACCACCGGAACCTGGACTTCGATCTTGCCGCCCTTGGCAAGACGGAAGAAGTCGACATGCTCGGGACGGTCCTTGACCGGGTGAAGCGACACGTCCTTGGGAATTGTCTTCACCTTCTTGCCATTCAGTTCGATCTCGACGATCGAGTTCATGAAGTGGCCGGTGTCGAGCTGCTTGAGCAGCTCCTTCAATTCCACGTGGATCATCGTGGGTTCTTCCTTGCCGCCATAGATCACGGCGGGGACACGGCCTTCGCGACGCAGTGCACGGGAGGCTCCCTTGCCAGCCCGTTCGCGCGTCTCGGCCGGAAGTGTCAGAGCATCGCTCATGTCGCTTACCTTTCGAATGCGTTTGATATATTCGGTCCGCCACGCCTCCAGGGATGACCATGACGCCGAAGCGCCCGCCTATAGCGTGGGTGACAGGAAAAGCAAGCGGCAAGCCAGCCCGATCGAGCGGGATGGCCTGCCGGCTTCTCTGGCCTTACTGGACGCGCGTGACTTCGATATCGCGCGAACGAAGGTAATCCTGCACACTCTTTTGTCCGGCAAGATGACCCGCGCCGACCGCGACGAATACCGCGCCCGGCTGATCGAGACGCTCGTCGATCCATTCCGCCCAACGCTCGTTGCGATTGTAGAGCAGCGCAGCAGCGACCGCGGGGTCGGTCATCGTGCGATTCATTATTTCAGCCAGCCCGTCGGCATCGCCTTCAAGCCATTCGGCGACCATTTCGTCCATCATCGCGACCATGCCGTCCATATCGCGGGCGAGAGCCATGAGGAATTCCGTCTGGCTATCGACGGGCAGAGTGTCGAAGAAATCGATCTGCTGACCCACGGTCTCCAGCGCAGCGCGCCGGGCGGTCTTGGCAGCGGCCGCTTCGACGACCTTCTCCACGCCGCTTTCCGGATCGTAACCCTTCTGTACCAGCGGGAGGACCGAAAGAGTCATCCCGGCAAACCAGGGTTCGAAACGGTCGAATGCCTGCGGCGGCAGGCCCACCTTGCCGAGCGCGGTTTCATAGACGGCGCGATCTTCGTCGGACAGCATGGCGCGCAGGGTCTGACCTTCGGGCAGCATGGCCTTCTGCATGATGGCACCCTGAAGCGCGGGATCGCTCATCGCATCTGCGGGAATTTCCGTAACCAGCGTGTCAGCGCTTTCGAGAGCGGCAGCAATGTCCTCATCATACCATTCAACATCGGTGGGCAGGACATGAACGGTGCCGAACAGATAGATGGTGGTGTCTTCGTCGGCGACCTTCCACAGGGCGGGGCCGGAAGACGGCACAGACGCGGTGGCCGTCACGGTCTCGGTGTCCTGAGCGCCGGCCGTGGCGCAGCCGCCAAGGGCCAGGGCGATGCCGGTGCATGAAGCAAGTAGGAAGCGTTTCATTGAATGTTCTCTTTCGTCGGGTTGGGTTTGCCAAAGGTTGGCATGAGATGCGTCAGCGGCGACAATGAGCTCGGCTATCTAGTCTTCACCGTCATCGAAAATTTCCTCGATTGCCATGTCGAACAGCCGCGCAATGCGGAAGGCGAGTGGAAGGGAAGGATCGTGCTTGCCGGTCTCGATAGCGTTCACGGCCTGCCGCGAGACGTCGAGACGGCTCCCCAGTTCGGCCTGGCTCCAGTCACGCTCGGCGCGCAGGACCTTGAGGCGGTTCTTCAATGTCTGCCTCCGATCATTTTGATCGTGACGGTCGCGAGATAGGCCGTGACGCTTAGAAGCGCAGGCAAGCGGGCATCGCTGAAATCAAAAGTGTCCAAGGCAGACAGCAGTGCATTGAACGCGAGCCAGAAGACGGTGGTAGCGAAGCCGGCAGCAGTGCCGGCGTGCCATATCGCCAGCGTGTATTCGTCCCGGTTGCGATGAATAAACATGATAATGGCCGCACTTACGATCAGGCCAGCGGCAAGCCCGCTCAGAAAGTCGGGGAGCGGCCAGATGTAACCGAGCCACAGGAGAGCGACCGATGCACCGATAACGAGATGGCTCACAAAGAACCTGTCGGCACCGGATTTCTTCGAGATGGCCGGTTTGTTGGTGTTCATAATGCTATACCGGAAGCATGTTCCAAAGCAGCGCTAGTTCCGGTTTGCCATATCGTAGCGATGTACTCAGCGTCGTTCCGCGCGGCGAATATCACCAGGATCGCCAAGAACATTGAGATGAAAGCAACGACGAAAATTGGTTGGGATAGCAAGTCGGCAAACAACGACCCGATCCCGGTGGTCACCAACGAGACGAAGGCGATCAAGCTCGCAACATTGTGGCGGCGGACCGCTTTTTCGCGTTTGGTCAGGGGGCGTTCCTTCATGATCTAATCCGCTTGGGTCGGGAGGGTGCCGGAGCGCCTCTTGGGGAGAGCGCCCCGACAAAGTGGCTCAGCCCTGGTTGTCGATACCATTGCTGGCGAGGCGTTCGGTGCGGGCCTTGCCGATTGCGATCTCGATTTCGCTTGTGGCCGCTTCGCGAAGATCCGCGCGGCAATCCGCTTCGGCCCGCATCACTTCAAGTCCCTTGCCGCCCAGACGGCAGGCCTTGCGAATTTCGCGGTCGATACGGCCTGCAAGGCGGGACTGATCGGCGGCGGATACAAGGTTGAGATCGGCAGTCTTCACGGTGATGGAGGCGAAGTTTTCGGTCTGGGCAGCTGCAGGAGTAGCAACGATTGCAAGGGCAGCGGCGACGAGTGCGAAAGTCTTGTTCATGTCAAATCTCCAGCTTGGATGTAGGGTCCAGTTGGTTAGGTCAACCTTCCTTCGTGTCAGGTTGTGCTGACTTTATGTCTTGATTCGCTGACTATGTCAACACAACCTGACAAAAAGTTTTGATGACCTGTCATTCGCACCATATGGGCGGTGCGCCATTGACGGTTTTTTATGCATCGGCCATTGCGCCGCGCATGGACCGTAATCCGCAAAAATCCTTCCAGGACATGATCCTTGCGCTGCACGATTTCTGGAGCGCGAACGGGTGCCTCATCCTGCAGCCCTATGACATGCGTATGGGCGCGGGCACCTTCCATACCGCCACTACGCTCCGCGCGCTTGGGCCCGAGCCGTGGAACGCGGCCTTCGTGCAGCCCTGCCGCCGCCCGACC
Source organism: Qipengyuania sp. NPDC077563 (assembly GCF_044901345.1). Taxonomy (NCBI): domain Bacteria; kingdom Pseudomonadati; phylum Pseudomonadota; class Alphaproteobacteria; order Sphingomonadales; family Erythrobacteraceae; genus Qipengyuania; species Qipengyuania sp. NPDC077563. The sequence continues at coordinate 1,008,351 of NZ_JBJDPC010000002.1, read as the reverse complement.
GACGGTCGCTATGGCGAGAACCCCAACCGGCTGCAGCACTATTACCAGTATCAGGTGATCCTGAAGCCGAGCCCGCCCGACATCCAGGACCTCTATCTCAAGAGCCTGTCGGTCATCGGCATCGATCCGCTGAAGCACGACATCCGCTTCGTGGAAGACGACTGGGAAAGCCCGACGCTCGGCGCCTGGGGGCTGGGCTGGGAAGTCTGGTGCGACGGCATGGAAGTCACCCAGTTCACCTATTTCCAGCAGATGGGCGGCTTCGACTGCAAGCCGGTCGCGGGCGAACTGACCTACGGCCTCGAACGCCTGGCGATGTATATCCAGGGCGTCGACAGCGTCTACGATCTCGCCTTCAACGACCGCGGCGTTTCCTATGGCGAGGTGTTCCTCGAAAACGAGAAACAGATGTCGAAATGGAATTTCGAGGTCGCCGAGACCGACGCCCTGTTCGATCTGTTCAACAAGGCCGAGGCCGAATGCAAGAACGCGCTGGCGCATAACGTCCCCATCGCTGCGTATGAACAGGCGGTCGAGGCGAGCCACATCTTCAACCTCCTTCAGGCCCGCGGCGTGATCAGCGTGCAGGAACGCGCCAGTTACATGGGCCGCGTCCGCGACCTCGCGCGCGGGTCGTGCGAAGCGCATATGGAAAAGGAAGCGCCCGCATGGGCCGAGAAATATCCGGAGTGGTCGAAATGAGCGGGTCCGACTTCCTCCTCGAACTGCGCAGCGAAGAAATCCCCGCCCGTATGCAGGCAGGAGCGCGCGCCGAACTCGAAAAGCTTTTCCGACGCGAGATGGACGCGGCAGGCGTCACCACGGGCGCGATCACCGTCTGGTCCACCCCGCGTCGTCTCGCGCTGATCGCGCGCGATCTTCCGCAAGCCATCGACGCGGTCAGCGAGGAACTGAAAGGCCCGCCCGTCGGCGCGCCCGATCAGGCGCTCGATGGTTTCTGCCGCAAGGCTGGCGTGGACAAGGCCGATCTAGAGATTCGCGACGTGAAAGGCCGCGAGACCTATTTCGCCGTCAAGAACGTGCCCGGCCGCGCGGCGCGTGACCTGCTGGCCGATGCGATCCCTGCGATCATCCGCGACTTCAGCTGGCCCAAGTCGATGCGCTGGGGAGCTGCCTCGATCAGCACCGAGAGCCTTCGCTGGGTGCGCCCGCTGTCGGGCATCGTCGCGCTGCTGGGTGACGGGGTGGTCGAATGCGAGGTGCACGGCGTCACCAGCGGAGCGGTCACGCTCGGCCATCGCTTCCACCATTCGGGCGACATTACCGTGGGCAATGCCGACGATTACGCGGTGAAGCTGCGCGCAGCCCATGTCATCGTGGACCACGAGGAACGGCAGGACCTCATCCGTCAGGGGGCGGCCAAGGTCGCTACCGAAGCCGGTCTCAAGCTGGTCGAGGACGAAGGCCTGGTGATCGAGAACGCCGGACTCACCGAATGGCCCGTTCCGCTGCTCGGCCGGTTCGAGGAGGATTTCCTCGAAGTTCCGCCCGAGACGATCCAGCTCACCGCCCGCGTGAACCAAAAGTATTTCGTCTGCGAAGACGAGGCAGGCAAGCTCGCCAATGCCTTCATCTGCACCGCCAATATCGAGGCGGAAGACGGCGGCGCACGGGTGGTCGACGGCAACCGCAAGGTCCTCGCAGCCCGCCTTTCCGACGCGCGCTTCTTCTGGGACGTCGACCGCAAGAAAACGCTCGCCCAGCACGCCAAGGGGCTCGAGCGCATCACCTTCCACGAGAAGCTGGGCACGGTCGCCGAGAAGGTCGACCGCGTGGCGAAGCTGGCTGATTGGCTGGTATTCGATGCCAAAGCACCGAACGGCGATCATAAGCTCGCACGGCAGGCCGCTGAACTGAGCAAGGCCGATCTCGTGACCGAAATGGTTGGCGAGTTCCCCGAACTGCAGGGTCTGATGGGCGGTTATTACGCCAAGGCCGAGGGTCTCCCGGTGGAAGTGTCCGAGGCCATTCGCGACCATTACAAACCCGTCGGGGCAAGCGACGAGGTGCCGACTGCGCCGACAACGGTCGCAGTCAGTCTTGCGGACAAGCTCGACAATCTTCTCAGCTTCTTTCGCATCGGCATCCTTCCGACCGGATCGAAGGATCCCTTCGCATTGCGCCGGGCCGCGCTCGGCTATCTTAGGCTTGTTCAGGCGAACGAGCTGAAGCTGGAGCTGGATCAAGTGGTCCACGCCTGGGCCAGCCAGCGGGTAGCAGGCCTGCCAGAGAAACTGGGCGAGTTTCTGTTAGACCGACTTGCGGTGCAGATGCGCGATGAAGGTGTGCGGCATGACTATATTCAGGCGTCCCGCAGCTGGCAGGGTCGGCCCGACATGAGGGTGGACCGCGTCGAAAGCCGGGCGAGGGCGCTCACCAACTTCCTCGGCACCGAAGACGGCGCTAACCTCCTCGCGGGTTACAAGCGCGCCGCCAATATCCTCAAGAAGGAAGACTGGCACGGTGCGGAAAGCGAAATCGCCCGCACCGGCGAAGAAGATCCGCTCGCGCTCGTCGACGATCCCGACATGAAAGCCGTGATCGACGCCAAAATGTCGGAGCGGCATGCGAAAGAACTTTCCTACACGCCCGAACCGGCGGAAAAGGCGCTGATGGATGCTCTCGCCACTGCAGAACCCGCCGCGGCCAAGGCTATCGCAGCGGAAGATTTTTCCGCGGCCATGGCCGCGCTCGCCATTCTGCGCGCGCCTATTGATCGCTTCTTCGATGAAGTGACGGTAAATGCGGAGGAAGAAAACAAGCGGGCACATCGTTTGGACCTGCTTGCAGCTTTCCGTACTGCAGTGCACAAAGTTGCGGACTTCTCTCGCATCGAGGGATAGCCGATTTCTACCTTAAGACACTGTCAACTGTGTCAACTTGCTTCAGATAGACCGGGATGAATATGAACGATACAGTCTTCACCTTCGGCGGAAATGCTCCGCATACGAATGCAAGGCAGAAGGACAAGACCGTCACGGGCGGCAAGGGGGCCAATCTTGCAGAGATGGCCAGCATCGGCCTCCCGGTTCCTCCCGGCTTCACCATCGCGACCGAAGAATGCCTGAAATATCTCGCGGGCGGCAGCGATTTCTCCGAGAAACTGCGCAGCGACGTGATGGCCGCACTGACCCATGTCGAGAAGACGGTGGGCAAGGGCTTCGGCAACGCCGCCGATCCGCTTCTGGTCTCGGTCCGTTCGGGCGCGGCCGTGTCAATGCCCGGCATGATGGACACCGTTCTCAACCTCGGCCTGAATGACGAGACGGTGCAGGGCCTTGCCCGGACCAGCGGCGACGAACGCTTCGCCTGGGACAGCTATCGCCGTTTCATCCAGATGTATGGGGATGTGGTGCTCGGCGTCGATCACGGCCTGTTTGAGGAAGCGCTCGAAATAGCCAAGGAAGACAATGGCTATTACGCCGATACGGAACTCAGCGCCGAAGAGTGGAAGACGCTGGTTGCCGAATACAAATCCATCGTCGAGCAGGAACTGGGCAAGCCTTTCCCGCAGGACCCGGCCGAACAGCTATGGGGCGCCATCAGCGCCGTGTTCGACAGCTGGGATACCGAGCGGGCCAAGATCTACCGCCGGCTGAACGACATCCCTCATGACATGGGCACGGCCGTCAATGTGCAGGCGATGGTTTTCGGCAACATGGGCGACACCAGCGCCACGGGCGTTGCCTTCACCCGCGATCCTTCGACCGGCGAGAAAGCCTATTACGGCGAATGGCTGGTCAATGCGCAGGGCGAGGACGTGGTGGCGGGCATCCGCACACCACAGTATCTGACGAAAGCGGCGCGCGAGGCGTCAGGGGCGGACAAGTCGAGCATGGAAGAAGCCATGCCCGAAGCCTTTGCCGAATTGGCGCATCTCTTCGACCTGCTCGAAAAGCATTACAAGGACATGCAGGACATCGAGTTCACCGTGCAGCAGGGCAAGCTGTGGCTGCTGCAAACCCGAAACGGGAAGCGCACGGCCAAGGCCGCGCTCAAGCTGGCGGTGGACATGGTGGGCGAGGGGCTGATCGACGAGAAGACCGCGATCTGCCGCGTCGATCCGATGGCATTGGATCAGCTGCTGCACCCCACGCTCGATCCCGATGCACCGCGCGATGTGCTGACCACCGGGCTCCCGGCATCGCCGGGCGCGGCGAGCGGAAAGATCGTGCTCGATGCCGATACGGCGGAGCTTTGGGCAGGGCGGGGCGAGAAAGTCATTCTCGTCCGCGTCGAGACCAGCCCGGAAGACATTCACGGCATGCACGCCGCCACTGGCATTCTGACGGCGCGCGGCGGGATGACCAGCCACGCCGCCGTGGTGGCACGCGGCATGGGGCGGCCCTGCGTCTCGGGCGCTTCGCAAGTTTCGATTGCGCGGGAAGGCCGCACCTTAACCATCGGAAATCGCGAACTTAAGGAAGGCGACGTCATCACGCTCGATGGCGGCAACGGGCAAATCATGGCTGGCGAGGTGGCGACCATCGAACCCGAGCTCGCCGGAGATTTCGGCACGCTGATGGAGTGGGCTGACAAGCATCGCCGCATGCGTGTTCGTACCAATGCCGAAACCGAAAACGATTGCCGCATGGCGCGCCAATTCGGCGCGGAAGGTATCGGCCTGTGCCGTACCGAGCATATGTTCTTCGATGCCGACCGCATCAGCGCCGTGCGCCAGATGATCCTGGCGGACAAGGAAGCCGGTCGCCGGGCTGCGCTGGATAAACTGCTGCCCGAACAGCGGGCCGATTTCGTGAAGATCTTCGAGGTGATGACGGGCCTGCCGTGCACCATCCGCCTGCTCGATCCGCCGCTGCACGAATTTCTGCCGCATGGCGATGCCGAGTTCGAAGAGCTGGCATCCGCCACCGGCAAGAGCGTCGATCAGCTGAAGCGGCGCGCCTCGGAACTGCATGAATTCAATCCCATGCTCGGCCATCGCGGCTGCCGTCTCGGCATCACCTATCCCGAAATATACGAGATGCAGGCGCGCGCCATTTTCGAAGCGGCGTGTGAAGTTGCGAAGACGAGCGGCGAGGCACCGGTTCCCGAAGTGATGATTCCGCTGGTCGCGACTCGCAAGGAACTCGACCTGCTCAAGAGCGTGGTAGACCGCGTGGCCGCGGAAGTATTCGAAGCCACCGGTCGCACGCTCGACTATCTGGTCGGCACGATGATCGAACTGCCGCGCGCTGCGCTGATGGCGGGCGAAATCGCCGAAGTCGGCGAATTCTTCAGCTTCGGCACCAATGACCTCACGCAGACGACGCTGGGCGTCAGCCGCGACGATGCGGGCCGCTTCCTGACCGAATATGTCGACAAGGGGATATTCGCGCGCGATCCCTTCGTCAGCCTCGACATCGACGGTGTCGGCCAACTGGTCGAATTGGCTGCGGAACGCGGGCGCAAGACGCGCGGCGATATCAAGCTGGGTATTTGCGGGGAACACGGCGGCGATCCGGCCAGCATCGCTTTCTGCGAGAAGACCGGGCTCGATTATGTCAGCGCGTCGCCCTACCGTGTGCCGATCGCGCGGCTTGCGGCTGCTCAGGCAAGCCTTCGTTAGTCTTTCCAGCCGGTTAGGGTCAGTATCTCGAAAGTTTCGAGGACGCGGTCCTGATCGTTGCTGGCCGTGAGGAACGAGGTCCTGGCACGCTCCAGGGCCGCTTTCCCCAGCGGCGGCGCCGCGCTGGCCAGGCTCGACGTCAGGCCCTGGTCGCGCAGGTCCGACACCAGCCTGTCGAGCGACCGATAGGCCACTTCGAGCGAGCGGCTGTCGACCACCTGCCGCTTGAACAGCGCCCGCTGCATAAGCGCCGATGCCGCGGCATTGTCGACCAGCGGATGCATGCGCGCAGCCGGGCGATCAGGCTCGGCCGCAATGACGGCACGGCGCAAATTGCTCAGACTTCCGGCCCCGATCAGCGAAGCGATCACGATCCCGCCTTCCGCCAGCGCGGTGCGCAGATGGAGCAGGGCACCTGGCAGATCGTTGACCCGGCCGAGCGAGGCCAGGCTGACGATCAGATCGTAGGGCGCACCTTCGATCGGCTTTTCTTCGTCGATCGTGCGCACATTCGCCTCGTCCACCTGGGACCCGTGGCCGCGCAAGGACAGCGCAAGCGTCCCCGTCCAGTCGCCCATGACCAGCACGCGGGCCGGTTCGAAGCGCATGAATTCGAGCCGGTCGAGAATATCCTCGACCATGTCGTCCAGCACGTACCGCGCCGCATCGCGCTGCGACTGGCGGACCATCGCGCGGCGAAAGCCGGCCATTCTGCGCTGGCGGCTGAAGATGCGGGGCGGCGCCTTATCTGCCATGGCTAATATCCATGCCGGCCCCCCTGCCGCGCTTGCCACAACCATGCAAGCGGTGCAGCACATCGGTATGGGGAGAATAACCACGATCCGCCGCGCTCTGACAGAAGGGGCATCGCCGCTCGCGGACCTTCTGTATCCGCCACGCTGTCCTGCCTGCGGCGATGCCATTGGCGCTCAGGGCGGACTGTGCGCAGCCTGCTGGTTTCAGCTCGTAATCCCGGGCGATCCCTCCTGCGCTGCGTGTCAGCGCCCCTTCGGCGATCATGGCCCACCTCACGGTGCGCTGTGCGGCCCATGCCTCGCCCACCCGCCACTGCATGACGGCATTGCAGCGGGTACGCTCTACACCGACGTGTCGCGCAAACTCGTTCTCGCGCTAAAGCACGGCAGGCGCATCGCTCTCGCGCCGATGCTGGCGCGCCTCATCGCTGCGCGCATTCCGGCCGCCGATAACGATCGGTTGATCATCCCGGTCCCGCTGCATCGCTGGCGCCTGTGGCAGCGCGGGTTCAACCAGGCAGCCTTGCTGGGCAGGGAACTGGCGAGGGCCGGGCATGGCAGGCTTCTGGTCGATGGCCTGACGCGGACACGGGCAACGCCAAGTCTCGGGGGCATGGGGGCGAGGGCGCGAACAAAGGTCCTCACCGGCGCCATTGCCGTTACCCGGAAACAGAGCATCGCTGGCCGCAACGTCCTGCTCGTCGATGATGTGCTGACCAGCGGCGCCACTACCACGGCCTGTGTGAAGGCGCTCAAGAAAGCAGGGGCGAAGACAGTGCTGGTAGCCTGCTTTGCCCGCGTGCTCGACGAAGCGCTCGATCAGGCCAGACAAACGAAACGCCCGGAGTCCGAAGACCCCGGGCGCCACGTGACGAAATAAACCGGACCCTGGCGATGCAGCCCCCCAGCATGCATCAGGTCCTATCCCTCATCGTTACCGGATGCGCCGCGTACAACCCCTCGCGGCTGCGGATCCGGGACCCCTGAACCTGGCGCTCTTCTGGCACCGATGCTCCGGTTAGCAGGCTTCACATTACCTGCTGCGCCATTACATTCATCAGAAAGCCCATTACTCAAATAGCCTTCTTGGCCTAAGTCTGATTTTGACCCTACCTTGTGGCGGTCGTGCAACAGACTGTCGTAACTATACAATTTTCGGAGCGCACGTGTCCAAAACCCAGATCGACCGGGAAAAAGGTCCGGAATTCCTACCAAAATTCGACGAGAAAGGTTTGCTCAGCGCCGTCGTGCAGGATGTGCGCACTGGCGAAATACTCATGGTGGCTTTCATGGACCAGGAAGCGATCGATGCGACTTTGCGCACCGGCATCGCTCATTTCCATTCGCGCTCACGAGGCAAGCTGTGGAAGAAAGGCGAGACATCCGGAAATGTCCTGAACGTGGCAGAGATTCTCGTCGATTGCGACCAAGATGCGCTGGTCCTTCGCTGCGAACCGGCCGGCCCGACCTGTCATACCGGAGCGCCAAGCTGTTTCTATCGTAAGCTGGATGATGGCATTCTCCAATCCGTAAAGGCTTGACGCTTACGTAAACGTTTGGCTATGAAAAGGGTATGACCCAGTCGCTTACCAATGCCGATACCGATCGTCGTCATGCCGGAGCGCATCTCGAACGCCCCGATAAGCTTGAGCGTGAACAATTTTCTATTTCGGATCTCACCAGCGAGTTTGAATGCACTGCGCGGGCCCTGCGCTTTTACGAGGACGAGGGGCTTATAGCGCCTTCGCGCGTTGGTCTGACAAGGATCTATTCCAAGCGGGATCGCGCGCGGCTTGCTTGGATCATGCGTGCCAAGAATGTCGGTTTCTCGCTGACCGAAATTCGCGAGATGATCGATCTCTACGATCTCGACGACGGTCGCGCGGAGCAGCGCCGGGTCACGCTCGAAAAATGCAAAAAGCATGTTGCCAAGCTGAAAGCGCAGCGTGCCGATATCGACAGTTCGATCAAGGAACTTTCAGAATTCATCAATCTGGTCGAAGACCAACTCGATTAGGGACCCCTCCCGGTTAAAGCCCGACTAAAGTCAATCTTTCCCAAGGACACCCAATGCCCATCTACAACGCCCCCGCTCGCGACGCCCGCTTTATCATTAACGAACTGCTCGATCTGGGCAGCTATGGCAATCTGCCCGGCTTCGAAATGGCGTCCGAAGATGTCGTGGAAGCTGTCATCAACGAAGGTGGCAAGTTCTGTTCGGAAGTTCTGGCCCCGTTGAACCGCATCGGTGACGAACATGGCTGCGTGCGCAATGAGGATGGTTCGGTCACGACACCTCCGGGGTTTAAAGAGGCGTTCGAGCAGTTCAAGGAAGCCGGGTGGGGCACACTTGCGGCGCCCGAAGAGTTTGGCGGCCAGGGCATGCCTCACGTGCTCGGCTTCGTGCTGGAAGAATTCATCTCGAGCGCCAACCAGTCCTTCGGCATGTACCCGGGTCTCACCAACGGCGCGATTTCCGCGCTTATCGCCAAGGGTTCGGATGAGCAGAAGGCGAAGTATCTGCCCAAGATGATCTCCAACCAGTGGACGGGCACGATGAACCTGACCGAACCGCAGTGCGGCACCGATCTGGGCATGATCCGTACCAAGGCGGAGCCTCAGCAGGATGGCAGCTACTCCATAACCGGGACGAAGATATTCATCTCCGCCGGCGAACACGACATGGCCGAGAACATCATCCATCTGGTGCTTGCCAAGACCCCTGGAGCGCCTGACAGCAGCAAGGGTATCACGCTCTTCGTCGTGCCGAAATTCCTCGTGAATGACGATGGCTCGCTCGGTGATCGCAATGGCGTCAGCTGCGGTTCGATCGAAGAGAAGATGGGCATTCACGGCAATGCCACCTGCGTGCTCAATTACGATGGCGCCAAAGGCTGGATGGTCGGCGAAGAGAACAAGGGTCTCGCAGCCATGTTCATCATGATGAACGCAGCGCGTCTCGGCGTCGGTATTCAGGGCCTGAGCCAGGCCGAAGTCGCTTATCAGAACGCGGTAGCCTATGCGCTCGACCGTCGTCAGGGCCGTGCGCTCACCGGCGCCGCAGAGCCTGAGGCGCAAGCTGATCCGATTTTCGTCCATCCCGACGTTCGCCGGATGCTTATGGATGCCAAGGCCTTCACCGAAGGAATGCGCGCGCTTGCCCTGTGGGGCGGCCTTTTGGTCGATCTGACACACAAGGCGCAAACCGAGGAAGAGCGCGAGGAAGCCGACATGCTGCTCGGCCTGATGACGCCGGTTATCAAGGGCTACGGCACCGACAAGGGCTATGAAGTCGCTACCAACATGCAGCAGGTCTTCGGCGGCCATGGGTACATCGAGGAATGGGGCATGAGCCAGTTCGTCCGCGATGCCCGGATCGCCCAAATCTACGAAGGTACCAATGGCGTTCAGGCGATGGACCTGTGCGGTCGCAAGCTTGCGCAGAAGGGCGGTGCTGCGGTGCAGGCCTTCTTCAAGCATGTCGGCGAGGAAATCGCTGCGGCCAAGGAAGTCGAAGAACTGAAGGATATGGCAGAGCAGCTCGAAAAGGCGCTCGGACAGCAACAGGCCGCCACCATGTGGTTCATGCAGAATGCTATGCAGAACCCCAATCATCTTGGTGCAGGCGCCCATCATTACATGCACGTCATGGGCATCGTGACGCTGGGCCTGATGTGGCTGAAAATGGCCAGGGTCGCTGCGACGAAGATTGGCAGCGCAGGCGATGACAAGGCGTTCTATGAACAGAAGCTCGCAACAGCGCGCTATTACATGGATCGCTATCTACCCGACGCTGGCGCTTTGCGCCGTAAACTTGAAGCGGGCAGCGAAAGTCTGATGGCTCTGGGTGAGGATGCTTTTCAGACGGCTGCCTGAGCCTAGAGGCCCACTTTCATATTGTTTTTGAGGGGCGACGCTGTAGCTATACAGCGTCGCCCCTTGGTTTTTGAGAAGTTCCAACAGGAACGATCACGGCCTTAAGTACGTAATGGCGTCAGGGTCTGGTTGGGAGATATTCGTTGCTTTAGGTTCAGGGCAATGAAGTAGGGGAACTCGCGGATGAGCGGAACATTTCCGAAAGCATACCCTGCGTGACCATTTTCTCGCGTCTCGTTGCATCCGCCCCGCTCGCTATCCTGTCCACGAATGACGAGGGCATAATTCTCAGTTGGAATTCTGCCGCCGAGAAGATTTTTGGGCATCTGAAGGACGAGGCTGTCGGATCATCCGTGACGATCATCATTCCGGAGCGCTTTCAAAGAGCGCATGAGGAGGGGATGCGGCGGATGCGCGACGGGGGGGAAACAAGGCTTGTTGGAAACACGGTCGAAATTATAGCTCAGCATGCGTCCGGGGTGGAATTTCCGGCGGAGCTGACGCTATCCCTTCATCGGGACCGGGGGGAAACCATCGTCGGCGCGCATATTCAGGATATTTCCGAGAGGCACGCGCGCGAAGCGAATCTTGAACATCTTGCGAAGCACGACGAATTGACTGGGCTTCTGACGCCTAGAGCATTCCTGAACACCACCCGGGAATTTTTGGCTGACGGTGAGACACCGGGGCTGCTGATAATTGATCTCGACAATTTCAAGGCCATCAATGACTCTCTCGGCCACCCGGCCGGCGATGCGCTCCTTCAATCCATTGCAGTGAGATTGAGACTGAATGCAGATCCTGCATGGCGTATCGCGCGAATGGGGGGAGACGAATTTGCAATTCTTATCCCTGGTCCCTGTACCGAGGAAGTGGTCGGAAGTGCGGCAGATCGAGTCCTCGAAACCTTGTCTGATCAGTTTCGAATATTCGAGCATCAGTTCTCTGTGGGTGGCAGCGTAGGCGGTGCGGTTGTCGATGAAGTCAATGAAGATGCCGAGACGCTCTTGCTCCATGCCGATCTGGCGATGTTTGCCGCCAAAAAGCAAGGGAAGTCTCGTCGGATTTTCGATGCCGAAATGCGTGCCGAACACGCGCAGCAAAGGATATTACAAGCTGACTTGGTGGGGTCAGTCGAGAAAGGCCAATGGGAGCTACTCTTCCAACCGCAAATCGACATCAGGAATGCCGAACTGATTGGCGCGGAAGCGCTCCTCCGCTGGAACCATCCTAGCCTGGGTATGCTGCGCCCCTCAAGCTTCATGGGCTTTCTGGACACGCATGTCATTGCTCAAGAACTCGGAGATTGGATAATCGAAGATGCATGCAGGTTCATAGCGGAATGCCGCAAAGCAGGACTAAATCTGCCGAGCGTCGCGTGTAACCTTTTCCCCATACAAGCGCAGTCACATAGGCTGTCCTCTTCAGTACCCCAATTACTTGAAAAATACGGTTTACAGCCCAGCGACGTAGAATTCGAGGTCACCGAGCAGACGACGCTCCGAAGCGATAAGGAAAGTCTGTCGCATCTCATGACGCTCTATGATGCTGGCCATTACGCTCGACGATTTCGGCACCGGTTACGCATCTCTCACGACCTTGCAGTCACTCCCCCTGACAGGGATCAAGATCGACAAGAGATTCGTAGCAGACTTCCTAACCGACACGCCAAGCGAAGCGATTATCGCAGGTATGATCGCCGTCGCCGAGTGCATGGAAATCGAAGTGGTTGGGGAAGGTGTTGAGACAGAAGAACAGCGCGCCCGGTTACAGGAGATGGGCTGCTACAAGGCGCAGGGCTATCTCTTCGCCAAGCCGCTCACGAGAGCCGCTTTTTTCGCCAATTATGGTTGAAGTCGAGGCCAACTCATGAGCTGGCCTCGAAAGTACTCTTAACTGTTGGGAAGGAACTCTGGCACTGACAGATACCGTTCGCCGGTATCGTAGTTGAACCCAAGCACGCGACTACCGGTAGCCAGCTCCGGTAGTTTCTTCGCAATTGCAGCCAATGTCGCGCCGCTTGAGATACCTACCAGCAAGCCCTCGATTGCCGCAGATTTTCTTGCCCACTCCTTGGCGTCTTCCGGGTCAACCTGAATCGCGCCGTCGATGGATTGCGTATGCAGGTTTTCCGGCACGAAACCGGCACCGATTCCCTGAATCGGATGTGGACCGGGCTGGCCCCCGCTTATCACGGGGGAGCCGGCAGGCTCTACCGCATAAGCCTTCATATCGGGCCATTTCTCTTTCAGCACTTCGGCGCAACCAGTAAGGTGGCCGCCAGTGCCAACGCCGGTAATCATCACGTCGATCGGCTCATCCTCGAAGTCGGCAAAAATTTCCTGCGCCGTGGTGCGTTTATGCACTTCAAAGTTGCTTGGGTTGTCAAACTGGCTGGGCATCCATGCGCCATCCGTCTGTTCAACCAGTTCAGCTGCACGGGAGATCGCTCCCTTCATGCCACCTTCCTTGGGTGTGAGATCGAACGTAGCGCCATAGGCCAGCATCAGACGCCGCCGCTCGAGGCTCATGCTTTCGGGCATGACCAGGACAAGTTTATAGCCCTTAACGGCCGCAGCCATCGCGAGGCCGATGCCGGTGTTGCCGCTGGTCGGCTCGATAATGGTGCCGCCAGGCTTAAGCTTCCCCGATTTTTCCGCATCTTCTACCATCGCGAGACCGATGCGATCCTTGATCGAACCGCCAGGATTGGCACGCTCGCTCTTCACCCAGACTTCATGATCAGGGAACAGGCGCGACAGGCGAATGTGCGGGGTGTTTCCAATGGTTTCGAGGATGGATTGGGCTTTCATGGAATCTGCTCCTGCAGCTTTTCTTCTGGTAATTCCCGATTGGGCTGTTGCCCTACCAATTCATCAGGCGGGTCGAAGGTCCGCGTTGTGCGCAGAACGGGAAAGATTTTCGTCCAAGCAGCGACAGTGATGATTGCGCCAGCGCCTCCGGTTACGACCGCCGCAACCGGGCCGAGCGCATACGCAAGGCTGCCGGAGAAGAAGTCACCGAACTCGTTTGATGCGCTAATCGTCAGCAAGCTAACCGACGATACACGCCCGCGTTTCTCGTCGGGCGTATGCAACTGGATGAGCGACTGCCGGATATAGACGCTGAACATATCCGCCGCCCCGACAATGAAAAGCATGGCAAGACTCAACGGCATGGAGGTCGAGAGACCGAAGATGATTGTGGCGAGACCGAAGACAGCGACCGCCCAGAGCATTCGTGGGCCGACATTGGTTTTCAGGGGCCGGAAACTGAATATCAGCGCGGTAAGAGCCGCGCCAATGGCGGGCGCCATGGCGAGCTGCGCAAGACCCGTCTCGCCGACTTTGAGGATGTCGCGGGCATAGACCGGAAAAAGCGCGGTCGCTCCAGCAAGAAAAACGGCGAAGAGATCGAGCGTGATCGCGCCAAGCACCATTTTGTTTCGCACAACATAGCGCACGCCTTCGACCATCGCGTGTATCGGCTGCTGGTTCTGCGGACGAGGTGGTTGCGGGACTTTGCCGATGAAGGAAAGAGCTGTCATCGCGAAGACGAACAATCCAGCTGCAACCAGATAGGGAAGCGAAGGGAAGATCGCATAGGTATAGCCGCCGACGGCAGGGCCCACGATCATGCCGGTCTGCCAGCTTATACTCGACAGCGCGATGGCATTTGGCAGGATCGCCTTTGGCACGAGATTGGGGGCAAGGGCGGACATCGCCGGGCCGTTGAATGCTCGCACTATTCCGAGCACGATCGCCACAGCATAGATGGACCAAAGAGCAATGCTGTCACTCCACGTCAGCCAAGCGAGGGCACCGGCGCACAGTAGCTGCAGTGCGATAGTCGCGCGTCCCACGTTGCGGCGGTCGAAATGGTCAGCGGCCCATCCCGAAAAGGGGGTGAGCAAAAACAATGGCACAAATTGAAGGAGGCCGATCAATGCCAGCTGACCGGAAGCTTCGGCCACATCCATCCCGCTGTCTCGGGCAATATTGTACGTCTGCCAGCCAATGATCAGCATCATCGCATATTGCCCGAGAGTCATGGTCAATCGCGCGAGCCAGTAGGCGCGGAAGTTTGCGATTCTTAGCGGCGATGCTTCGGGCTTGGGCGCGGTGTCTGTTTTCACGCCAGACGCATGGCAGGCCCGCCAACCATTGTGAAGACGAGCCTGCTTTTATTTCTAGAAGTAACTTTTAACTCTTTACCGCATCTTACGCAGTCGCGGATTTGGCTGCAAAGTATCGATCAGTGACAGAAAATCGTCGACGCGAATGATCCGTTCGAACTGAAAACCGGCGCGGTTGTCCCGGCACCATATACAATAGGCCTCGATGCGCCCGATCACGGGCAGGCGAACGACAAGACGTTCGCCCCGGCCTACATTATCGGCATCGTCGATCATGAATCCATTGGCTGAGATGTTCGCAATATGCATGCTGACATCGCCGCGGCCGAAATATTCAGCGATCACTGGATGATCAACAGGATGCCGCGCCATGCGCCGCTGGTCGGTTACGCTCAGTTGTGCTCCTGCGCTCATCCGCTTGAACCTTAAAATATTTACCCCAGAACGCATTCGTCAAAAAAGGCGAATATTTGGTAAACCGATCGGAAATATTTGCCGATAGAATCTGAGCGCCAAGCCCTATCGCCGGATAATCGCGTGCTTTTTCTTGCCTAACGAAAGCTTGCGCTCGGTACTCGGTGCGACCTCGACCAGGTAACTCGGATCGTTAACCGTCATCCCGTCGAGCTTGACCGCGTTCTCCGCCAGCTTGCGTTTTGCTTCCCCGCCGGATGCAGTGAAGCCGAGGCCTGTAAGCACTGCGCCTATCCTCATTCCTTCTCCGCCAACATCGATCGAGGGAAGGTCCTCTCCGGCGCCGCCGCCGGCAAAGGTTTTTGCCGCAGTCTTTTCAGCGCTATCTGCAGCGTCACGCCCGCGCACAAGTGCAGTGACCTCATTGGCGAGTACAGTCTTCGCGTGGTTGATTTCCGCCCCTTCGAGAGATTCGAGGTTGGCAATTTCGTCGAGTGGCAGATCGGTGAACAGGCGAAGGAATCGGCCAACGTCGCGATCGTCGACATTGCGCCAATACTGCCAGAAATCGTAATTCGGCAGCTGCGCCTCGTTAAGCCAGACTGCTCCTGCGGCCGTTTTGCCCATCTTGGCCCCATCTGCAGTCGTCAGCAGCGGGGTGGTGAGGCCGAAAAGCTCCCG
This sequence comes from Qipengyuania sp. NPDC077563, assembly GCF_044901345.1. Classification (NCBI taxonomy): domain Bacteria; kingdom Pseudomonadati; phylum Pseudomonadota; class Alphaproteobacteria; order Sphingomonadales; family Erythrobacteraceae; genus Qipengyuania; species Qipengyuania sp. NPDC077563. The sequence continues at coordinate 992,900 of NZ_JBJDPC010000002.1, read as the reverse complement.
CCCATCCATTCGGCGCGCAAGTTCCATACCGTTGACGATATTTCCCCATTGATCACTCCCGCCCATCTGCAGTCGGCAACCATATCGCTGCGCCAGTTCCCGGTAATCGTAGGCTTGCAAGATCATGTAATTGAATTCGAGGAAAGTCAGCGGTTGTTCCCGGTCGAGGCGGAGTTTGACCGAGTCGAAGGTGAGCATTCGGTTGACCGTAAAGTGTGGGCCGACGTCGCGCAGCAGTTCGATGTAGCCAAGTTTGCTCAGCCACTCGTCATTGTTCACCATCACAGCGTCGGTGGGCCCGTCACCGAAGGTCAGCAGGCGTTCGAATACCGTGAAGATCCCGGCGACATTATCTGCTATAATCTCGTCGGTCATCATTCGGCGACTTTCATCCCGACCACTTGGATCACCGATTTTTCCGGTTCCGCCTCCCATAACCACGATCGGTTTATGGCCTGCCTCCTGAAGGCGGCGAAGCATCATTATCTGGACCAAGCTACCGATATGTAACGACGGCGCAGTGGGGTCGAAGCCGATATAGCCGGGTATGACTTGCTGCTTGGCAAGTGCGTCCAGCCCTTCGGGGTCGGTAATCTGGTGGATATAACCGCGCTCTTCGAGCAGACACAGAAGTTCGGATTGGTAAGTGCTCATGATGGAGCGTCCGCTAGCATGGGGATTTCGAATTGGAAACGCATGAACTCGTCGCCCACGAGGCCTATCCGCCAGCGGAGGTCACCTCTGTCACTGCCCGGATCGTGTCGCGTGATACGAATTGGTTGCAGCTTCGCTGGCGGATTGAAGGTGCCAGCAAACTTTTGATACCGCGTCTTGCAGGCAAGGGCAGGGCGGATGAGCTCTGGCGCACGACGTGTTTTGAGATCTTTCTAAAGCCCCATGGGGGCAGTTCCTACTGCGAGTTCAACCTATCCCCGTCCGAACGCTGGGCTGCCTACGATTTCTCAGCACCCCGAGAGGCAATGACAGATCGGCCAGTTGCCATTGAGCCGGCATGCACAATCCGGCAGGGCAGCAGCTTCGCTATTTTCGATGCGGCAATTCCTGACAGTGCGTTACCTGCCACGGCTTGTGCCGTTGGCCTGTCATGCGTTTTGGAAGAGCTGGGCGGGATCAAGAGTTTCTGGGCTTTGAGCCACAATAAGGATCAACCGGATTTTCATGATCCGACTTGCTTCGCCGCCCGCCTTCATGCACCAGCAGGGATATGAAATTCGGGATCGACCGCCTTCTCACCGATAGCGATTTGCAGAGACAGTTGAGCGGCAAGCGCGTGTCTCTCGTCGCGCATCCTGCCTCCGTGACAGCGCAACTGGATCATTCGCTCGACGCGTTGATCGACCGCGGCATTAACGTAGTCAGTGCGTTCGGCCCTCAACACGGGCTCAAAGGCGATAAGCAGGACAATATGGTCGAAACTGCGGATGAAAATGATCCGCATTACGATATTCCGATTTTCAGCCTCTATGGAGAGGTCCGCCGCCCCACTGGCCAGGCGATGTCGACAGCCGACGTATTTCTGTTCGACCTCCAGGATTTGGGGTGCCGAATTTATACGTTCGTCACCACGCTCCTCTACATTCTCGAGGAGGCAGCAAAAACGGGAAAGTCGGTTTGGGTACTTGATAGACCAAATCCCGCCGGCGGCCCAGTAGAAGGTACGTTACTGGTCCCGGGCCAGGAAAGTTTCGTTGGCGCGGCGCCAATGGTTATGCGTCATGGTATGACCATGGGCGAGATGGGTCACTGGTTTGTTCATCATTTCGGGCTCGATGTCGATTACCGGGTGATCGAGATGGAGGGATGGAAACCTGGGCAGACGCCTGGGTTCGGCTGGCCAGAAAGCAGGGTCTGGATCAATCCCAGCCCCAATGCAGCAGGTGTCAACATGGCCCGCGCATATGCGGGAACGGTGATGCTGGAGGGAACAAATCTGAGCGAGGGGAGGGGGACCACTCGTCCGCTCGAAATCCTTTTCGGAGCCCCGGACATAGATGCCCTTGCTGTTCTGGATGAAATGGAACGTCTGGCTCCGGCCTGGTTACGTGGTTGCAAACTGCGCGAATGCTGGTTCGAACCTACTTTTCACAAGCACGCCGGCAAGCTTTGCAATGGCTTGATGATCCATGCGGAAGGGCCCTTCTATGATCATCACGAATTCAAGCCGTGGAGACTGCAGGCTCTCGCTTTCAAAGCGATCCGCAGCATCTATTCCGGCTATGATATCTGGCGTGATTTTCCCTACGAGTATGAATTCGATCGCCTTGCAATCGATGTCATAAACGGTGGTCCCGCTTTGCGCGAGTGGGTCGACGACAGTGAGGCGGCACCAGATGATCTCGACACGCTGGCAAGGCATGACGAGGAAAGCTGGCGGCAGACCATCGCTCCGCATCTACTCTACGGCTAAAAGGGCCGTGTTCAGCCCTGCTTCCGGCTCAGCTCGCGCATGGCGTCATCCAGCCCGTCCAACGTAAGAGGGTACATGCGATCATTTACCAGGTGTTTCATAATCTTGGTCGATTGCGAATATCCCCATTGCTTTTCGGGTACCGGATTGAGCCAGACAGTCGCGGGATAGGTGCTAACCACTCTTTGCATCCAGGTGGCCCCGGCTTCTTCGTTCATATGCTCTACGCTACCGCCCGGGTGCGTGATTTCGTACGGACTCATGGCTGCATCCCCGACGAATACTATCTTGTAGTCGTGTCCATATTTATGAAGAACATCCCACGTTTTTGTTCGCTCCTGCCACCGGCGGCGGTTGTCCTTCCAGACCCCCTCATAAAGGCAATTGTGAAAGTAAAAGAACTCCAGGTTCTTGAATTCGCTGGTTGCGGCACTGAAAAGCTCTTCAGTTACCTTGATAAAGGGGTCCATCGAGCCGCCTACATCGAGGAATAGCAGTAATTTGACAGCATTTCGCCTTTCAGGGCGCATGCGAATGTCTAGCCACCCTTGCTTTGCCGTGCCCTCGATGGTCGCATCGATGTCAAGCTGATCGGCCGCCCCTTCTCTGGCGAAGCGGCGGAGGCGACGAAGCGCCATCTTCATATTCCGCGTGCCGAGTTCCTTGGTGTTATCGAGATTCTTGAACTCTCGCTTGTCCCAGACCTTGATTGCCCGTTTATGCCGGCTTTCACCGCCGATCCGCACGCCTTCAGGATTGTAACCAGAATTTCCAAAGGGGCTGGTCCCGCCCGTTCCTATCCATTTATTGCCGCCCTGATGGCGCTTCTCCTGCTCCTCGAGGCGCTTCTTCAGGGTTTCCATGATTTCATCCCAGTCGCCGAGGCTCTTGATCTTTTCCATTTCCTCCTCGGAAAGGAATTTCTCGGCGACCGATTTCAGCCAGTCTTCGGGAATATCGACGGGGTTTTGGCCGTAGTCAGACATGATGCCTTTGAAGACTTTGGAAAAAACCTGGTCGAAGCGGTCGAGTAGACCTTCGTCTTTCACAAACGTAGCGCGGCTGAGATAGTAGAAACTTTCCGGCGATTGACCGATTACCTCACAATCTAGTGCTTCCAGCAGAGTCAGGTGTTCTTTGAAACTTGCGGGAATTCCCGCCGCCCGCAATTCGTCGACGAAATTTAAAAACATAAGCGAATTCAACCTGACTTTTTGGCGATATCAAGGCCATGGGGCCCATTCGTTTAACGGTCCGCTAACCAATTATCATTACTCGGAATCCTGAACAGGACAATGAGGGGTCCCGACCAGATGGAAATCAGTCCAATCGATACTGCAACTGCTTCTGCGCTCAACAGCATACCAGAGGCGTGTGGCAAGGTCACTGTCGGTTGCAGTGACGTCGCGGGTATCGTCCAGGCCGTGCTCGACAGTTCAGGAGTTCTGCGAGCGGAACACGTCGAACTACAGGGCACCGTTCGCGAACTGGAAGCCGACCAGCGCAAGGTGGCCGAAGCCAGCGACGAAGCGCGAATTCTTTCTGCTCGCGCGATCGAGCGATTGAACATGGGGACGACCCAGATTCAGTCATCGTTGCAGCAGATTACCAACCTTCTCGACCTTGTCGAAACCTTGGCCACTCATGTGACCGGATTTGCCGCTGCGATGGACCAGGTCAAGCGGTGCTCGCAGGATATCGAGCAGATAGCCGAAACTACGAACATTTTGGCACTCAATGCGACGATCGAAGCCATGAGGGCCGGAGAAGCTGGAAGAACCTTCGCGGTCGTGGCGAACGAAGTGAAGACGCTTGCGGGCGAAACGCGCAAGGCGACCGATGAAATCTCAGAGGTGATCGAGACGCTCGGCAGCGAAGCATCGACAGTTATCGAGCGCATCGAGGCTGGCGCGAAAGCTTCGAACGAAGCCAAGACTTCCGTTGCGAGTATCGATGCGACGATCTCGGGCGTCAGCCAACTCGTCGAGGAAGTCGATCAGCAAAACGATCAGATCACGCGCGCGACAGGCATGATGACCGAACATGTAGACCGTGTTTCGAGCGTGCTTGAAAGCTATGATCGCGCAGCAAATGAGAATGAGCAGCGCCTGGAAACCGCTCACGAGCGTATCGAGGAACTCGAACTAACTGCCAGCGAAATGTTCGACCGGATCGTCAAGGCCGGCCTTTCGCCGCAGGACAGCGAAATGGTCCAGCAGGCGCAGGAATTCGCCCAGCAAATCACGCAGCAAGCCGAAGATGCGGTTGCGAGCGGTTCTCTCAGGATGGAGCAATTGTTCGATCAGGATTACCGTTTGGTACCGGGTACCAACCCGGAACTCTACCGAACGAGCCTTTCCGATTGGGCAGACGCGAACTGGCGTCCGATCAATGACAAGGTCGTTGCGCAAGGCGGAAGCATCATGATGTGCTCACAGGCCGACCTAAACGGCTTCCTGCCCACTCACCTCAGCGATCGTTCGCGCAAGCCGACCGGTGATCTTGCGCATGATACAAAATATTGCCGCAACGGCCGTATCATGGTCGCGAATACCGATTTGTTGGCACGTGCCAGCTCAGGGCCTTACACCATGGCCGTCTATCGCCAGGAGGGCGATGGCAAGAACTACATGGTCGTCCGGAATGTCTACGTGCCCATCGTTGTGAACGGCCGCCGATGGGGTGATTTCGAATTGGCCTACAGTTTCAACTGACTTCTGGGCCAGCAGCAACGCACCCCGGTAAGGGGGATGCGTTGCTGCAATCAGGCCTGAATCTAGCTTTGCCGGCGAGCCATAAACGCCAAGCGCTCAAACATCATGATGTCCTGCTCGTTCTTGAGCAGCGCGCCGTGCAGCGGCGGAATAGCGCTGTTGGGATTGCTGTCCTGGAGGACTTCAAGCGGCATGTCCTCATTGAGAAGCAATTTGAGCCAGTCCAGCAATTCGCTGGTACTCGGCTTCTTTTTCAACCCTGGCACTTCCCGTAATTCGTAGAACATCTCCATCGCCTTGGTGACGAGGTTCTTCTGGATGTTCGGGAAATGGACCTCGATGATCTCACGCATCGTCTCATGGTCGGGGAATTTGATGTAGTGAAAGAAGCACCTGCGCAGAAATGCGTCGGGAAGTTCTTTCTCGTTATTCGAGGTGATGACGACGATCGGGCGTTCTTTCGCTTCGATCCGCTCGTGCGTTTCGTAGACATCGAAGCTCATGCGGTCGAGTTCCTGCAGCAAATCGTTGGGAAACTCGATATCTGCTTTGTCGATTTCGTCGATCAGTAGCACGGGTAATTCCGGGGAGGTGAAAGCCTCCCACAGTTTGCCCTTCTTGATGTAATTCGAAATATCATGAACGCGTTCATCGCCGAGTTGCCCATCACGTAGCCGCGCCACAGCATCATATTCATACAGGCCCTGCTGCGCCTTCGTGGTCGACTTCACGTTCCACTCGATCAGCGGAGCATCGAGTGCTTTAGCGATTTCGTGGGCCAGAACCGTTTTTCCGGTCCCCGGCTCGCCTTTTACCAGCAGCGGCCTTCTCAACAGCACGGCAGCATTTACCGCCACCTTGAGATCTTCGGTAGCGATGTAGGATTGCGTGCCCTCGAAACGGGTCTGGTCGGTGGTCGTGTCGGCCATAAGTCTTTCCTTGCAACTTTACCTAAAGGTTAGGGTGAGGGTACGGTGAGGGCAAGGGGCGTTGCAATCGCTACTGCCGCGTGCATTAGGGGACCATGCCGACAGAAACACTCGCGATCCGTGCTGCTGCGGGTCATGAACTCAGCGGATCGCTGGAACTGCCGACCGGTCTGGTCCGCGGCGCAGCGCTATTCGCACACTGCTTCACTTGTACGAAGGATAGTAAGGCGGCAGTCAGCATTGCCCGAGCTTTGGCGAGAGAAGGCATTGCTACGCTGCGATTCGATTTTACGGGATTGGGCGGGAGCGAGGGCGATTTCGGTCGCGCTGGCTTTGCCACCGACGTGTCGGACCTCGTGATGGCCGCCGAAGTTCTATTTGAAAGGTTCGCCCAACCGATCCTTCTAGTGGGCCACAGCCTTGGCGGTGCAGCGGTGCTGGCTGCTGCCGACGAGATCGGTTTCGAACGCATAGCTGCAATAGCGACCATCGGGGCCCCGGCTGACGTTCCGCATGTATTGAAGAACATTAACGGTGACTTGGAAGCAATCCGCCTGGCAGGCGAGGGACCTGTGCGCATCGCGGGGCGCGAATTCAATCTGAGCCGTGAGTTTATTGAAAGGGTCGAGAGCGCCGATCTGCTTGCGGAAGTCGCGCGCCTGCGAAAGCCTCTGATGTTCCTGCATTCGCCCACGGACGATGTAGTCGGTATCGGTAACGCCAGCAGCCTCTTCCATGCGGCAAAACATCCCAAAAGCTTCGTCAGTCTCGAAGGGGCAGGCCACCTTCTTTTGCAGCCTGAAGATGCCAATTTTGCGGCCAATGTCATCGCGGCTTGGGCGAGCCGTTATCTTCCTCTAAGCCATGATTGGCCGCTACCCGAAGAGGGAGTGGTCACCTGCATGGGCCACGGAAAATTCGGCACAGAAATTCATACCACCAGCCATCGCTTCGTTGCCGATGAACCTACCTCTTATGGTGGGGACGACAGCGGACCCACGCCTTACGACCTGCTTCTTGGCGCCTTGGGTACTTGCACCTCGATGACCATGGGAATGTACGCACAGCGTAAGAATTGGCCGCTGGACGGAGTGAAAATTCATCTCACCCATTCGCGAGATCATGCGAAAGATTGCGAACAATGTGTCGCCGAGGAGGATGGAATGCCGCATCAGCTCATAACGCGCGCCATTTCGATTAATGGGCCCGGATTAACTGAGGAGCAGCGAGACAGGTTACTGGAAATTGCTGACAAGTGCCCGGTCCATCGGACACTGGAAAGCCGGATCAGCGTGGAGACCAAACTTGTAGATTAGTGGTTATTTGGGAGAAACGACGAACCTGTGCGTAGTCCCTCGGTTACTCTCCATTCGTTCGAGCTGAGTACCTAGACTCTTCGTGATGGCGGCGACGATCCTCATTCCCAAGCCGGTTCCTTCAGGTGACTGACCCTCGGTAATGCCTGCACCGTCATCGCTTACGGTGATGCAATATCCTTCTTCCAGCTTGCTGAGATCGACGGAGACCGTACCTTCCTTACTATGGGTGAAGGCGTATTTCGCTGCATTGCTGACCAGTTCGTTGACGACCACACCCACATTCACCGCGTCATCGGGTGATACTTCCACGTGCTGGGAAGTGAAAACCAGATCTACGGTAGTGTCGCCCTCGGACATGTTAGCGCGGAATTCGTCGACGAGTGTTTCGAGATATTCGTCGAGATCAATCGTGGTGAGATCGCCCCGAGTGTAGAGGTTCTGGTGGACCTTGCCGATAGCCTTGATACGGTTCTGTGTCGCCGCAAGTGCGTCCTTTGCGGCGGCTTCTTCGGTCTGGTGCGCCTGCATCGCTACGAAGCTCTGGACCATCTGAAGCGAGTTGGAGACGCGGTGATGCACCTCGCGCACCAGCATTTCGAGGCGTTCGTTCGCTTCGCGCAGATTGGCTTCGGCCTCGCGTTTTTCCCGCTCGAGCCTGTCCCTTAAAAATGCTTGCCGAAAACGGCTATCCAAGAGGTCGAAAAAGCTGTCGCCGACGGTCTTGACGACGAAGTCCGAGGCGCCCGCGTGAATGGCGTCGACCGCGACCGCAGTGTCACTGTCGCCTGTCACGAAGACTACCGCTGGATGGCCTTCCTGCGCAACGATATCGTCGAGCATCTGCCGACCGCTCTTGCCAGGCATATGATTGTCGATCGCGATCAGATCGTAGCGCTTGGCCTCGATCAATTCCAAGCCCTGATCGGCGCTTTCTGCGGTATCGACCACAAACCCGCGTTTGCCGAGCGCGCGCTGAATGAGCCGACGTAAGCCGGCGTCATCGTCAACGTAAAGGATCTGTTTCGGTTCTATTGCTCTTCTACCGAGGGAACTTGGATAACCGACAGGAACAATCCCAATTGCCGGATTGCGTCGGCGAAGCTTTCGTAATTGACCGGCTTCGTGATGTAGACATTACAACCTAGATCATAGCAGCGTTGGATCTCCACCTTATCGTCGGTCGTGGTCAAAACCACCACCGGAGTGCGATGCAACTTTTCATCCTGTTTTATCTTTTCGAGAATCGAGGTGCCGCTCATGTCCGGCAGATTGAGATCGAGCAAGACGAGTGCTGGCCCATTGTGCGAGGGCCCGCTTGCATCGTTGAAGAGATAATCGAGCGCGCTGGTACCGTCGAGAAAATGCTTGATGTCATTGGAAATACCGGCGCGGCGAATGTTCTTTTCGATGAGCCGCGCATGGCCCGCATCGTCTTCGATCATGACGATGCCAACAGATTGATGAGAATTCATGTAACTGCCTCTTGAGCAACGAATTTTGCGGGAAGTGAAAGCCTGAACCTTGCGCCTTGGTCAAGCTCGGATTCGACTTCGATCGTGCCACCAAGGCGATAGGCCAGCGCGCGTACGTTAGCGAGGCCCAGACCTTCGCCTTCCTGATCCTGCGTGCCAGCTCTCCGGAAAAGCTCGAAAATCCGTTCATGATCCTCTGGCGCGATGCCGCGTCCGTTGTCGATGACATCGACGCGCACAGTCCCAACCGCTGAGCTGCCTTCAACACGGATTTCCCCGGGACGCTGCGGACTGAGATACTTAATCGCGTTTTCGATCAGGTTCTGAACAATCTGCTCTACCGCGATCCGGTCGCTTTCGACATCGGGTATGGAATGGACCTGGATATCCGCGCCTGCATCTTCCGCACGCTGATGCAGCGAGGCGACGATATTTTCTGTAAGTTCTTCCATATCGAGCACCTCGGGCTGCAGTTTGCGGCGGCCCTGGCGCGAGAGTTCGAGGATCGAATTGATCAGGCGGTCCATCTTTTCGGTCGAGGTGCGGATGAAGCCCAGAGCCTCGGGCAGATCCTCATCCACCGCGAGCCAAGTCTCTTCGTCCCGCAGGTCAGGGTTCTCCGCATAGAGAGCGGCCAGATGGCTGTGGATGGTCTTGCGAGCCTCATCCAGTTCGGAAGTGAAGCCGAGTACGTTGACCAGCGGTGAGCGCAGATCGTGGCTGACGATATAGGCGAACCGCTGGATCTCTTCATTGGCCCGCATCAATTCAGAAGTGCGAGACTGAACCGCTTCCTCAAGACCCAAATTGGCATCCCGCAGGCTGACCTGCGCTTTGGCCAGATCGCGATTGTAGCGCAGCACTACGATCACCGCCGATACCAGAACGGCGATAAGCAGAAGAAACGCGATCCCGCCGACCACGTAGAACTGGACGAGCGACTGCAGCTGGGCCCGGTTGCGCCGTGCCAGCTCAGCCTCTTCGAATGCAGACATTTCCTTGGCGATCTCGCGGATATCCTGCGTGATCAGGACCCCGTTATCGATATTGAAATCCGATCCGCGCGCATCGAGGAATGCTTTGGTCGGGTTCGCGAACATTCTGTCGATGATGACGGTCCTGTCCGAATTCAGATTGCGGATTTCCTCAAGCCTGTCCTGCTGAGCTCGGGAGTCCAGTAGATCCGACAGACGCTTCTGTTCGCCTTCGAAATCGCTGCTGGCTTCCCTGACCACGCGCGTGAATGCCGGGTCGGGCTGAAGAAGAAAACCGCGGCGCCCCGCCGATATCTGTTCGTTCGAAGTCGCCAGACTGTCGATACTCGCCTGGCGCTGCAGGGTGCGTTCTACAGCGTCAGTATCCCTGCTGATCGATCCCATGGTGAGGATGGCCGCGGTAATCGCGATAAAGAGAAGGGCGAGGCCGACGCCCAACAGGGCAAGAACTCTGCGGCGACCGATCTTTTCGTAACGCTGTCGGACTTTGTCTGGCATTGAAGGCCCAATGATGAATCAGGCGAGGACCGATAATGCGGTCAGCGCGAAGAAGAAAGCGAGTATTGCAAAGGTCGCCACCCGCCAAGCGAGCGAAGCTGTGGAAAGACCGCGTTTCATTCCGACCTCCCAGACCAGAATACTCGCCGCGAAAGCGATGGCGATTACTGCGAGCTCCGAAAATCCCCACAAATGCCTGAAAAGGAGGAATATGGCAGCCTGACCGACGACCTGCGTAATGAGCGCGCCGGCAAACCAGACGATAGGGATTGGCCGATACGCAGTGTCGGGACTTTCCCAATCTGGCAACGAAGCATCGGGGCGGGAAATCCTGCGATCTTCGTAGACGATGTCTTCTTCCTTGGGGTCCGGCCGGCCTCGATCAGGCATCGATCATGTCGCGATCGAATTCACCGGCATTGTTCTGAATAAAGTTGAAGCGATGTTCGGGGTTGCGGCCCATGAGCTGATCGACCAGCTCTTTCACCACGGCGCGCTGTTCGAATTCCTGCGGCAGCGTGATGCGGATGAGGCTCCGCGTATCGGGATCCATGGTGGTTTCCCGGAGCTGGGCAGGGTTCATTTCGCCCAGACCTTTGAACCGGCCAACATCGACCTTCTTTCCCTTGAAGACGGTTTCTTCCAGTTCCTTGCGATGTTCGTCATCGCGAGCGTAGCGGCTCTCCTTGCCGGCGGTCAGGCGGTACAGCGGAGGCTGCGCGAGATACAGATGACCCTTGCGGACGATGTCGGGCATCTCCTGGAAAAAGAACGTCATCAGCAGCGTCGCGATGTGCGCGCCGTCGACATCGGCATCGGTCATGATGATGATGCGGTCGTAGCGCAGGTTTTCCGCATCGCAATCCTTGCGCGTTCCGCATCCCATTGCCAGCGTGAGATCGGCGATTTCGCTATTGGCCCGGATCTTGTCGGCGGTAGCGCTCGCGACATTGAGGATCTTGCCGCGGATCGGCAGGATCGCCTGCGTCTTGCGATTGCGTGCCTGCTTGGCGCTGCCGCCTGCTGAATCGCCTTCGACGATGAAGAGTTCGGTCTCGCCGTCGCCTTCCCCAGAGCAGTCCGTCAATTTGCCGGGCAGCCGCAGCTTTTTGGCATTGGTAGCAGTCTTGCGCTTGATCTCGCGTTCCTGCTTGCGGCGCAGACGCTCGTCCATCCGCTCCATCACTTGGCCCAGCAGCGCCTTGCCGCGATCCATATTGTCGGACAGGAAATGGTCGAAATGGTCGCGCACGGCATTTTCCACGAGCCGCGCGGCTTCGGGAGAAGTGAGGCGATCCTTGGTCTGGCTCTGGAACTGGGGGTCGCGGATGAAGACGCTCAGCATCACCTCCGCGCCGACCATGATATCGTCTGCCGTGAGATCCTTGGCTTTTTTCGTGCCGGTCAGATCGCCGAATGCGCGCAGTCCCTTGGTGAGCGCTGCCCGAAGGCCCTGTTCATGCGTCCCGCCATCGGGGGTGGGCACCGTGTTGCAGTACCAGCTGGTGGACCCATCGGAATAGAGCGGCCAGGCAATGGCCCATTCCACGCGGCCCTGTTCCAGCCCGTCCGTCTCCGGGAACTCCTGATCACCGGCAAAGGGTTGCGCCGTGACGCATTCGCGCCCGCCGAGCTGTTCGGCCAGATGATCAGCCAGGCCGCCGGGAAACTTGAAGACCGCTTCGGCCGGCACATCTTCGGACGCCAGGCTTTCGGCACATTTCCAGCGGATTTCCACGCCCGCGAAGAGATAGGCTTTCGACCGGGCGAGCTTGAACAGGCGTTTGGCGCTGAATTTCCGATCGCCGAATATCTCGGTATCAGGGACGAAAGTGACAGTCGTGCCGCGCCGATTGGGTGTCGGGCCCAGTTCCTCAATCGGTCCCTTGGGTGCCCCCTTGGAAAATTCCTGCGCATAGAGCGTCTTATCGCGCGCCACTTCGACCCGCGTATGATCGGACAGCGCATTGACCACGCTGACACCCACGCCGTGCAGGCCGCCGCTCGTGGCATAGGCCTTGCCGGAGAACTTGCCGCCCGAGTGGAGCGTGGTGAGGATCACCTCCAGCGTCGACTTGCCGGGATATTTCGGATGTTCGGCCACGGGCATGCCGCGCCCGTTATCCGCGATGGTGACACGGTTGCCTTCATCGAGCCTGACCTCGATCCTACTGGCATGACCGGCCACGGCCTCGTCCATCGAGTTGTCGAGCACTTCGGCAACCAGATGATGCAGGGCGCGGTCGTCAGTGCCGCCGATATACATGCCCGGGCGACGCCTGACCGGTTCCAGCCCTTCGAGCACTTCGATCGAGGAAGCGTCGTAATCGCCTGAGGACGTCGGGGTGTTTTCGAACAGATCGTCGGACATGGTTTCAGGCTATATCGCGCCACAGGCTCCCGGCAAGCGGGCAGGCAAGGTTATCCGCCTGTCAGAAGCCTTTCGGAGCAGCCGACACCGTTTCCACGCCGCCATTCGTCACCCGGCGGACTTCGAAAGCGCGTTCGATCACGCCGTTGCGCTGGAAGCGGAACGGGCCATCCATCCCGTCGAAACCACCCGACTGGAACAGGACATCGGTGGGGAAGGGACGCCCCGTCTTCCAGTCACGGGCCGCACGAAGAGTGAGCAGCACCGCATCGTAACCCAGAGTGGCGATGCGATAAGGCTGGCCGCCGAAGCGTTCCTGGTAGCTGCGCACGAAACCGGCATAGCGACCGTCGCTCACCGCCGAATAAAATGCGCCGCGCAAAGGTGCCGAGCGCATCAGATCGCGGTCACCGCTCCAACGTTCCGTGCCGAGAATGCGCAGGCCGTCCGATTTGACGGCCTGTGCCCCGCGAATAGACCCTTCGGCGCCATCGGCGATCAGAACGGTATCGAAGCCGCCGCGTTGCTTGAGACGCGCACCCGCACTGACGACCGAGGTGTTGCTGCTGGCATAGCGTTCGCTGTTTACGAATTGCCCGCCATGTTCGCCCAATGCGGACCGAAGCGCGGCCTCGGCGCGGTTTCCGTAATCTCCATCGGGGGCGAGCAGGGCAAAATCCCGCGCTCCCGCATCTCGGGCGTATTCCACGCTGCGACTTATGGATTGTTCGGGGATGTGTCCCATGACGAACACGCCGGGGCCGGCAACCGTCGCATCATTGGAAAAGCTGATGATCGGCACGTTGGCAGGCGCCGCTTCGGCGCGGACTGAAACCACATTACTGCCAAGAAGCGGGCCCAGAATAAGCTTGTTCCCATCGGCGATTGCCTGGCTGGCAGCAGCCTGCGGTCCCTTGGCAGTATCATAAGTCGTGATGCGCAGATTATCAGCCGCCGTGTCGAGAATCGCCATGGTCGTGGCATTCGCGATCGATTGACCCACATCGCCATTCTGCCCCGACAGGGGCACCAGCAACGCCACGCGGTGAAGATCATCCTGCGGCAGGCTGGAACTGCTGGGCGAGGGGCTGGGCACACCTGCCGATGGCGTTTCCGGGCCTTTCGGGATGATCGAACAGGCCGACAACAGGACGACGCTGGCCGCCATTGTTACATTACGCCGGGTGACAAATGCGCGCTTCATTCTTGCCGCGTCCCTCGAAATTGGTTCATGGGGGGAGGGTGAGCGACGATGCCCAGCCTCTTCCCGACTGCCTTACACCCGGTCTTTATCTCGTTGCCACCCCTATCGGCAATCTGGGCGATATCACCATGCGCGCCGTTGACATTCTGTCACGGTGCGACGGTGTCGCATGCGAGGACACGCGGATTACCGGCAAGCTTCTCAAACACCTCGGCCTGTCGAAGCCGATGTGGCGCTATGACGATCACAGCGAGCAAAGGGACCGGCGGCGGCTGGTCGAATCCATGCGGAACCGCGCGGTCGCCCTCGTGAGCGATGCCGGAACTCCGATGATTTCGGATCCCGGATTTCGCCTCGTCAACGACTGTCGGTTGGAGGGAATACCGGTCACCAGCATTCCCGGCGCCTGCGCGGCCGTGGTGGGGCTGACACTTTCGGGCCTTCCCAACGACCGCTTCCTGTTCGCCGGTTTCCTGCCCGCAAAGGAAAAGGCGCGGCGCGAAACGCTGGAAGAACTGGCTGCCACCGATGCCACGCTGGTTTTTTACGAGACCGGGCCGCGCCTTCTCAAATCGCTCAAGGCTTTGGGCGAAGTCATGCCCGAGCGCGAGCTGGCCGTGGCGCGGGAATTGACCAAGTTGCACGAAGAATGCCGCCGCGGCATGTCCGACGGTCTGATGGCCTATTACGGTGCCAACCCTCCCAAGGGCGAGATCGTTCTGCTCGTCGGGCCGCCGCAGGAGCAGGTGCCGAGCGATGCCGACGCCGATGCAATGCTTCGAACCGCGCTGGAGACGATGAAGACAAGTCAGGCAGCAGCCCATGTTTCGAAGGCGACGGGTCTGGATCGCAAGACGCTCTATGCGCGCGCGATGGCCATGAAGTCTGAATGAAGCGGCAGCAGGCCGAGTTCAGTGGCAGGGCCGGAGAAGCGAAGGCGGCGTTATGGCTGCGGGCCAAAGGCTGGCAGATACTCGACCGCCGAGTGAAGACGTCTGCCGGGGAGATCGACCTTGTCGCCCGCCGTGGCCGGATCGTGGCATTTGTCGAGGTCAAGTGGCGGAAACGCAAGGAGGAGCTCGATCACGCCATCGACGAACGTAGGCTATCGCGCGTGGCTGCCGCCTGCGATGCCGTGGCCCATCGCTACGCGCAAGATGGCGAGGATATCCGTATCGATGTGATCCTGCTTGCACCGGGGACCTTCCCTCGCCACATCGCCAACGCATGGCAGCCTTAGCCGCGCCAGTGCCGCAGCCGATCGGAGTATAGAATGACCCTACGTGTCGCCGTCCAGATGGACCCGCTCGAATCCATCAAGATCGCAGGAGACAGCAGCTTTGCGCTGATGCTGTCCGCGCAGGATCGCGGACATGAGGTCTGGCATTACGATGTTCCCAGCCTGGCGTGGGAAAGCGATGGTACGCCCGCGGGCAAGATCACGGCCCATGCGGCGCCGGTCACCGTGAAGCCGGTGGAGGGCGATCACTACACCGCTGGCGAAAGACGCCGGATCGACCTTGCGAAAGACATCGATGTCGTTCTGATGCGGCAGGATCCCCCGTTTCATCTGGGCTATATCAGTGCCGCTTTTCTGCTCGATCGCCTCAAGGGCACGACGCTGGTGATGAACGACCCGCGCGAAGTGGTGAATGCCCCGGAGAAGATGTTCGTGCTGGATTTCGCGCGCTTCATGCCTCCCACGATGATCGCGCGGCATCTCGACGATCTGAAGGCATTTCAGCGCCAGCATGGCTCAATCGTGGTGAAGCCGCTCCACGGGAATGGCGGCAAGGCGATTTTCCGGCTCGATGCTGATGGCACGAATCTGTCGGCGCTGAGCGAGGTGTTCGACAAGACCTGGCCGGAACCGCATATGCTGCAGCCATTTCTTCCCGAAGTCTCCGAAGGGGACAAGCGGATCGTCCTCGTCGACGGTGAATTTGCCGGTGCAATCAATCGCTTCCCGGGCGAAGGGGAGTTCCGTTCCAATCTGGCGCAGGGCGGCCACGCGGAGGCGGCTACACTGACCGCGCGCGAGGAGGAAATCTGCGCCGCGATGGGGCCTGAACTCAAGCGGCGGGGCCTGGTTTTCGTGGGCATCGACGTGATCGGCGGAAAGTGGCTTACCGAGATCAACGTCACCTCTCCCACCGGCATCGTCGCTATCGACAAGTTCAACGGCACCGATACAGCAGCGCGGATCTGGGATGCGATAGAGCGCCGCCATGCGGACCAATAGCGCGGCCTGGGCGTTCATGTCGGCGTGAACAGTCTGATCATCAACGCGATCGCCAAGGGTGGCTACATCGGCATCTTCCTGCTGATGGCGCTTGAGAACATCTTTCCTCCCATGCCGTCCGAAATCATCATGGGTTACGGTGGAGTTCTCGTCGCCCGCGAACAGATGGCGTTTGTCCCTCTGCTTCTGATCGGCACGCTGGGCACAGTCGCGGGCAATTACTTTTGGTACTGGCTGGGCCGCAGATGGAAGGAGCCGGACCTCAGGCGCTTCATCGGAAAGCACGGGAGGTGGCTGACCTTCGAATGGAGCGAATTCGAACAGGCGCGCCAGCTATTTCGCCGGAACGGGGATTGGATCGTCTTCTTCCTGCGCTTCTCGCCCTTCTTGCGCACCATCATCTCGTTGCCGGCCGGCCTCGCGAAAATGAAGCTGTGGCGCTTTCTTCTCTTCACCTTTCTCGGCTCGCTGATCTGGAACGGCGCGCTGATATGGGGCGGCAGCGCGTTGTCCGGCGTGATTTCCCAATACGAAACTTATGCCAGCTGGGCAGTGGGCGCTTTCATAGCGCTCGGTATCGCGTGGTATGTCTATCGCGTGATCAAATGGAAACCATCGGACGAGAAAGCCTAGTCGCGCTCACGCGGGTGCGCGCTGCGATAAGTATCCAGCAGCGACGCGGCATCCACCTTAGTGTAAATCTGCGTAGAGCCCAGGCTGGCGTGGCCGAGCAATTCCTGAAGGCTACGCAAATCCGTGCCCGCACCAAGGAGGTGCGTGGCGAAGCTGTGCCGCAAGGCATGCGGTGTTGCCGTGTCCGGCAGGCCCATCACGCGGCGAGCCTTGGCGGTCGCTTTCTGGACGATGCCCTGAGTGAGGGCGCCGCCTTTGACGCCGCGGAACAGGGGGGCATCCTTCCCGATGGGCCAGGGGCATTGATCGACGTAATCATCAACTGCCGCGCGAACTGCGGGAAGGAGCGGCACCACGCGCTGCTTCCCGCCCTTGCCCATCAGCGTCAGCGTTTGCCCCAGCGGGAGGTCGCCCCCCTTCAGCCCCAAAGCCTCCGAAATGCGCAGACCTGCTCCATACAGAAGAAGGAGCACGGCGCGGTCACGGCATCCGACCCAGTCTTGTGCGGCGAGTTCTTCGACTGTTTCAGCAAGGCCGACGGCATCATCAGGGGAAACCGGGCGGGGCAGGCCCTTCTTTATTCGCGGTCCTCGCATCCGCGGAGGCTCCGCATTTTCATGCCCCACCTGCGCTCGGGAAAAGGAAAGGAAAGCCTTGAGCGCCGACAACTCTCTGGCTGCAGACGCATTGGAAAGACCGTCCGCTCGCCGCGCCGCCAAATGCTGCCGCAACTGGCCGGAAGACACCGAGGATATCTGGTCGAAATGAGAAAGATCGAAAGCGATGAGCAGCCTTTGGGCAGCCTTGTGGTAGGCGCGGACGGTATGAGGCGATCGCCTCAGCCCAAGCGCGAGATGATTGTGCCAAGCACCAAGGATGTCCTGCTGGCTCAAGTCTCGACCAATTCATCTCGGACAAGTTCGGCAAGCAACGCGTCGAGCAACGGCATGCCCGCACCTGTCACGCCGATCCTCTCCCCGTGTTCCCAGATCATCCCAATGTCGCGATAGAACTCGAATTTCTTGCGGTCGATCATCTGGTCTGGCGCGATGCCGAAACGGTTGCTCATTTCCGCAAGCCCGATTCCCTCTCTCAGGCGCAGACCCATCAGCAATGCCTCCGATGCCGCCTCACGCTTGTTAAGTACGCGGTGCTCGGAAATCCCGTCGCCTTGCGCGGTTACCGCAGCGAGAAAATTCTCGGGTTTCTTGTGCCGCATCGTCGCAACGCCGCCTCGTCGGCCATGAGCGCCCGGACCGATGCCGTGATAGTCCCGATATCGCCAATAGGTCAGGTTGTGACGGCTTTCTTCACCGGGTTGGGCGTGATTGCTTATTTCATAGGCGGGAATACCGGCAGCTTCCGTCATTTCCCTCGTCAGGCCGAGCAGATCGGCGGCAGGATCGTCTTGCAAAGGATTGAAACGCCCAAGGCGCACATCGGTGGCGAACCGCGTCGCCGGTTCGATGGTGAGCTGGTACAGCGACATGTGAGAGGTCCCGAGCGCCAACGCTTCGGTCAATTCCTGCTGCCACTCCTCTGCGCTCTGATCAGGGCGGGCATAGATGAGGTCGATCGATACTCGGCCGAAATGCTTTTGTGCAGTCTCGACCGCCGCCAGCGCTTCCTCGACGCCATGCAACCGGCCGAGGAATTGCAGCACGTCCGGCCGCAGGCTCTGCACGCCGAGAGATACGCGATTGATCCCAGCGCGCGACAGATCGGCGAAATTATCGGCTTCTACCGAGGACGGATTGCCTTCGAGGGTAATCTCGATTCCGGTTGCAAAACCCCAGAGGCGTTCGGCCTCTCCGAGCAGGTCAGAGACCAAAGCCGGGGGCATCAGCGAGGGCGTTCCGCCTCCGAAAAATATGCTTTCGAGAGGCGGCCGCGATTTGCTGGCAGCATGTTCGGCCCGCATGTCTGCCAGCAGAGCCGCTTTCCACGCGCCGGTATCGGTTCGCTCGCGCACATGGCTATTGAAGTCGCAATAAGGACATTTGGCTAGGCAGAAGGGCCAATGAATATAAAGCGAACGAGCCAAGCCTTGCCTTCATCTAGAATTAAGCAGCGCTTGGCATGAAGCGCTGCGATGGACGGGGTTGAGTTCATGGTGCTGACAATTACCGCACTGACGGTGACATCTGCCACGGAATAGTGATCATGTCAGTGCAAGATCACGCAGTCCGTGAAAAACAATGAGCAACACCCCATCATTTGAATCTTCAGTTTTCCTTAGCACAGATTGGCCAGAGCACATCCATGCGATTCACCACCATCATGCTGCTTGCTACGACCTCTATACTCGCCAGTTGCGGAGGGGGTGAGGCAATACCTCCCGTGGCTTCTGGCGGGGGCGGGGCGGTGCCTGCTCCTTCTCCCGCTCCGTCGCCCACGCCAGCCCCTTCGCCGACCCCCTCTCCTACGCCGACGCCGCCTCCCTCATCCGGAGGCGGTCTCGATGCGCGGCAGGAAGAGATGCTGACCAGGATGTTGGCCACGCATAATGCGGCAAGGGCGGAAGTGAAGGTTAATGCACTGGAACTCGACGAAGATCTCAATCGTGCGGCGCTGGCTTACGCGGAAGAGCTTGCGCGAACTGGCATGTTTCAGCACAGCCCCGGCGGTGACAGGCCAGGTCAGGGGGAAAACTTATGGGCGGGGACCGCTTCGGCTTTCTCTTACGACCAGATGGCAAACGCCTGGATTTCGGAAAAACGATATTTCCGCGATGACGCATTTCCCAACGTGAGCACCACAGGAAACTGGCAGGACGTCGGGCATTACACCCAGATCGTCTGGCGCGACACGACGCGCTTCGGCTGCGGTATTGCCACGGGCCTGGGACGTGATTGGCTCGTCTGCCGTTACGCTCCGCCAGGAAATGTCATCGGCAAGCGCGCCTTTTAGCGATCAATCGCCAAACTGCTCCGACACTAGCTTCGCAAAGGCATCGGCCCGGTGGCTTATGGCATGCTTTTCCTCTGGCGCTATTTCCGCGAAGGTCTGATCGCGTCCCTCCGGGATGAAGACCGGATCATAACCGAAGCCCAGTTCGCCCTGCGGCGGCCAGGTTAGCGTGCCCGGCGCGCTTCCTTCGTACACTGCCGTTTCCCCATCGGGCCAGGCGATGGCGAGCACGCAGTGAAAGGCGCAGGAACGGTCGGTATCCGGACCTCTTTCCTGCAACATGCCTTCGACCTTGCCCATAGCCATGTACCAGTCTCGGCCAGGGGCGCCCTCGAAATGCTGGCGCTCCGCCCAATCGGCGGTGTAGACGCCGGGACGCCCGTCGAGCGCATTCACCGAAAGGCCGCTGTCGTCAGCAAGCGCCGGTAAGCCGGATGCTTCTGCAGCGGCGCGCGCCTTGATCAGGGCATTCTGGATGAAGGTAGTGCCTGTTTCCGGCGGTTCGGGCAGGCCAAGAGAGCCGGCGGAAATGCACTTCACTCCATGAGGAGCAAGAAGGGCGGAGATTTCCTTCAGCTTGCCAGCGTTATGTGTGGCGATCACCAGGCTGCCCGAACCGATCCGGCGTGTCATTTACGGGTGGCCTCGTCCTGCGCCTTGAAGACATCCGCGCATCCCATCTGCGCAAGCCGCAGCAGGCGGAGGAACGCTTCCTCGTCATATGGCGCACCCTCGGCAGTGGCCTGCGCCTCTGCGATCTTGCCGCCTTCGATGAGAACGAAGTTGGCATCGGCATCCGCCGAACTGTCTTCGGGATAGTCGAGGTCGAGCACGGGAGTGCCCTTGTAGATCCCGCAGGAAACGGCCGCCACCTTCGCAGTGATCGGGTCCTCGACGATATCTCCCGACTTCATCAATCCGTCGATGGCCAGGCGCAGAGCGATCCATGCCCCGGAGATCGACGCCGTGCGCGTGCCGCCATCGGCCTGGATAACATCGCAATCCAGTGTGATCTGGCGCTCACCGAGCTTTTTCAGGTCTACCACCGCACGCAAGGAACGTCCGATAAGCCGCTGGATTTCCTGAGTTCGGCCACTCTGCTTGCCTTTCGCAGCTTCGCGCTGACCGCGTGTGTGAGTGGCGCGGGGAAGCATCGAATATTCGCCGGTGACCCAGCCTTCGCCTTTGCCGCGAAGCCACGGCGGAATGCGTTCCTCAACGCTCGCGGTGCACAGCACCTTGGTTTCGCCGAAGCCGATCAGGCAGCTTCCTTCAGCATGTTTTGTATATCCGGTTTCGATCGTGATGGCGCGCATTTCGTCGGGCGCACGTCCTGAAGGTCGCATCGTATTCTCCTGTAACCTTCCGCCGCCGCGAGTCCGGGTGGGGGAGGGTTGGTGTGATGTATCTGGCTTCCCGCTAGAAGAAAGTACCGCACTTCGACAAGCGTGGCGCGATAGGAAATTGAGATTGTCGACGGCTGCGGCTACCCTGCCTCCATGAACGCTCCCCCGCTTACCGACTTGTCCGATCGCGCCCGTGCCATCTTCAGGCTCGTGGTCGAAGGCTATCTGGAAAGCGGCTCGCCGGTCGGTTCCAAGGCACTGGCGGGTGAGGGTGGGGTCAATCTTTCGCCCGCTTCGATCCGGTCGGTTCTCGCGGAACTTGAGCAGCGCGGTCTCCTCGCAGCGCCGCATACGAGCGCGGGTCGGATGCCTACCGATAGCGGGCTACGCCTCTTCGTCGATGCGATGATGCAGGTGGCCGAGCCAACCGCTGAGGAACGTGTAGCGATCGAGCAGCGCATCTCCGAGCCCGGTCCGATCGAGCGCGCGCTTGAGCGGACGAGTGCTCTGTTGTCCGATCTGTCGGGAGCCGCCGGGATGGTCATGGTGCCTCGCAGGGAGCCCCGACTGAGCCAGGTGTCCCTGACGGCGCTGGATGCGAACCGGGTACTCGCAGTGCTCGTAGGCGAAGATGGACATATCGAAAACCGTATCCTCACCGTTCCCGGCGAAGCACTTGGTACTTCACTTGAACAGGCGAGCAATTTTCTGACCGCGAAGGTCGCCGGCAGGACTCTGGCCGAAGCAGCTCAGCTTATCGAGCGTGAGGTCGCCAGTGGCCGAAGCGCTTTGGACGAAGCTAGCAGAAGCCTTGTGGAAAGCGGTATTGCCGTCTGGACCGAGGATGCCTCTAACCGCCCGGTATTGATCGTTCGCGGGCAAGCGAACCTGCTCGATGATAATGCCTTGTCCGACATCGAGCGGGTACGCTCGCTGCTCGAAGATTTGGAAAACAAGCAGTCGGTCTCTTCGCTGCTCGAAAGCGCCAGAGAAGCCGAAGCCATGCGGATATTCATCGGAAGCGAGAACCGCCTGTTCTCATTGTCCGGTTCTTCCGTCATCGCTTCGCCTTACCGGGATCGGGAAGGCAAAGTAGTCGGCGTATTGGGCGTCATCGGACCGACTCGGTTGAATTACGCGCGGGTCGTCCCCATGGTGGATTTCACGGCCCGTTCCTTGGGCAAACGCATAGGCTGACAGGGTTTTTCAAGTGACTGACAATACGAATAACGAACCGCAGAACGAAGCGGTCGACGAGGAAGTGGCGCGCGAGATGGAAGGTGTGCCCGAGCATCTGCGCGAAGTCGACGAGGCCGATGGAGCCGAAGCGGCTGATGAGGCGCTGGACGACGCTCTCGCGAGTCTTCGCGGCGATCTTGAAAATGCCAAGCAGGAAGTGCTTTACGCGCGTGCGGAAACGCAAAACGTGCGCAGGCGGATGGAGAAAGACGTCCAGGACGCCCGCAACTATGCGGCGACGGGCTTCGCCCGTGATGTGCTCAGCGTGGCGGACAATCTTGCCCGCGCGCTGGATGCTGTTCCCACGGAACTGCGGGAGGATGACAAGATCAAGGGCTTCGTCGCCGGCATCGAGGCGACCCAGCGCGAACTGGACAAGGTTTTCACCCAGAACGGCATCACGCGGATCGCCGCCAAGGGCATGCCCCTCGATCCCAATCAGCACCAGGCGATGATGGAAATCCCGACCGATGAAGTCGAGGCAGGTACCATCGTTCAGGAAATGCAGCCTGGCTACATGATCAAGGATCGCCTGCTGCGCCCCGCCATGGTCGGTGTGGCGAAGAAGCCCGACTGATTATTCGACCTCCCCTGATACTTCTGGAGAAAAACCGATGAGGGTCGCCGTTCTTGTGAGTGCGGCCCTCGCCGCGTCTGCTTTTACTACCCCGCTTGCTGCGCAGGAAACCGCCGATGAGCAGGTGATGAGCCTCGCCGATGAGTATTACGATTACGGTTTGGCCGCCAATGGCCTGACCGAAACGAAGAGCGGGCAAACCGAGCTTGGCGATAGGTTCTGGTCGGTGACACCGGAAAGTCAGCGCGCGAAGGCTGAGCGTTATGCGGAGATCCTGAACCGGCTTCAGGCGGTGGATGCCAAGGCGTTGTCGCCGGAAGCCCGGACCAATGCGCTAGTACTTCGCACGCTGCTTGAGAACGAGATAGGCGACGCGCGTTTCGCAGAATGGGAAATGCCCTTCGACAGCGATAGCAATTTCTGGTCCTATCTGGCGCCTCGCGGCGGTCTGGCTACTGTCGAGGATTACGAGAATTATATCGGGCGGCTGCGCGATCTTCCCCGCCTGTTCGACGAGCATATCGCCAACGCCGCAGCGGGCCTTGAGCGGGGTTTCAGCGTGCCAAGAGTAACCCTGGAGGGGCGTGACGTGTCCATCGAGGCGTTCGTCACTGAAGACCCAGAAGACAGTCCCTTCTGGGCGCCCTTCGCGCAAATCCCGGATCGCTTTTCGGAAGAAGACAAGGCGCGCCTGCGTGACGCCGGGAGGGACGCGATTTCGAGCCAGGTGACACCGGCCTATAGCGAACTGCTGGCATTCTTCCGGCAGACGTACCTGCCGCAAACGCGCACGACGTTGGGCGCCAGTGAGTTTCCCAATGGAGAGGCCTATTACGCGCAGCAGATACGGCAGTACACCACGCTCGACCTTACTGCCGAACAGATCCACAAGATCGGGCTGGAAGAAGTCGCGCGGATTACCGCCGAGATGGAGAAAGCCAAGCAGGACGCGGGCTTCGATGGCACGCTTACCGAGTTCATCACCTTTCTGCGAACCGACCCTCAATTCGTCGCCCGCACGCCTGATGAACTGATGGGCGTCTCCGCCTACACGGCAAAGCGCGTCGACGATAAGCTAGGCGATTATTTCGGCTTTCTTCCGCGCTACCGCTTCGGGATTCGCCCGGTGGACCCGGCCATAGCGCCTTTCTACACCGCCGGGCGCGGCGGGCTGGAATATTGCCAGATCAACACGCACGACCTGCCTTCGCGGCCAACCTACAATATCCCGGCTCTTACGATGCATGAATGCGCCCCTGGCCATTCCTTCCAGGCTGCAATCGCTCTGGAGCGGGAGGACGCGCCGCGTTTTCGCCGTCAGACTTATTTTTCGGGCTTCGGGGAGGGATGGGGCCTCTACACCGAATATCTCGGCAACGAGATGGGCGTATACCGCACACCCTATGAACGCTTCGGGCAGCTATCCTACGAGATGTGGCGCGCTGCACGGCTGGTGATCGACACCGGCATTCACCATTATGGGTGGTCGCGAGAGCAGGCGATCAATTATCTTTCAAGCCACACCGCGCTGTCGGATCGCGAAGTCGGGACCGAGATCGATCGTTATATAAGCTGGCCGGGACAAGCACTCGCCTACAAGCTCGGCGAGATGACCATTCGACGGGTGCGCGCCAAGGCGGAAGAGGCCTTGGGAGAACAGTTCGATATTCGCAAATTTCACGATGTGGTCCTATCGCTCGGCTCCGTTCCCTTGCCCGCTCTCGAGGATCGGATTGACACCTTCATTGCCGATGGCGGGCAGGGATTGCCCGGCGTTACTTACGACTGATCGGGAACGCTTGGCTGGTTGCTCCGTATTTTCGCGACAATGCTCACGACGGAGGAATGCCATGAAAAGCAAAATCTTGATCGCTCCCGCGCTCGCTCTTTCCACACTCAGCCTTGGCGCATGCGCGCAGAATTACGCGGTTGAAGGGGCTGGCGCCGGTGCAGCTCTGGGCGCGGGACTTGCCGCCCTGACCGATGGCGATATCGAGACCTACGCGCTCGCAGGGGCGGCAATCGGCGGTGTGGTCGGTTACGCGACCGACAAGAATGATAGCTGCGACGGCTATTATGGCGACGGCCGCTATGTCGACGATGACTGCCGGTATGATGATCGGTACGCGCGTTACTGGAACTGATTGGATCGAAAAGGCCGCCGTTGATCCGGCGGCCTTTTCTCGGCTGTGGTCAGGTGGCGGTGAAATTGACCAAAAGGTCATAAGCCTCGACCGGGCCGGCGCCAGCCAATCTGACGCCGTTCCGAAGCCAGAAGGCGTGCTTCACGATTTCCGCCTGTTGCTCGATCCCATAGCGGTCCAGCGACCAGCCAGGCTTGAGCGAGTAGTCATAGCGTGCCCACGGCATACGGTGCGTGACCAGGTACCATTCACCCTTCGTCTGGGTCTGCCACACATGGGTCAATTCGTGAATCAGCAATCCCTGCCGGATGATGCCGACCGTTGAAAAATCGTCGCAGTAATTCTCTGACATTGGGTGAAAATGCAGGTGTCCGCGGGGGGCCATCGTGACGCGGCGAGGCTGAAAGGGAAACCACTTACGGCGCCTGATCGTCACTCTCGAATAATCGATAACATTGCCGAACACACTTCGCGCCAGCGCGATTTCTCCTGCTGTGAGAGGGCGCTCCCCGCCGGCGACACATTGCGGCGAGACGGGGTTGTCATGGCTTTGGACGCCAAGGCTGTCGCGCCTTTCGCTCAGCGATCTTCTCCGGCTGCGTGGATCTCAACCGGAACGGTCATAGTGTCTCCGCCGACGATGGTCAGTGTCATCATGGTGGAGGCCCCGGCCGCGAGCGAGGGGTCGAGATCGAAAGCCATTACGTGATAGCCACCGGATTCCAGGCTGGTCATGGAGCCGGCCTCAACGAGTACCTGCCCCACACTGTCCATCATCATCTTGCCATCCATTTCCATCGAGCCATGCAGCTCGGCATTTTGCGCCCCTTCCACCGATACGGCGCGGATTGCGATGTTTCTTTCACCCGGATTGGCGACGTCGAAATACACGGCAGCAGGGTTGCCCGACACGGGGGGCAGCACCAGTCGGGCATTGGTGACTTCAAGCGGCAAGGCGTCGCTCTCCGCTTCCTGCGCGAGCTCTTCACCGCTCGAACAAGCGGCCAGCGGCACGGCTGCCAGAAGCAGGAAGGCGAGGAAGGGGCGGCTCGTTTTCATGGATAATCCTTCGGTGATTTGCGCTGAAAAACTAGCTGAGCGCATCCCTTGTGCCAAGGAAAAGCGCTCCTATATCGCCCCGGTAATACACGTCTTTATTCGAGCCGCCGACCGGTTTCGCCAGAATTGGGAATCCAGCTGTGCGGCGTCCAACGATTTGAAACAGATGGGGAAACCATGAGTAAAGTTATCGGTATCGACCTTGGCACCACCAACAGCTGCATCGCCGTGATGGACGGCGGCAAGCCCAAGGTCATCGAGAATTCCGAAGGCGCACGCACGACGCCTTCGATCGTCGCTTTCACCAAAGATGGTGAACGACTGATCGGCCAGCCTGCCAAGCGTCAGGCAGTGACCAATCCCGACAATACGTTGTTCGCGATCAAGCGCCTGATTGGTCGGCGGTTCGATGATCCCATGACCAAGAAGGACATGGAGCTGGTCCCCTATGACATCGTCAAGGGTTCGAACGGCGATGCCTGGGTCGAAGCTGGCGGCGACAATTACAGCCCGTCACAGATTTCCGCTTTCATCCTTCAGAAGATGAAGGAAACCGCCGAGGAATATCTCGGCGAGAAGGTCGAAAAGGCGGTCATTACCGTCCCCGCCTACTTCAACGATGCTCAGCGTCAGGCGACCAAGGATGCCGGCAAGATCGCGGGCCTCGAGGTCGAGCGTATCATCAACGAGCCGACCGCTGCTGCGCTGGCATACGGCCTCGACAAGGACGACGGCAAGACCATCGCCGTCTACGACCTTGGCGGCGGCACCTTCGACGTCTCGATCCTCGAGATCGGTGACGGCGTGTTCGAAGTGAAGTCGACCAACGGCGATACCTTCCTGGGCGGTGAAGACTTCGACAGCGCAATCGTCGAATATCTCGCCGAGCAGTTCAAGAAGAAGGAAAACATGGACCTGAAGAGCGATAAACTCGCTCTGCAGCGCCTCAAGGAAGCCGCGGAAAAGGCGAAGATCGAGCTGAGCTCGGCGCAGACCACCGAGGTGAACCTGCCCTTCATCACCGCCCGCATGGAAGGTGGCTCGTCCACTCCTCTCCACCTCGTTGAAACCATCAGTCGTTCGGACCTCGAAAAGATGGTCGGCGACCTGATCAAGCGCACGTTGGAGCCCTGCAAGAAAGCTCTGGCAGACGCTGGCATCGACAAGGGCGGTGTCGACGAGGTCATCCTCGTCGGCGGTATGACCCGCATGCCCAAGGTGCGCGAAGTCGTGGAAGAATTCTTCGGCAAGAAGCCGCACACCGGCGTGAACCCCGATGAAGTCGTGGCCATGGGCGCCGCCATTCAGGCCGGTGTTCTTCAGGGCGACGTCAAGGACGTGCTGCTGCTCGACGTGACTCCGCTTTCGCTGGGTATTGAAACACTTGGCGGCATCATGACCAAGATGATCGATCGCAACACGACGATTCCAACCAAGAAGAGCCAGACCTATTCGACTGCCGAGGATAATCAGCAGGCGGTGACCATCCGCGTGTTCCAGGGCGAACGCGAAATGGCGGCGGACAACAAGATGCTCGGCCAGTTCGACCTGGTTGGCATTCCGCCCGCACCGCGCGGTGTGCCGCAGATCGAAGTCACCTTCGACATCGACGCCAACGGCATCGTGAATGTGTCGGCCAAGGACAAGGGCACGGGCAAGGAACAGCAGATCCGTATCCAGGCATCTGGCGGTCTGTCCGATAGCGATATCGACCAGATGGTGCAGGACGCGGAGAAGTTTGCCGACGAGGACAAGAAGCGCCGCGAAAGCGCCGAAGCCCGCAATCAGGCCGACAGCCTCGTCCATGCAACCGAAAAGCAGCTGGAAGAGCATGGCGACAAGATCGACGCTTCGCTGAAAAGCGAAGTCGAAGAAAAGGTTGCGGCTTTGAAGACCGCTCTGGAAGGCGACGATGCCGATGACATCAACGCCAAGGCACAGGACCTTTCGCAGAGTGCGATGAAGATGGGCCAGTCGATCTACGAGCAGGAACAGGCAAGTGCCGCTTCCGATGCTCCGACCGATGGCGCAGCTGCCGGAAGCGAAGGTGGCTCGGAAGAAGAAGTCGTCGATGCCGAATTCTCGGAAGTCGACGAAGACGCGAAGAACTGAGACGCCTCATGAAAACCATGCCCCCACCGGTGCCAAGCTCCGGTGGGGGCAAGTTTTAGGGCGGGGAAAGTTATGTCAGCTACCGAAATCGATTTTTACGAAGTGCTCGGCGTCAGCCGTGATGCCGATGGCGCGACCATCAAGAGCGCCTATCGCAAGCTCGCGATGAAGCACCATCCGGACCGGAATCCGGGCTGCACCGAAAGCGAAAACAAGTTCAAGGCGATCAGTGTCGCCTACGATTGCCTCAAAGATCCGCAAAAGCGCGCTGCCTACGATCAGTATGGCCATGCCGCGTTCCAGAATGGCGGACCCGGCGGGGGTCACGCGAACGCCGATTTCGGCGATATTGGCGATATATTCGAAACGATTTTCGGGTCTGCATTCGGCGGCGGGGCTGGCGGCCGCGCGCGTCCGCGGCGCGGAGCCGATTTGCGTTACGACATGCAGATCGGGCTGGAAGAAGCCTTCCACGGCAAATCTACCGAGATCGAGATCGAGGTGAGCAAGTCCTGCGACACCTGCCACGGGTCGGGCGCGCAGCCCGGAACCCATGCCAGGACCTGCAATCTTTGCGGCGGGCAGGGCAATGTCCGCGCAAAGCAGGGCTTTTTCGTCGTCGAGCGGCCATGCCCCAATTGCCACGGTGCCGGTGAAGTCATAACTTCACCATGCCGCGACTGTCGCGGCGAAGGACGGATCGACGTTCCGCAAAAGCTCGAAGTCGATATTCCGCCCGGGGTGGACACCGGCACGCGTATTCGCTTGTCCGGCAAGGGCGAAGCGGGACCGCGAGGCGCTCCTGCTGGTGACCTCTATATTTTCGTCCATGTGAAACCGCACGAGATTTTCCAGCGCGAGGGTACGACGCTCGCTACCCGCGTCCCGATCAGCTTTACCAAGGCGGCGCTCGGTGGATCGATCGAAATTCCCGGTCTGGACGGTGAAGAACTGACACTGGAAATCCCGGCAGGGATCCAGTCGGGCAAGCAATTGCGCCAGCGAGGCGCAGGAATGCCGGTCCTGCAAGGGCGGGGCCGCGGCGATATGGTGGTGGAGATTGCCGTCGAAACGCCAACCAGGCTGTCCCGGGAACAACGCTCTCTGCTTGAACAATTCCAGGAGCTGGAAACCGGCGATGAATGCCCGCAGAGCCAGGGCTTCTTCGACAAGATCAAGACTGCCTTCGGCGCCTGATCAGCCGGCCAAGCGCTCCTTGACCTCGTTCCTGATCTGATCGAGCAGTCTGGCACCGCAACGCTTCGCCGCGTCTTCTTCGTCCAATATGGCTAGGAAGGCGCGGCGTTTGAATGTCCGGGCGTGGTCATCGTCCTGGTGTTTTCCGGAAGTCGAAAGGACGAGATCGATCATCCTTTCCGCTCCGTGCAGGCGGCCCCACAGATAGTCGTTCTCGCGGTAGGCACGGCTGAAAAAGGCACCGAAATTGTAAAATTCGACGCCGCGCAATGTCGCGCGTGTTCCGCCATCGCGAATGCTTTTCGCATCGTCGGGACTGATCCGGTCGACCTTGACCGGATCGAATTCCGTCAGCCCCTCGTTTCGCAACAAGGGTAGAGTCGCGACATCGTAAAAGGGAAAGCCGAGATAGGCGAACAACATCCGGCGCTTGAGATTGGCGGGCATGGGTTCGAGTGTTTCCGCCAGCATTCCTTCGGCCAGACTGTCAGTTTCGATAAGAAGGCGTCGCTGTTCGATAAAGTCCAGCACGGCGCCGGGATCGGTCAGCACGTCCTGCGCTACCTCGCCAAAATCGGCGCCGAGGGAGGCTGCCCCTTCTTTTTCGAAATAGAGCGCCATGATCTTGAAGATGGCGTCCCGGCCCACCTCCAGAGCCTCGTCGGATATCTCCGGATCGGCCTCCCAGTCACGAGCAAGTCGCCGCGCCAGTAGCCGCAGCCGCCGGATACGAAAGCCGATATCGTGTTCTCGCAGGAATGTGATAGCTTCGGCAGTGGCGCCGCCGGAAGGCGCCGAAAGACTCGACAAACCGCGCTGGGCCAATTCCCTGCGGATCGCAGCTTCGATGGGCGCAGCGTCAGGCAGGTGGAGCGCTGGGGCCGCTTCCCACACCAGCCGAGCAATGCGCGATACGATCCCGCTGAGTTTCGCCTGGGCATAGGCGTGGAAGGCGTAGCCGGCCTGATTGGCGGCCGCATCCTGCGCCTTCTGCCGCCAGTTCTTCAACCGCTTCACCGTTGGGCGGTCGAGGAACAGCGTGCGGCCGAACAAGCGGTCTACCGCGCCTTCGACGTCTGGCCGCAGGGCCGCTACGATGCGGGACAATCGCTCCGCCTCGCGGCTTTGTTCTTCGAGTTGCTCCAGATTGTCCCGGATCGGCTGTTCGCGCGGAATGGTCGAGAGCGAGCCGAAAATTGCCGAGAAGAACCCGACCTCGCCCGCTTCCATATCCTTGCGATGCGAATAACGGTCGGGGCGCGGATCGACATAGACGAAGCGCCGATCCACCTCGTGCTGGGCAGGGCGGCCACGAAGAGCCGCCATAGCTCCGCCGAACGGCTTGTTTACCAGCACCGATCCGTCGATCAGCGAGACCTTGTCCGTATCGCCGTGCATCACGTGAACAGGCATTATCCGTTCGAGAAATGCGTCCCGTCCCGGCCAG
This sequence comes from Qipengyuania sp. NPDC077563, assembly GCF_044901345.1. NCBI lineage: Bacteria > Pseudomonadati > Pseudomonadota > Alphaproteobacteria > Sphingomonadales > Erythrobacteraceae > Qipengyuania > Qipengyuania sp. NPDC077563. The sequence continues at coordinate 962,064 of NZ_JBJDPC010000002.1, read as the reverse complement.
GATCGGCCCGTCTCATCGGCAAGGCGATCGATCTCTTCCAGACGCAGCGGAGGAAAAGCACCCGGAAAGCTGGCAGTAGCGCGCGCCGACATTACGAGTTCGAGTGGATCGGCGAGATCCTGCCCGCCGGCAGAGGGCGTCTTGCGCCGAATCGAGATCGGCAACCTGTGCTCTGTGTCCTCGACCACTTCGGGGCTATGGAGCCGCAGCAGTTCGAGATAGCCATAAAAGTCGGTTGCAGTGACGAAGAGATCGAGCGGATGGTTCGGCGGAAGTAGCGGAGCCTCTATCTCCGAGTTGGCCATGGCCGAAAACGCCTGCTCCAGCAGTCGGGAGAACCCGATCCCCGAAAAGGGAGGCTCGAACCAGCGGCCCCTGATCAGATGAGAAACCTTACGCCTCACCTCATCGCGGGTTTCGGGTGCGACCTCAGTGGAAATTTCATTGCCCGGCCGGTTCAGAAGCCAGGACGCAAGCGGCTGCGCCCAGAATTTCCCGCCTCTCCAGCGCAGTTTCGCATCCGGATCGGTAAGGCGGTCGACATCGGCCATCTCCAGCCAGAGATCGGTCAGCGGCTCGAGACTTTGGCCGGAATAGATCGCTTGGGCGAGGAAGATAGCATTGATACCGCCGGCACTCGCGCCGCTCATGATATCGGGGATGATGCGCAGCCGCAGCGCGTCTTCAGCCTCGATATGACGCAGCAGATCCTGATAAACCTCATGCACTCCGCCGCGCTGACCTGTGGAGGCATGAAAATCCCGACTGGCGCGGGCAAGCTGCCACAGCTCACGCGTAACGCCATGCATGTAGACTGCCAGACTGACGCCGCCATAACAGACGAGCGCGATCCTGAGTTCCTTTTGCCGCATCGCAGTCGCTTGTGCACAGGACCACGCCGGAAAGCAATTGCGTTCCGGTAATGTTCTGTTAGTTGAAGCGCCATGGCCAAGCCCAAAAAACGCTATATCTGTCAGGCTTGCGGGTCGGTTTCCCACCGGTGGCAGGGCCAGTGTGCCGATTGCGCCGAATGGAACACGCTGGTCGAAGATGCGCCCGCGACGGTGTTCTCGCTCAAGCATGATCTGTCGAGCGGGGGCAGGGCAGTGGAATTCGTCGATCTGGACAAGCCGGGCGAAATGCCCATTCGCCAGAAGACCGGCCTCGCCGAATTCGACCGGGCCCTGGGCGGAGGGCTTGTTCCGGGTAGCGCGATCCTGATGGGCGGTGATCCTGGCATCGGCAAATCGACCCTGCTGCTCCAGGCGGCAGCGAAGGTCGCGCGCGACGGACACAGCGTTGCATACGTCAGCGGCGAGGAAGCGTCTGGTCAGGTCCGGATGCGCGCGGCACGGCTCGGTTTGTCGGACGCTCCTGTAAAACTCGCTGCGGCGACTGGCGTTCGGGACATCCTGACCACCCTAGGCCAGATGGAAACGCCCAAATTCCTCGTCATCGATTCCATCCAGACCATGCATTCCGACACGATCGAGGGTGCGCCGGGGACGGTCAGCCAGGTCCGCGGATGCGCGTTCGAACTGATCCGCTACGCGAAGGAAAACGGTGTCGCGCTGGTGCTGGTCGGTCATGTGACCAAGGATGGCAACATCGCCGGGCCGCGCGTGCTGGAGCATATGGTCGATGTGGTCATGAGCTTCGAAGGGGAGCGCAGCCATCAGTACCGCATCCTGCGGGCGCTCAAGAACCGGTTCGGCGCGGTAGACGAAATCGGCGTATTTTCGATGGAAGGGGAAGGGCTGGAAGAGGTCGAAAACCCTTCGATGCTCTTCCTTTCCGGGCGCGAACAGCCGATGGCCGGGAGCGCTGTCTTCCCGGCCATGGAAGGAACACGTCCTGTCCTGATCGAGATACAGGCGCTGATCGTCAGACTTCAATCCGGGGCGACCCCGCGCCGGGCCGTGGTCGGGTGGGATAGTGGCCGCTTGGCGATGCTGCTGGCGGTGCTGGAGTCGCGTTGCGGGCTGTCGTTCAGTTCCGCGGAAGTCTATCTCAACGTCGCTGGCGGTTACCGCCTGTCCGACCCGGCTGCCGATCTTGCAGTGGCTGCGGCCCTCGTCAGTGCCCTGGCCGACAAACCGCTGCCGGATCGAAGCGTCTGGCTGGGAGAAGTCAGCCTTGCCGGCGAAGTGCGGCCGGTGGCTCACGGAAACGTGCGCATGCGCGAAGCCGCCAAGCTCGGTTTCGAGCGTGGTTATGGCCCGGCCGATCCGAAGAACAATACGTCAAAGCTGCGCTATGAGGGTCTGGCACAATTGGCAAACCTCGTTGACCGGGTGATGAGCAATTAATAGACCGCTCAGCTCTCGGGGCTAAAGGGCGCGTATGACGGGTTTCGATCTCATTGTTCTTTTGATTGTCGGCGTAGCTGCGGTGGGTGGGTTCCTGCGCGGCTTTTTACAGGAGGTCCTGTCGCTGGGTGCGTGGATACTCGCAGCCGTGGCCATTCGATATTTGCATACTCCGCTCACGCTGCAGATGCAGGAATACATCGGGGCCAATGTGACGACTTCGGTCCTTGCCTTCACTTTCCTCCTGCTAATCCCCTACGCAGCCATGAAGGTCATCGCCAACAATGTGGGGCAGGCATCCCGGCAATCGTTTCTAGGGCCGATCGACCGTGTTCTCGGCTTCGGCTTCGGTGCGCTAAAGGGGCTGATCATCGTGATCATCGCTTTCTCGGTGCTGGTCCTTGGTTACGATTCCGTTTGGGATTACCGCGGCCGCCCGACCTGGATGACCACGGCTCGCAGCTATGAACTCATCGATTCCGGATCCCGGTCGATGGTGGAAGTGCTCGCCCAGCGCCGCGCCAAATTGCGTGAGGAAGAGAGCGATGACACGGCGTCCGAGGCGGAAGCATAGTGAGCGATACGCCCAAGGGAGCGCTCTATTCGCCGGAATTGCTATCACTCGCGGTAGAACTTGCCGGTTCCCCTTATGACGCTGCAGCGCCGCTACTTGGAGAAGCTCGTTCGCGCAGTTGCGGGAGCATTATCCGCATTTCGAGCCATCGTGATTTGGCCGGGCTGGGATTGCAGGCACAGGCCTGCGCTGTGGGGCAGGGCGCGGCGGCGATTTTTCTCCGTCACGCACAAGGGCGGTCCCGGCAGGATATCGCGGACACACTTGCCGCTTTGGAGACATGGCTTGCCGGCGAAGGCACTCTGCCGGACTGGCCGGATCTCGAAAAAATCGAGATGGCCAGAAATTTTCCCGGTCGCCATGGCGCGATCCTTCTGCCGTGGCAGGCAGCGCTGGACGCGCTTTCCAATTCGGGCGACGAACGCTAGATCGAATCTCATAGTGTTACGGAGAGGTTGAGGAATGGCAGGCGACGTTGCTGCATTGCGGGAACCGACCGAGAAGGAAATTCGCCTTGTCATCGCCGCCAGCAGCGCGGGTACGATCTTCGAATGGTACGATTTCTTCATCTACGGCACGCTCGCTGGCCTGATCGGAGCGGCCTTCTTTCCCAGCGGTAACGAAACGTTGCAGATCCTGCTAGTTTGGGCAGGCTTCGCCGTCGGTTTCGGGTTTCGCCCGCTCGGCGCAATCCTGTTCGGTTTTCTTGGTGACCGCCTCGGGCGCAAATATACGTTCCTCGTCACCGTCACATTGATGGGAATTGCAACTGCAGGCGTCGGCCTCATTCCCGGCGCCGCCAGTATCGGTATCGCCGCGCCGATCATCGTGATTTGTCTGCGTATCCTCCAGGGTCTGGCGCTTGGCGGTGAATATGGTGGCGCGGCCATTTACGTGGCCGAGCATGCACCGCCGGAAAAGAGGGGCTTCTATACCAGCTTCATTCAGGCCAGCGTGGTCGGCGGGTTCGTGCTCTCCATCGTCGTGGTGCTCGCCTGCCGTGCCGTGATCCCGGCCGACGATTTTGCCGCCTGGGGTTGGCGCGTGCCGTTCCTGCTCTCCATCGTGCTGCTCGGCATATCGCTGTGGATGCGCCTCAAGCTGTCCGAAAGTCCGGTTTTCCAGGCGATGAAAGAGGCCGGGGAGACCAGCGCCAATCCCTTCAAGGAGAGCCTGACCTATCCCGGCAATCCCAAGCGCATATTCGTGGCCCTGTTCGGCATCACCGGAGTGCTCACCACCATCTGGTATACGGCCTTCTTCTCGTCGCTGAGTTTCCTGCGCCGCGACATGCGGGTGGACGAAACAACGGTAGAATGGATCCTGCTGATCGCGGGACTGATCTCGATGAGCTTTTACGTCGTGATCGGCAAATGGTCCGACCGGGTAGGGCGCAAGAAGCCGATCATCATCGGTGCCATTGCCGCACTGCTACTGCTCTTCCCGATCTTCTGGGGCATGGGCAGCCTCGCCAATCCTGGGCTAGCTCAGGCCGCACGGGACAATCCCGTCGTCGTCAGCGGGCAGAATTGCACCACCGATCCCTTTGCCGAACTGTTCGACCGTGACCAGAGCGGGTGCGGCAAACTACTGGAAACTCTCACCGCAAGCGGCGTCGCCTACGATGTCGAAGACGCTGACGAATTAAGTCTCACTGTCGGAGACGAAGAAATCGCACTGGGTGCGAACTGGGCGGGAGACGCCGCCGCACGGCGTGACGGATTGCAGGATGCCCTGAGCGCGCGGGGCTTCGATTTCGCCCGCCAGACACCGCCATTGCTCAACCTTCTCGGCATCGGCGCCCTGCTACTTGTTTGCGGCATGCTGTCCGCGCTGACCTATGGTTCGGTTGCCGCGCTGCTGTGCGAGATGTTCCCGGCCCGGATCCGCTACAGTTCCATGTCCATTCCTTACCACATCGGTGCCGGCTATCTGGGCGGCTTCCTGCCGTTGATCGCAGGAATTATCGTGGCGCGCAGCGGTGACGTCTACGCCGGCCTGTGGTATACGATGGCAGTTGTCGGCTTCGGCCTGATTGTCGCGTGGTGGGGCCTGCCAGACGGGCCGCCGCGCGATTTCGAAGATGCCAACAATGCACCTCCGGTTTCGCCTGTCATACCCTGATGAAAATTCCTTCTCCTACTCTGCGCCTCGCCATCGATTGCGAGGCTCTGGCGCATAATTGGCGCGCCCTTGATCGTCTTTCCGGCGAGGCGAGAGCCGGGGCGGCGGTCAAGGCCGATTGCTATGGCCTGGGCGTGGACATTTGCGTTCCGGTGTTGAGAGACGCGGGCTGCCGCAATTTCTTCGTAGCACACTGGACCGAAGTCCTGCCGGTGCTGGAGCATGTACCCGCTGAGCAGATCGCCGTCCTGCATGGTCCGCTGGATGAAAGCGATGTCGCCTTCGCCCGCGAAACCGGCGCCCTCCCGGTGATCGATTCCCTTCGGCAGGCAAGGCTCTGGCTCGACGGCGGCGGTGGGCCGTGCCACCTGATGGTGGACAGCGGCATCAACCGGCTCGGAATTTCGCCGCAGGAAATCTCCGATCCGCTGGTCGAGGGTCTCGATATCCAGGTTCTCCTCAGCCATCTGGCCTGCGCGGACGAGGACAGCCCGATGAACGCGCGCCAGCTCGAAATTTTCCGCGATGCCATCCAGCGGATCGAGCACAAGGAAGCCAGCCTCGCCAACAGCGCCGGGATCGCTCTGGGCGGCGATTATCACTTTGATCTGACGCGGCCCGGGCTCGCTCTGTACGGCGGTGTGCCGCGCGAGGAGCTGGCCGAACATATCCGCCAGGTCGCCCGGCCCATGGCTGCGATCATGCAGACGCGCAGCCTGTCTGCCGGGGACAAGGTAGGCTATAACGCCACCTTCACTGCGAGCACCGACATGCGGGTGGGCGTCGTCTCTCTCGGCTATGCCGACGGCATCTTGCGAAGCTGGGCCGGCGGTGCCTTCCTGAGCGGCGACAAACCGATCCCGATCCTCGGCAAAGTGTCGATGGACATGATCGTGGTCGATCTGTCCGGGGCACCGGAGCTCAAGGAAGGGGCCTTGCTCGAGCTGCCCTATCACCTGCCCGACGCGCACCGGCAGTCTTCATTGTCGCAATATGAGTTGCTGACCGTGCTCGGCAACAGGTTCGCGCGCTAACACGCGTGTTGCGTTGCACATTGTGCAAGTGCTAAGCTCTTTGCGCTGCACAAGACCTGTCAGCCTGGGGAGAGAGCAGATCATGGCCAAGCGGACCGCCGAGGGCGAACCGATCATTATCAAGAAATACGCCAACCGGCGTCTCTACAATACCGACACGTCGAGCTATATCACGCTTGACGATCTGGCCCTGATGGTGCGCGAAAACGTCGATTTCCAGGTCCTCGACGCCAAGACGGGTGACGACATCACCCATACGATCCTCACGCAGATCATCGTCGAGGAAGAAAGCCACGGGTCGCAGCACATGCTGCCTGTCAGCTTCCTGCGCGATCTCATCTCGATGTACGGCAATTCGATGCAGTCGATGATGCCGAGCTATCTCGAAGCCAGTATGGCCCATTTCCGCAAGAACCGGGCAGAGCTGCAGTCGGCCTTCGCCAAGGGGCTGGAAACCAATCCCTTCGCCAAGATGGCCGAAGCGAACATCAAGATGATGCAGAACGCCGCCGAAGCCTTCATCCCCGCCACTCGCAAGACCGAAGATGCGCCGCAAAAGGCCGATGACGACGATCTCGCCCAGATGCGCGAGCAGATGGCCGCGATGCAGAAGAAGCTGGACGAACTGAGCAAGTAAAGCTCGCGTTTAAAAAGTTTCTCTTTCGCCAGGCTTTGGCGTGGTGGAAGCAAAGCAGGGCATTGCCCAACCGCCATCCAGTTCTTTATGGGCGGCCCCACCAGTCAGGACGGAGCTTCGCAAGGCCGGGCGCGAGTGCATCTCGGGCGCGCCAGCCGCTCCGAGCATAAGGTCCGAAATTCGATGTCCAAGATCCGTCACGCCCTCAATTCCCGCCGCGAAGACGATTTCGCCGCCTGGTATCAGGAAGTCATCTCGGCGGCCGAAATGGCCGAGGAATCGGGCGTGCGGGGCTGCATGGTCATCCGCCCCTGGGGATTCGGCATCTGGGAGCGCATGCAGCGCCTGCTCGACGACCGGATCAAGGCGACGGGGCATGAAAACGCCTATTTCCCGCTCTTCATCCCGCTCTCCAATTTCGAGCGCGAGGCCGAGCATGTCGAAGGTTTCGCCAAGGAAATGGCCGTCGTCACGCACCACCGCCTGATCGCGGGCAAGGATGGCGGGCTGGTGCCGGATCCCGAGGCCAAGCTGGAAGAGCCGCTGGTGGTGCGACCGACGTCGGAAACCATCATTGGTGATGCCATGGCGCGGTGGGTGCAGAGCTGGCGCGATCTGCCGCTGAAGCTCAATCAGTGGGCCAATGTCGTGCGCTGGGAAATGCGCACCCGCATGTTCCTGCGCACCAGTGAATTCCTCTGGCAGGAAGGCCACACCGCCCACGCCGAGGAAGCCGAGGCCAAGGAGCACACCCTCCGCATGCTCGAAGTCTATCGCGCTTTTGCCGATGAAGACCTCGCGCTAGCCGTCGTCCCCGGCGAGAAGCCCGAGAACGAGCGCTTCCCGGGCGCGGTGGAGACCTGGTCGATCGAGGCGATGATGCAGGATGGCAAGGCGCTGCAAGCCGGCACCAGCCACTATCTCGGTACCAATTTCGCTCAGGCGTCGGGCATCAAATATCAGAACCGCGACGGCGGGGAGAGCCTGGCCCATACCACCAGCTGGGGCGTGTCCACGCGCATGGTCGGCGGGGTCATCATGACGCATGGCGATGACGACGGTCTGCGCCTGCCGCCCAAGATCGCGCCGCAGCAGGTCGTGATCCTGCCCATGCTGCGCGACAAGCCCGAAGACCAGGCGCTGATCGACTATTGCGAGGCGCTGCGCGCCACTCTCGCCGGCCAGCATGTGCTGGGCGAGCCGCTGCGCGTCCTGCTCGACATCCGGCCCGGCAAGGCGGCCCAGAAGCGCTGGGATTATGTCCGCAAGGGCGCTCCGATTATCGTGGAAGTCGGCGGGCGCGACATGGAGAACGGCGCCGTTTCGCTGCTGCGTCGCGATCGTCTGTGGGATCAGGAAACCGGCAAGACCGCCTTCCAGACCCCGACCCGCGAAGTGGCCGGCCAGACCATTCCCGACATTCTGGCCGACATGCAGGGCGCCCTGCTGACCGAGGCGCAGGAACGGCGCGACGCCAATCTCACGCGCGGCATCACCGATTTTGCCGAGGTCGAAGAGCATTTCTCCGCCTCGCGCTATCCCGGATGGGTCGAAGTCCAGTGGTCCAAGCCCACCGGCCCGGCGCTGGAAAAGGTCGTCGAGCGGCTGAAGGAACACAAGCTCACCATCCGCAACGTGCCGATGAACAACGTGCCGGTCGATGGTGCCTGCATCTTCTCCGGCGAACCGGCGGTCGAGCGTATTCTGCTGGCCAAGGCATACTGATAGGACGGTGGGCGGCTACTGAGTCCTGCCTGGCTCCGGTGCGGGCCGGGCAGGGATCGACAAGACGGTTGTAATTAAGACCGAGTCGGGCAAACCTGCGCGGCATGAGAACACTCCTTCCGCTCGTCGCCCTCGTCTCCGCCCCGCTTGCAGCGCAGGAAACCGCGCCTGCCGATCCCGCTGCCGATGTCTCGCAGGAGCGGCTGCGCGCCGATATCGATACGCTGGTCGGGTTCGGCACGCGGCACACGCTGTCGGAGCAGGACAATCCCGAACGCGGCATCGGCGCGGCGGTCGATTGGGGGTTGGCTGAATTCGGCCGCATATCAGGCACTTGCGGCGGCTGCCTCACTGTCGTTGCACCTGAGCGTATCGAGCCCGAGGGCGGCCGCCTGCCGCGCCCGACGCGCATTCGCAATGCCGTCGCCATCCAGCGCGGGACGGAGCGGCCGAACGAGGTCGTCATCGTCCAAGGCCATATCGACAGCCGCGGCAGCGACGTGATGGACTGGCAAAGCGATGCTCCCGGCGCGAATGACGATGGCTCGGGCACCGTCCTGGTGCTGGAGGCCGCGCGCAACCTCAGCCGCAATCGCTATCCCGTGACGATCGTCTACGCGCTGCTCTCGGGCGAAGAGCAGGGGCTCTATGGCGGGCGTCTGCTGGCCGACTATGCCGAAGAACAGGGCTGGGACGTGAAGGCGGTGCTCAACAACGATGTCGTCGGCAACAGCTGCGGCAGCGACGGGTACTGCGATGCCGAACATGTCCGGGTCTTCTCCGAAGGACCGCGGGCCGACCTGACCGATGCGATCCGCGCTTCGCAGCGCCGCGAAGGCGGGGAAAACGACAGCCCGAGCCGCAATCTTTCGCGCTGGCTCGACGATGTTGCGGATGAAACCTCAGGCGGGCTCGATGTGCGCCAGATCTGGCGGGTCGACCGTATGGGCCGCGGCGGCGATCAGATTCCCTTCATGGAAAAGGGTTTCCCGGCAATCCGGATCGCCGTTGCCGTGGAAGATTACGAACACCAGCATCAGGACCTGCGCACCGAAGACGGTGTGACCTACGGTGATACGGTCGACGAGATGGATTTTGCCTATCTCGCCAAGGTCACCCAGTTCAATATCCGCGCGCTCGACAAGCTTGCCCGGTCTCCCGCGCCGCCGGCATCGGCCGCCAAGGCCGCAGTCCAGACCTTTACCGACGTGACCTGGGCAGAAGTGCCCGGCGCGGTGAGCTACACGGTCTGGCAGCGCCGCACCGATGAACCCTACTGGCGCGATGAGCCGGTGATAGAAAACGTGGTGGCCAACAATGCGCGGCTCGAAGGCGTGCGGGGCGATGACTGGATTTTCGGCGTCAGCGCCACCGGTGCCGATGGTGTGATGAGCCCGGTGTCCAGCGCGGTCCCGGCAGGCCAATTCGAACCTATCGCCGCCGAAGAGGATGACAGCGAGTAGCTGCGTCCCCATATGGCGCGCATGACAAGACAGAACAGAACCGGACGGAAGCAGGGGCTTCCGTCCAAAACGGAAATACTCGAATTCATCCAGGCCTCCGACAAGCCCGCCGGCAAGCGCGAAATCGCCAAGGCATTCGGCATCAAGGGGCAGGAAAAGATCGCGCTTAAGAAGCGCCTCAAGGACATGGCCGAAGAAGGCCTGATCGACGGCAAGAAAACCGCCTTCCACAAGATGGGCGGTCTGCCCAAGGTCACCGTGCTCAAGGTGGTCGAGATCGAAGATGGCGATCCGATCGCAGTCCCGGAAAGCTGGGACTCCGATGCGCCCGGCAAGCCCCCGCGGCTGGTGGTCAAGGAAAGCAAGAAGGTCGCGGCGCTCAAGCGCGGCGACCGCTTCCTTGCCCGGACCGAGGAACGCGGCAAAGGCTGGGTGGCGCATCCCATGAAGAAGCTGCCTGCCCGCACCGAAGGCCTGATGGGCGTGGTGGAGTTCGACGGCAGCGGCAAGCCATGGCTGGCGCCGGTCGACAAGCGGGTCCGCAATTCTTCACCCATTGCCGATCTTGGCGGTGCCGAGGAAGGCGAACTGGTGCTGGCCGAAAAGGCTGGCAAATCGGCGCGCGCCGCCGTCAAGGTGGTCGAGGTTATCGGCGATCCGCTGGCGCCTAAGAGCTTCAGCCTCATCGCCATTGCCAAGCACGGCATCCCTTATGTCTTCCCCGATGAAGCGCTGGCAGAGGCGCAGCGCGTCGCTGACCTGCCGCTCAGCGAAGACAAGCGCGAGGATCTGCGCGATGTGCCCATCGTCGCCATCGATCCCGCTGATGCGCGCGACCACGACGATGCGATCTGGGCCCAGCCCGATGGGGAGGGCGGCTACAAGGCGATCGTCGCGATTGCCGACGTATCCTTTTATGTCCGTCCGGGCGGTAAGCTGGACAGGGAAGCCCGCAAGCGGGGCAATTCGGTCTATTTTCCCGATCGCGTCGTGCCGATGCTGCCCGAAATCCTGTCGGCGGACGTCTGCTCGCTGGTGGAGAACGAAGACCGCGCCGCCATGGCCTGCCATCTGCGTATCTCGCCCGAAGGCAAAATCACCAAGTGGCGCTTCACTCGCGCGATCGTGCGGCTTGCGGCGAATATTGCCTATGAAGACGCCCAGAAGGCGATCGACGACGGCAGTGCCGACGAGCACCTGAAAAACCTGTGGGGCGCGTGGAAGCTGCTGTTCAAGGCGCGCCAGGCCCGCGACCCGCTGGACCTCGAACTGCCGGAACGGCAGGTCCGCCTCAACGACGAAGGCGTAATCGAGGAAATCGCCGTGCGCGAGCGACTCGATGCCCACCGTGTGGTCGAAGACTTCATGATTGCCGCCAATGTCGCGGCCGCCAAGGCGCTGGAAGAGAAAGCCGCGCCCGTGGTCTACCGCGTGCACGAGACGCCGAGCCGCGAGAAGCTGACGGCTTTCAAGGAATATCTCGCCACCCAGGGCAAGAGCTTCGCGATGGGGCAGGTGATTACCCCCGGCCTCTTCAACCGGATGCTGAAGGACATCGTCGATCCTGCTGAAAAGGCTCTGATAATGGAGGCCGTGCTGCGTAGTCAGACACAGGCCTATTACGGTCCTTCCAATTCGGGCCACTTCGGGCTGGCGCTTGGCAGCTATGCCCATTTCACCTCGCCGATCCGGCGCTATGCCGATCTGCTCGTCCATCGGGCACTGGTCGATGCCTACAAGCTGGAACAGCCCAAGCCGAAGGGCGACATCCCCGAGGCTTCGGGGCTTTCGGATCGCGACAAGACCGCGCTCAACCAGATTACCGATGCGATCAGCCAGACCGAACGCCGCGCCATGGAGGCCGAGCGTGATACGATCGATCGCTATGTCGCTGCGTGGCTTTCGGGCCGTGTGGGGCAGACCTTCGATACCAGGATCACCGGCGTCCAGGGCTTCGGCTTCTTTGCGACCATCGAAAATCTGGGCGGTGACGGGCTGGTGCCGGTCTCCACGCTGGGACGCGAATATTTCCGTTACGATGAGGCGGCGAGGGAACTGGTCGGCGAAGATAGCGGAACCACCTATGCAGTGGGTGACCGGCTGAAGCTCAAGCTGGCCGAGGCCAATGCGCTCACCGGCGCGCTCAAGTTCGAAATTCCCGACAGCGACGGGTCCCCGGTCGAAAAGCGCGGCGAGCGGTTCCAGCACAAAAAGAAATCGCTGCGAAAAGGGCAGGGCGCCCCGCGCCAGAAGCACGCTCAGGGCCAGCGCGGGCGGCCGAAGAATATCCGGCACCAGGGCCGCAAGAAGAAGTAGGGCGGAACGGGCACGGGTGGCCGGTCATTGATCTTCGTAAAGGAGATATCATGACCCTCGTTCCCGGACAGCCCGTCCCCTCGCTCGACCTGCCACTGACTATCGATGCCCGTTTCGAGCTGTCGGAGCAGTCGCCCGAAAACTTCACCATGCTTGTGTTCTATCGCGGCAAGCACTGCCCGATCTGCAAGAAATATCTGACCGAACTCGGCAGCAAGCTGAGCAAATTCACCGACAAGGGCATCAACGTCTTCGCCGTCTCGATGGACAGCCCCGAACGCGCCGCCGTCAGCCACGAGGAATGGGACACGGCCGATCTGCCGCTGGCGCATTCGATGAGCGAGGACAAGGCCCGCGAATGGGGGCTCTATATCTCGCAGAAGCGTGAGGACAGCGAAGAACCAGACCTATTCAGCGAACCCGGCCTGTTCGTGGTCAAGCCGGACGGAACGCTGCATTTTGCCGTCGTCCAGAGTGCGCCGTTTACCCGGCCGAACCTCGACGACCTGCTCGAAGGCCTCGAATTTACCATGGACAAGGGCTATCCGACGCGCGGCACGCTGACCTGATCGGTCACGCGAGCTCGTCCAGCCTTTCCTTCGAAAGATTGCCCGGCACCAGATAGAGCGGGCAGGGCAGGCTGGCCGCGCGGGCGGCGAAATGGGCCACCAGCGGATCGTTGCCGCCTTCCGTGGCCGTACCCAATACCAGCGCGGCCACTTCGCCATTGTCTGCCAGATATTTGGCTATCACATCGGCCGGCGCCCCTGGCCGGACCGCGATCACGGGGCGCTTGCCCATTTCCCCGAAGATATTGCCCGCGGCATTGTTCGCCATGACCTCGGCACGCTCACGCGCTTCCTGTTCGATGGTGGCTTGCACCCCGCCGAAGGCATTGAAGGTCTGCTGCGGTACGAGTGCGAGGATATGCACCGATCCGCCGGTCTTCATGGCGCGCAGCGAGGCGAACCGCAGCGCCTGCTTGGCTTCTTCGGTTTCGTCCATGACGACGAGATAAATACGCATGGGTCCGGCTCCCTGTTGAGGAAGCCGGTTACAAGCTAATTCGTATTCTACGCAAGGACCTTGCGGGGGCGGCGCAAATTGGCCAGAGACCACCGCAACACATTACCCAGCGAGGACGTAACGTCACCAATGCCCACGCCGATCAAGATGCCCGCCCTGTCGCCCACCATGGAGGAGGGGACCCTCGCCAAATGGCTGGTGAAGCCGGGTGATACCATTTCCGCCGGCGATATCATGGCGGAGATCGAAACCGACAAGGCGACGATGGAATTCGAAGCCGTGGACGAAGGCACGCTCGCCTCGATCCAGATCGAGGAAGGCACCGAAGGCGTAAAGGTCGGCACCGTGATAGCCATGCTCGCCGAAGAGGGCGAGGACGTGGAAGAAGCCGCCAAGGCCGCGCCTTCCGGCGACAAAGCGGAAAGCTCGTCCGACGACGGGAAGGTCGAGGCCGAAAAGCAGCAGCGCGAGGAAAAGGTCGAGCAGGAAGAAAAACGGACCGAGAAATCGGCTTCCTCTCCTTCCCCTGCGCCTGCTCCCGCAGCCACCGGTTCCGCTCCAGCGGCCCCCACCGACGACGATGGCAAGCGCATCAAGGCCTCGCCGCTCGCGCGCCGCATCGCCGAGCAGAAGGGCCTCGACCTTTCGGACATCACCGGCTCGGGCCCCAATGGCCGCATCGTGAAGGCCGATGTCGAAAATGCCAAAGCCGGTGCCGCACCCGCCAAGGAAAGCGCCACACCCGCACCCAGCGCCCCGAAACCGGCATCGCAGGGCGGCGATCTCGATGCGCCTTACGAAGCGACCAAGCTCAACAATGTTCGCAAGGTCATTGCCAAGCGTCTCACCGAGGCGAAGCAAACCATCCCGCACATCTACCTCACCGTGGACGTGCGCCTCGATGCGCTGCTCAAGCTGCGCGGCGAACTCAACAAGAGCCTCGAGGCGGACGGCGTGAAGCTTTCGGTCAACGACCTCCTGATCAAGGCGCTGGCCCGTGCGCTTCAGCGCGTGCCCGCCTGCAACGTCAGCTTCCAGGGCGACGAACTGTTCCAGTATTCGCGCGAGGATATCTCGGTCGCCGTGGCCGCGCCTTCGGGCCTGATCACGCCGATCATCCGCGATGCGGGCAAGAAGGGCCTCGCCCAGATCAGCACCGAGATGAAGGAACTGGCGGGCAAGGCCAAGGACGGCAAGCTGCAGCCGCATGAATTCCAGGGCGGCACCGCGTCGCTCTCCAACCTCGGCATGTTCGGCACCAAGCAGTTCGACGCCGTGATCAACCCGCCGCAGGCGATGATCCTCGCCGTCGGCGCGGGCGAGCAGCGCCCCTGGGTGATCGACGGCGCACTGGGCGTCGCCACCGTGATGAGCGCCACCGGCAGCTTCGACCACCGCGCCATCGACGGCGCCGACGGTGCGCAGCTGATGGAAGCTTTCAAGCAGCTGTGTGAAAACCCGATGGGACTTTTGGTATGAAAACGAAACTAATTGGCATTCTGACCGCAGCCGCCAGTCTGAGCCTCGTGGCCGCCTGTTCTGGTGCCGATGAGCCCGCCGAAACCGATACGGCGGCAGATCGCGAAGCGACGGAAAATGCGGCTGAGACTGCTGCTGCAGAACCGGCCGCCGATGCAGAACAGCCAGCCATTCCCGAAGGTCCGCTCGCCGACGGAACATGGAAGGTGGTCGAAACCCGTCTCACGCGGCCGAACGGTGTCTCCGCCATCGGCGATGCCGAACTGGCAGCCGCGCGCAATCTTTCGCTCTCGGTCACACCGTCCAGCATCAATTGGCAAGGCGACGCGATTTCCGGCCCGCTGAAGGGTTACGGCTTCGATGCGAATTGCGCCAGTCCGATCCGCAATCCCGAGGCGCGAGGCGGCTTCTCCCTGCGCTGCGATGACGGAGAGACCTTCGGCCCCGCCGTGTCCGGCACTCCCGCTTTCGCTCAGAATTCGGATGGCACGGTCACGGTAAACTGGTTCGACGGTATGACGCTCGTCCTGCGCAAGGACGGCTGAACCGGTGATCGGGGCCGCTCACGCCCGTTCGGCGACGCGGCCCACGACCCGAAACCTATCGCGGAGCGTGCCGGGTCACACAGAACCCGGATCGCACCGAAGAATGTCCGGAGTTGATGCAATGAAATACGCCGTTCCTGCCATTGCTCTTTGCCTTCTCTCCGCCTGTTCGCAGCCGCAGGAGGAAGGTGCTGCGGTTGATGACGCGCCGGCCGTTACTCCGGCAGAAAGCGCCGCGCCTGCCGAAACCGCCTATGACGGCCCGATTCCCATGCCGATCAGGATCGGCGGCGATGGGCCGGATTTCGACGCCTGCGGCACCTATGCCGAAGTCGCCGAGTATGACGCCGCTGGCGAAGACAAGCCCTATGTGCACGACGCGCCCAGCGCTTCGACCAAGGTGCGTCACACGCTCTCGCCCGCGCAGGGCGTGCAGATCTGCGCCAGCGAAAACGGCTGGAGCGGTATCGTCTATCCGGGCGAAGGGCAGACTGCCGCCGATTGCGGCACCGGCAGACCGGTCGCGTCCGAAGAGAATTACACCGGTCCTTGCAGGCAGGGCTGGGTTGAAGAGCGCTATTTGGAAATGATTGCAGGCTGATCGATGGAAACCCGTTCCCCCCTTATCCGCGTCACGGCCATGCCGACCGATCTCAACCCCTATGGCGGGGTGTTCGGCGGGTGGTTGATGAGCCAGATGGCGCTCGGCGCAGGCTCGCTCGCAAGCCGCGAGGGCGAGGGCAAGGCGGTGGTCGTGTCGGCCACGGATTTCGCCTTCCCCGGTGCAATGCAGGTGGGCGACGAGCTGTCGGTCTATTGCGAGGTTCTCGCCACTGGCAACACCTCGCTTACCGTGGCGGCAGAGGCGATCGCGCGCACCCGCAACGGCACGGCGGAAACCAAGGTCGCGCAAGGCACCTTCAAATTCGTCCTCCTCGATGACGAGGACAAACCGCGCCCCGTCCGCATGTCGGCAAAGGCGGCCAATCCCGTGCCCGAGAACGATGCATGAGCGCTTTCCTACACGCGGCTGCAAATGCTAGCACAGGCGCATGTCACGCGCGCCGACCCTCCTCGCAAACCCTGCAAATCCGCCGCTTTTGCGAGAGGGAGTTTTATCCTCAGGACACTGTCAACTGTGTCAACTTGCTTCAGGGTGCGCACCGCGAAGCTGAACATGGGCAATGGGCGAATCGTGACTCCGGTGGGTCCGATCTGCGCGATAATTGCCTTCATTGGCGCGGCGACAGGCTTGTTCCCGGCCGCCGCGCGCTTGTTGATTGCTGAATAGAGTAAGGAATACCCCTTGGCTGATAATTACGACGTCATCGTTCTTGGCTCCGGCCCCGGCGGCTATGTCGCGGCGATCCGCTGCGCGCAGCTGGGCCTGAAGACCGCCATCGTCGAACGCGAACTGCTCGGCGGCATCTGCCTCAACTGGGGCTGTATCCCGACCAAGGCGCTGCTGCGTTCGGCGGAAATCCTGCATTATGCGCAGCACGCCAAGGATTACGGCCTCAAGATCGCGGGCGAGATCGAAGCCGATCTCGACGCGGTGGTGAAGCGCAGCCGCGGTGTCGCCAAGCAGCTCAATCAGGGCGTCACGCATCTGATGAAGAAGAACAAGATCACGGTGCACATGGGAACGGGCACGCTGACGGGCCCCACCAGCCTGACCGTGAAATCGGATAAGGGCGAGGAAATGCTCACCGCCAAGCATGTGATCGTCGCCACCGGCGCGCGCGCGCGCGACCTGCCCTTTGCCAAGGCCGATGGCGAACGCGTGTGGACCTATCGCCATGCCATGACGCCAAAGGAAATGCCGAAGAAGCTGCTGGTCATTGGATCGGGTGCGATCGGGATCGAATTCGCCAGCTTCTACAACGACATGGGCGTCGATGTGACCGTGGTCGAAATGCTCGACCGGATCGTGCCGGTGGAAGACAAGGACGTGTCCGCCTTCCTCGAGAAGAGCCTGACCAAGCAGGGCATGACGATCATGACCGGCGCAGGCGTCGAAGACCTCAAGGTCACCGGCAGCGGCGTGAAGGCGAAGATCAAGGACAGCAAGGGCAAGGTGTCGGAAACCGAGTTCACCCACTGCATCACCGCCATCGGCATCGTGCCCAATACCGAGAATGTGGGCCTCGAAAAGCTGGTCGAAATGGACCGCGGCTTCATCCAGATCGACGATTACGGCCGCACCAAGTCGAAGGGCCTGTGGGCCATCGGCGACTGCACGCCAGGGCCGTGGCTGGCGCATAAGGCGAGCCATGAAGGCGTCACCTGCGCCGAAGCCATCGCGCAGGAACTGGGCAAGAAGGATCTTCATCCGCACCCGCTCGACCGCAACAACATCCCGGGCTGCACCTATTGCCACCCGCAGATCGCCAGCGTCGGCCTGACCGAAGCCAAGGCGAAGGAAGCCGGTTACGAGGTGAAGGCCGGTACCTTCCCCTTCATCGGCAACGGCAAGGCCATCGCGCTGGGCGAGGCGGAAGGCTTCGTGAAAACCGTGTTCGATGCCAAGACCGGCGAATTGCTGGGCGCGCATATGGTCGGCGCGGAAGTCACCGAGATGATCCAGGGCTTCGTCGTCGGCAAAACGCTGGAGACGACCGAGGCGGAACTGATGCAGACCGTCTTCCCGCATCCCACGATCTCGGAATCCATGCATGAAAGCGTTCTGGCCAGCTACGGACGCGCATTGCACGTCTAGGCCAGAATGCACGAAAACGGAGCGGGGCGAGTGACTTAGGATGGCCGGTTTCCTGATCCTCGCCTTCCTCATCCTCGTTGCGGGCGTGGTGGCAGTGCCGCTGGCAAGCCGCTTCGGGCTGGGTTCGGTGCTCGGCTACCTGCTGGCCGGGATGGCGATCAGCCCGCTGCTCGTGGCGCTGCGCGTCGATGTCGAGGCCTTGCAGGTCTTCGCCGAATTCGGCGTGGTGATGATGCTGTTCATCATCGGGCTGGAGATCGAGCCGCGGCGGCTGTGGGCCATGCGCGGCAAGCTGCTGGGGCTGGGCGGCGGGCAGGTCCTGCTGACCACTTTGGCCATCACCGGCCTTGCGCTGATCGATGCGCAGCCCTGGCAGACGGCCCTGGCCATCGGCATGGTGCTGGCGCTGTCGTCGACCGCCATCATCGTCCAGACGCTGACCGAAAAGAAACTGATGGGCAGCGAGGGCGGGGAGGCCAGCTTCTCGGTCCTGCTGGTGCAGGATGTGGCGGTTATTCCCATCCTTGCGCTGCTGCCGCTGCTCGCCCTGCCGGACCTTTATCCCGCAGCAGCCGGGCATGGGGAGGGCGCGCATGGCGGGCTCGACCTGACCGGGCAGATGCCGATCTGGCTCGCAGCCGCAACGCGGATTGCCGCGGTCGCCGCCGTGGTCGGCATCGGGATCTACGCCATCCGTCCGCTGTTCCGCTATATCGCCGCCGCCCAGCTGCGCGAGCTGTTCACCGCTGCCGCGCTGGTCGTCGTGATCGGCATCGCCCTGCTGATGTCGCTTGTCGGCCTGTCTCCCGCCCTGGGCGCCTTCATCGCCGGCGTCGTGCTGGCGACCAGCGAATATCGCCACGAACTCGAAAGTGACATCAACCCGTTCAAGGGCCTGCTGCTCGGCCTGTTCTTCATTACCGTGGGGGCCAGCATCGATTTCGCGCTGGCGGAGCAAGTCTGGCAAACCGTGGTGCTGGGGGCAGGGGTCATCATTGCCGCCAAGTTCGCGGTGCTCTTCGTGGTGGGCTGGCTCTACGGCCTCAGGCGCCAGGCGCTCTGGCTGTTCTGCCTCAGCCTTCCGCAGGCGGGCGAGTTCGCTTTCGTGCTGATCTCCTTTGCCGCGGCGAATGCGGTCTTCCCTCAAGCAATGGCCGACATGCTGCTGCTGGTCGTGGCGCTCACCATGCTCGCCACGCCGCTGCTCTTCATCCTCTACGACAAGGTGATCGCCCATGCGCTCTGTGAAGGGGAGGGGCGAGAGGCCGATGTGATCGAAGAGCAAAACCCGGTCATCATTGCGGGCCGCGGCCGTGTCGGCGGGATCGTTGACCGGATGATCCAGGCCGCGGGCTATTCCACCACCGTCATCGACTATGACAGCAAGCAGCTGGAAATTGCCCGCAAATTCGGCCTGCGCACCTATTTCGGCGATGCCACGCGGCCCGACCTGCTCGATTCCGCCGGGATCGCCAGGGCAAAGCTGCTGGTGGTCGCCCTGGACGAGCGCGAGCAGATCGACCGGCTGGTCAAATATGTGGTGAAGAACCACCCGCAGGTCCACGTCGTCGCCCGCGCGATCGACCGCAGCCATGTCTACGATTTGTGGTATTACGGCTGCCGGGACATCATCCGCGAAACCTACGACAGCAGCATCCGCATGGGCCGCTCTTCCTTCGAGGCACTGGGCATGAACGCGGCGCAGGCGCAGGCTTCGGCCGATGCGTTCGAAGAAATGGACCGCAAGTTCATGCCCGCCATCGCCGATCTCTACGATCCCGATATTCCTTATGGCGAGAACGAGGCGCTGATCGCCCGGGTGCGGCAGCTGCGCGACGATTGGGATCCCATCCTGCGCGAACAGATGATCGAGATACTGCGACACAACCATTGAGCGACCGGTGATCGCCTCTCTCGGCGTTTCACCGTAAATTCAAAGCTCTTCGGCTTGGCGACCGGCAACTTCCTCTCCCCTCTGCGTTGGGTATTTAAAGGAGAGATATCATGGAATTCGAAATAGCCGACGAACCGCAGGGTATCGATGAAGACGATGAAAATACGGCCGATGGCGGTATCGTGGAAGACCATCGCGCGCTGAAGAATCAGTCGAGCGTAAAGCCGCAGGATTATCCGAAGGCCGATCGCAAGGGCGCCGATCTTACCGGAACCCAGCAGAAGTAGCTGGCGGACAGGGTGGGATTCGAACCCACGAAGGGCTTGCACCCTTGCCGGTTTTCAAGACCGGTGCATTCAACCGCTCTGCCACCTGTCCGCGAGCGAAGCGCTTGCTAGACAAACATAACCGGCCTGTCACGCCAATATCGGAACCGTGGCAGGCCTTTTTGCGTAAGCCCTTCATGACACTTGCCATTCAGCTTGAGCCTGCGACAGATCATCTATGAAATTACGAAACCTCTTTCTCGCCGCTTCGGCTTCGCTTCTAGCACTTCCCGCTGCACCTGCGGCCGCACAGGACATGTCCTTCGACGCCTATATGCAACTGCTGATCGCCCGCGCCCGTGCAGAAGGCGTAAGCGAAAACACGCTGCGCAGGATGACCGCCGGCCTCACGCCGAGTCGCCGCGTAATCGAGCTGGACCAGAGCCAGCCCGGATCGTCGAGCGGGTCGGGCTATCCGCCGCTCGCTCCCTATATTTCTACCCACGTAGACAGCGCCAGGATCAACGGCGGACGCCGTGAATATGCGAATTACCGCAGCCGCCTCGCCGGATTCGAACAGGAATATGGCGTACCCGGTGAAATCATGGTGGCCATCTGGGGTCATGAAACGGCGTATGGCCGCGTGAAGGGCGGCTTCGACCTGTCGCAATCGCTGGCAACGCTCGCTTGGGAAGGCCGCAGGCGCGAACTCTTCTCCAGCGAATGGGTCGATCTCATGAAGGTGGCCGACAAGGGCTATTCCCGCAGCGAACTGCAGGGTAGCTGGGCCGGCGCTTTCGGCAATCCCCAGTTCCTGCCGAGCGTGTATCTCAGACTGGCAACCGATGGCGACGGGGACGGCCGCGCCGACATCATGAACAACGATGCCGATGCTTTGGCCTCGATCGCCAATTATTTCCGCGATGCCGGATGGCGCCCTGGCCAGCCATGGGGTGTCCGCGCTTCGGTGCCATCGGGCTTCGACATCGATCGCTACAGGAGCGAACTCAACGCGCCGGTCTGCCCACGTGTCCATGAACGCCACAGCCAGTACAAGACCGTCGCCGAGTGGCGATCGCTGGGCGTGCAGCCGCAGCGGGCCTTGCCGCAGGATACGCTGGTGAGCCTGTTCCAGCCCGATGGACCGGGTACGCCCGCCTGGCTGCTGACTAGCAATTACCGCGTGATCCTCGAATATAATTGCTCCAACTACTACGCCATGAGCGTGGGATTGCTGGCGGACGAGATCGCGCGCTGATCGCCACCGTGGAAAGCGCGCGGTAGCTCTCGTCATCGCCGCTCTCCGTGATATAGAAGTCAGCCCAGTTAATCCGAGAGGAGAGCGCCGTCTCGCGGCGGCGCGAAACCCGTTGCGACAATCATTGCGAAAAATCATTCTGGCCGCTTCCGTTGCGGCTCTGATACCATCAAGCGCAATCGCTCAGGAGATGGAGAGGCCGATGCCTCCATCCCCCACCGACGCGCCAATCGCTTATCTGTTCGACGTCACCAGCGGCCAGATTCTCTTCGAACGCGAGGCGGATCGCCGCTTCATGCCCGCTTCGATCACCAAGGTGATGACGACCTTCCTCGCATTCGAGTGGATGGAGGAAGGCAAGATCCTGCCGCAGCAGAGCTTTTCAATTCGGCCGGAAGTCTGGAAGCGCTGGAATCAGGTCGGGTCTACCATGTTCCTGCCGCATGATGCGCGGGTTACGGTGGACGATCTGGTGCACGGCGTAACCACCGTCTCGGCCAATGATGGGGCAGCCGCGCTCGCCGACGGGGCCGCGGGATCGGTCGACAAATGGGTCGCCGCGATGAATGCCAAGGCCAGCGAGATCGGCATGCGTGACAGCCATTTCGGCACGCCCAATGGCTGGATGGATGAAGGTAATACCTTCGTCACCGCTCGCGACCTGACGACACTGGCCACGCAAATGCTGCGGCGCCATCCCTCGAAATATCGCCGTTACATCGGCCACCGCGAATTTACCTATAACGACATCACCCAGTCCAACCACGATCCGATCAGCGGCGTGGTGCCGGGCGCAGATGGCATCAAGACCGGCTTCACCAATCAGGCCGGCTACGGTTTTCTCGGCTCTGCTGAACGCAACGGGCGGCGGCTGGTCATGGTGGTCGCGGCAAGTCCGCGCGGCCGGGATCGCAACCGGGCTGCACGCGACCTGATCGAATGGGGCTTTTCGGCCTTTGACCAGCAGCGGCTCTTCGCTCCCGAAGCACAGGTCGCCGTGGCAGAGGTGCAGGGCGGCGACAGCACGCAGGTTGCGCTCGTCGCTCCTGCGGGGGTCTATGTCGATATCCCGGCCGGCGCCCATCGCGATGTGAAATTGACCGTGAATTATGAAGGCCCCGTTCGCGCGCCAATTCGCCAGGGCGAGCAGATCGCGAAACTCACTGTCTCGATCGACGGTATGTCAGATTTCAGCGTCCCGCTCGTCGCGCGTGATGCAGTCGAGGAGGCCGGGCTTGGGCGCCGTATCCTAAACGGCGTCCTAGGCTGGATCACGTGACACGCGGCAAGTTCATTGCCTTCGAAGGCGGCGAAGGGATGGGTAAATCCACCCAGGCCCGGCTTCTGTGCGACGCCTTGAAGCGGCGCGGAATGGATGTCGTGGCGACGCGTGAGCCAGGCGGCACGCCGGGAGCCGAAGCCATTCGCGGCTTGCTGCTCCACCCGCCAGGGGAGGGGTGGGGGCCGCAGGCAGAAGCATTGCTGTTTGCGGCGGCGCGCGCGGACCATGTTCAGCGCCTAATACTGCCCGCACTGGAGCGTGGGGAAT
Source organism: Qipengyuania sp. NPDC077563 (assembly GCF_044901345.1). Classification (NCBI taxonomy): domain Bacteria; kingdom Pseudomonadati; phylum Pseudomonadota; class Alphaproteobacteria; order Sphingomonadales; family Erythrobacteraceae; genus Qipengyuania; species Qipengyuania sp. NPDC077563. Next base: position 939,146 of record NZ_JBJDPC010000002.1, on the reverse strand, counting down.
GGGTGGTATGCGACCGCTTCCTCGATTCCAGCAGAGCCTATCAGGGGGCTGCCGGCACTCTTGGCGATGATGCGGTGCGCAGGCTGCACGACGTTGGCAGTGCCGGCCTGCTGCCCGATCTGACCATCGTGATCGGAGCGGAGAGCGCCGAAGTCTCACGTCGCCTGCGCGCCCGCGATGGCGAGATGTCTGACGCGATCGGCGGGCGCGATAGCCATTATCACGCCAGCGTAAATGCAGCCTTCGACACTTTCGTGGAAGCCGAGCCCCAGCGTTTTCTCCGTGTGAACGGGGACGGGACGGTTGAAGAGGTGCATGCTCGCCTCCTCGAAGCTTTGGCCCCGTTCCTGGCGGAAGCAGCGCCATGAGCCTCATCGGACATGACGAGGCATGGAGCCAGTGGCGCCGCGCCTTGGACGGCAATCGCATGCATCACGCTTGGCTCCTGGCCGGCAAGAAAGGGCTCGGAAAAGCAAGCTTTGCGCAAGCGGCAGCGCGTGAACTTCTGGGCGGGGAAGGGGGGGCGGAACATCCCGACATTCTCACGCTGACATACGGCCCGAAGAACAAGGAAGAAGCGAAGAAGCGCGACGACGGCAAGCCCTTCGAACTCGCGCGCGGCATAAAGGTCGACCAGGTCCGCGACATTCAGCGCCGCCTCACAACAAGGCCAACGCTCGGCTCGAAGCGTGCAGTGATCATCGATCCCGCTGACGATATGGAAGTATCGGCATCCAATGCACTGCTGAAGAGCCTCGAAGAACCGCCGCAGGGAACATATTTCCTGCTGATCGCTCATAGTCCCGCGCGCTTGCTTCCCACGATCCGCTCGCGCTGTCGCACGGTCCGCTTTTCACCGATCGGCAAGGAAGCGATGGATGATCTCTTGCGCGACCTTGCCCCGGAAGCGGATATCGCTTCACGCGATGCTGCGATTGCCGCATCGTCCGGATCGCCAGGTTCTGCACTGACGTTTCTCAAATACGAGCTTGGCAAGCCTGCGCAGCTGATGCGCACAATCCTTGAGCAGGGAGACCGCGACTTCGTCCTACGCGGTCAATTAGCCGGTGCGATCGGCGCCAAGCAGGACATTCCGCGGCTTCAGGCGGTGCTGGGTCTGGCACGTGCGATTTTATCGGAACGGACCCACCAGCATGCGGGAAATCCCGCCGGCCTGGTGGATACACACGCTGAACTCGTACGGCTAAGCGCAGAGCAGCCGACTTATAATTTCGATCCCGGTCTGCTTGGAATGGAAATCGGGACCTTGCTCGTACAAGCGGGCGCGGCTAGCGAACGCGGCAATGGCTGACCCTTATTACATAACCACCGCAATCCATTATCCCAACGGCAAGCCGCACATCGGCCATGCTTATGAAACGATTGCTGCCGATGTCATCGCGCGCTTCCAGCGTCTGATGGGCCGCCAAGTGCGGTTCCAGACAGGCACGGACGAACACGGGCTAAAAATGGCGCAGAAGGCACGCGACCTTGGCAAAACTCCGAGGGAGCTTGCCGACGAGATGTCGGGTGCGTTCAAGGAACTCTTCGACCGGCTCGATATAACTTACGACCGCTTCATCCGCACGACCGACGAGGATCATCACAAGGCGAGCCGCGCGATCTGGCAGGCGATGGAGGCCAAGGGCGATCTATACCTGGATCGCTACGAGGGCTGGTACTCGGTCCGCGACGAGGCCTATTACGACGAAAAGGAGCTGATCGAAGGGGAGGGCGGCGAAAAGCTGTCTCCGCAAGGTACGCCTGTCGAATGGACCGAAGAGGAAACCTGGTTCTTCCGCCTGTCGAAATACGCCGATCAGCTTGTCGAATTGCTCAACAAGCCGGGCTTTCTGGAGCCAGCGAGCCGGCGAAACGAAATGATCGCCTTCATCGAAGGCGGCTTGAAGGACTTGTCAGTCAGCCGCACCAGTTTCGACTGGGGCGTGAAAGTGCCCGGGCACGATAATCACGTAATGTATGTGTGGGTGGATGCGCTCACCAATTACATCACCGGGCTCGGCTATCCAGATGGCGGAGAAATGTGGGACAAATTCTGGCCCGCAAATCTGCATCTGATCGGCAAGGACATCGTCCGCTTTCATACGGTCTATTGGCCGGCTTTCCTCATGAGTGCCGATTTACCTGTGCCGCAGAAGGTTTTCGGCCACGGCTTCCTGCTCAATCGCGGGGTGAAGGAATCCAAATCGGCAGGCAATGTAACGGACCCCAACGAGCTGGTGGACCTCTTCGGAGTCGACTCGCTCCGCTATTTCCTCATGGCCGAGGTGGTCTTTGGAAAAGACGGCAGCTATTCGGCAGAAGCGCTCGTAAACAAGGTCAATGCCGAACTGGCCAACAGCTTCGGCAATCTGGCCCAGCGCACGCTGTCGATGATCCACAAGAACATGGACGGCAAGCTCGAAGGCTTCTCTCCAAACGGAGAGGACAAGTCGCTGCTCGCTACTGTGCGGGAGGCGTGTAACGTCACGTTGCCGACGGAATTCGAGGCGCTTAATTTCAGCGTCGGGATCGAAGCCTGGCTCAAGGCTGTGTTCGCCTGCAACGCCTATGTCGACGAGCAGGCCCCGTGGGCGCTGAAGAAGACAGATCCCGAGCGCATGAAGGCAGTATTGCAGACGCTCTTCCTTGCCATCCGTGACCTTGCCATCGCAATTCAGCCAGTCGTGCCAACAAAGTCTTCTGCAGTGCTCGACCAGCTTGGCGTGAAATCAGACGGTAGAAGCTATGCCGATTTATCGGATGAAGGATGGTTCACTGCACTTGTAGCGGCAGGCCACGTGATCGACAAACCAGTCCCGGCATTCCCGAGACTGGAACTTCCGGAAACAGAGGACAGCTGATGCTCGTCGATAGCCACTGCCACCTCGAGTATGAGGGCCTCGTAGATCACAAAGCCGAGGTCCTTCGCCGCGCACGCGAGGCCGGGGTAGGGGCGTTTCTCAACATCTCGACCAAGCGGGAAGAATGGGATCAGGTGGTTGGGACCGCGAACGCGCGACCCGACGTCTGGGCCAGTGTCGGCATCCATCCTCACAATGCCGACGATCATGCCGATCTGACCCGCGAAGAGTTATTGCGCGCGACCCAGAACGCGCGGGTCATCGGTATTGGTGAAACCGGTCTCGATTATTTCTACGATCATTCGGACCGTGCGCGTCAGCAACGGCTGTTCCGTCTGCATATCGATGTGGCGCGCGAGACGGGCCTGCCGGTCATCATTCATACACGCGCTGCGGAGCACGATACTCTCGCAATTCTAACTAACGAAATGGGCAAGGGTGCTTTCCCAGCTCTCATCCATTGCTTCACCGCATCAGCAGAATTCGGGGAAAAGGTACTGGCGCTCGGCCTCTCTATCTCCATATCTGGCATCGTAACTTTCAAGAATGCCAGAGATTTGCAAGAAGTTGCCAAAAGCGTGCCCAAGGACCGGTTGCTTGTCGAAACCGACAGTCCTTTTCTCGCTCCGGTTCCACATCGCGGCAAAACATGCGAGCCCGGCTACGTTCGGAACACAGCTACCTTCATCGCCGGTCTGCGCGGCGAAACGGTTGACGATCTTGCCGAATACACGACGAGCAATTTCTACCGGCTGTTTTCAAAGGCAGCGGCATGAAACTGATCATGCTCGGATGCGGAACATCGACAGGCGTGCCGCGTGTTGGCAACGACTGGGGCGAATGCGATCCATCAGAACCCCGAAACCGCCGGTCACGCGTTTCCATTGTCGTCGAAAACGACTCCGGACAGCGTATTCTGGTGGATACGTCGACCGATCTAAGGGCCCAGCTTCTCGCCAACGACATCGGCAAGGTCGATGCCGTTTTTTGGACTCACGACCACGCGGATCATTGCCATGGTATCGATGACCTGCGGGTCATGAGGTACGATCGCAGCAATCCGTTACCTGGGTTTGCGAGCCAGTTTACATGTGAGCGGCTACGCCGCCGCTTCGACTACGTCTTCGAAGGGCAATTTGGCTATCCAACGCTGATTGAGCTCAAAGAAACCTCGCAAGCCCAATTGGTTGCTGGCTTTTCTTTCGATGATGTCGAGATGCCTCATGGCCCGGTGCAAAGCACTGGCTTCCGTTTCGACGCCGATGGGAAATCTCTCGTCTACGCAACCGACTTCAGTGAGATCACTCCCGGGATGGTGGATTGCTTCCGCAACTGCGATCTTCTGGTGGTGGACTGCCTGCGCGAGCGACCGCATCCTACGCACGCGCACCTCGATATGGCACTGGAGCTCGCAAAGAAGTGCAAGGCAAAGGCGGTCGTCCTGACGCATATGGACAAATCGCTCGATTACAGAAGCTTGTGCGACAAGGTTCCTCAGGGAGTGATTGTCGGATATGATGGCTTGGAAGTCCGCGTATGAATGCCGGTCTGGGCGAAATGGCTTGGGTCGCCATGATGGCGGCTCTCGTGATCGCTTATGTGGCTGGGATGAAACGCGATGATGGATTGCGTGGAAATCAGATCATCAAGATGGCACTGATCTGGGTCGCCATTATCGGTGGGGCGTATTTCATTGTAAGCTGGGTGACGGGATTGTCCTGAGAACATGCCTCTCAAAACGCATGAGATTTAACATAATATATATTATCACTCTTCGACTAAAGGCACTGCCCGTTTATATGTGTGAAAATCCAGGTGATATCCCATGACCGAACAATTAGATCACTTGCTTTCGATCATGGCATTACTTCGAGACCCCGTCAGAGGATGTGAATGGGACCTCGCGCAGGACTTCTCGACTATCGCGCCTTACACCATCGAGGAAGCTTATGAGGTAGCGGACGCGATCGAGCGTTCAAATTTAGACGATCTCAAGGCCGAATTGGGGGATCTCCTATTGCAGGTAGTGTTTCACTCCCGCATTGCCGAAGAAGCCGGACATTTCGCTTTCAACGATGTTGCCAAAACCATCTCGGAGAAAATGGAACGGCGGCATCCTCATATTTTCAGTAACGAAGGCGGCGTGATGAAGGACGCTCGCTGGGAGAATCTGAAAGCGGCGGAGCGCGAGGCGGAAGGCGCGACCGGTGCTCTGGATGGAGTCGCCCTCGCCCTTCCGGCTCTGATGCGTGCTCAAAAATTACAAAAAAGAGCCGCGCGCCAAGGCTTTGATTGGCCAGACATTGCTGGCCCCAAAGCGAAAGTGATCGAAGAGATTGGCGAGCTTCAAGAAGCCAGTGAACTTGACCGGACCGAGGAGGCTGGAGATCTCCTTTTTGCGGCTGTGAATTTGGTCAGAGCTTACGGAGTGGATGCAGAACAAGCCTTACGGTTCGCGAATTCCAAGTTCGAGCGCCGTTTCCGAGCCATGGAAGAATTGGCCGGCGGTGACTTTGCCGAGCGCGAACTGGAGGAGCAGGAAGAGTTGTGGCAAGAGGTTAAAAGGCAGGAAAAAAGGAACTAAAGGGTCTCGAACTGTCCAAGTTCCTTAGGATTCAATCGAACCACGAACCTGCGGATTGGGCCTTCTTCGCCCTCCCCGGCATCATTTTCTTCCAAAACATCGCCATGCGCATGGAGCCAGGCAATCCGCCGACCATCACTTGCCGGCAAATCAAATTGACGGACGGAAGCTTTGGCAGTCAGCATTTGCCCAAGGGTTTCGACGAACTCGTCAATTCCTTCGCCCGACAGTGCCGACAGCTTAACGATCTCGTCGGATGCTTCGGCCACGGCCCGTAGCTCCGCAGCCTGCTCCTCACCTAGCAGATCCCATTTGTTCCACACTTCCAGAATGGGAATTGTGGAGCCTCCACCCTCCCCTTCGATGACACCCAGATCCGTCAGCACGTTCAGCACTTGGGCTTTTTGTGCCTCGGCTGATGGGTTTGATATGTCTCTCACATGGCAGATAACGTCGGCAGCTGTTACCTCTTCCAGCGTCGCGCGGAAGGCCGCCACAAGCTGCGTGGGCAAGTCAGAGATGAACCCTACCGTGTCGGACAGAATTGCCTTTTCCACTCCGGGAAGCGAGATCGCGCGCATGGTTGGGTCCAAAGTGGCGAAGAGCAAGTCCTCCGCCATCACTTCGGCACCGGTCAAATTGTTGAAAAGGGTAGACTTTCCCGCATTGGTATAGCCAACAAGCGCGACTACTGGCCAAGGAGCACGTTCACGCCTCTCTCGATGAAGGCCGCGAGTTTTCCGTACCTGCTCCAGTTCCTTGCGTAGCCTCCCCATTCGCTGACGTATCATACGGCGGTCCGCTTCTATCTGCGTCTCGCCGGGTCCGCCAAGAAAGCCGAAACCGCCGCGCTGCCGTTCCAAGTGTGTCCAGCTCCGAACAAGACGGCTTTGCTGATAATCAAGATGCGCGAGTTCAACCTGTAGACGCCCTTCGGCTGTAGCTGCGCGTTCACCGAAAATTTCAAGGATGAGCCCGGTACGGTCGATTACCTTGCGAGTGAGTTTTTCTTCGAGATTTCGTTGTTGGATGGGGCTTAGCGCGCCATCAACGACCACAAGTTCGGCCTCGTTCTGCTCACAGGCGATGCGGATGTTATCCACTTGGCCAGCGCCGAAGAGAAGATTTGGCCGGACTTCTCGTATAGGAAGTACAAAACTCGCCTCAATCTCGATGCCAATGGCTAGAGCGAGACCTTCGGCTTCCTGCAGCCGGCTTTCAGCGTCGAGATCGTAAGCAAAGCCACGGATATCTGGGCACACGACGAGGGCTCGCGCACCGCGCGAAACTTCCCCCATAAGATCATCATCGAAACTCAGTTTTCGTCCTCTTCCCAGTCTTCCGTGAGGTCGACCGGCTCTGCAGGTTGAATTGTGGACACCGCGTGCTTGTAAGCGAGCTGCACGTACCCTTCGCGTTCCAGTAGCATGCAGAACAGGTCGTACGCGGCAATTTTACCTTGCAGCATCACGCCATTGACAAGGAACATGGTGACCTGAGCCTCTGCTTCACGCACCCGACTTAGAAATACGTCCTGAAGAAGGCGCTGTTTTGCCCCCGACCCTTGGCTTACAAACTGTGTAGCGTCGATCGGCTGCGCTGGCATTATGGTACTCACCGCATGCTTGTAGACCAATTGCGACTGCCCATCCCTACGCAAAAGGATCGAAAAATTATCGAACCACGTCACAATACCTTGAAGCTTCACTCCCTTCACGAGAAACACCGTAACCGGCGTTTTTTCTTTCCGCAAAAGGTTCAGGAAGGCATCTTGAAGGCTAGGTGATTTGCCTTTGCTGCGAGCGTCTTTCTCCGATCTTGGCCGGGCAGACAGGGTTCGCTCTCCGGACATCTTTGTGTCTCCTTTTCTTGGCGATCATTCGCGACCGCAATCTGGACGCTTCCACCCGCGTCCGGGTACCAGCCTGATTGGCCAAGTGCTCGTCAATCTGGCTATCAGCCAACGGATCCGCAACGAAGAAAAATTGCCACGGTAGATCCCCGCATCATGCTATCTTACTTGCGTTCGCTTTCCTTCCGCTCTGCCATGCCAAGCAGTTTCAATTTACGGTGCAACGCCGATCGCTCCATTCCGATAAAACTGGCCGTCTTTGAAATGTTTCCAGAGAAGCGCCGTATCTGAACGGATAAATATTCCCTTTCAAAGCTTTCGCGTGCTTCTCTTAGCGGCGCCCCCATTAAGCCTGCGACGCCCGCGGCGCCGCTGTCACTTCCGCCCGCCACTTCTTCGGAGAGCATGTTCGCCTCGATCGTGTCGATCTTGTCTCTTGGAGTGAGAATTATGGTTCTTTCCACCACGTTTCTCAATTGGCGCACGTTTCCGGGCCAGTCATAGGCCTGAAGGGCGGCCATAGCCTCCTCACTGATCTTCGGAGGACGGATCCCCTGTTCCGAAGCGTACCGAGCGAAGAAATACTCGGCCAGCGCAGGAATATCGTCGCGGCGTTCGGCAAGGGAAGGAATTTCAACTGGAACCACGTTTAATCGGTAGAAGAGATCTTCGCGAAAACTTTTATCCTCCATCTCTTTTGCGAGGTCGCGAGCGGATGATGAAACCACTCGAACATCGACCCCGACCTGCCGACTTCCCCCGACCCGCACGAAACTCTGCTCTGTGAGAACACGCAAGATGCGGGCCTGCGTCGATAGGGGCATGTCGGCTATCTCATCGAGATAGAGTGTGCCCCCGTCCGCGCTTTCCAGCAAACCGGGCCGGATCAATTTGCCGTCACTTTCTTCGCCGAACAGCTCTTCTTCAAAGCGCTCCGGGGTAATGCGGGCAGAGTTTACGGTGACGAAAGGCTTTTCTGCTCGGGTAGACCAATTGTGAAGCAGGCGGGCTGCCACCTCCTTGCCCGCACCTGCCGGACCGGTGATCAACACACGGCTACCGGTTTGGGCGACGCGCTTAAGCGTTGCCCTTACCGAATTGATTGCCACGGAATTCCCGGTGAATTCTCCCGTTTCAACGTTTTTCGCCCGCAGCCTGCTATTTTCCCGTCGTAAATTTTCAGTCTCAGTCGCGCGCTCGACCAAGAGCAAGAGGCGCTCGGCCTCGAACGGCTTCTCGATGAAATCCATCGCTCCACGGCTGACAGCGCTGACGGCGGTATCTATATTTCCGTGGCCCGAGAAGATGATGACTGGAAGCTCAGGTTCGCGCGCTTTGATGGCATCGAGCACTTCGAGGCCGTCCATTTGACTTCCATGCAGCCACACATCGAGTAGCACGAGACTGGGGCGCTTCTCGTCTACAGCCTGTAATGCTGACGTGCTGTCAGCTGCGGTTCGGCATTCATAACCTTCATCGCTGAGGACGCCCGCTACGAGTTCGCGGATGTCGCGCTCGTCGTCTACTATGAGGATGTCCAAAGCCATAATTAGAGTCCAGTATCTTCATCTAGGGTTTTAGAGGCGCCCGCATTGGTGCCGTGCGGATCACGAGCAAATTTGAGGGTAACCTTCGTCCCGCCACCTTCTGCCGAAGAGAAGGACATCTCACCGCCGTGCTCCTCCACAATCTTGTTTACGATGGCGAGGCCCAAGCCAGTGCCCTTGGCCCGCGTCGTGACATAGGGCTCGACGATGCGTTCGCGATCTTGTGGCAGACCGATGCCATTGTCGGTGATTCCGACCGCAATATGTTTCTCAGTCTCGGTTACCTCGACCGCTATTCGCCCGCGAAAATCAGGTTCGGCTTGAGCTGATCGCGCCTCAATGGCTTCTGCGCCATTCTTGAGAATGTTAGTGACTGCCTGGCCCAGCTGATGGCGATCGGCCTGTATTTTAAGGGGACCTTCAAGCGGTGTTGATAGCCCATAATTGATGTCTGGATTGGCCACTTCCTGGAGGAAGATTGACTGTCGAACCAGATCAAGCGCGTCTTCGGCCCTGAAAACCGGTTTGGGCAGGCGCGCAAAGCTGGAAAACTCGTCAACCATTTTACGCAGATCACCGACCTGCCGAACAATCGTGTTCGTAAGCTCGTCAAACAGCTCACCGTCCTGTTGAATTTGCTTCCGGTATCGACGTTTGAGGCGTTCCGTGGCGAGCTGTATCGGCGTCAGTGGGTTCTTGATCTCGTGAGCAATGCGCCGGGCAACGTCAGACCAAGCAGCCTGCCTTTGATCCAGCAATTGCCGGGTAATGTCTTCGAAAGTAATCACGTGGCCGGTGCCCTCACGAACCAGCTTGACCGCGAGGGTCATCATTTCACCATGCCTGGAATGGCTCACAACACCCTTTTCCAGATTGGCGATGACCATCGCCGCGATCTGCGGTGCCATCTGATCGAGAGTGTCGGGCGCCGTGCCCCCCTCCCCCTCATCGAGAAGGATGCTCTGCGCCGGAGCATTCATCAGCAACACCCGCCTCTCGCCATCGATCGTGATGACACCCGCACTGACCGATTCCAGAACTGCTTCAATAAAGCTGCGCCGTTCCTCCAGCTCTCCATTTGCCGACACCAATGCATCGGTTTGCTTTTCAAGCTGTGCCGTCATTCTGTTGAAGGCCCGATTGAGGAGGCCGATCTCATCGGCTCCGGTCCGCCCATCGACCCGCATTCTGAAATTGCCTGCGCCCACTTCTCTTGCCGCAGCGACCAAGTCGGTTAGTGGTTCCACCTGTCGATCGGCAAATTTCAGTGCGAACCAGACCGAAAGTCCAACCAAGGAGAGGCTTACGAGAAAAAGGGAGACGTTGAACTGCAACTGCAGGGCCCGGGCGCGGGTAGTCAGATCATCGTAGGCATTGGAGATCGAACGCGCACTTTCCCAGCTGCGAAAGCCTGATGCCTCGGCATTGCGCGAGGTATAGAGATAAATGCCCGCTTGGCGATCAATAGGCGCAATCGCCTCAATTCGTTCCGAACTCCCGCGAACTGCTACTGCCTGCCCCGACCTTAGCTCGGAAAGACATTCCTCGGTGAAAGCAACCGGATCAGAACCTTCACTAATGTTATAGAGCACAGCTGTCCGTGCACTCCCGTCTGGCATGGCCTGTAGAATTGCACTTTCGACCACGTCCCGGGGCTGGGCCTGATATTCATAAACCAGCATAAAATCTGGATCGGTGACTGCGATTTTCTGCAAATTAGCGCGCATGTCCATCGCCATCGAGATCGTTTCCTGCCCGAGATCGAGCTGGTTATCCTCGTAATAACTCTCTGCCAATTCATTGGCATTTTTCATGAGCCCCCGAGAGTTGTCAGAGAACCAGAAGTCCACGCCCGACTGGAAGAGAACCGCCGCAAATGCGACGACGAGCAGCGTTGGCACCGCAGCTACAATTGAGAAAAAGAACACCAAGCGCACGTGCAAGCGGGCCGTGCTTCCGGCCGCTCGCCTGAGCGCGACTCTCCGGCCCATCAAAATCAATAGGGCCATGGCGGGCAGGAGAGTGCCAATCAAAAGCATGGCAACTTGGCCACTAGGCAAAAGCTGACCGTTAGCTGGCGCGCTCGTGAACGCCGCCCAAGTCGTACCCAGCATCACTAAGAAGGAAGTCGCAGCCGCGATTTCAATCAAAGTAAAGAGGTTAGCCTTTTTGGATGCCACGACGAACCTGCGCCAGAAGCGCGGCGTGTGTCCTGTTCGAGTAGCCGCCTGGGTCGCCATAGTGTCCGGCTTACATCGCTACTGTTGCAATATTGCAAGCATTAAAAGACGGACGGCTCCTCATCCGCGCTCGATGAACTGATCGGCGATCACCCCGAGGTCACTCAGTTTTTTCCGTAAGGTGTTCCGGTTTATGCCCAATAGCCGAGAGGCGCGAAGCTGGTTCCCCCCGGTGACCTTCAAAGCATGCTCAAGCAGTGGCTTTTCGAACGAAGCGATCGCCTCTTGATATACATTGCCTTCAGCCGGTTTTTTCGATCTGATCCACTCAGATAGAGCGGGCTCGAAAGCGTTGCTATGCGCAGCCTCGGCCGGCGATTTAGCTGTAGATAGTAGGTCCTCGACTGAATGGGCGTCGATTACATCATCTCTTGCCATCAAGGCCAGTCGGAAGATTACGTTGCGCAATTCCCGAACATTGCCTCGCCACTCATACCCCGAAAGAGCTTCAACTGCCTTCTCCTCGATAGCCTTGGAGGGAAGGCCTTCAGCCTTTGCTTGTGACAAAAAGTGTCGAGCTAGCACCCCGATGTCCTCCCGCCGATCACGCAGAGGGGGAAGGTGTATCGGAACTACATTCAGACGGTAATACAGGTCCTCGCGGAACCCGCCCGAGGCAATTAAATTTGGCAGATTGCGATTTGTGGCGGCGACTATCCGCACATCCACACCGATTTCCTGACGGCCACCCACTCGCCGGATCCTGCCTGACTGGAGAGCACGCAGAAGCCGCGTTTGCGCATCCGCGGGCATCTCACCTATTTCGTCAAGAAAGAGCGTCCCGCCATTGGCCTGCTCGAACTTCCCGATAGACTGTGAGTGGGCGCCGGTGAAGGCGCCGCGCTCGTGACCGAATAATTCGCTTTCCAACAAGTCATGCGGAATGGCAGCCATATTGACTGCCACGAAAGGTCCCGTTCGCCGCACCCCCAATTGATGTATTGCCTCTGCAACCAGTTCCTTTCCTGTCCCGCTTTCTCCGGTGACCAGAACAGTCAAATCGTTTCGCAAGACACGCGTGATCATGCGATAAACGTCCTGCATGGCCACGCTGCGGCCGATCAGCGGCAAGGATCCAGCATCCGTCTCATCTGGCTGGGATGACTTGCTGGGTGTTTTTGCGATCGCTTGGCGGACTGCCTGTGCAAGTTCGTCGAGGTCGAATGGCTTCGGAAAATACTCGAAGGCGTTGCTGTCGCTCGCCCGAATAGCTGTATCCAGCGTGTTTTGTGCAGAAAGGACAATGATGGGCATGGCCGGTGCCGTCTCGTGAACAACCTTGATGGTCTCGAGCCCGTCGCCATCATCCAACATTATGTCAGTCAGCATGACATCGAATTCACACGCCTCGATCAACTCGTTCCGGCGGGCGATCGAACTGCAGGCCGTAACGTGAAGCCCCTCATCCTGCAGCGCTTCTGAGATCACCGTGGCAATTGCACGATCGTCTTCGACCAGAAGAACACGAGGTTTCATGCTGCTTTCCCGTTGGCGACCGAAAGATTGACCCGAAAATGTGTAAGCCCGGCGCGGTCGTCTCGCTCGTAAACGATGCGACCGCCCATGTCGCGCAACAGTTTGCGTACCAGAGCAAGCCCCAATCCCTGCCCGTTCTTCTTTCCCGAAACGAATGGCTCGAACGCGTGATCCTTCAATTCGGGCGGTAAGCCAGGTCCCTTATCGCTGACAGTCACTTCGATCGGCAATTTCGTAGCCTTTCCAAGCCGTATTGCTGAAAATACCAGCCCACTTACGAACCGGGTGCGAACCACGATTTGGGCACCTTCCACAGTGCTACTTGCATCGCAGGCATTCGCGAGAAGGTTTATAAGAACTTGCTCGAGAGCGCCCTGATCCGCTTCGACCGCTGGAAGTGAAGGGTCAAACTCTTCTAGCAACTCGCAAGCATCGCCCCGCCCCGCCCTCACGGTCGCCATCGCATTGCGGATAGCCGCATGAAGATTGCAGGGTCCTGTTTCCACGGGATTTCGGCTCCCCAATTGCTGCATCCTGTCAATCAGGCGCGCAATGCGGTCGACCTCGCCCTCGATCATGGTGGCTAGCGGACGATCGCGCTCCGATGCTCGTTTCGATAGAAGCTGGCTTGCTCCGCGTATCGCTGACAAAGGGTTTTTGATTTCATGTGCAAGAACCGAGGGCGCGCGTAATTCCACCCTTTCGGAATCGATATCGCCCATCTCCTCCTGCCCGACTTCAGACAGCGTAACCACCTGCCATCCAAAATGGCCGGGCACCGGAGAGCTGGTAATATTCACCAGTCGCGAGCGCGCTCCCGCAATGATGGATATCTTTCTCGCTATCACTTTCTCGTCGCAAGCCAGCAAGCTGGAGCGGAGACGTTCGCTGTCAATGCTCAGAATTTCGAGAAGGTTGGCGTTCGCCATCCGTTGGGCGCTACGGCCCAAGAGTTCTTCGGCTGCTTGGTTAGCCTGTATGATCCGCCCTTGTTGATCTATGAGGAGAACCGCGAAGACAAGACCGGCAATCTGGGTGGCCGCGTCTGGCGCGCCCAATCCTTGATTCACGCTGCCCGCCGACGAAGAAACGGTTCATAGAAACGAGTTATTTCGTCAATCACAACAGATGGTTGCTCGATGAAGTTAACCTTGTGTCGGAATTCTGCGCAGCCGTGCATACCTTTGGTATACCATCCAAGATGCTTTCGAGCGATCTTGACGCCCACCTGCTCTCCATACAACTCCAGCATATCGCGGTAATGTTCGAGTACGACTTCGAATTGCTCATCGAAACTTGGGCTCTTGAGAGTCTGCCCCGTTCGCCACCAGTGCATGACTTGAGCGAGAAGCCAGGGCTTCCCATAAGCCCCCCTCCCAATCATCAATCCATCTGCGCCTGACTGCTCCAGCGCCAATCCGGCGTCATTGACGGTACAGATATCGCCATTGACGATCACCGGTATGGAGACCGCTTCCTTCACTTTACGGATGAATTTCCAGTCCGCGCTACCTTTATACATTTGGTTGCGTGTGCGCCCATGCACCGTCACCATCTTAACACCCAGATCTTCAGCGATCCTTGCCAGTTCAGGGGCGTTGAGATCAGCGTGATCCCAGCCCATCCGCATTTTTACCGTGACAGGCACATCAACGGCTCGCACGGTTGCTTCCATCAGTTTGGTTGCAAGGCCGACTTCGCGCATCAGGGCAGAACCTGCCAATTGACCAACGACCTTGCGGACAGGACAACCAAAATTGATGTCGATGATGTCCGCGCCATTATCTTGCTGGAGTTTTGCAGCTTCTGCCATGCTCGAGGGATCACAGCCGACCAATTGCATCGATACCGGTTCTTCAATCGGGTCCCATGCGGCCTTCTGGACCGATTGCCGCGTTTCACGGATCGCCGCCTCACTCGCTATCATTTCTGTCACATTAAGGCCCGACCCGTATTTCCGGACCAGCTTTCGGAATGGCAGATCGGTTACACCAGTCATCGGCGCCAGAATGACTGGCGTGTCGATCATGACATTTCCGATCATGATCGGGGCCGGCGGGGCGTGCTGATGAGTTTTTGTCGTCATGTTGGAATGCCTAAATTTTGGGCAGCCACATAGTGCGTTGCGGCGAAAACCTCAAGCCGCTAGCGGATTGGCGAGCCATGGACATATCTCCCTCCCTTCCCCCTTTCGGGGCCATTATCGTCGCTGCTGGAAAAGGCCTGCGGGCAGGATTGCCCACGCCAAAACAATTCGCAGTCTGGCGCGGCAAGCCAGTCGTGCGTCATTCTGTCGAAGCGCTGCTTGATGCCGGAGCATCTCCAGTTGTCGTGGTCATACCTGTTGGAAGTGAGGACCTTATCTCACGGGCATTGGTTGGACTTGATGGGTGGATGCCCGTCACTGGAGGGGAAACACGCCAGCAGTCAGTGGCAAAGGGATTGGATATCCTCGATGGCGCAGAAAGAGTACTCATTCACGATGCAGCGCGCCCCGATCTCCCTTTTCCGGTGATCGAAAGGCTTCTGGCAGCGCTGAGTAATCATCCCGCGGCGATTCCAGTTCTGCCTGTGGTGGACAGCTTAGTCTCGGAAAGTTCGGGGGCGATGGGCGATCCCGCCGATCGAGATAGTTTGCGGCGGGTGCAGACCCCGCAGGCCTTCCACTATAGTCAGATTTCGCAAGCCCATCAGGCTTGGAGAAAGGAAACGCCTGCGAGTGACGACGCACAGGTACTGCAAGCTTTTGGAGGCGAGGTCGCTTTGGTCGAAGGGGATGAGAGATTGAAGAAACTTACTTTCGCGGAGGATTTTGGCGACCCTCGACCGCCGGTCCGCGTCGGGACAGGCTTCGATGTTCACAAGCTAGCCGCTGGCGAAGAATTGTGGCTGGGCGGTATCAAAATCGAATCCGAATTTGGCCTGGCGGGGCATAGCGACGCCGATGTGGCCATCCACTCCATCGTGGACGCACTGCTCGGAGCTATCGCCTGCGGCGACATAGGTAGCCATTTCCCTCCATCCGATCCCCAATGGAAAGGAGCGAGCAGCGACCAGTTTCTTAAACATGCGGCGAAGCTGGTTGAAAGTGCTGGTTTTCAGATTGGGAATATCGATCTCACGATTATTTGCGAGGCTCCCAAAATTGGCCCCTATCGAGAGGCAATGCGTGGCCGAATAGCAGAACTGCTCCACGTCGACATCGGGGCCATATCTG
This sequence comes from Qipengyuania sp. NPDC077563, assembly GCF_044901345.1. Lineage (NCBI taxonomy): Bacteria > Pseudomonadati > Pseudomonadota > Alphaproteobacteria > Sphingomonadales > Erythrobacteraceae > Qipengyuania > Qipengyuania sp. NPDC077563. The sequence continues at coordinate 923,366 of NZ_JBJDPC010000002.1, read as the reverse complement.
TGAAGGCGACTACTACCGAAAGGCTGGGGTTTGCCGGTCGCGGAGAGGGAATCGCCGCTCAAGCGGTTGCTACCGTCGTCAGAAGTTGAAATAAGAGACGCGCCAATGACCCTCACCAAACTCTTGCCAGACGACGTCGAACGCCTTGCCGAGCGCGTTGTGGCGGAGAATAAAGTCAAAGGACGAAAAGTCGTTCTGGCTGAAAGCTGCACGGGCGGCTTGGTTTCGGCCGCACTCACCGAGATTGCTGGCTCTTCGGCCGTGGTCGACCGCGGCTTCGTGACCTATTCCAACGAAGCAAAGATGGAAGTTCTCGATGTCCCACTCGACATTATTGAGACCTTCGGTGCGGTTTCCATCGCCTGTGCCTGGGCAATGGCTAAGGGCGCATTGGCCAACAGCAATGCGGATGTAGCGGTCGCGATCAGCGGCGTTGCAGGCCCCTCAGGCGGCACTGCATTAAAGCCTGTCGGCACAGTGGTGTTTGCCCGTGTAGTTCGCGGTGCGGAGGGGGAACCCGAGGGCGAACTCAAGCAATTCGGTCAGACTTCACGCGCCGATATCCGCAGACAGGCAACGATTTGCGCACTGGAACTGCTTCTTCCCTAAAGATTGGCTGCTGCGTTTTCCCGGCCGTACAACTCGTCTGCGCGTTTTTCGAACGCTTCAACCATCTTACGAAAAGCCCTATCGAAATATTGCCCTGCAAGCGCTTCAAACACAGCGTTGCGGAAGGTGAAATCTACACAGAAATCGATTTCGCATCCACCATCGGGCAGGCACACAAAATTCCACTTGTTGTCGAGATCCCGCAAAGGTCCGTCCACGTAGGAAACCTCAAGTCGCTCCGGCCGACTTTTGACGACACGTGAAGTAAATTTCTCGCGGATAGCTTTGAAACCGACAAGCATATCCGCTTCCATCACGGTGGCGCTGTCGCTGCGAATGCGCGTCGCTACGACCCAAGGTAGGAACTTGGGATAGCTGCCGACATCCGCGACCAGATCGAACATTTGCTCGCAACTATACGGCAGCCGCCGCGTCTCACGAATTCCAGGCATCAGGCGTGCGCCCTCGCCTTCTCCTTCGCCAGGCGTTGCTCACGAGCGTCCTTCATTACCGCGAAATCATCACCGGCATGGTAGCTGGAGCGGGTCAGGGGACTGGATGCGACCTGCAGAAAGCCCTTTGCTCGTGCGATCGAGCCGTACGCGTCGAACGCCTTCGGCGTGACAAAATCTTCGACTGCCGCATGCTTGGGCGTTGGTTGCAGATACTGCCCCATAGTGACGAAATCGACATCGGCGCTTCGCATGTCGTCCATCACCTGATGGACTTCCAGCCGCTGTTCACCGAGGCCGAGCATGATACCCGATTTGGTGAAGATAAGCGGATCGTGAGCCTTCACTTCCTCCAGCAGGCGAAGCGAGGCATAATAGCGCGCGCCGGGTCTGATCGTCGGGTAGAGACGCGGAACAGTCTCTAGGTTGTGGTTGTACACGTCAGGCCCAGCCTCACAAATCTTCTCCACCGCCGCTCTCATCTTCCCGCGAAAGTCGGGCGTAAGAATTTCGATCGTAGTTTCGGGCGTCTCGCGCCGGAGGGCTTTGATGACCTTAACGAATTGATCCGCACCCCCGTCTGGCAGGTCGTCCCGGTCCACGCTGGTTATCACGATATGATTGAGACCCATCTGGCCAGCGGCGATCGCAACGTTCTCTGGCTCCATCGGATCGACCAGTCGCGGCATGCCCGTCTTCACGTTGCAGAAAGCACAGGCGCGAGTGCAGACATCGCCGAGGATCATGACGGTGGCGTGCTTCTTGTCCCAGCACTCGCCGATATTGGGACAAGCCGCTTCTTCACAGACGGTGTTAAGCGAAAGCTCGCGCATCAATTTGCGCGTTTCATGATAGCCCTTGCTAACGGGCGCCTTGACCCGAATCCAATCCGGTTTGCGGGTTTTGCGAAGAGGCTCGCTAGCGGAGTTGGGCGTGGATGAGAGATCGTTCATGTCGCGCCCCATCTAGGCTCGACGCCCCCTTCTCGCAACCTTGCATCCTAACGCATCGGAACCACAATTTGATCTCTTGCCTTGTACGGCCTTTCGGGGCAGCAGCATTTGCATGAAAACGTTCGAGCAGATGATCGAGGGCTATCGCCACTTCCGTGCCACCGGATGGCAGGATGAGCGTGAACGGTGGCAGCAACTCGCCGAAGGCCAGTCGCCGCAGGTTATGGTCATTTCCTGCTCCGACAGCCGCGTAGATCCTGCCCAAATCCTGAATGTGGTGCCCGGAGAAATTTTCGTGGTTCGCAACGTGGCCGCTCTGGTTCCTCCCTTTGAAACCACTCCCGGTCGTCACGGTGTGTCAGCAGCGGTGGAATTTGCCGTGCAGTTCCTGAAAGTCAAAGAGATCGTCGTCATGGGACACGGGCTTTGCGGGGGCTGCAAGGCTGCGCTTACTCAGGACCTCCACGGCAATGAACTGGGCGAAGGGGGACACGTTGCTCACTGGGTCGACATGCTCGACGACGCGCGTGCCCCCATCGCGCAGAAGCTTGGCACCGACGGCAGGGAAGCGGAGTTGGCGATGGAGCTGGAAGCGGTAAAGGTCAGCCTGAAGAACTTGCAGACTTTTCCATATGTGGCTGACAAAGTTTCAAGCGGCGAACTCTCCCTTCGCGGCGCACATTTTGCAATTTCAGACGGGATTCTGCGCCTGCTCGACAATCAACAGGGTGAATTCTTCGCCGCCGAATAGCTTGCGTCCGCCTATCTTGCCCGGCATGTGAATACGCATGTCTGACAAAGAATTAAAAAACATCGCCCTGCTCATCGATGCTGACAACACGTCACCACGCGGCATCGATCCGGTCCTGACCGTCATGGCGGAACTGGGCCAGGTCAATATCAAGCGAGCATATGGCAATTTCGCCAAGAACAACCTCGCTAAATGGGACACGATAACGCACAAGTTCGGCATCCGGCCGCAGCAGCAATTCGACCTCACTGCTGGCAAAAATGCCACCGACATGGCCATGACCATCGACGCCATCGATCTGCTTTATCAGGGCAAGGTCGACGGTTTCGGGATCATGAGCTCCGACAGCGATTTTACGCCGCTTGCCACGCGGCTGCGCCAGGATGGCCTGATCGTCTACGGTTTCGGCAGCAAGAATAAGACTCCGGATGCCTTCAAAAGTGCTTGCACGAGGTTCATCGATATTGATGCTCTCATTGCCGGCGCGGACGAAGAGCCCGCAGCGGAGAAAAGCAAACGCTCCGGAGGCAACGGCCAGATCGATGAAGAACTGGTCGAATTGCTGGGGACTGCCTGGAAGGCTGCCAAAAGGGACGACGAAGGCTACGCCCAGATGGGCGAGGTCGGCAGTCTGGCAGGCAATCGATCAAGCTTCGACGTTCGGAATTACGGATTCAAACGATTGTCTGATCTGCTGGAATCGATGGATCAGTTCAAAGTCGAGCGCCGTGACAACACTCTTTACGTGAAGCGTTTACGCTGAACGAAAAACGGCGCGGATTCGAAAGAACCCGCGCCGCGAATAACAATGGTAATGGAGCGGAGCGCTTTTACATTCCGCCCTTCTGAGCTGCGTAGATCGCCCAGAGATTAGCGATATCCCTGCGAGCGCCTTCAACTTTACCAAACGTTTCGTTGGCTTCGGCGTATTTGCCCTGATCGAACTGAGCGATCCCGAGACGGGTCAGAACCACTGGCGTTTCAACGCCGCTCATCCCCAGAGCCTTCGAATAGAATTCTTCGGCTTCTGCTGGCTGATCGTAACTGAGGAAGGTGTCACCCGCCACGACGAGCGTCTTCAACGTCGCACCAGATTTGCGTGCGTCTGCAGCCAGCGCCGAGAGGCCCTGACGGTCGGCCGCGACGCGACCAGCAGCTTCCTTGCGGGATTCGATCAGGAATGGATCACTCTTGTCGACATTACTAAGGGCGAAACCTTCGTCGATCGCACTGACCACCTCGCCCGGATAGCGGCGAGAGTCCAGAAGTTCGATGTACTCTGCCAGAACGCGCGTATCGTTGTAGCTGTTCAACCGGCGCGAAAGACGAAGAAGATCAAGAGCATCCGCATTGGCGTACCCACCCGAATTCAGCGTGATAATCACTGCGTCACCCCAGACCGAAGGACTGGGATAGTTTTCGGCTAGCATCGCCACGTACTGACGCGACTGTGGCTGAAGATTGTTCTCATATGCCTGTGCCAGCCCGACACGGATCAGCTGTTCGGGTACCGGCTCGCCAGCAGCTTTCAGCCCGTCAATGGTTTGGCTTACATAGGCCAAACCTTCTTGGGTTTGATCGGCATTGAAATAAAGATCGGCGATCATCCGCTGCATTTCCGGCTTGCCGATCGTTTTTTGCGACCCATCCGACATTGTGGCAGTGGTCGAATAATTGGCTGCAATCGCGCTTTCGAGGGCTTTTCGCGCTGCTGGAATGTCGTTGCGACCGCTATAGGCCTGATACGCAGCAAAACCGATCTGTCCGGCGAGTTCAGGCTCCAGAGTGCCGCTTTCCATCATCAATTCGAGACCACGAATACGCATATCCTCGTCGCCGATCTTGTTGCCGATGTTGAAGAGCGCTCCACCGGTCGCGCGCTTTTCATCCGGGCTTGAGGTCGCAGCAATCAGAGCCGGTACGGCAGCCTTTGCCGCGGCGGCGTCTGGTGTCTCCGCCTTCTGAACCGCGTCAATCGGCTGGTACGCAGCAAGGAACTCCTTGCTGTACTGACCCTTCTGCTCTTTCTCTTCCTTCTTTTTCTTCTGTGCAAAAGCTGGCGCTTCAAGCGCGGTCGCGCCCAGCGCGCCCGTGGCAGCGATCACGAGGGCCATGGCCACTGCGGAAGACGGCCGCGAAGCCTTGTTAAGACGGGTAAAAATCATTCGTAAACTCCCAAAATGTTAGGATAGCGCACCGTGCTAGCAGGGTGGAAAGCTCATCGAACTTGCCATTGCCGCGTGCGCGCAATCATTGCAAATAAACTGAGGATTTTGCCCTGAACGGCATTTGAATAGCGATCTTGTGCGCAGTTCATGCTTATCTTCCGTCCGGACACAACCCATATGTGGAAAAAGCGCCGGACATGGACCAATGGTTCCCGGCTTCGGTGGCGCATCCCGGCCTTCTGTCCTAGGGTTCCGCTCTGAAAATCTGTCTTACACAGTATATGGAATGGTTTAGCTTTGGCTGACGACATCGACACGATCGATTCCCCCGTACCGGGTGGCGAAGAACACACACGCATCGACATCGTCGAGGAAATGAAGACGAGCTATCTCGATTACGCGATGAGCGTGATAGTGAGCCGCGCACTTCCCGATGTGCGTGACGGTCTGAAGCCGGTTCACCGCAGGATCCTCTTCGCCAGTAACGAAGGCGGTTTCGTGGCGGGCCGGCCATTCCGCAAGAGCGCCAAGATCGTGGGTGACGTGATGGGTAACTATCACCCTCACGGTGACGCCGCGATTTACGATGCTCTGGCCCGCATGACGCAGGACTGGTCGCTCCGCGTCCCCCTGATTGACGGGCAGGGCAACTTCGGTTCCATGGATCCCGATCCGCCAGCTTCGATGCGTTACACCGAGGCCCGCCTGGCCCGTGTTACGAACTCCCTGCTCGACGATCTCGACAAAGACACAGTCGACTTCGCGGACAATTACGATGGGTCCCGCCGGGAACCGACTGTCCTTCCTGCTCGGTTCCCCAACCTGCTCGTCAACGGTGCAGGCGGTATCGCGGTCGGTATGGCGACCAACATCCCTCCGCATAACCTCGGCGAAGTGATCGACGGTTGTTTTGCGTATATGGACAATCCCGCCATCACGAGCGAGGAATTGTTTGAGATCATTCCGGGGCCCGATTTCCCCACCGCGCCGCTCATTCTTGGCAAATCAGGCGCCCGCGCAGCGTATACGACCGGACGTGGATCGATATTGCAGCGCGCCCGACACGAGATCGAGGATAAGCGCGGAGACAGAAAGTCGATCGTGCTCACCTCCATTCCCTTCCAGGTCGGCAAGAGCGGACTGGTCGAGAAGATCGCCGAGGCTGCCAAGGACAAGCGCATCGAGGGCATTTCCGACATCCGTGACGAATCAAGTCGCAAGGGTGTCCGCGTTGTTGTGGATCTGAAACGCGACGCGTCGCCTGAAGTCGTGCTCAACCAGATATGGCGATACACCCCAGCTCAGGCGAGCTTCCCTGCCAATATGCTGGCGATCAGCGGCGGGCGTCCTGAAGTTCTCACTTTGCGAGAGTTTATCCAGGCCTTCATCACGTTCCGTGAAGAGGTCATTACCCGCCGTACCAAGTTCGAGCTGAACAAGGCGCGAGACCGTGCGCACATCTTGCTGGGTCTGGTCGTTGCCGTGTCCAACCTCGACGAGGTCGTCGCGATGATCCGCAGCGCCCCTACTCCGGCCGAAGCGCGTGCTCGCCTGCTCACCAAGGAGTGGCCGATTGGGGACATTGCGCAGTATATCCGCCTGGTTGAGGCGATAGAGCCGAACGCTGAACAGGAGGGCGGAACATACCGTCTGTCCGAGCGGCAGGTCAAAGCCATCCTCGACCTTCGCCTCCACCGCCTGACGGCCTTGGGGCGAGACGAGATCGGCGACGAACTCAAGGAACTGGCTCTATCGATCGAGGAATATCTCTCGATCCTGGCTGATCGTGTCAAACTCTATGGTGTGATGCGCGCTGAACTCGAAGAGATCAAGGCGGCCTATGCCACCCCGCGCGTATCCGAGATTGCGCCGGCTTGGGACGGCATCGACGACGAAGATCTGATCGAACGTGAAGAGATGGTCGTCACGGTTACTCACGGCGGCTACATCAAGCGGACGCCGCTGGATTCCTTCCGCGCCCAGGCGCGTGGTGGTAAAGGCCGCAGCGGGATGGCCACCAAGGACGAAGATGCCGTGGTGGAAATGTTCGTCACCTCGACCCACAATCCCGTGCTATTCTTCACGAATACGGGTCGCGTTTATCGTAAGAAGGTGTGGAAACTGCCCGAAGGCAGCCCGCAGACGAAGGGGAGGCCGATGGTCAACCTGCTTCCTCTGGGAGATGATGAGCGGGTAACCAACGTACTTGCGCTACCGGAAGATGAAGGCGAGTGGTCGAAGCTCAATATCGTATTTGCGACCGAGCAAGGCATGGTCCGGCGCAACTCGATGGACTCTTTTACAAACGTGCCCAGCAACGGCAAATATGCCATGGGTTTTGTGGAAGACAGCGGCGATCGTCTCATCGGCGTCGAATTGCTCACCGAAGATCAGGAAATCTTCCTGGCATCGGACTCGGGCAAGGCAATTCGCTTCTCCGCAACGGACGCCCGCGAGACCAAGAGCCGGACCGGTATCGGTGTTCGCGGTATGAAGCTGAAAGACGGTCAGAAGGTCGTCTCGATGACGGTCCTCGATGCTGGCGAGCGCGATACGGAAGTACGCGAAGCCTATTTGCGTGCGGCCAACTGGAAGAACAACGATAACGAGCCGACGCTCGACGAAGAAAAGTCGGCAGAACTGGCTGAGACTGAAGAATTCATTCTCACTCTGACTGCCAACGGATATGGCAAGATCTCTTCCTCATACGAATACCGCACCATCGGTCGTGGCGGTATGGGGCTGACGAATATCGGGGAGCCGTCGAGCAACCCCGACCGGAACGGGCCGGTCGTCGCCAGCTTCCCGGTGAAGCACGGTTCGCAGCTTATGTTGGTGACTGATCAGGCGAAGCTCATTCGCATGCCGATAAAATTGCGGCATCTGGTCGAAGGCGGCTTCGAAAACCACGAAGGCTTCTCGATTTCGGGCCGCGGTTCGTCCGGTGTTCGTATTTTCAACGTCTCCAAAGGCGAACAGATTGTCGGCGCTGCACTGATCGACGAGACAGAAGAGCCGGAAAACGAGGCCGAAGAAATGGTCCATGATGAGATCGCAGCGCGCGGTGGCGGGTTGAACCCCACTACCCCGCATACGACTGCGCATTCGGACCGTAATATCGAGGACGAACCGGGAGGTTAGACCGGGTCCCTTTTCGTCACACTTGCTGCTTTCGGAGTGTCTGAACCACTCCGGTCACGATGAGAAACTGGCCGCTGTAATAGAGCGGCCAGATTATCCATGCGGTCAGTTCATTTGAGACATGCGAGGACTCCTGCGCGAAAAGCACCAGATCACTTGCGACAAATAAGACTGCGCCCACTCCAACCCGATATCGCGGGAAGGTACTGATCCACGCCGTTCCTGCCATCGCCCCTAGAAGCGAGGCATAGAAAGTAGCGAGCAACCAATTATCCAAGGGATATGTCAACATACCTGCGATAGCTGGAGTAACGAGAAGCAACGCCAAGCCTGCCATCTTTTGGCTGGCGCTGGTCGGATGGCGCATGTGGCTCAGAAAAAGATAGGCCGCTGTGAGGTGGCTTAGCGCAAAAACTAGGCCACCTGCAAAAAAGCTGAATTCCAGAGCTACATCGCCCAGGGCCCCGAGGGCCATGACCGAGGCGATCAGAACGCGCCCCTTTCCTTTTCCGCGATGGCCCGCATAAGCGGCGAGAAATGCGATGCCCGCACCTTTCCACAAAGCCATCCATGCCCCGCCCACCTTTCCGTCCATAGCCAAGAAGTAGCTGATCGCAAACAGCAGGCTCAGCAGAAGGTATGGCCGATGGTCAATCAAGGCGCGCTTTGTCATCGCGCATCTATTCCCTTGATACCGGGTGGGTGCAAGCTCTAGGTGCGTAGCTGCAATGACACATGACATCCAAATTATCGGAGGCGGCCTCGCGGGAAGCGAAGCGGCCTGGCAATTGGCTAAACGTGGCTTCAAGGTAAAGCTATCTGAAATGCGCGGCAGCGGGGATATGACCGCCGCGCATCAGACTGAAGGTCTGGCCGAACTGGTCTGCTCGAACAGCTTTCGATCAGACGATAGCGACAAGAATGCCGTGGGCCTCCTTCATGACGAGATGCGACGTCTCGATAGCATCATTATGCGTGCCGGAGAGGTTTCCCGGGTCCCGGCCGGCAGTGCCATGGCCGTAGATCGCGACGTATTTTCTGCCGAAGTCCAGCGGACACTCGAAGAACATCCCAACATCACCGTTGTTCGCGAACGGGTTGATGCGCTACCAGTGACCGGCCTCACAATAGTGGCAACCGGTCCCCTTACGGCCCAAACACTGGCGGAAAGCATCGTGAAAGCCACTGGTCAGGACCGGCTAGCGTTTTTCGATGCCATTGCGCCCATAATCCACCGGGACAGCATCGACATGTCGAAATGCTGGATCCAGAGCCGCTGGAACAAGCGCACCGAAGCATCGAACGAAGAAGGCGATTATATCAATTGCCCGATGACGAAGGAGCAATACCATGCCTTTCATCAGGGCCTGATGGACGGCGAGAAAACCGAGTTCCGGGAATGGGAGGCGGATACCCCCTACTTCGATGGCTGCATGCCGATCGAAGTGATGGCGGCTCGCGGGATAGAGACCCTTCGTTATGGTCCGATGAAAGGCGTTGGTCTCGATAATCCTTACGATACAACGGAGGAGCACCCGCAGGGTCGCTGGCCTTATGCCGTTGTCCAACTGCGTCAGGACAACAAGCTTGGCACTTTGTGGAACATGGTCGGCTTCCAGACGAAACTTAAATACGGCGCTCAAGTCGAACTGTTTCGAACCATACCAGGACTCGAAAATGCGGAATTCGCAAGGCTTGGGGGGCTTCATCGCAATACATTCATCAACTCGCCGCTTGTTCTTGATCGCCAGCTCCGGCTACGCGGCGCCGAACATATCAGGTTCGCTGGTCAGATAACCGGTTGCGAAGGCTATGTGGAAAGTTCGGCCGTCGGTCTGCTGGCCGGAATGATGGCCGCGAGCGAATTGACTGGAGCTTATTGGACACCTCCTCCGCGCACTACAGCTTTCGGTGCCCTGCTCTCCCACATCACGGGCGATGCCGAAACAGAAACCTTTCAACCGATGAATGTCAATTTCGGATTGTTCCCGCCGCTCCACGAGGTGAAAAAGAAGCAGCGCAAGGAAGCCTACACCTCCCGAGCCAAGGCAGAGCTTGGAGAATGGATTGCAGGCATGGACGTCGTCCCCGCCTGATCAGCAGGCGCAGCTCCGCTTTTTCGTAGGTTTTGGTTTCGTGGTGGCGAATTCAGCCGGCGAGAGCTCCCGGTTGCCATCGGCGTCGGCGCCCTCGAACTTGTCGACCGTCGCTACCGCCCATTCCTCGAATGTCAGTAGATTGTTGCCATCCTTGTCGAGCTTGCGGAACCCATCGGATCTGGTGGAGAGCATTTCGCTCCGCGTTATCCGCCAATCGCGATTGCGATCATAACGAAAGAAACGGCGCTGTTCTTTTGAAAGCTCGGTCGCTTCTGGCGGCGCTGGTCCAATCGCATTAAGCGGATCGGCAATGGGTAGCTCGTCGGGATCAACCTTTTTAACTATGTCGTCTTGAGGCGGAGGAGCCGCCTCTTCAACTTCGGCACGCCCTTCCCACCAGAAAAGCCCGATCGCGAGAAGAAGCAAAGTTAAAAGCGCCCCTAATACCAAGCTTTTCATTGCTCACCTGTCGCAGATACAGAAGACCCCAGATTTACTTTCCCGTAAACCACAATCTTAGAGCGACAAAGGGACTTTTTCGATCACCAAGCATCGGAGTGCCGCCTCTTTCAAGACTTCGCCTAGCTAAGCCACCGAGTATGGCGAGAGGTCTTAATTCAAGACTCGTCTTGGAAGTCCCCTCAAACTCGGTCTTCCAGTGTTCGATAGCCCATTCTCTGACTTTTGGATGAGGAGAATAATTCGTTAAATCAGAAAATGCCCACAATGCTCCGTACATTCGTGCAGCATCAACATCTTGCTCACAATCGAGCGACTTAGCAATTGCTGCACCAAAATCAGCTCTGCCTTCAACGAACGCTGAGCCGCTGCCACGGTCGTCGATTAGGGAATCCCATCCGTCGACTAAATTTACCAATTGCGAAGCATCCGTTCCCCAAGCTTCAGCTAACGAACGCACTAGTGGATCTTTCGCTCGAAATCCTGCTTCCGGAACCGTCAATTGATCGCGCCACCAAGCCATACGTATTTGAGCCAAAAGCGGCTCTCTCGCGCTTAGTGCGATCGTCCCGAGAACGGCATCCAGTTGAAACGATGCACGATACAGATCTTTCCTCTTCCCCGCGCCTGTGAGGGCGAATCTGACAGCATCGTTGAGTTCGGCCATTTATTCCAATTGCCGAGGAAAGGCGCTGTCAACAATCCTAAAGCGACGATTCGTCGTTTAACACTCGTTGAGAAGAGCTCCTGTCAAACCCTTTTCATTCGGATCGTCTACAGGGGTCAGAGTTCGATCGTCGCGAATGATAAAGGCGGCCTCTTCTCTAAATGTAATATCGCGAGTGAGCGAGTTAGAAAATACCGCGGGATATTCGTAATAAACCTCGACAAACATTACAGCCTCGCCGGACGGAGCAGTTACCTCGCGGCCTACTTCACCCATCCCGTTAAGCCGAGGACCGCTTTTGCCATTCTTGTCTGAATCATTGCCATAGGCGCTTTCGACGTCTTTATCTCCATAACAGCGTTGCCAATGGATAAACTGTCGATCAAGCACGTCATCATATTCGAGACTACTTAATATAACCCTTCCATTCTCAGCAAATGAGATCGATTTTCCTTGCTCTTCGGCACCGCGAAGTACCGCATTGACTTCGTTCTCACTTATCGTCGGAGCGAGCGCGGTATTGTCAGTCTGGCCCAGACGAGATGCGTTGTCGGCAACAGATAACGCAATCTGACTCACTCGGGTTTTCGTAACCGCCAAGTTGGCGATTTCGAAACCGACCATCCCTAACGATAGAAATACCGGTGTAACCACCGCGAATTCAGTTAACGCGATACCGTCAACTTGCCGCCAAAGGCTGCGTATGTTGCTTGCAATTTTGCTCCACGACCGAGCAAAGTTGCTCCTCTCGATTGCCCTTAGCTGCATATTTCCACCGTATTACCGTAGCCTTCTTGTCTTTCAAAAGGCTGGTTTTTTTTCACAAATGTAGCCGAGAGCGTTCTTGTCGATTCCCCATCGTCATAGAAAGGGATTGCGAATAAAGGCTTGTATTCGGCACTGACTGTATAAACCACCACATCGCTAGCATTGCCGTTGCCTTCTACGCCAATGTCTTCGTCCCATTGGCCGTTGCCGTTTTCGTCATCGTAGTTTTCATCATTATTACAGACGCCGTCTCCGTTTGTATCTCGAAAACTTTCACTTCGACTGATGTCCTCGAAATCGAAGTAACTGACGCGCTTAGGAGTTAGCTTCGCGTTTGGGGCGACGCGCTGCACAATTTTCTCTAGCTCTGCGTCCGCGAGAGCCACATCTCTTGTTTCAAGTGATGCTGCTCGGGCCACCTCTTGCGCCGCGCCATTTAAAACGGCTTGGGTGTAAGCTGCTTGGCCAATGTCCATCATGCCCAGCACCATCGTTATGAAGACAATGGCGATAAGTCCGAATTCCATAAGAGCGCTGCCTTCTTGATCGGCAACTAAGGAGTTCGAAAGCGACCTTCCAACCATGATTTCCCTCCTACGATTCACATCGTGATCCGAAGTTCGCCGACGTTTTTAGCGATATCTTGGAACGCTTCATTCAATTCGTCTGAGCTTGATGCCTGAAAAGCGCTGTCCGGCGATGCACAGGCTTGCAAATCACCATTCAGGCTCGAGCCGAATGCGATGACCCAAATTCGGATACCCTTCGCGCGCACAGCCTGGCAGACAGCGCGAAACCGGCTTGTGTGGCGATCACGCTGATTTGTCTGCCCGTCGCTCGTGACGCGTTTATCGTAATATTCAAATCCGTAAGAGGAATGAATCACGGAACTCGGCTGCATTTCTCCGTCAGTGAGAAAGATCATGTGACGGGAGACCTCGGCACCATTGGCAGGGGCCTCCATAACATTCGAAGCGAACATGCCCGTGGGAGATATTAGTCTTCCCCCCCACAGGATGCCGAGATCCAGATAAGTACTCCCGTTCGGGTTCAAAGCATCCGCTTGATCCTTAAATTCGCCCCTGTCTCTTTTCGCGAGCAGGGAAGCTTGTGACGGACAGAAGGCGTCGCTCTTCAGCCCTTTATAGTCTTCGTCACGATTGAAATAGTTCGTGTACCACTGCCGGTAATAAGAATTCCAATATCTCTCGCCGCGGAAATATGATCGTTCTGGCCAAAAAGGGCGCCATTTCGACTCTGGTGATCCATCGGGAGCGGAATCGATGTCCAAATCCCAAGTGTAAGGCGACATCCCTGTCAGCGAGCTAAAGCTAAAACTGTCGGCCGCTTCCGTTTCCCGCTCTTCGATGCAACCGGCCCAAGTGTAGCTAACATTGCCCGCGTCGGAGTCGCGATTTCGAACAGTGACGGGAGAAAAAGTCTTATAACGGCTGACGTCAACAGTGATTTTTTTGTAAAGCCACCGCCGAAAATCATTCTCATCTTCCCGCTGCGCCCAGATGGGATCTTCCGTCCAAACTTCGTCAACGAAATTCTTTCTTGTCTCATCGCGATAAGCTGGCTTGAAACTATTGCGACCATCAGACTGACACGAATAAGCGCGCCGAACCTGAGTCACATAAGTACGTTCGCGCCTAATACGCTGCTGAGCAGAATTTATTTCTTCTATTGTTTCTTCTTCTGGTCCACCATAGTTGGTCCAATTTTGATTATTTGGTAGGGAATTCCTACATTTCGAAGCATTTGTTTGATTGCCGTACTTTATCCATTCGGTATCTTCTGGATCTGTCACCCCAGGATTAGTAGAGTATACAGCTGGTTTATAGCCGACTACTGTCCACTTCCAGTTGAACTCAGGTTGACGAGATTGGATGTCCATCTGGTCGACAATCCATTCAGGCTGAAGGAGTCTGCCAACGTTGACCGACGAACTGTAAGGTACAAAACCGTAACGGATGCGCGCATTGGTGCCGTCGGCCGATTCTGCTACGGTATCGTAAAAGTCCATCATCGCGGATCTTAAGAAAGTAATCCGCCTCTTTGAATCGTCGCTTGTACTCCATCCTTCAACGGTTGAGTTCATCGAGCCGGTCGTGTCGAGCACCATCATGACATCGGCGTTACCCATCGACATGCTGGCGCTGCACGAAACACTCAAGGGGATGGTATCATACCCAAATATCCGCATGAGTGTCGTGTCGACTGAAGTGGAAACCGTAGCTTCCACTGTATTTCCGTTATCGGAGCTGGTCGGGTTGAATTCCGGAACTTCGAAGTTCGATGCGCCAGCCATATTAACGTTGAAATAGCTTCGCGCTGCTTTCAAGGCATTTTCATCAAAGCCATCGGTACCCACTCTCTTGCGGCCAGCAAGAACCCCGGCATCGCAGGCGTTTTGGAGCTTGTTACGGACAAGATAGCCGCGAGACGCGTCCACGCCGCCGCCCACCAATCCAGCCAGGACGAAGATGGCGGCCGCAGTCAGCGGGAAGACGTTACCAGCTTCGCTTTCCCGAAGCTGTGAAAGCATTCCTCGATATTCACGCACCATATTCGTAACCCCAAAGGTTCTCTACACTTTGGGGAGATGCGTAGCGTCATGTTCGCTAATATTTCGCTAAGGCGGATGGTTAAACCACCCGCCCTGCTCAGTCGCGATAGCAGACTTTCTTGGCCGCTTTCACGATCTTCGGCGTATCGATCAGCGCCAGTTTCTCGAGGTTTGCGGCATAGGGCAGAGGCACGTCCTCATCGCATACGCGCGTGACCGGGGCATCGAGATGGTCGAAGCCTTCTTCCATACAGATCGCAACGATTTCCGAAGCGATCGAGCAGGTCGGCCAGCCTTCTTCGGCGATCACCATGCGATTGGTTTTCTTCAGGCTTTCGAGGACCGTTTCCTTGTCGAGCGGGCGCAGCGTCCGCAGGTCGATCACCTCGGCGTCGATGCCCTCTTCCGCCAGCTGTTCGGCAGCCTCCAGGGCGAGCCCAACCGCGATCGAGTAAGACACGATTGTCACGTCCGAGCCTTCACGCACGATCCGTGCCTTGCCGATCGGAAGGACGTGGTCATCAAGTTCCGGAAGCTCGAAGCTGCGCCCGTAAACAAGCTCGTTTTCGAGAAACACGACAGGGTCTTCGCAGCGGATCGCAGCTTTCATAAGGCCCTTTGCATCGGACGCATCGTAAGGCGCGATCACGATCAGGCCCGGGACACTGGCATACCACGGACCGTAATTCTGGCTGTGCTGCGCGCCAACGCGGCTCGCTGCGGCATTCGGACCACGGAAAACGACCGGGCAGCGCATCTGGCCACCGGACATGTAATTGGTCTTGGCTGCCGAATTGATGATGTGATCAATCGCCTGCATCGCGAAGTTGAAAGTCATGAACTCCACGATCGGACGCAGACCACCCATCGCAGCGCCCGTCCCGATACCGGCAAAGCCATATTCGGTAATCGGCGTGTCGATCACGCGCTTAGGGCCGAATTCGTCAAGCAGGCCCTGCGTGACCTTGTAAGCGCCTTGATACTGGGCGACTTCCTCACCCATGACGAAAACGCGTTCATCACGGCGCATTTCCTCGGCCATCGCATCGCGCAGCGCCTCGCGGACTGTGACGGTCGCCATATTGGTGCCGTGCGGGATCTCAGGATCCTTTACGTCAGTCTTTTTAGCGGGCTTGGTGATCTCGGCTTCGGACGCGTCGCGGCCGACATCCTTGCCCTCGCCCGGGACGTCCTCGCTCTCGGGAGCCGAAGCGGCAACTTCGGAAGCGTCTTCGCCCTCTGCCGCGAGCATCGCGATGACGGTACCGACAGCTACGTTCTCCGTACCTTCCGCGACCAGAATTTTCCCGAGCGTGCCTTCGTCGACAGCTTCGAATTCCATGGTGGCCTTGTCGGTTTCGATTTCGGCAATGATGTCACCGGCGACGATTTCGTCACCTTCCTGTTTGAGCCATTTTGCTAGCGTTCCCTCTTCCATTGTGGGAGACAAAGCTGGCATTTTCAGTTCGATCGCCATGGCTCAATACTCCTCCACCAGAACATCGGTGTAGAGCTCGGATGCTTCCGGCTCCGGAGAATTCTCAGCAAAATCCGCGGCTTCGCTAACGAGCTTGCGGATATCCTTGTCGATCGCCTTCAACTCTTCTTCCTTGCTGCCCTGCTCGATCAGGATCTTTTTCAGGTTTTCGATCGGATCCTTGTGATCCTTCATGTCCTGGACCTCTTCACGCGACCGGTACTTTGCAGGGTCGGACATCGAGTGGCCGCGATAGCGATAGGTTTCGCATTCCATCAGGACGGGGCCCTTGCCCTCGCGGACATGTTTGAAGGCGACCTCGGCGGCCTGACGCACTTCGAGCACATCCATGCCGTTGACCTTCATGCCCGGAATGCGGAATGCAGTGCCGCGGCGGTAAAATTCTGTTTCGGCAGAGCTGCGGCTGACGGCCGTACCCATGGCATACTGGTTGTTTTCGATCACGAAAACAATCGGAAGCTTCCAGAGCGATGCCATGTTGAAGGTTTCGTAAACCTGCCCTTGGTTGGCGGCACCATCGCCGAAATAGGCGAGGCAGAGACCACCATCCTCATTGTACTGATGAGCGAGCGCCAGACCGCCTCCGAGCGCGACTTGCGCGCCGACGATGCCGTGGCCGCCGTAAAACTTGTGCTCGGTCGAGAACATATGCATCGACCCGCCCTTACCCTTGGAAATGCCGGCCTCGCGGCCGGTCAATTCGGCCATGATGACCTTGGGGTCGATTCCATAGGCCAGCATGTGGCCATGATCGCGATATCCGGTGATGACGCTGTCCTTATCACCATCGAGCGCGGATTGCAGACCGATGGCAACAGCTTCCTGACCGATATACAGATGGCAGAAGCCGCCGATCAGTCCGAGCCCGTAGAGTTGCCCGGCGCGCTCTTCGAAACGGCGGATCAGAAGCATCTGCTCGTAGAACTTGTGCATCTGCTCAGGCGACGCATCGAAGCGCTTGCTCTTTTCGAACTCCTCCTGAAGGGAGCCGAGAGCGAAATCGTGGTTCTCCGCGGGGCTGCGCGGCGTGCTGCTTTTAGGGGCCTTGGCCAAAATATCTCGTCCCTTTTCCAGTCGGGGAATTCTCTCGCTGCGCCTATAGCCACAGCGCCGCGCAGAGCGCAACGGCCCGCTTCATCTGCATACGAAAACCTTACGGAATTGCCGAGCTCGAGCGCGGCCGATCAGTCGTCCAGCTTGATTACGACTTCGTCCGGATGGACGACATTGAGCTGGCTGCGAAGAAGTTCGCCGACCATGTCGGGATCCGCATGATCGGGATGCAAAAGAGCGACCTTGTTTTCCAGAGCCGCGCGATCTTTCTCAAGCGCAGCGAGCTGGGCTTTGCGCTGATCAAGCAGGCGGAGATTCTCGCTCCACGCAAGAAGCCCGGACGGCCCTGCAATCGCCAGGCCGCTGATGACAAGCAGCACGAAAAGCGCCGCGCTTTGCGTCGCCTTTTGCTTGCGCACCAGATCGAGTCTGCCCCTGCTTCTCATCGATTTCACAGAATCACAGTTGCGACCCGCGCGCAAGCCGGAATTTCGCGCCCGAAGCCAGGCCGTTCGATCGATGGGATGAGATTGAGGATGCGGAACATCAGCCGATCGAAAACCGTTGGATTCTTGACAGTGCCAAACGTGAAATGTATTTGGTTTCTATTGAAACTACTTAATGGACAGAGGATTTCCCATGCCCGACCTTTATGAGAACCCTATCGGCCTCGACGGATTTGAATTCGTTGAATTTTGCGCGCCGGAAAAAGGCGTTATCGAACCGGTGTTCAAGGCCATGGGCTTTATCCAGGTGGCCAGCCATCGTTCGAAAGATGTCCATCTCTGGCGCCAGGGCGGGATCAATCTCATCATCAATTATGAACCGCGAAGCGCGGCTTGGTATTTTGCAAGAGAACACGGTCCCTCTGCTTGCGGAATGGGGTTTAGAGTCCGCGATGCGAAAAAGGCTTACGCCGAATTGCTCGAGCGCGGTGCGGAGCCGGTCGTTGTCGAAAACGGCCCCATGGAACTGCGCATCCCTGCAATCCGCGGCATCGGCGGAGCGATCATTTATCTGATCGACCGTTACGCGGAACAGGGCGAAAGCACGCTGTCGATTTACGACATCGATTTCGAATATCTCGATGGCGTCGACAAGTGGCCGAAGGGCGCTGGGTTCAACGTGATCGATCACCTGACCCACAACGTGTACAACGGTCGCATGAAATACTGGGCCGACTATTATGAAAGCCTGTTCAACTTCCGTGAAATCCGCTTCTTCGACATCAAAGGGGAATATACTGGCCTGACCTCGAAGGCGCTTACCGCTCCTGACGGCAAGATCCGTATCCCCCTCAACGAGGAAGGCGAAGGCGGCAAGGGCCAGATCGAAGAGTTCCTTCGCGAATTCAATGGCGAAGGTATCCAGCATATTGCGCTGATCTGCGACGACCTGATCAAGGCGTGGGACAATCTCAAGGATCTCGGCGTTCCGTTCATGACCGCCCCGCCCGAAACATATTACGAAATGCTGCCCGAACGTCTCCCCGGCCATGGTGAGAACGAGAACGAACTCAAGATGCGGGGCATCCTGCTCGACGGAACGACCGAAGGCGGAAAGCCGCGACTTCTGCTGCAGATCTTTGCAGAAGCTCAGGTCGGCCCTGTCTTCTTCGAGTTCATTCAGCGCAAGGGCGACGACGGCTTCGGTGAAGGCAATTTCAAGGCGCTCTTCGAAAGCATGGAAAGGGACCAGATCAAGCGTGGCGTCCTCAGCGTAGAGGATGCGCAGACCGTGGATGCGGAGCCAGCAGAATGAGCGCCCCTTCTGCACATCCCGTAAAGCTCGGCGGCGTCCATCACGCGGCCTATCGCTGCAAGGACGCCAAAAAGACCGTCGAATGGTACGAAAAGGTGCTGGGCATGGAGTACACCACTGCCTTTGCCGAGGATCATGTTCCGTCTACCGGTGAATACGATCCCTACATGCATGTCTTTCTAGACGCAGGTAATGGTAACATCCTCGCCTTTTTCGAATTGCCGAACCAGAAGGACATGGGCCGGGACGAAAACACTCCCCAGTGGGTCCAGCATCTCGCGTTCAAGGTCAAGAACGAAGAGGAACTGAACGCAGCCAAAAAGCATGTCGAAAGCCTTGGTATCGACGTCCTCGGGCCAACGCATCACGGCATTTTCAAATCGATATATTTCTTCGATCCGAACGGCCATCGCGTAGAACTGGCTGCCGATATCGGGACGGATGAGCAATATGCCGAACTGAAGCGCGTGGCACCGATGATGCTGGAAGAATGGAGCGAGACCAAGAAGGCCCCTCGTCACGCCGACTGGCTCCATGAACTGGCACGCCAGGAGCATGCCCAGAAATAGCGCGTCCTTGTCCGCCCTTCGGCGGCGTTGAGGAACCTGAGAGGCGACTGGTCGTTGCCCTGCAAAGGGAGCTTGCTTAGTGAATTATATCGGAACGCTGCGCGATCAGCTTCAGTCGATGGGAAAGGGGTTCATAGAGGCCCTGCCCAGCATTGCGATCGCCTTGTTCATCATTCTGCTGACCTGGATCGTTGCCCGGTTCGCGGTGCGCATTTCCGATATGATCGTGGGCCGGACGGAAATCCGGACCAGTCTCAAGAATCTGGTCGATACCGTAGTCAAGCTGACGATATGGGTAATTGGCCTTTTCATCGCGGCTGTCGTGGTGATGCCCGACCTAACCTTCGCCAGCCTGCTCGCCGGCCTCGGCATCGGGGCGGTCGCGATTGGTTTCGCCTTTCAGGACATCTTCGAAAACTTCTTTGCCGGCATTCTCATCATGCTGCGGGAGAAGATGCAGATCGGCGACGTGATCGAGTGTGAAGGCATCACAGGCAAGGTCGAACATATTACCCTGCGTGAAACGCACGTCCGCAAGCTTTCGGGCGAACTCACCGTCGTTCCCAATTCCATCCTGTTCAAGAATCCGGTGGAGATCCTGACCGATGTCGAACAGCGCCGCCACGATGTAGTCGTTGGCGTTTCCTACGACACCAATCTCGACCACGCAGCGGACGTAATCCGCCGGGCCGTCGAGGGGGTGGATCTGGTTCTTGCCAGCAAGGGCGTCGATATTTTTGCGCAGGAGTTCAATTCCAGCTCCGTCGATTTTCTCGTCCGCTGGTGGGCTGGTGCCGCCCCTCGGGCGGGATGGGAAAGTAAGGACAAGGTCGTCCGCGCCATAAAGGCCTCGCTTGACGAGGAAGGAATAGAAATTCCGTTCCCTTATGTGACGCATACCTTCAAAGAGACCGTGCCCATTAGCCAGTTGGGCGAGAGTTCGAAGCCGACGCCCTAAGGCGCCAATCGAACCAGATTATTGGAAATTGGCAGATGAGCAATGCGTCGCGGCTTTCGCGCAAACAGGAGTATGCGCTCGCTTTCGCTGCGGCGGTAGTGACCGCGAATGCCTATTATATTCATCCCATAATTGGTGATGTCGCGGCATATTTCGGTGTCAGCGAAGCGCGCATCGGAATTGTCCCGGCTCTCAACCAGATCGCGTTGGCAATCGGGATACTCTTTCTGCTTCCTTTGGGAGATCGCTATTCCAACCGGCGGCTGACGATCATCTTCTCCATCGGCCAGACACTTTCACTCGCCCTGATGGCGTTCTCCGGCGGATTTTTCGGCTTCACTGCCGGATCCACTCTTCTTGGCTTCTTCACGATCGCCCCATATCTGCTGCCGGCCTATGCTTCCAAGAGGGTCGCTCCGGAAAGGCTGGGCCAGGTCACCGCCCTGCTCACCGCGGGGGTGATTCTCGGCATTCTCGTGGCCCGAGTCGGTGCTGGCTGGGTTGCTGAACATTATGGCTGGCGTTTGGTTTACTGGATCGCGACCGGCCTCATGCTCGCCGTGACCCTAGCCCTTCCCCGTCTGATGGAGAGCGGCGAGCGGGATCGGGGCGGCGAACCTTACGGTAGGCTGGTCCTCTCGGTCTTTCCGGTCGCTCGGAAGCATAAGGAAGTGCTGCTTTCCGGCACGATCCAGGCCTTGAACTTCGCGCAATTTATTGCGCTGTGGCTTGCGCTCGCGCTCTATCTCACCGGCCCGCTGGGATATGGAACTGATGTCGTGGGCTATCTTGCCGCGATTGCCGCCGTCAGCATTCTTTCCACCCCTCGTCTCGGCCGCTGGGCAGACGCCATCGGCCCGCGCAAGGCGCGCGTAATCTTTGCTCTGATCCAGCTTGTCGGCATGGCTCTGTTCCTGCCCCTTGGCGGCAGCCTGTGGGGATTGCTGGTGCCGCTCGTGATCGTCAATCTCGTCGGTCCGCCGATCGATGTGACGGGCCGCATGACGTTTCTTGCACTCCAGCCTGACCTGCGGACCCGGCTGACGACTGTCTACATTGTCCTCATGTTCGTCGGAGGCGGGATCGGGAGCATCTTTGCGACCTCCGTCTATGGCAATCTGGGCTGGACAGGGGTGTGCGCATTGCTGATCGCATCATCAGCAATTCTGACCCTGCTTGCATGGCGGGCGATGAAACTGGGGAAATGATGGTGCGCCCGACAGGATTCGAACCTGTGGCCCCCAGATTAGGAATCTGGTGCTCTATCCGACTGAGCTACGGGCGCTTCAGCACGGCTCTATAACGTCTCGATGCTCCGAGGCAATCAGTTCAGTTTGTCCGGATCCGAAATCGGGAAAAGGAGGGGGGCAACCGTAATTCCTTCCGCTGCAAGGTTCTCCGCCTCCTCGCGCGTGGCCTTGCCGTGAATGGGCGCTTCATCCTTTTCGCCGTAATGCTGCGAACGCGCTTCCTCGGCGAATTTGTCGCCGACCCACTGACTGCTCTCGATCGCTTTTGCCTGCGCCTTCGCAAGCTTGGTCAGTGCCTCCGCAACCTCCGGGGGCATGGGAGCGTTGGAAAGCTGCGCCCCCTCTGATGCTGGTGCCTGAGTTGATCCGCGATTTCCTTTTTGCGCCACCGCAGGAGCCATCGGTGCCTTGTCGACGAGATTGCTGCCGCATTCGGGGCAATCCACCAGGCCTCGGTCGCGCTGCATCTGATAATCGCTCGACGAGCCGAACCATCCTTCGAACCGGTGGCCGTTGTTGCAATGGAGATCATAAACAATCATGCGGCGCTACTTGGCCAATTCACGGCGATTGGCAAGGCTGGGAACTTGCGCACGCACTTCTGAAATGCGCGCTGGGTTCACCTGGGCAAATCCCAGCCCCGGCGGAGCATCGCCCAAATCTACCAGGACCTCGCCCCACGGGTCGATCACCAGGCTGTGCCCATAGGTCTGCCGGCCGTCGGCATGCGTGCCAACCTGCGCCGAGGCGACGAGATAGGCGCTTGCCTCGATGGCCCTGGCTCTTTGCAGGACATGCCAATGCGCCTCGCCCGTGGGCACCGTAAACGCGGCGGGAACGGCGATCACGTCGCAGCGCTCATTGCCCAGCGCTTCGAACAGAGCGGGAAAGCGAAGGTCGTAACAGATCGCGAGGCCAAGCTTTCCGGCCGGGGTTTGAACCGTCACAACGTTATTGCCCGGACGATAGGCATTGGATTCCCTCCAGGATTCGCCCGAAGCCAGATCCACGTCGAACATGTGCATTTTGTCATAGCGGGCCGCTATCTCGCCGTTATCATCCACCACGAATGATCGATTGACCCATATACCTTCGCCAGTGTCGATGGCGAGCGAGCCGATGCAGATCCAAATCCCGTGCTTCGCAGAGCAATCGCGGACGGTCGACAGAACCCTGTCTTCTTCCTCGAGCCTTATCGACCCGGCCGCCCGCTTGCGATCTCGGTCGAGCATGCCCGACATTTCGGGCGTGAACAGCATGGCCGCCCCTTCCCCCGCCGCTGCCCCGATCATGTCTGCGAGGAATGCGGCATTTTCTTCGGGAGCGATGCCCGAAGTCATCTGCAGGACGGCAATGTCGGTCATTCAGCCCTCGAGCAATGCATCCAGTTTCCCGGAACGCTCCAGCGCAGCGAGTTCGTCCGAACCGCCGACATAGGTTTCACCGATGAATATCTGCGGCACCGTGCGCGCTTGCGGGGCGCGCTGCTGCAACTCTTCTCGCTTCGGGCCGCCCATCGTGATGTCGTGCTCGTTGTAATCGGCGCCCTTTTCGTCGAGCAGGCGCTTTGCACGGACGCAAAAGCCGCAACCGAATTTGGTATAGATGTCGATTTGCGGTTGGCTCATTGCATATCCTCTGATGTTGCGGGCTATCGCTAGCTACGAATGACAACGCTTGAAAGCGTTTTGGCGGTACCTATTTTATTCGGGTCGGCTCGCTTTGAGCAGACACGGGAGTGCCGACTTAGGGCTCCTTACACAATCAAATTGCTCACTGGAGGATTTGTTTCGATGAACCGTTTTGATACCACCCCCTATCGCCGTTCCACAGTTGGCTTCGATCGCCTGTTCGACCTGATGGAACGTCAGGCACGCAATGCCGGGGGCGATAATTACCCACCTTTCAATATCGAGCGCCGCGACGAGGATGCGTACCGCATCACTCTCGCCGTTGCCGGCTTCCGCGCCGAAGATCTCGAGATCACTGCCCAGCAGAACCTGCTCGTGATCCAGGGCCGCAAGCGTGACGACCAGCCCGAAGGCGAAATGCTGCACATCGGCATCGCCAATCGCGGTTTCGAACGCCGCTTCGACCTGGCCGATTACGTACGCGTCGAGAATGCCGATCTGCGGGACGGGATGCTTTACATCGATCTCGTCCGTGAGGTCCCCGATGCGATGAAGCCCAAGAAGATCGCCATCGGCGGACAGAAGACGCTCGAAGTCGTCAAGAATGAGGACGATAGCGCAGCGGCCTGATCCCGCTCGCTTGCTTACCGCTGGCGGTGCCTCGAAAGGGGCGCCGCCTTTTTCATGACCACAAAACTTCACGGCTAACAACGCGATAGGGGCAGCGCCCTAGAGCACTGCCCCACGACGCGATGCGCCGCCAAGCCTCGGATACGGTTGTCCGGGTCGCAGAAGACGACCGAGTTCGAGGCAAGCCCCACCGCTTGCTCAACGCAGCGTAAATCTCCCTGCTCGTCAGCCTCGGGCTGAGTCGGAGATTGTCTGCCTCATCTATAACAAAAGATAAAGTCGCGCGCTTGTGGGTGCGACGGGCAGAGTGTCGCCCCCGTACAAATGCCTACTATCGTTCGCAGGGATTACAGGACTTTAGATTAGGCGGACGCCGGGCAAAAAAATTTAGACGAGCCGAGCCTGTTCGAGCGCTGCACCGATGAAACCGGCGAAAAGCGGATGCGGATCGAACGGCTTGGACTTGAGTTCAGGATGAAACTGAACACCGACGAACCACGGATGATCGGGCCGTTCGACGATTTCCGGCAGCAGACCGTCAGGCGACATGCCGGAGAAGATCAGGCCCTGCTTTTCCAGCGGTTCGATATATTTGCCGTTCACTTCGTAACGGTGGCGATGGCGCTCGGAAATCTCGGTGCTGCCGCCATAGATCGAGGACACATGGCTGTTGGCGGCGAGCTTTGCGTCATAGGCCCCGAGCCGCATCGTACCGCCCAGATCGCCCCCGTCCTCGCGAGTTTGCAAACCTTCCTGTGTCATCCATTCGGTGATGATACCGACCACCGGTTCGTCCGTGCTGCCGAATTCGGTCGAGCTGGCCTGGGAGAAGCCGGCATTGCGGGCCCCTTCCACGCAGGCCATCTGCATGCCCAGACAGATGCCCAGGAACGGCACCTTGCGTTCGCGGGCGAAGCGGACGCTGGCGATCTTGCCCTCGCTGCCGCGTTCGCCGAACCCGCCGGGCACAAGGATACCGTGCATGGGCTCGAGCTGGGCGGCGATATCGCCATCTGCCTGTTCGAATACCTCGGCGTCGATCCACTTGATGTTGACCTTAACGCGGTGCGCCATTCCGCCGTGGATAAGCGCTTCGTTGAGCGATTTGTACGCATCCTGCAGGCCGACATATTTGCCGACCACGCCGATAGTCACCTCGCCTTCGGGGTTCGAATGGCGGTCCACCACATCGTACCACCGCGAAAGATCCGGTTCGGGCGCATCTTTAATGCCGAAACCGCGCAGGACCTCGGTATCCAGCCCTTCCCTGTGATATTGTAGCGGGACCGAATAAATCGAGGGCGCGTCGAGAGCGGGAATGACCGCTTCCTTGCGCACATTGCAGAAATTGGCGATCTTCTGCCGGTCGCTGTCGGGAATGGGATGCTCGGCGCGGCATAGCAGCACATCGGGCTTGATGCCGAGGCTGGCCAGTTCGCGCACGGAATGCTGCGTCGGCTTCGTCTTCAGTTCACCCGCCGCCGCGATATAGGGCACCAGCGTCACGTGGACGCTCAGCGATTGCATCGGCTCCAGTTCGTTACGGAGCTGCCGGATCGCTTCCATGAACGGCAGGCTCTCGATATCCCCAACCGTACCGCCGATTTCGCACAGGATGAAATCGTGATCGTCCTGCCCGGCCAGCGCGAATTCCTTGATCGCGTCGGTCACATGGGGGACCACCTGCACCGTCGCGCCGAGATAATCGCCGCGCCGTTCCTTGGCGATGATCTGCTGATAGACCCGGCCACTGGTGATATTGTCGCCCTGATGCGCCGAAACGCCGGTGAAGCGCTCGTAATGGCCGAGATCGAGGTCGGTTTCCGCCCCGTCGTCGGTCACATAGACCTCGCCGTGCTGATAGGGGCTCATCGTGCCCGGATCGACGTTGAGATAGGGGTCGAACTTACGAATGCGGACCTTGTAGCCACGCGCCTGGAGGAGGGCAGCAAGCGATGCTGCCATGAGACCTTTGCCAAGCGAGGAGACCACGCCGCCGGTGATGAAGATATACCGCGCCATGGGAGTCGGGCCTTAAGCGTGCGTGTTGAGTCGGCGCAAGGGAAAAGGCGCGCGGCAAGGCGCGCCATCCACCATAGCGCAAGCGAATATCGAAAGCGCGGGCCTTATTCGGCCAGCGGATCGTCGGAAGGAGCAGGTGCCTGAGCCGGTGCGGCAGGAGCTGTTGCCGGTCCGCCAAGCGGATCGTTTTCCACAGGAGCAACGCTGCGATCGAGCGTCGATTCAATCTCACCTGCACCGACACCTTCGACGGCCATCGCGGCGAGCGCGATGGAAAGCGCGACGAAAGCAATAGCCAGCCACTTCGTCGAACGAGTGAGGAAGTCAGCCGCACCGCGTGCACTCAACATGCCGCTCGGGCTGCCGCCGATACCCAGGCCGCCGCCTTCGCTGCGTTGCATCAGGATTACCGTGATGAGTGCCGCGCCGATGATGGCCTGAACGACGGTGAGAAAGAGAAACATGGATGAGATACTCTGGGAAAGCTGTGAATTTCTGCGCCGCATCTAATGGCAGTGCGGCAAAACGGCAAGCGTCAGGCCTCTTCGGTCTCCGACGCTGCAACCACGATGCCGAGAAAGCTTTCGGCCGAAAGGCTTGCACCGCCGACCAGCGCACCGCCCACTTCCGGCAGAGAGAGGATTTCGCGGGCGTTTTCTGGCTTTACCGATCCACCGTAGAGGATCCGCACCCCGGAAGACTGCTCTTCGCCATAGGTTTCATCCAGCAGGCCGCGAATCGCCTTATGCATGGCTTCGATATCGTCAGGCGTGGCGGTCTTGCCGGTGCCGATGGCCCAGACCGGCTCATAGGCCACGGTCAGCCGTTCGGCCGGATCTTCGATCTTCGAGAGGCTGGCCCGCAGCTGCTCGAGCACGAAATCTTCTGCCTGGCCCTTCTCGCGAACAGGCAGAGTTTCACCGCAGCACAGGATAATGCGCAGGCCGGCCTCGATCGCGCTTTCGATCTTGGCATTGATCTGTGCGGCGGTTTCCTTGTGGTCGCCGCGCCGCTCGCTGTGTCCGATAATGACGAACTTGGCACCGGCGTCGGCGAGCATCGTCGCGGAGATATCTCCGGTATGCGCGCCGTCTTCACCGGGGAAACAATCCTGCGCGCCAACACCGATCTGTTCCGCCTCGCGGTGCACGGCATGAATCAGGGTGAACGGCGGAGCAACGGCGACTTCCGCCTTCATGTAACGCTGTGCGGCACGGTCGATTGCGCGCGCTTCGGGCAGCATGGCGCGCGTTCCGTTCATTTTCCAATTGCCGACGATGTAGGGCCGTTCGGCCATAAATTAGGTCTTCCTGTACTGAAACGCTGTTCGGGCGCGTGGCTATATAGGTCGTATGCGTGAGATCGCTAGACGTGGTTCTCTAATGGGTCAAAACCGGACGGCACCTGTTGCGGCTTGGTCGCAGGGCGGATAAAGCGCGCCCCACAACCGGTTCGTTGCCGCCGTTCATCCGGCAGGTGATGGCCAAAAGCACACGAAAAGGCATCTTCGCAAGCCATGCTCACGTTTTTCCGGAATTTCTTCAAGACCAAGATAGGTCTCGCGCTGGCCCTGGCCTTCCTGGTTCTGATCGGTTTCGCCTTCGCCAGTATGGATGTCTCCAATTCGGGCGCATTCGGCGGAGTGGCCGGCGGAAACAGCGTCGCCGTCGTTGGAGATGAAAAGATCGGTACGGCCGACCTCAATTCTGCTGCCAACAACGCACTCCAGCGCACGCGCCAGCAGGATCCCGAAGCCACGATGCAGACGCTGCTCGCGGGCAATGGCCTCAACGATGTGCTTGACGATCTCATCAACCGCTATGCGCTGACTGCCTGGGGCGAGGAAAACGGGCTTCGTGCGGGCACGAATCTGGTGAATAGCGAAATTCGCCAGATTCCCGCCGCCCGCGGTGCCAGCGGTGATTTCAGCACCGACAGCTACAATATCTTTCTGCGTACGAATGGCCTGACCGATGCCGAACTGCGCCAGCAGATCCGCACTTCGCTGTTCTTCCAGCAGTCGATCCTTCCTTCGGTTTATGGGTCGAAGCTTCCCGATAGCATCGCGACGACTTATGCGCGCAGCTTCAAGGAGCGTCGCTTCGGCTCTATCGCCACCATTCCTGCCACCCTGTTCGCCCCGCAAGGCGATCCGACCGATGCGCAGCTGAACAAATTCTACACCGACAAACGCGATCGCTTCGTGCGTCCCGAACGTCGCATCCTGCGTTATGCAACCTTCGACAGCGATGCTCTGGGCGACAGCATCGAACCAAGCGATGCCGATATCGCTGCCTATTATCGGAGCAATGGCGATGAGTACGCCGCTCGCGAACTGCGCAGCTTTACTCAGCTGATCGTGCCGACACGCGAAGGCGCACAAGCGATCGCAGCGCGCATCAAGGGCGGCGAAAGTTTTGCTCAGGCTGCCGCCAGCGCCGGTCTGCGGACCACAACCGTCGATGCGCAGGAAAAGGCTGAAATCGCCAGCACCGCTTCGGCAGCCGTGGCCGACGCGTATTTCGCAGCTGCTCAGGGCACGGTGACAACTCCTGCTCGCAGCCCGCTGGGCTGGCACATAGCCCGGATTACCAATGTCGACAGCCAGCCTGCACGCACTCTTGCCAGCGTCCGCGGTGAAATTGCCGACCAGCTGCGCGAAGAGAACCGCCAGCGCGGCATTTCCGAACTTGCCGTCAATATCGAAGACCGGCTGGGCGACGGTGCATCGCTTTCCTCGGTCGCTGAAGAACTAGGGCTCGACCTGCAGACGACCAGGCCGGTCACTGCGGCCGGCTCCATCTACGGCACTCAGGAGCAGATCCCCGAAGTTCTGCGCCCGGTCCTGAACTTCGCTTTCCAGGCCGACGAGAATGAAGCCCAGATCGGCGCCCTGCCCGACGGCCAGACCTTCCTGGTCTACGATGTCTCCGATATCACCCCTTCGGCTGTCGCACCCCTGGCGCAGATCCGCGAAGATGCGATTGCCCAGTGGCGCCAGGTCCGCGGCGAGCAGTCGGCCAAGGCCGCTGCAGAACGGATCGTGAAGCGTGTCGAGGGCGGGCAGAGCCTTGCCGAAGCCGTCGCTGCGGAAAAGAAGAATATTCGCGCGCCCGAGCAGGTCAATTACAGCCGCGAGGAACTCGCCCGCTTGCAGAATACGCGGGTCCCCGCGCCGATTGCGCTCATGTTCGGCATGGCCAAAGGCACGGTGAAGAAGCTCGAAGGCCAGGGCGACCAGGGTTACTATGTGGTCGATCTGGACCGGATCGAGCTTGAGGATCTGGCCGAGAACGATCCGCTGATCGCACAGGCCCGTTCGCAGGTCGGTCAGGCCTGGAGTGCCGAATATGGCGAACAGCTGCTGAACGCCATGCGCGCCGACGTCGGCGTCGAGCGTAATCCCGATGCCATCGCCGCGGTCCGTCGCCAGCTCCTCGGCGAGCCGAACTGAGCCGCACCTTGACTGGGGATCTGAACGGTTCCGTCTCGGCGCTGGAAGCGTTGGGGCAAGGCAATCCGGCGCTCGTCTGGCGCCGGATCGTCGCCGACACGGTTACCCCGGTCGGTGCCGCTTTGCGCCTTTTCCAGGAAGGGCGCGGGGATTTCCTGCTCGAATCGGTCGAAGGCGGCGAGATCCGCGGTCGCTACAGCCTGCTCGGCCTCGATCCCGATCTGGTCTTCCGCGCGAGCGGCGACGAAGCGTCAATTAACCGCCGGTGGAAGACCGATCGCGATTCCTTCGAAGCCTGCGATAACGGCACGCTGGATGCGCTGCGCGAGCTGCTGGCCCAGTGCCGGATCGATGTGCCGGAAGAACTTCCGCCCGCCCTCGCCTGCCTGGTCGGCTATTTCGGCTATGAGACGATCGGCCTGGTGGAAAAACTGCCGCGCGCGCCGGATAATTCGCTGGACGTGCCGGACATGCTCTTCGTGCGCCCGACGCTCATTCTGGTTTTCGACAGCCTCGAGGACACGCTCTACTGCGTCGCCCCGGTCTGGCCGTCCGATGAGGCGGCGGAGCCTATGCTCGAGCGTGCGCAGGAACGGATCGACGCCGCGCTGTCTTCGCTCGGCTCCGCGATAGACATGGCGGGTGCCACCGCGGCCGATCATCCCGAGCCTTTGCCGCAGCCGACGCTGGCGCCCGAAGAATACGCGACCATGGTGGCGCGGGCGAAAGACTACATCACCGCCGGGGACATCTTCCAGGTCGTCCTGTCGCAGCGGTTCACCGCGCCCTTCGCCCTGCCGCCGATTGCGCTCTATCGGGCGCTGCGGCGGGTCAATCCGTCACCCTTCCTCTATTTTCTCGACCTGCCCGGCTTTGCCGTGGTCGGATCTAGTCCCGAAATCCTCGTGCGGGTGCGTGACGGCGAGGTGACCGTGCGCCCCATCGCCGGGACGCGGCCACGCGGCAAGACTGCTGCCGAGGACCTCGAGGCGGAACTCTCTCTCCTTGCCGATCCGAAGGAACGCGCCGAACATCTCATGCTGCTCGATCTGGGCCGCAACGATGTGGGCCGGGTGGCCGAGGCGGGCAGCGTCACCGTTACCGATAGCTTTACCGTCGAACGCTACAGCCACGTCATGCATATCGTCAGCAATGTCGTCGGCCGTCTGGATCCTTCGCGCGATGCGCTGGAGGCGATGTTCGCGGGCTTTCCGGCAGGCACCGTCAGCGGGGCGCCCAAGCTGCGCGCCTGCGAGATCATCGCCGAGCTCGAGCCTGCCACCCGCGGCGCCTATGCCGGGGGCGTCGGCTATTTCGCGCCCGACGGATCGCTCGATAGCTGTATCGTGCTGCGCACCGCGGTGGTAAAGGACGGCACCATGCATGTGCAGGCTGGCGCAGGGATCGTTGCCGACAGCGATCCTGCCTATGAACAACGAGAATGCGAAGCCAAGGCCGGCGCACTGTTTGCTGCAGCGCGCGAAGCCGTCCGCCTCGCGCAGGAACCCGGTTACGGCCAATGAAATACGCAATCCTCGCCCTGCCCCTGATGCTCCTCGCTGCCTGCGAGCCCGCGCCCGAGGGTGAACCCGTCACCCGCACGCGCATCGATGGCCAGGGCAGCCCCTCCGACGCGCCCACACCCAGCGATACTGCATCGGGTACGACGCGGGTCGAAAGCGCTTGCCGCTCAATCATCTTCGAGGACAGCCCCCTCACCCACTGCCTCGCCACGCCGGCACGGCACACTATCTCGATGGATCTCGGCCCGTCGGGCGAAGCACCTTACCGCAGCCTCACCGCGTTCTCGCAGGCGCAGTCGCCCGCCAGCATAGCCTTCGCGATGAACGGCGGGATGTATGACGATGAGGGCAAGCCCATCGGCTATTACGTCGAGAACGGGGACCGCCTGCAGACGCTGAACACGGCGGATGGCGAAGGCAATTTCCACATGACGCCCAATGGGGTGTTCTTCGGCGCCAATGGCAAATGGGAAGTCCGCGCCACCGAAGATTTTCTCGCCAATGTGCGCGAGAGGCCCGATTTCGGCACGCAGTCCGGCCCGATGCTGGTGATCGAGGGCAAGCTCCATCCGGAAATCACCCAGGACGGCGAATCGCGCTACATCCGCAACGCGGTCGGCGTGGACGACAAGGGCCGCGCCCATTTCGTGATTTCCAACGGACCGGTCAGCTTCGGTAAGCTGGCGCGGTTCTATCGCGACGAACTCAATGTGAAGAACGCACTCTATCTGGACGGCAATGTCTCGGCCCTGTGGAATCCCGCCACCGGCCGCCTCGACACCGGCGCGCCGATAGGGCCGATCATCGTGGTCGGAAAGAAGGACCAGCAAAGTGATTGAATACGAACGCACTCTCTATCCCGAAATCGAGCCCTACGAGACGGGCATGCTCGACGTCGGTGAAGGCCATTCGCTGTATTATGAGCGGGTCGGCACACCGGGTGCCAAGCCCGCGGTGTTCCTGCACGGGGGCCCGGGCGGCGGCATGTCGCCAGCGCATCGCCGCCAGTGGGATCCGGAGCTTTACGACGTCCTGCTGTTCGACCAGCGCGGCTGCGGCCAGTCTCTGCCTTTCGCCGAGATCGAGAATAACGACACCTGGCGCATCGTCGACGATGTCGAGAAACTGCGGGAAATGTGCGGCCACGAAAAATGGCAGGCCTTCGGCGGCAGCTGGGGCGCCACCCTCGCGCTTGCCTATGCGCAGGCCCATCCCGACCGCGTGACCGAAATCGTCCTGCGCGGCGTTTTCCTGGGGCGGCAGACCGAGAAGGACTGGCTCTACAAATATGGCGCCAGCGAGATCATGGCCGAACAATGGGACGATTTCACCGGCCTCATCCCGGAAGAAGAGCGCGGCGATCTGGTCAAGGCCTATTACGACCGGCTGACCAGCGACAACGAACAGATCCGCCTCGCCGCAGCGCGCGAATGGTCGCTGTGGGAAGGCAATGTCGCCACACTGCTCCCCGACGAGGACCTGCTCGACACCTTCGCCGATCCGTCGAAGGCAGTGCCCTTCGCCCGCATCTGCGCCAAGTTCTTCCTGCAGGATTTCTTCCTCGAGGAAGCGCAGCTGCTCAAGAATGCGGATCGCATCAAGCATATCCCCGGCATCATCGTGCAGGGCCGCCACGACATCTGCACCCCGCCCACCTCGGCATGGGCGCTGAAGAAGGTCTGGCCCGAAGCGGAACTGTGGATCGTCCAGGATGCGGGCCATGCCGCCAGCGAACCGGGCATCATCGACGGCCTCGTCCGCGCGACCGACAAGCTCGCTGGCAAGGAGGGGTGATGATCGCGGCAGCTTTCCTTGCTTGAAAGCTGCGCCGCTCACGCCCAATCACCGCAGGACATGACCGCCAACAGATCGATCCTCGTCGTCGACAATTACGACAGCTTCACCTTCAACCTGGTCCATTATCTTATGGAACTGGGGGCCGAGGTCGATGTCGTGCGCAACGATGCCATCACTGCTGAAGAGGCCATCGCGAAGGATGCGGCGGGCTATCTCATCTCGCCCGGCCCCTGCACGCCGAATGAAGCCGGGGTCAGCCTCGATCTGGTCGCCGCGTGTGCCAAGGCGGAAAAGCCCCTGCTCGGGGTGTGCCTCGGCCATCAGTCGATCGGGCAGCATTTCGGCGGCAAGGTGGTGCGCGGCGGACTGATGCACGGCAAGACCAGCGATCTGACGCATGACGGCAGCGGCGTTTTCGCAAAGCTGCCCTCGCCCTACACCGCCACCCGCTATCACTCGCTGGTGGTGGAGGATATTCCTGACTGCCTGATCGTCAACGCCACCAGCGAGACGCCCGGTCTCGACGGGTCGAGCGTGATGGGCTTCCGGCATGAAAGCCTGCCCATCCACGGCGTCCAGTTCCATCCCGAAAGTATCGCCACCGAACATGGCCACGCCCTGCTGGCCAACTTCCTTGCGATCTGCGGCGTGGATGCCAAGGTGCCGGCATGAGCAGACAGCTTCCCTCGGCGGACACGCACCTCACCGAAGACAATGCGCATGAGATCTTCGGCTGGATCCTCGACGGCGAAGTAGGCGACGAGGAAATCGGCCGCTTTCTGGTCGATATGTCGGCCCGCAGCGAGACCTCGGAAGAGATTGCCGGGGCTGCGCGCGCCCTGCGCGACCGGTTGATACCGGTGCCCGCGCCTGACGGCACGATCGATTGCTGCGGCACCGGCGGTGACGGTCACCACACACTCAACGTCTCGACGGCAGTCAGCCTGGTGGTGGCGGCGTGCGGCGTGCCTGTTGCGAAGCATGGCAACCGGGCCGCCAGTTCCAAATCGGGCGCTGCCGATACGCTGGAGGCGCTAGGTCTCGATATGGAAGCGGCGGGAAGAACCGCCGAGAAGACACTGAACAACCTGGGAATTTGCTTCCTTTTCGCCAAGAACCACCATCCGGCGATGGGCCGTATCCAGCCCATCCGGCAGAAACTGGGCGTGCGCACCATCTTCAACCTGATGGGGCCGCTCTCCAATCCCGCGGGCGTGACCCGACAGCTGATCGGCATCGCACGCCCGGCCTATGTGCCGATCTATGCCCGGGCCAAGGCGCGGCTGGGTACGGAGCGAACCTTTATCGCCTCGGGCGACGAGGGGCTCGACGAACTCAGCCTCGCGGGCGGCAACGAACTGGCCGACGTTACCGGCCATGATTTCGAAATGCGGCGCGTCGTCGCGGTCCAGGCCAATCTGCCTCATTCCCCGGTAGAGGCGATCCGTGGCGGCGATCCGGCCTATAACGCCAAGGCGCTCGAAGCGCTGCTGATGGGCGCGCCCGGGCCCTATCGCGATGCGGTGCTCTTCAATGCTGCCGCCACGCTGATCGTTGCCGGCAAGACCGAAGACTGGGCGGAGGGTGCGCAGATGGCGGCCGAAGCTCTCGACAGCGGGCGGGCAAGACAATTGCTGATCGACTGGATCGCACTGGCCAAATGAACAAGCTTGAACAGATCTGCGCGACCAAGCGCGAAGAAGTCGCCGCGCGCAGGGCGCAGCGCAGCCTCTCTGTCCTCGACGGGATTGCCCGCGAACAGGGCGCGCCGCGCGGTTTTCATCGCGCGCTGGAAGACGCGCAGCAGACCGGCTTCGGCCTGATCGCGGAGATCAAGAAAGCCTCGCCGTCCAAGGGCCTCATCCGCCCCGACTTCCAGCCCGCCGACCATGCGCAGGCCTATGCTGCAGGCGGTGCCGCCTGCCTCTCCGTGTTGACCGATGCGCCCTATTTCCAGGGCCATGAGGACTATCTCGTCGCCGCCCGTGCAGCCTGCGCGCTTCCCGTGCTGCGCAAGGATTTCATGGTCGATCCCTGGCAAGTCGCCGAAGCGCGGGCGCTGGGCGCGGATGCCATTCTCATCATCGTCGCCGCGCTGGAAGACACGCAGATGGCCGAGATCGAGGCCGCGGCTTTCGAGCGGGGTATGGACGTCCTCGTCGAAGTGCACGATGCCGCCGAGATGGAGCGGGCAGCCGGATTGAAGTCACGTCTTCTGGGTGTAAACAACCGCAATCTCAAGACCTTCGAAACCAATCTTGCCACGACGGAAGAACTCGCCGCATTGGCGCCTGCGGACGCCATGCTGGTCGGGGAAAGCGGCATTTTCACGCATGAGGATTGCCAGCGTCTGGCCGATGCCGGTGTGCGCAGCTTCCTCGTCGGCGAAAGTCTCATGCGGCAGGACGATGTCGAGGCGGCCACCCGCCGGCTCCTGACCGGCAATTAACACTGTCCTACACGGTCTGGCCGCGTCATAGGTCGGGCATGCACATGTCCGGCAATCCCTTCCCGCAATCCGGGGTTTTTAGCTCCAGGACTGTGCTCCAGGCGCTCCATCCTTCAGCTTGCAGGTTCGCTACATGAACAAACTCACCCATCTCGACGATAAGGGCGCGGCGCATATGGTCGATGTCGGCGGCAAGCGCGAAACCGCGCGGCTGGCGGTGGCCGAAGGGCGTATCCGCATGAATGCCGAAGCGCTCGACGCGATCATGGCCGGGGCCACGGCGAAGGGCGATGCCCTCGCCACCGCGCGGATCGCCGGGATCATGGCTGCCAAGAAAACGGGCGATCTGATTCCGCTGTGCCATCCGCTCGGGCTGGAAAGCGTGACCGTGGAGTTCGAGCGGGAAGACGATGCGATCCGCGTGGTGGCGAGCGCCTCGCTCACCGGCAAGACGGGGGTGGAAATGGAAGCGATGACCGCTGCCGGGATCGCCCTCCTCACGCTCTACGACATGGGCAAGGCGATCGACCGGGCAATGGTGATCGGCGGCGTGCGCCTGCTGTCCAAGACCGGCGGCAAGTCGGGCGAATGGAACGCGGAGGACTGAAAGGGGAACAGCTGTTCTCCCCAACTGTCTCGAAAATGGCCGTATTGCTTGACTTGTGAAAATCGGTTGCCTAATTGTTCCACATTCGTTCACAGGGTTGTGAACAGGAACATGGGAGTTTTCCGATGCTGACTGCCAAGCAGCACGAGCTGATCCGCTTCATTCAGGAAAAGCTGGAAGAGACCGGCATTTCGCCCTCTTTCGAAGAGATGAAGGAAGCGCTCGATCTCAAGAGCAAGTCCGGCGTGCATCGCCTGATTTCCGCGCTTGAAGAACGCGGTTTCATCCGCCGCCTGCCCAACCGGGCCCGCGCGCTGGAAATCATCAAGCTGCCAGAAAACTCGGTGACCGGCACGGTGCGGGCTCCCGCATCGCCTGCCCAGCCTGCTGCAAATGATTCCGTCGTTGCCGCGCACGCCGCCAAGCCGGTCGCGCCCGAACCGGCCAACGACATCATCGAGGTTCCGCTTCACGGACGCATCGCGGCCGGCGCCCCGATCGAAGCGATCGAAGGCCAGTCCTCCATGCCGGTCCCGGCCGCCCTGCTCGGCCCCGGCGATCACTACGCCCTCGAAGTCAGCGGCGATTCCATGATCGAAGCGGGCATTTTCGATGGCGATTTCGCCCTCGTGAAGCGGACCGAAACCGCGCGTGACGGTGAAATCGTGGTCGCTCTGGTCGATAATGAGGAAGCGACGCTCAAATACCTGCGCAAGGAAGGCACCATGGTGCGCCTCGATCCTGCAAACGGCAGCTATGAACCGCAGGTCTACGAGGCTGGCCGGGTCCAGGTTCAGGGCAAGCTTGCGGGCCTTTTGCGCCGCTATCACTGATCCTGCCGGGAATGGGGCGGCGGGCGGGCCTAACCGCCACTCGCCCCTTTCCACCATCCATGGCTGCCCTGTCCCTGCGCGACCGTCTCGATTTCGCCCTTGTCGAGATAGATGGCCAGCCCCCCGCTACGCTCGAGAAAGCGGCGGTCTGATTTCAGCCATTTGGGCCTGCAACTTCTCGGCAGCCACCGTTCCGAAATGACAATATCCGCCCTCTCGCAAGCCGCGGCGAGTGCACGCTCATCGATCAGTTCGCGGCTGCGGGAGATCAGGACGAACCAGCTCCTTTCGCCCTTTTGCACGGGGAGACTGCAGAAATCCGGGCTGCAACGCGCTCCCGGCCACCGCTCCAGATCGATCGGCGCGGCCTCCGTACCGGCAAGCTCGACCAGATTGTCCTGGGCATAGGATCCGGGCTTGTCCCGCAGTACGAACAGCCGTCCGTTTTCGCCCACCAGACCGACATCGCCGCCATCACGCGCCACGAGTATGTCGGGCGCAGCTGTCGTCACCAGTAGAAAGGACCCGACCAGGACCGGACCAAATCCTGCAAGCCGCGCCCTTCCCCGCCACAGCGCCAGCCACAAACCTCCGGCCACAAAGAAGATCACCGCCGGAAGGCCGATATGAGGCACCAGCTTTACTGCTCCCGGCTGCGATGCAGTCAGATGCGCTATGGAGAGAAGGAGATCGAGTGACTGGCCGGCGAGCCACCAGGCAGGAGCGCCTGCACCGAGCAGGTCGAGGAGCAAGGCCACCGCAATCAGCGGCATCGACACGAAGGTCACAAGCGGAATGGCGATGACATTGGCAAACGCACCGTAAAGTCCGGCGCGGTGGAAGTGGAAGAGGACTATCGGCGTAAGCGCGATCTCGATCACCAGACCGGTAACGAAAAGCATCACCATCCGCCTGCCCAGTCGCCTTATCCAACTCTCCTCCCGCGAAGCCAGGAAATCGCGCACCGGACCAGCATTGTGGAGCGCCACGATCGCGATAACCGCTGCAAAACTCATCTGGAAGCTCGGGCCCACCAATGATTCCGGCCACAAAAGCAGCACGATCGCCGCAGCTATGGCGACCATGCGCATGGACAGCGGCTCGCGTCCGAGAGCTAAGGCGCCGAGCACAAGCAGCGCCCCGATGCAGCTGCGAACAGTCGGCACTTCGGCCCCGGTCAACAGAGTGTATCCTATTCCCGCGCCGGCCGCCACGGCGGCAGAGAGCAAGGGCAGGCGAACTCTGAGGGTTAGCCAAGGGAAAAGAGCGAGGGATTTCATGACGAGAAAATAGGCCGCCGCGATAACAGCACTCACATGAAGACCACTGATCGACAGCAGATGGGTCAGACCCGCATCGCGCATCGCTGCGTCATCCTGCGTTGCAATGGCGCCGCGATCCCCACTTGCAAATGCGGCCGCGATCGTTCCGGCAGAACCATCCAACCGTGCCCGGACATGCCTGGAAAGGGCCTCTTGCATCCTCGCGATGCGTCCCGAAGAGGATGTAGCCCGCTCCACCAACTCGATCTCGCCAGCGAGAGAGCCCGTCGCCGCAAGTCCTTCAAACCACGCCCGCCGTGCAAAATCATACGCACCGGGAAGCAGGGGCGGTGCCGGCGGCATCAAACGCGCTTTGAACCGGATACGAGCGCCTGTGCTATATTCGGGAGAGTAGCGATCAAGAGGAACGTTGACCCGCACCTTGATAGGTCTTCCGGTCTCACCATCACGCGCCGCGACGATAAGCCTCACCCGCCCCTCTGCGGGCTGTTCTTCGCGTTCGAGAATGCGCGCATCAAGTGTCATCATCGCGGGGTGATCGATGGGTTCGGCGCCGACTATAGCCGACCGCGCCCAGATCACCATCAGCCCCAGTGTGATAGCTATCGCGACGGCTGCGACCGCAAGCCGGAGATTAGGGAGGCTGCCTTGCTCTCTTCTGAAAACAGATGCGACCGTCGTAACAATCACCAAGGCTAACGCTATAGCGCCCCATTGCCAGAGATCATGAAGCGCGAACCATATCCCAATTCCGCATGCGAAACAGACTGTTAGCCATGGGCCCCTGTCGAAACCAGAACGATCTAGAAATGCTTCGGTTTGCCCGGCCGTTCTGGACATTGCAGCACGCATACGCCAAGGGCGCTGCATTGCAGCATCGGCGGGCAGCCCCCCATCGCCGAATGGCACCATCGGCGTCCGCTGTGTCGCCATGCAAGGACTTGAAAGGAAAGACGAAGCAATGGCAAGCGAAACCAGCAAACAGGTCGTCACCAGGTTTGCGCCATCGCCTACCGGCTTCCTCCATATCGGTGGAGCTCGAACCGCGCTCTTCAACTGGCTATATGCTCGTCACCACGGCGGAAAAGCCCTGCTGCGTATCGAAGATACCGACCGCAAGCGCAGCACGCAGGAAGCCATCGACAAGATTATCGAAGGGCTCGACTGGCTTGGTCTCGAATTCGACGAACCGCCGGTCTTTCAATCCGATCGGGCCGAACGGCACGCAGAGGTTGCAAAGCAGCTGCTGGAAGCGGGACATGCGTATAAATGCTTCGCCACTCCGGAAGAACTCGAAGCCATGCGAGCGGAGCAGAGAGCCAACAAGCTGCCGATGCGGTATGATCGCCGTTGGCGTGACCGGGACGAAAGCGAGGCGCCTGAAGGGGCGCCCTATGTCATACGCCTCAAAGTTCCGACTGAGGGTGAGACCATCATTGATGACGAAGTCCAAGGAAAGGTGACGGTCAAAAACGCAGAGATCGACGATTATGTCCTCCTGCGGGCTGATGGCACGCCGACCTATATGTTAGCTGTCGTCGTCGATGACCATGACATGGGCGTCTCCCACATCATCCGCGGTGACGACCATCTCAACAATGCATTTCGGCAGCTGCCTATTGTTCGCGCTATGAACGAGATCGAAGGCGGGTGGCCCGATCCGGTTTACGCGCATGTTCCGCTCATCCATGGCAGCGATGGTGCGAAGCTGTCCAAGCGGCACGGTGCTGTAGGCGTCGAAGCTTACCGCTACGAAGAGGGTGTCCTTCCGGAGGCATTGTTCAACTATCTGTTGCGCCTCGGCTGGGGACACGGTGACCGCGAGGAAATAACCCGCGAAGAAGCAGTCGAACTGTTCGATCTGGATGGCGTCGGCAAAAGCGCGTCCCGTTTCGACATCAAAAAGCTCCAGAACTTGAACGGACATTATATTCGTGAAGCCGATGATGCGCGCCTTGCAACTCTGGTCGCTTCCAAGCTCGGTCAAGAAGAGAACCAACAATTGCTTGAAGACGCCATGCCGGTGTTGAAACCTCGCGCCAAGAGCGTGAACGAACTGGTTGAAGGCGCGGCATTTCTTTTCATGCAGCGCCCACTTGAGATGACCGACAAAGCTGCAGCCTTGCTTGATGGCGAAGCCCGCCAGCGACTGGGCGGCCTCTCGGCCCGGCTTGCCAAGGAAAATCACTGGACAATCGAGGCTCTCGAAGCCACTACGAAGGCGTATGCCGAAGAGCTGGAACTGGGTCTCGGCAAGCTGGCGCAGCCCATGAGGGCAGCGTTAACGGGCACCACCACATCGCCCGGAATTTTCGATGTACTGGTCCTGCTGGGCAAGGAAGAGTCGCTCGCGCGTATCGACGCGCAGGCTGCGCCCTCAGGATCGAATGAATTGAACTGAGGAGACAAGCGTGGCCGACAAGCAGGCAACTCTCAATCTAGGCGACCAAACCCAGGACTTCCCCGTCCTCGAGGGAAGCGTGGGTCCGGACGTCATCGATATCCGTAAGCTATACGGCTCGACCGGAAAATTCACCTACGATCCGGGCTATAAATCGACGGCGAGCTGTGAAAGCGCGCTGACCTATATCGATGGCGAAGAGGGCGTGCTGCTCCACCGCGGCTATCCGATCGGTCAGCTCGCCGAAAATTCGAGCTTCATGGAAGTCGCCTATCTCCTGCTCAACGGCGAATTGCCCAACAAGGACGAACTGGACGACTTCGATTACACGATCACGCGCCACACCATGGTGCACGATCAGTTGCGGCAGTTCTATCAGGGCTTCCGTCGCGATGCCCATCCTATGGCAATCATGTGCGGGGTGGTCGGCGCGCTTTCGGCTTTCTACCATGACAGCACGGACATCTCGGATCCCGAACACCGGACGATCAGCAGCCATCGCTTGATTGCCAAGATGCCGACGATCGCTGCGATGGCGTATAAGTATTCGATCGGCCAGCCCTTCATGCAGCCGAAGAACGATCTCAGCTACACTGGCAATTTCCTCCGCATGACGTTCGGCGTCCCGGCTGAAGAATATGAAATTCATCCGGCGATCGAAAAAGCGATGGACCGGATCTTCATCCTCCATGCGGATCACGAGCAGAACGCGTCGACCTCGACCGTGCGCCTTGCTGGTTCTTCCGGCGCCAACCCGTTCGCCTGCATCGCAGCCGGTATTGCCTGCCTTTGGGGCCCTGCGCATGGCGGTGCCAACGAAGCAGCGCTCAATATGCTGCAGGAAATCGGCTCTCCTGACCGTATTCCGCATTACATCGAGCGAGCCAAGGATAAGAACGACCCGTTCCGCCTGATGGGCTTTGGTCACCGGGTCTACAAGAATTACGATCCTCGTGCGACCGTCATGCAGCAGACACTGCGTGAAGTGTTCGATGCTCTGAATGTCAACGACCCGGTCTTCGAAACCGCATTGAAGCTCGAAGAGCTTGCCTTGAATGATGATTACTTCAAGGAAAAGAAGCTCTTTCCCAATGTCGACTTCTATTCAGGCATTATCCTGAATGCGATTGGCTTCCCGACCACCATGTTCACTGCGCTCTTTGCGCTTGCCCGTACGGTCGGTTGGGTGGCCCAGTGGAACGAGATGATTTCCGACCCCGGTCAGGTCATTGGCCGTCCGCGCCAGCTCTACACGGGCCCAACCCAGCGCGATTACGTTCCTATCGGCCAACGCTGATATGCATCTGATCCTCAAGGTCTCCGGAATAGCGCTCATGCTTTCCGGAGGCCTTTGGGCTTTTCAGGGCCTCGGCTTGGTCACGTGGCCCGCCGACAGCTTCATGCTTAGCGAAGGCCGGTGGGTGGCGATTGGCTCAGCCACACTCCTTCTCGGCATTTCGCTGTTCATCATGGGTCGTCGAAAAGCCTGAACTTGTGCCGCGCCCTGGGCCTTAATTCGCAATCGGGACAGCGAGACAGAAACGCGCTCCCTGGCCCGGCGCGCTTTCTACCGTCAGATCGCCACCCATAGCCCTTGCGATGCGCCGGGAGATATAAAGGCCGAGGCCTGTTCCGCCATCTTCCCCCTCACCGAGCCTTTCGTATTTCTCAAAGATCCGGACTTGCTCTTCAGCGGTAAGACCCAAACCTTGGTCCGCGACAGTCACCATCGCCATTCCGCCCGACGCATCCAGTCGCACCCAGATGCGGCTTTCTTCGGGCGCGTAGCGAATCGCATTGCCGATCAAATTGAGAAGCACCTGAAGCACTCTGCGAAATTCCGCTATGGCTGGCTGGCTCTCTCCTGCAGGAGGCGGGTCGAGTTCGATATTTCGTTCACGCGCCCGGACCCGCAAAATGCCGCAAGCTCGTCGAGCGACATCGCCTAGATCAATCCGATCGGGTGCAGTTGAAAAATTGTCCGCCTCCACGATGGCAAGATCGGACAGGTCATCCATAAGAGCGAGAAGATGCTGTCCCGCAGTCGCGATGTCGGCAGCGTAATCGCTGTATTGAGCACCTATGGGCCCTGCCAATTGAGTACGTATTGTTTCGGCATTCGCGATGATGCGATTGATTGGCTGGCGAAATACGGAGGCAAGGTCCCCGCCTATTGAAGGTGTTCCGGTAGGAGTCTGCGACTGGGAAAGCGGTGCTCGCTTTGCGAAGAAATGGATTGCCGAAAGTGCTCCGTCGCCCTCTCGTCTTTCAAAATTCTCCACGAACGCCGTCAATTCCTGGCCTGTGGGTGAAAAGCTGCAGATCAAGGGCTTGGGCGTTTCGCCACTACCGGTCTGGCCAGCGGCGCGATCCGGAAATCTGAAAATTCGGGTCCATTTCTGGCCGACATTTGCGCCAACAGCCTCTTCCAACTCCTCCAATTCGCTACTTGCCCTGACGAGGGAAAGAATGCGGTCAGACTGATCAATTCGAAGGCTCAGATCGGAAAGCAGGCGCAGTATTTCCCCCCTACGCCTTTGCTTGTCCCGCCCTGCGCTTTCCAAGCCAGTTTCTGAATGCCACGCGAGCACCCTAATCGAGCAGCCAGTTTCCCGGCCGCCTTTTGGTTCGACCTCGACCCAGGCAGAAACGCGCTCCCCGCCTTCAATCGCAGTGAATTGGCGGGAGAGGCATTGCTCGTATTCTCTAGCCTTGACCACGATGTCGAGAAGTTCGGGGATCGCCAGGGTCGAGCCGACCCCTCCTCCGCAGTCTTCGTTCAAACGCTCGAGACGCCCATCGGCTATCAGCAGACGGTCGGCGTAATCCGTCGTTGCACAGCCAAGCTCCTGCATTTGACGGCTTCCCATTATCTTCGCTTTCTCTATTGATCGGCCGAAATTGGCGTTCAACGAACTGCGCATCCTCAATTTAGTACGACGAGAGACGGCTTCGCAACTTGACTTGCCTTTAGCCGGCTGCTGCTCCTCTATGCGTTCGCGGTTAATTCGAAATTAGCTTGCACGAGCGCCGTTGAAAAAGCGTGAGGCCAGAACGATGAGGGCGAGAACAGCGGCCACTTCTGCAGCAAGATGAAAAAATGCTGTTACGCTCAGCAAAACGCCGAGCCCCACTCGATCAGTATATGTTCGACGCCACCTTTCGTTCGCATAGCGTTCCCCCAACCGTAGCAAGCCGAAGAGAACGAGGGGAATGAAGAAACTCATCCAGCCCAATGCTCCGTATGCTGAAAGACCGAGTAGGATGATGAAGAGTGGATCAAGGCCGTAGTCGAGGATGGCCTGGAGATGGGTCGAATGATCTTTGCCTGTCCCGGCGGCTGATATCCGTTGGACGACGACTGCAAGGTGCCTAAAAAGCGCGACTGCAGTTGTCAGGACCAGTCCGTATCCGGGAAGCTCGAACCAGGCAGCGAACATTGCTGCGATCGCGCATGCGACTGCGAGCAGCGTTGGCGCGATCTCTGTTTTCCGACCGACGATGTCTCGGGCAAGCCTCGCTCCAGCGCGTTCCGCGACCGCCATGCCTGGAGCAC
Organism: Qipengyuania sp. NPDC077563; assembly: GCF_044901345.1. Classification (NCBI taxonomy): domain Bacteria; kingdom Pseudomonadati; phylum Pseudomonadota; class Alphaproteobacteria; order Sphingomonadales; family Erythrobacteraceae; genus Qipengyuania; species Qipengyuania sp. NPDC077563. Next base: position 879,452 of record NZ_JBJDPC010000002.1, on the reverse strand, counting down.
GAAACGATATCCGTTCTCGCTGCGCGTCTATCCAGCGCTTCTCTCTCACCGCCAGCGCATCGGCATCCGGGGCAAGCTGCCAGTCACCTTTTGCGAGCAGTTTTCTATCCAGTAAGACTGGCGGAACTCCGTGTTGCAGAGCTATCCGAAGCAAGGACGACACGGCATCGACATCACCCGGCAAGTGTTGAAGATCGCTTGTCAGTTTGCCCGGAGCAAGAAGAATGCCGCTCCATGCGAGACCGAGATCGATCCTCTCAAATCCGAGAGGAACAGCAAGGTCCGCCGGAAATGCGAGGACGGAGGGCTCTTCGAGAGCGGCAACGGCAGCATCATCGTCTACCAATAATCCGTTCGAAATAAGCAGCATTTCGTCGTCAGGGCCAATCATTCCCGGCAGGCGACTGCTGGATTTGACAGCCCTGAATTTTGCGCCGGCCGTTTCCGCTCGGGATTGAAGACCCACGATCTCAGGACCGATGGAATCGGCCAAACAGACAATGCGTTCACATCCAAGCCGCAAAGCGAGATCAAGTTGCCGGTCCGCAATCGTTGCGCCAGCGAGCGTACGAAACGCTGCCCGTGCTTCGCCTCCTGAGCTATCTGTATCCGTAGTAGACAGCACTGCGATCCGCACGGTTTCTCCTTTTAACAAAATTTGTTCGAAAGCGTTTCGTCCCGCTACCGTGCAAAATGCGGCGGCGCAAATGGGTGCTTGTCGGGCCGTTCCTTACGATAACGTGCCCGGTTTGGCCTCGAAACGCTTACAAGCTTCATATTTAGCGGGTTCCAATGGTTAACAAGGGTTTATGATAGCGGGACATGTGGTAGGACAGAGCGATGAAAAAACGCTCGCATATTTCGGTGGTCGAAGGATCGGATGCCATTGAAGGCAATCCAACAGAAACGGTCGCGGGAGAGATACGCGATACCAGTTTCGAAGAAGATCAATTTGCGGAAACCGAGTGGTTAGAAGAGGAGCCCGCCGAGCGATCGAGCGCCTGGATGGGAAAGGTCCTCATAGCGATCGCCATCATCGGCTGGACCGGCTTTTTCATCTGGGCCAACCTTTCGGCAATCACAGTCTCGCCAGCACCACGACAAGTCGCTGCACTCGTGGCAGATTGGTCTGTCCCAGTGATGGTGATCTTGGTGGGCTGGGTACTTGCGTCGCGTACTGCCACGCGCGAAGCTTCCCGGTATGGCAATGTCGCAGCCGCGTTATCAAAAGAGACTGCCCTGCTCGAACAGCGTCTTGTAACGGTAAATCGTGAACTCAGCCTCGCGAGGGAATTTCTCGGCAATCAATCGCGCGATCTGGAATATCTTGGGCGTAGCGCTTCGGAACGCATCTCCGGTCATGCTGAAAGCCTGCAAAGCCTGATAGCCGAAAATGGCGATCATCTGAATTCCATCGCGGCCACTAGCGAAACCGCTCTGGAGAATATGCGCAGGCTGCGCAGTGATCTTCCTGTTGTCGCCAATTCAGCCAAGGATGTTTCCAACCAGATCGTCGGTGCGGGCCGGACGGCGAAGGACCAACTAGGTGCGCTCGTCGCGGCGTTCGAGAGACTGAACGAGTTCGGCGAAGCGAGCGAGCGCCAGATAGATGCTCTTTTACAGAGAGTGGATGAAGCCCTCTCCGCGTTTTCTTCCCAAGCAGACCAGTTGGAGGCAATCGCGAACGAGCGTTTTGCGACGCTGGCCGAAGGAAGCGACGCCATTCGAAGCGATCTGCAGGCTCAGGAGGTCGAGGCTCTCTCGGCCTTGCGGGCGAGAAGCCTCGCTTTGCGAAGCGAACTCGGAGAGGCCCATGCAGAAGCGACCACGCAGGAAGAAGCTTCTATTTCGGCGATCAGGGATCGAATGGAAACCTTGCGCAGGGAGGCGGTGGAAGTTGCGTCCGCTGTTCGAGAAGGAGAAGATCTCGCCATCGGGGCATGGACGCGTCAGATCGACCAGATGAAGCAACGCCTTGTAAGGGCAGTTGCCGAAATCAAGGCTATCGACGATGCGGCTCTGGATTCTGCCAACACCAAGCTGCGCGACCTGTTTGAACAGGCTGAAACTGTGGATGCCCGCATTGCCGAGCGCAACCGCCAGTTCGAAGATGATACTGCAGCCCGTACCCAAGCCCTTGCCGACGCGTACGATGCCATCGCTCGCCAGATGAACGAGCAGATGGCGCTATTGGATGAAGCGATCGGCACTCGGCGCGATGCACAACGCGAACAGCTTGCCGCTCTTGCTGCCGAGGGCGATGAACTCGCCGAACGGATCAATTCCCTCGGTTTGACCTTTAGCAAGGTTGCTGCCCACGGTCATGAAGCGCGCGAAGCGCTTGGAGGCGGTATCGATGCGTTGGGCAATCAGCTGCGCAGCAGCCGTGAAGCGCTCGAGGGCACGGATGAACATATCGCGCGGCTGACCGACGCCAGTGTTCGCTTGCTGGAACTCATCCAGGCAACTGCCAAGAAGACTGGCGAAGAACTCCCCAAGGCGATGGCGATTTCCGAGGCGAGCCTTGAAGAGCTCGAAGTCCGTGCGGATAAGGTGCATGTTCTCTTGCAAGACGCAAGATCGTCGGGCGAAACTCTCGAAGGCAAAATGGAGCTCATAGCTGGCCGCATACAGCATACGATTGAAGAGATCGGTTCTTTCCAAACCGACTTTGACGGTTCGGCGGCAAGACAAGTAGAGGAAGTCGAGCGACTTCGAGCCTCTCTCGCATCTCTGGCATCCGACAGCGATACATTCGCAAAGCAGGTGCAGGGCGAACTACATGATGCGCTCACGGCACTGGAGGGGAAGGCCCGCAACGCGCTCGCTTCTATCGAGACCGATCAGGCAGAGCGAATTTCACGTTTGGCCGAAGAAATCGGATCGCGCAGTGCCGACGCCATCGATCAGGCACTGTCCGAAAAAACCGAGAACGCGCTTGAGGAACTCAATGCGGCGCGCGACAGGTCGAACGTTGCTACTCGAGAAATGGCTCAGAACCTGCGTGATCAACTCGCCAGGCTTAATGACCTCACCAGCAATCTCGAGGCTCGCGTGGCCCACGCTCGCGATAAAGCGACGGATACGATCGATAGCGATTTCGCAAGACGCGTCGCATTGATTACCGAGAGTCTGAATTCAAACTCCATTGACATTGCCAAGGCGCTGTCTAGCGAAGTCACGGACACGGCCTGGGCCAGCTATCTTCGTGGAGATCGCGGTATCTTTACCCGCCGTGCGGTTCGACTTCTGGACAGTTCCGAAGCTCGGGAAATTGCCTCAATTTACGACTCAGACAGTGACTTCCGAGAACACGTCAACCGGTACATTCACGATTTCGAGGCTATGTTGAGGACATTGCTATCGACGCGGGATGGCAACGCCGTCAGCGTTACACTTCTCTCGAGCGATATGGGCAAATTGTACGTGGTCCTTGCCCAAGCCCTCGAACGGCTGAGACAGTAAGTCTCAGCCCGCAGTCGGGCCCCAAAAAATCAGGTCTTCAGCCTCGATCCATCCGAAAGCGTAATTGAGTAAGTAAGCCACGGTCAGTAACGCAGCAAGCAAGGACGCACGTTTGGCGATCAGGCTCGGCCGGAAATTGGCGGGGGCACTGTCTGCTTGTCCGGGTACTTTCTCGACGCCTGCTTCGTCATGTGTCTGGACGCCGAATGGCAACAGCACAAACGCGCTTACAACCCAGAATAGCGCATAGATTGCCAGGATCGACGTCCATTCCATCGGCAAATTCATCGGATCAACTCAGTCCCGTCGAAGGAAGAATAACGCGAACCTGAGGGCGTTTGCCTGACCATCGCTGTGCGGCGCGACGTGCAGCCAAACGAGCTGCTTCATGGACGCTGCTGCGCGATTTGCGATCTGCCCCTTTCAGTTTCGTGATAGCAGTACGAATATCTTCGATGCCTTCGCGGACGAAGTCGTCATAATCTTCGTCCAGCGGCAGGCCCACGCTGTCGATGACCGGGTTGAGACGATCATCAAGGGCAACAACGACGACGCCCTCTTGCATGATGCGGCGGCGCATTACAATACTGTCGCCATCCGCTGGAGTGATTATGTCGCCATCCAAGACAAGCCGCCCCGCCCTTACCTCTGCAATCTTGCCTGGCGTTCCTGGAGCGAGCCTCACGATATCGCCATTTTGCTGAACGACGGCATCAGCAATGCCATTCGCAAGGCCGAGCCGTGCCTGTTCCTGCATGTGCCGCATTTCACCATGAACCGGCACGAGAACTTCAGGTCGCAGCCAACCGTAAAGTGACTCTAGCTCCGGACGCCCCGGATGACCCGAAACATGGATTATACCTTGTCTGTCGGTGACCATGGTCACACCCTTGGCAGCAAGCCTATTCTGCACCGCGCCGATAGACAGTTCATTCCCAGGGATTTGCCTGCTGGAGAAAAGGACGACATCATCCGCAACCAGCTTGAGCGGATGATTGTCTTCGGAAATGCGCGAAAGCGCTGCCCGAGGCTCGCCCTGCCCACCGGTTGCAAGGATCAGCACCTCGCCACGCGGTAAGCCCATGGCCGTGTCGAAATCGACCGGTTCAGGAAAATCGGACAGATAGCCGTTAGCTTGCGAGACTTCGATTATTCGGTCGAGTGAACGTCCGGCAACGCACAACTGGCGCCCTGTCTCGCGGGCAACCTCTCCCAAGGTGTGCAATCGCGCAACGTTGCTTGCGAAGGTAGTAACCAGTACCCGCTTGCCGGAATGCTTCTGAATCTCCTCGAGAAGGCCTTTGAATACCGCGCCTTCGGAACCGCTGGGGGACGGATTGAATACGTTGGTGCTGTCGCAAACAAGCGCGAGAACTCCGTCGTCTCCGATCTCCGTCAGCTCTTCCGCGGTCGCTGGTTCGCCGATGATTGGATCTTCATCCAGCTTCCAATCGCCGGTATGGAAAATCCGTCCGTGCGGGGTGTCGATAAGCAAGGCATTGCCTTCCGCAATCGAGTGCGCGAGCGGGATATAGGTGACTTCGAAAGGTCCGACCTGGAAACCGCCATGGTCTTCTTCGATGATGTTGACCTCGACTTCGCGTTCGAGATTGGCTTCCTGAAGCTTTCTCCTCACGAGTTCTGCCGTAAACGGGGTCGCGAATATCGGGACACCGAGATCGGCCGCGAAATAAGGCACCGCACCGATGTGATCCTCATGAGCGTGGGTGAGCACGATCGCATCCAGATCCTTCACCCGATCCTCGATAAATTCGAGATCGGCAAAAACCAGATCAACGCCGGGATACTGTCCCCCAGAGAACGTCATGCCCAGATCGACCATGAGCCAGCGGCCCTGACAACCGTACAGATTGACATTCATGCCGATCTCGCCCGATCCCCCTAGTGCAAGGAAAAGGAGTTCGTCTTCGGGGGTAAAGTTCTTTTTCAAGGGGATGCACGCTCCGCTAGAATGGCAAGGCCGTCGAGCGTTAGATCGCTATCGACGGCATCGAATAGATTGGTGTGCTCATCAAAAAGTAAGGCCAGCCCACCGGTGGCGACAACTTTTGCGGGCCGTCCGATTTCGCGCTTCATCCTTTCGATCAAGCCTTCGATCAAACTGACATACCCCCAGAAGACGCCAATCAGCATCTGCTGCTCGGTGTTTCTGCCGATGACGCTCTGGCTAGCCGGCTTCTCGATCGCAATGCGGGGGAGTTTCGCGGTGTTGCCGACGAGAGCATCAAGGGAGAGATTAATCCCGGGCGAAATTATGCCGCCTTTATAGGCGCCATTGAAATCGACCATATCGAAGGTGGTGGCAGTACCGAAATCGATCACTATGAGGTCGCCATCGTATTTTGCATGCGCGGCCAAGGCGTTGAGAGCACGATCAGCACCCAATGAGCTGGGCTGTTCGATATCGAGTTCGAAACCCCATTCCGCATTCCCCTGTCCGGCTATCACGGGTTCCACGCCAAAATATTTCTGTGAAAGCACCGTGAGATTATGGATGGATCTTGGGACGACCGAACCGATGATGATCTGGGTGATGGCGCCCCGCTCGTAGCCCTCGAGATTAAGCAACTGCAACAGCCAGACGGCATATTCGTCGCCGGTTCGCCTGGCATCGGTCGCAATTCTCCAGCGTGCCTTAATTTCACGCCCGTCGAACAGGGCGAAGACCACGTTGGTATTTCCGACATCCGCAGCAAGCAGCATGGTTCAGCTTTCCTCACTGGCGAGCATTACGTCGCCTGCATGAATGATACGCTCGTCTCCACTGGACAAACGAAGGCGCAGGGCGCCAGTTTCAGTCAATCCGGCGAATGTCCCCCTGATCTGTTCCTCACCCGGAGTATTGACGACCAACTCCGAGCCCGGCGGATGTGCTACGGTTTCCCATCGGCGAACCAGTGGCTCAATCCCATAAGTCCGCCATCTCTCGACTTCACGGGCGAAGTGGTTGACGAGTGAGTTCGCAAAGAGATCGCGATCAGGGGCTGGTCCGAATTTTGAAAGAGCGGTCGTGCGACGGTCGGTAAGGTCCGGCGCGATCGCCAGATTGACCCCTATCCCTACGACGATCGCTTGGGCTTCACGTTCAAGAAGGATGCCCGCCACTTTAGCGCCGCCAAGCAGGAGGTCGTTCGGCCACTTCAACTTGAGGTCAGCAGCATTTGAGAGCAGTGGCTGAACAGTCTCGTAGAGCGCGAGTGCAGCCGTGAGCGCCAAACTAGCAGGGGCCGGGTCTCGCTCATTCAGACGGACGAGAGTCGAACCCATGAAATTGCCAAGACCGTCAAACCAACTACGCCCCTGTCGGCCTCGTCCGGTGGTTTGGCGGTCGGCTACAATCCAATCGCCCTCAGCTACAATCTCCCCTGCGCGAACCGCAGAAGCGAGATCGGCGTTAGTGCTCCCGGTTTCGGAAATCGTCCGGATCAAACCGCTATGAACAAGGCCCGGGCCGCCATATCGGCCACGTCGCCAAGCCAAGGTGTCAACAGGTAGCCGAGGGGCGAAATTATCAACACGCTCAGACCGAGAACAATCCAGTGAGAGATCGGAGCTGCCGCAGGACCCGAGCCCTTCGGGTCATCGAAAAACATGACCTTCACGAACTTGATGTAATAAAATGCCCCGATCACGCTGGCCGCGATGCCGATCGCAGCAAGGGCGATCATATCCGCTTGTACAGCCGCCTGAAACACTGCGAACTTGCCCCAAAAACCGAAGAGCGGAGGTATGCCAGCCAAGCTGAACATGAGGGCGAGCAAGCACCAAGCAAGCGCCGGGCTCGTTGTCGAGAGGCCGGAAATGTCATCGAACGATGTCAGAGCATTGCCATCTTTGTCGCGCAACATCAGCAACGCAGTGAAGCTGCCAATCGTCATGAAGACGTAAATCGAAAGATAAACCAGGACGCCTGACATTCCTTCCGGGGTCGCAGCAGCAAGTCCGATAAGAATGAATCCGACATTGTTGATGGAGGAGTAGGCGAGGAGACGCTTCAGATTGGACTGACCAATTGCCCCCAATGCCCCCACCACGATCGACGCAAGCGCTGCGAAAATTACGATTTGCTGCCAAGCCTCGATCTGTCCACCGAAGGGACCGGTCGCCATTCGAACCAACATGGCAACCGCTGCGACCTTCGGAGCACTCGCGAAGAAGGCGGTAACTGGAGTTGGTGCACCTTCATACACATCCGGCGTCCACATGTGGAACGGCACGGCAGCAATTTTGAAAGCAAGTCCGGCGAGCACAAAGACCACACCAAACATCGCACCCGTGGAGAAATCGAGCGCGAATGCTGCGCGAATGCCCTCGTAATTGGTGGTCCCCGAAAAACCGTAGACCAAGCTCACACCGTACAGGATAATTCCTGATGCGAGCCCACCAAGCACGAAGTACTTGAGGCCAGCCTCACTCGACTTTTCATTGGTCCGTGCGAAGCTTGCGAGCACATATGATGACAAGCTCGACATCTCGAGACCGATGTACAGCGTCATCAAGTCTGTTGCCGAAACCATCATGCCCATGCCGACGGCATTGAAAAGCATGAGTACGGGATATTCGCCGCGATATTGTCCGCGCGCGTCGAAATAGCGCGGAGCGACGATCAGGCAGGCAATCGTTGCGATATAGACCAGGCTTTTGGCGAAGACTGCAAATCCGTCGGCCAGAAACAGTCCGCCGAAAGCAATGCCGGCCGCCCCTTGGCCGAAAAGAGATACGTTGAAGAACAGGGCGCCAAAAAGAGCGGCCGCGGCTGCAATGGTGATTGCGCGTGCGGCTTTTTCACCGGTCCAAGCTGTCACTAAAAGAAGAACCAGGCCCGACAGGGAAAGAGCAATTTCCGGCCCGGTCAGGTAGAGGGATGTCGAATAGGACATTAGTGCGCCCCCTCCCCTTCATGCCCTTCTTCGGCGTGGACCGGAGCTACGTAATTCGCAGCGTGTTCGCGCGGCGTCCCCTGATTGAGAGGGCTATCATAGCGCGGTGCGACACCAGCAAGGCGCGTTTCGAGGGCGGCGATGTCCTGACGCATGGGAGCTAGGAAACTTTCGGGATAAATGCCCATCCACAACACTGCGGCTGCGATGGGGGCGAGCATGGCCCATTCGCGGGCGTTAAGATCGGTCATGGCGGCAGCATCAGCATTCTTCTGCTCGCCAAACGCGACACGGCGGTAGAGATAGAGCATGTAGGCTGCACCGAGGATGATGCCGGTAGTGCACACCAGCGTCGCGAAAGTCGACACTTCGTAGATGCCTGCAAGCGCCAGGAATTCTCCAACGAAATTGCTTGTACCCGGGAGGCCCACGCTCGCCATGGTGAAGAGCAGGAAGAACAAGGCATATTTCGGCATGTTGATGCTGAGACCGCCATAGCGAGCAATCTCACGGGTGTGGAGGCGGTCATAGATCACACCCACACACAAGAACAGCGCTCCGGAAACCAGTCCGTGACCCAGCATGACCATCATCGCGCCTTCAAGGCCCTGTACGTTGAATGCAAAAAGGCCCACCGTCACAATCGCCATGTGAGCTACCGACGAGTAGGCGATCAGTTTCTTCATGTCCGACTGCACCAAGGCAACGAGCGAAGTGTAGACGACAGCTACCATGGACAGGGCAAAGACAAGCCAAGCAAGATCTGCACTAGCATCGGGGAACATCGGCAGGCTGAAACGGATAAAGCCATAGCCGCCGAGCTTCAGAAGTACACCGGCAAGGATGACCGAACCGGCGGTCGGTGCCTGAACGTGAGCATCAGGAAGCCAAGTGTGGACCGGCCACATCGGCATCTTCACAGCAAAACTCGCGAAGAAGGCAAGCCACAACCAGAATTGAGCGTCTGCCGGGAAATCATACTGCATCAGAGCAGGAATTTCGGTGGTCCCTGCATCGTTCACCATCCACAGCATTGCGATCAGCATCAGTACGGAGCCGAGCAAGGTGTAGAGGAAAAATTTGTACGATGCGTAGATGCGGTTGTCGCCGCCCCACACCCCGATAATCAGATACATCGGAATGAGGCCTGCTTCGAAGAATATGTAGAACAGGAAAATGTCCTGAGCGGCAAAGACGCCGATCATCAGCATTTCCATCAGCAGGAAAGCTGCCATATATTCGCCGACACGCTTCGTGATCGAAGTCCAGCTTGCCAAGATGCAGATGGGCATCAGGAATACACTGAGCATGATCAGCATCAACGCAATGCCGTCGATGCCGAGCGCATATTGGAAGCCTGCGAAGAGCCCCGCTCGCTCAGTGAACTGCCACTGGGCACCACCGATGTCGTAATTGAGCCAAAGCAGAATTCCGAGCGCAAGATCGACAAGAGTAGCGACCAGCGCAACGATGCGCGCGGCCGAGGCGTTGAGGAACAGGCAGGCTATGGCCGCGACGAGCGGCACTGCGAGCATGATCGAGAGGATGGGAAACTCCATCAGAACAGCACCCAGGTGATGGCGGCGACAAGCCCGAGGAGCATCACCAGCGCGTAACTATACAGATATCCGGTCTGGAACCGCTTGGCCCCGACCGAGCCCTTTTCGATCACCCAAGCCACACCATTGGGCCCGAAGCGATCGATGGTCCCCATATCGCCAAGCTTCCAGAACTGTCGGCCCAGCCAAAATGCGGGGACCACGAAAAGGTAGTGGTACAGTTCATCGAAATACCACTTGTTGTAGAAGAACCGATAGACCGGCCCAAGCTGTTCGGCCGCCTTACCCGGAACCGAGGTATCCTTGATATAACCAAGCCACGCCACGAGCAGCCCGATGACCATCACAATGAATGCCGCGTACTTCACAAGGTAAGGCACGTTATGCATCCGATGGATCAGATCTTCATTGTAGAAGATCGCGCCGTTCCAGAAGGCCGCATTATCAAGGAAGGTAGGTGCAAAGACCTGCCCCGCTAAGATCGCCCCGAGGGACAGAACGCCCAACGGGATCAGCATGCTGACTGGGCTCTCATGCGGGTGATACCCGGCGGTGCCTGACTCATAGTCATCCGACGGCACATGATGACTCACATCATGCCCGGAATCTTCCTGAATTGGCGGATTATGCTCCTCCGGCTCTTCATGACCGTGGTGGACCGCGTGCTGGATATGCTCACTATCCGCCCAGCGCGGTTTACCCCAGAAGGTGAGAAACATCAGGCGCCAGCTGTAGAAACTCGTCAGCAGGGCTGCCAGTGTTCCCATCCAGAACGCAAAATTGCCAAGGTCGGTACCACGCCCGTAAGCCACCTCAAGAATTGCATCCTTTGACCAGAACCCGGCGAAGCCAGCCCCAAGATGGTAAATGCCAACGCCCGTAATGGCGAGCGTGCCGAACATCATGGCCCAGAAGGTCAGCGGGATATGCTTACGCAACGCACCGTAATAACGCATGTCCTGCTCGTGGTGCATCGCATGGATGACCGAGCCAGCGCCCAGGAACAAGAGCGCCTTGAAGAATGCATGGGTAAAGAGGTGGAACATCGCAGCGCCATAGGCTCCCACGCCCGCAGCGAAGAACATGTAACCCAGTTGCGAACACGTCGAATAGGCGATGACGCGCTTGATGTCCCACTGGGTGGTGCCCACGGTCGCCGCGAATATGCAGGTGGCCGCGCCAATAAAGGTGACCATCGCCAGCGCAGCGGGAGCCGTCTCGAACATCGGGGACAAACGGCAGACCATGAACACGCCAGCAGTTACCATGGTGGCCGCGTGAATAAGGGCGGAAACCGGCGTCGGCCCCTCCATTGCGTCGGGGAGCCAGGTGTGCAGCCCAAGCTGCGCGGACTTGCCCATGGCGCCGATGAAGAGAAGGATACAGAGGACATCCATGGTATGCACGCGCATGCCAAGGAAGCCGATCGTCGCACCGCTCATGCCAGGTGCGGCAGACAGGATCTGGGGGATAGACACTGTTCCGAATACCCAGAACGTGCCGAAAATTCCGAGCATGAAGCCAAGGTCACCAACACGGTTGACCACGAAAGCTTTCATTGCGGCGGCATTGACGCTTGGTTTCTTGAACCAGAATCCGATCAGCAGATAGCTGGCGAGGCCCACCCCTTCCCAACCAAAGAACATCTGGACCAGGTTATCTGCTGTCACGAGCATCAACATGGCAAAGGTGAACAGAGAGAGATATGCAAAGAACCGGGGCTGATCCGGGTCTTCATCCATGTAGCCCCAGCTGTACAAGTGTACGAGAGCAGATACCGTCGTGATCACAACCAGCATGATCGCGGTTAGCGTGTCGACACGTAAAGCCCAGTCGAAAGCGAGCTCACCGGATTGCATCCATGTGAGAACCGGCACGACCGTTGCTTCGGCACTACCGCTTACGAAGCCGAGAAGAATCGGCCAGCTCAGGCTGCAGGCAACGAACAGCGAACCGGTGGTAATCGCCTTAGCAAAGACGCTCGGCGCACCCTTGTTGACCAACCCTGCCACGATCGCAGCAAGCAGGGGCAGGAAGACAATGAAAAGAATGGAGGTCTGCACGGATGCTTATCCCTTCATCCGGTTGGCATCGTCGACCGCGATGGTGCCGCGGCCACGGAAATAAATCACCAGAATGGCCAGCCCGATAGCGGCCTCGCCCGCGGCAACTGTCAGGACGAACATCGCAAAGACCTGTCCCACAAGATCACCGAGAAAGGCACTGAAGGCGACAAGATTGAGGTTCACTGACAGCAGAATGAGTTCGATAGCCATCAAGATGACGATGATGTTTTTCCGATTGAGAAAGATGCCCAGCACGCCAAGCACGAACAGAATCGCGCTGACGATGACATAATGTTCGACGCCAATCAAAGTTCGACCCCCTCACCCACGGTAGGCTGCTTCATAACAGTGGCCTCGTCCGGATTACGGCGAACCTGTTTGCCTATATCCTGATGACCGCGCTTGCTCTTCGGAGGACGGTGGGTCAGCACGATCGCGCCGATCATCGCGACGAGCAGAATGATGCCCGCGGCCTCGAACAGGAAGAGATACCTCGTGTAAAGCAAACCGCCGATGGCACCTGTGTTGCTTGCCACCATCGCAGGCGCATCGCTTGCTGCAGCCGTTCCGAGCTCGATAGCGCCCACGCGATAAGCGCTTAGCCCCAGGACGAGCTCAGCCAGGAGGATTAGAGCGATGACGATACCCAGCGGAAAGTTCTTCACGAAACCGGCCCGCAAGGCTGCGACGTCAATATCGAGCATCATGACCACGAACAGGAACAGGACTGCCACGGCCCCGACGTAAACAATGACCAGCAGCATCGCGATGAATTCCGCACCGACAAGCACCATAAGGCCCGCTGCGTTGAAGAAGGCCAAGATCAGCCACAGGACCGAATGCACCGGATTGCGGGCCGTGATCACCATCACGGCGGACGCGATCACAAGCACCGCAAAGATATAAAAGGCGATAGTCTGTATCATGATGCCCCGGATTCGTTTGCGGCGCGGTTAGCGGTAGGGTGCGTCGGCTTCAAGGTTCGCGGCTATGGCACGCTCCCACTTGTCACCATTTGCGAGGAGCTTTGCCTTGTCGTAAAGCAATTCCTCACGGGTTTCGGTAGCATATTCGAAATTCGGTCCCTCGACGATAGCATCGACTGGGCAGGCTTCCTGACAGAAGCCGCAGTAGATGCATTTGGTCATGTCGATGTCGTAACGGGTGGTCCGGCGGCTGCCATCTTCGCGTGGTTCGCTCTCGATCGTAATTGCCTGAGCCGGGCACACAGCTTCACATAGCTTGCAAGCGATGCACCGTTCCTCCCCGTTGGGATAACGGCGCAGCGCGTGCTCGCCGCGGAAGCGCGGGGACAGTGGATTTTTCTCGAACGGATAGTTGATCGTCACCTTGGGCTTGAAGAAATACTTCAAGGTGAGAGCATGCGCCTTCACGAACTCCCAGAGAGTGAAAGATTTTACGAGTTGCGCGACGCTCATGCGGCGGCTCCGTAGTGGCCGGTTGCCATCAGCCAACCGGAAATGAGAACGACGAACAGCAGGCTGATCGGCAGGAATACCTTCCAGCCCAGTCGCATCAGCTGATCGTAACGATAGCGTGGGACGGTCGCCATGACCCAGCTGAACATGAAGAAGAAGAAAAATGCCTTCAGCAACAACCAGACGATACCCGGCACGTAATAAAGCGGAGCCCAGTCGATCGGAGGGAGCCATCCACCAAAGAACAGCAGAGCGTTGAGCACGCACATAAGAAGGATGTTGGCGTATTCACCAAGCCAGAATAGTGCGAAGCTCATCGAACTGTATTCTGTCTGGTATCCCGCGACGAGCTCGCTCTCGGCCTCCGTCAGGTCGAATGGAACGCGCTGGGTCTCCGCCAGGCTGGAGATGAAGAACATCACCCACATCGGAAACAGGAGCAGATTGAAGAAGTACCCGTTCACGATCCCAAAACCGTGGCCTTTTTGCGCCAGAACGATCTCGTTCAGATTGAAGGTGCCAGCATAGAGGATCACGCAAACGAGAATGAAGCCAATCGAGACTTCATAGCTGATCATTTGTGCGGCTGCGCGCATGGCGGAAAAGAACGGATACTTGGAGTTCGACGCCCAGCCCGCCATTACGATGCCGTAAACCGACAGTGAGCTGATCGCCAGAATGTACAACAGGCCCACATTGATATTTGCCAGCACGGCAGTGGCGCTGAACGGAACTACCGCCCACGCCGCAAGGGCCACCGTGAACGTCACGATCGGGGCGAGGATGAAAATCCCTTTGTTGGCGGCGCTCGGTATGATCGTTTCCTGAAGCATGACCTTCAGGCCGTCGGCAAAGCTCTGCAGAAGGCCGAAGGGTCCGACCACATTGGGCCCGCGCCGAAGGTTGATCGCCGCCCAGATTTTGCGGTCCGCATAAATGATCATCGCCACCGACAGCATGAGTGGCAAAGCAATCAGCAGGATACCGGCGATCGTCGCGACACCCCATGCCCATTCATAAGACATGCCAAGTGATTGAAAAAATTCGGTCATTCTGCGGCCTCCGCCAGCTCGCCGCCGTGGAGCAGTTCACTCGAGCAATGCTGCATTACTGCACTTGCGCGCGCGATCGGATTGGTGAGGTAGAAATCCTTGATCGGATAAGCACCGATCGTGCCTTGAGCCTTCGCCTTGGCATCGGCTTTGGGCAGCGCGCCATAATCGGCGAGGCCTTCTTCGCCCAATGCAGGCACCTCAGCAATCATGGCCGACTGAAGTTGTGCAAAGGTGTCGAAGCCGACGGCAACGCCCAGTGCGTCAGCGAGTGCTCGCAAGATTGTCCAGTCTTCACGCGCATCCCCGGGAGCGAAGACAGCTTTCTCAGCGAACTGTACGCGCCCTTCGGTGTTGACGTAGGTCCCGTCTTTCTCGGCGAAGCTGGCGGCCGGCAAAATGATGTCGGCAGCATGCGCCCCCTTGTCGCCGTGGTGGCCGATATAAACCTTGAGCGCGTCCGCAAACGGTTCGAAATCCATCTCGTCCGCGCCGAGACTAATTACCACCTTGGGCTTGGCAGCGACAATGTCGTTCATCCCGCCATTCTGCGCAAAGCCGAGCATGAGCCCGCCCATGCGCGCAGCCGAAAAGTGCAGCACGTTGAAATCCGCGCCCCACTCGCTCGCCAATGCGAGAGCCTTACCGTGAGCGCCTTTCAGCGCGCCGCCGCCGACGATAACGGCGCTGCGCTCGGCGCCCTTGAACGCATCGGCAATATGTCCGGGAAGATCGTTGAGGACCGCAAGGTCGGTGCCGAGAAATTCAGCCGGATACGTCGTGTCCCAATGCGGGCCGACAACGAACACCTTCGAGCCACGCTTCACCGCCTTGCGGATACGCACGTTCACGAGCGGCGCTTCCCAGCGGATGTGGCTGCCCACGATGAGGATCGCCTCGGCTTGCTCCAGACCTTCGAAGGTCGAATTGAAATTTACCGCAGCAAGGTTCGACACATCATAATCCATGCCGGTCTGCCGCCCCTCGATCAGGCTTGAACCACAAGCCTTGAGCAGCGATTTGGCTGCGAACATGGTCTCACAATCGACCATATCGCCAGCGATCGCAGCAATGTCCTTGCCCGGCTTGGCCTTAGCGATCGCCTTGAGAGCCTCGTCCCAGCTAACAGGCTTCAGGCCGCCTTTCTTGCGCATGAACACCTTGTCCAGGCGGCGCTTGGAGAGGCCGTCGACCATATAACGCCCTTTGTCCGACAGCCATTCCTCATTGACCGCGTCATTGACGCGTGGGAGCGCTCGCATGACTTCACGCCCCCTGCTGTCAAGGCGTATATTTGCGCCGACCGCGTCGGATACATCGATGCTGAGTGTCTTCTTGAGTTCCCACGGCCTTGCCTCGAAGGCGTACGGGCGCGAAGTGAGCGCACCGACCGGGCACAGATCGATCACATTGGCGGACAGCTCGTGTTCGGCGGCCTGCTCCAGATAGGTCGTGATCTGCATGTCCTCGCCGCGACCCACTGCGCCGATTTCGTCAACCCCAGCGATCTCCTCGCTGAAGCGAACACAACGGGTGCAGTGGATACAGCGGGTCATGACCGTCTTGATCAGCGGGCCCATGTATTTCTCGGTGACGGCGCGCTTATTTTCCTCATAGCGCGTTGCGCCGCGGCCATAGGCGACCGACTGGTCCTGCAAATCGCACTCACCGCCCTGATCGCAGATCGGGCAATCGAGCGGGTGATTGATGAGCAGGAACTCCATCACCCCTTCGCGCGCAGTCTTGACCATCTGGCTGTCCGTACGAATTTCCTGCCCATCTGTCGCAGGAAGCGCGCAACTTGCTTGCGGCTTCGGCGGTCCGGGTTTCACTTCGACTAGGCACATCCGGCAATTACCAGCGATCGAGAGCCGCTCATGATAGCAGAAACGCGGAATTTCCTTACCCGCAAGCTCGCAAGCCTGAAGGACGGTGGCGCCCTCCGGAACCTCGATTTCCTTTCCGTCGACGGTGACCTTAGGCATTATTCAGCTGCCTCTGCAAACTTGGCATTATGTTCTTCGATCCGGCGTTCGAGCTCGGGGCGGAAGTGGCGGATGAGACCCTGGATCGGCCATGCAGCCGCATCGCCCAGCGCGCAGATGGTGTGGCCTTCCACCTGCTTGGTCACCTGTTGCAACATGTCGATTTCATCGACCGCGGCATCGCCGGTCCGCAGGCGCTCCATCATGCGCCACATCCAGCCCGTGCCCTCGCGGCACGGCGTGCACTGGCCGCAGCTCTCATGCTTGTAGAAATAGCTGATACGGCTGATTGCACGGACGATATCTGTCGACTTGTCCATTACGATGACGCCTGCGGTTCCCAGTCCCGAACCAAGCTCCTTAAGCCCGTCGAAATCCATCGGCGCATCCCAGATCTGCTCTGCCGGAACCAGCGGGACTGAAGAACCGCCCGGGATCACGGCGAGTAGGTTATCCTTGCCGCCGCGAATGCCGCCGCAATGCTTCTCGATCAGTTCACTGAACGGAATGCTGAGCGCTTCTTCGACTACGCAGGGCTTGTTGACATGGCCCGAGATCTGGAAGAGCTTGGTGCCCTTGTTGTTCTCGCGCCCGAAGCTGCTGAACCAACTCGCCCCACGGCGAAGAATGGTCGGGACGACAGCGATCGATTCCACGTTGTTGACCGTGGTCGGGCAACCATAAAGACCCGCACCTGCCGGGAATGGCGGCTTGAGGCGCGGCTGGCCCTTCTTGCCTTCGAGGCTCTCGATCATCGCGGTTTCTTCGCCGCAAATGTAGGCGCCCGCGCCGCGGTGCAGGAAGACGTCGAAATCATAGCCCGACTTCGACGCGTTCTTGCCGATCAGTCCTGCGTCATAGGCTTCGTCGATCGCGGCCTGAAGCGTCTCGGCCTCGCGGATATATTCGCCGCGGATGTAGATGTAGGCCGCCCTCGCCCGCATGGCATAGCCGGCAACCAGTGCGCCTTCGATTAGCTTGTGCGGATCGTGGCGGATAATCTCGCGATCCTTGCAGGAACCAGGTTCGGACTCGTCGGCATTGATGACAAGAAAGCTGGGACGTCCGTCCTTGCTCTCCTTGGGCATGAAAGACCACTTGAGGCCAGTAGGAAAGCCGGCTCCGCCGCGACCGCGAAGGCCCGATGCCTTCATTTCCTCGATGATATTGTCATGACCGCGCGCGATGAGCGACTTAGTGTCGTCCCAGTCGCCGCGGTGCTGCGCCGCTTTAAGCCCCCAATCCTGGAAGCCGTACAGGTTGGTGAAGATGCGATCCTTATCGGCAAGCATCAGAAGCCTCCCCCGAACACTACGATAGCTGCGACAATCAGGATTGCCACGAGTGCTACGGTCTTGACGACGCCCTTGAGCACTTTCCACGCGATGACCACGCCCACGATGGCGAGTATGATGGTGAGCCAGTCAGCGCTCATTTCCATTCTCCCCGGTAATCGTAGTTCGCGTCGACCATTTCCCTCAGCGTGGTCGGGCCGCCTTCCGGCTCGCTCGTGTGCTTGCCTTCAATCTGAGTACCGGTTTTGGGCTGCTTGCCCGCGGCCAGTTCGTCCAAGATCTCGTCGAGGCGCTCGGGCGTCAGATCTTCGTAATTGTCGTCGTTGATCTGGACCATCGGCGCGGTGGCGCAATTGCCCATGCATTCTACTTCGGTGAGGGTCCAGAGGCCGTCTTCCGAGACATGGCCCTTGCTCATGCCGCGCTTCTTGCAGGTTTCGATGAGCACGTCCGATCCCCGAAGCATGCAGGGAGTCGTGCCGCAAACCTGCACATGATACTTACCCACCGGTTTCATGTTATACATGAAATAGAAGCTTGCAACTTCGAGCACGCGGATGACCGGCATGTCGAGATAGTGGGCGACGTATTCGATCACAGGCAGCGGCAACCAACCTTGCGTATCGGTTTCCTCGCCGACCTGCCGCTGGGCAAGATCGAGCAGCGGCATCACGGCAGAGCGCTGACGCCCCTCCGGATAGCGCGCAATCGCCCTGTCCGCTTTGGCGCGGTAGCTCTCGGTAAACTCGAAAGCGCCCCAACGCTCGCGCAGTTCGGGGGTATCGGGTGCGGGTGAACGGTCAGCCATTAGCGATCACACTCCCCGAACACGACGTCGATCGCGCCGAGGATGGCGGTGGCATCAGGCAGCATGTGGCCTCTCGACATGAAATCCATTGCTTGCAGGTGGCTGAAGGCCGTCGGGCGGATCTTGCAGCGATAGGGTTTGTTCGAACCGTCGCTGACGAGATACACCCCGAATTCGCCCTTGGGGCTTTCCGTGGCGACATACACTTCGCCGGCGGGCACGTGGAAGCCTTCGGTGTAGAGCTTGAAGTGGTGGATCAGCGCTTCCATCGACTGCTTCATCTCGGCACGCTTGGGAGGGCTTACTTTCCGGTCGGTGCTTGCGATGGGCCCGGTCGGCATTTGCGCCAGGCACTGCTTGATGATCTTAGCGCTTTCGTAAACTTCCTTCACACGCACCACGAAACGGTCGTAGCAGTCCGAATTGGTGCCGACGGGAATGTCGAACTCCATCCGGTCGTAAACGTCATAAGGCTGCGATTTGCGCAGGTCCCACGGGATACCGGCCGCACGGATCATCGGGCCGGAGAAGCCCCAAGCCACGGCATCGTCCTTGCTGACGACGGCAATATCAACATTGCGCTGCTTGAAGATACGATTGTCGAGCACGAGGCTCATCGCATCCCCGAACAGTTCCGGCAGGCGCGTGTCGATCCATTCGCCGATATCGACCAGCAGCTTCTCTGGCACATCCTGGTGGACACCGCCCGGGCGCAGGTAGGCGTGGTGCATGCGCGCACCGCTCATTCGCTCGAAGAAATTCATGCAGTCTTCGCGCAGTTCGAACACCCAAAGGTTCGGCGTCATCGCGCCCACGTCCATGACGTGCGCACCGATGTTGAGCATGTGGTTGCAGATGCGGGTGAGCTCAGCGAACAGTACGCGGATATACTGCGCGCGCTCTGGCACCTCGACGTTGAGCAGCTTCTCGATCGCGAGAATGTAGCTGTATTCCTGAGCCAAGGGGCTGCAGTAATCGAGCCGGTCGAAATAGGGCAGCGCCTGCAGGTAGGTCTTGTGTTCGATCAGCTTCTCTGTGCCGCGGTGCAGCAGGCCGACATGCGGATCGATGCGTTCGATGATTTCACCATCGAGCTCCATAACCATACGCAGCACGCCGTGCGCCGCGGGATGCTGGGGACCGAAGTTGATCGTGTAATTGGTGATCGTTTCGTCGCCAGTGGTCGGCGATTCCTCGATGTGCATTGCACTACTCATGCGCAGATCCAATTGCCGGAATATGTTGCAGTCTTGCCATCGGTCGACGCGACCGAAAGGTTTGCCGGGCGTGCCTGTGCGCTACCTTCTGCCGGAGCCACCTGAACGGCTACACCCTCACCCGAGAAGCTCGTGCCGTTTCTGATGGCAGCCAATCCACCTGGCTGTCCGTCCAGCATAACAAGGCGACCGCCAACGCGGACCACCGCTTTACCCGACAATGTCGGCTCGTTGAGACCCGATGCGATGAGGATTTCGCGATTTCCGTCCATGAAGGTGCAACCTCCATCGCGGGGACCAAAATCGACCCCGCCGATATCGGCGAGCTGTTCAAGCTGGGTGACGTCAGTGCCCTGAGGAACAGAGGCCTCTACGGTATTCGGCTGCTCAGCCCGTACAGCAGGATCCACGGCAGCCGAACCGCCATCCTGCTGGCCTATACGACCTGCAAAATCATCCGCGCTTTCCTGCTGCCCGGTAGGTTCCGACGAACATGCCGAGAGCGCAAGCGCCGTCAAAGGAAGAAGGAAAAAACGCATCATTCGCCCTTCTTTTTCTTCGCAGTGGAACGCTTTGCAGGCGCCGCCTTCTTTTTAGCTGCAGGAGCCTTTTTAGGCTGCGTGGCCTTTGCCGTGTCCGTAGCCTTCCCCTTGCGGGCTTTACGGTCCGGCTGATCTTCAGTTGGCTCGGGTGGCGGAGCGTCGGTGCCGCCATCCTCTTCAGCCGGAGCCCCGGCACTCACCTTGTCGGCAGCTTTGTCGTCGGCTTTTTTCCCCGCACCGGTCTCCGAAGGCTTCTCAGTAGTCTTCGGCTCATCGACCGGGGGCTTATCTGCTTTTTCGTCACCGGGAAGCACGTAATCCGCACCCTCCCACGGGCTCATGAAATCGAATTGACGAAGATCCTGGGCAAGCTCCACCGGTTCGTAGACAACCCGCTTTTCATCTTCCGAATACCGCAACTCGACATAACCAGTAAGCGGGAAGTCCTTGCGGAAGGGATGCCCCTCAAAGCCGTAGTCGGTGAGGATACGGCGCAGATCGGTGTTTCCATCGAACAGCACGCCATACATGTCGAACACTTCGCGCTCGAGCCAGCCAGCATTCGGCCAGAGACCCGTGACAGTCGGCACCGGCGTATCTTCGCTGGCGGTGCACTTCACCATAATGCGATTGTTCTTCGTCAGGCTCAAAAGCATATAGACGACTTCGAAACGCTCGGACCGCGACGGATAGTCAGCCCCGGCGATCTCCATCATCTGCTGATAGCCATGATCGTCACGCAGCAATTTGAGCGCGTCAGCAATGCTTTCCCGCTTCACACGCAGAAGCAATTCGCCGTGCTCTTCATGCGCCTCGATGAGGTGCTCGCCAAGCGCTTGGGACAGTGTCGCCTTCAGCCCTTCGATAAGGGTGAAGCGCGGTGCAGAGTGGAGTGTTGCCATAACTCTAACCCTCAACGCTCGATCGTGCCGATGCGGCGGATCTTCCGCTGCAGCTGCATGACACCATAAAGCAGAGCCTCGGCCGTCGGCGGACAGCCGGGAACATAGATATCAACCGGTACGATGCGATCACATCCACGCACCACCGAATAGCTGTAGTGGTAATAGCCACCGCCATTGGCGCAGCTGCCCATCGAAATCACGTATTTGGGCTCCGACATCTGGTCATAAACCTTACGGAGCGCAGGGGCCATTTTGTTACAAAGCGTGCCAGCAACAATCATCACGTCGCTCTGGCGCGGAGAGGCGCGCGGAGCGACGCCGAAGCGCTCCATATCGTAACGCGGCATGTTAACGTGGATCATCTCGACCGCACAGCAAGCGAGGCCAAACGTCATCCACCAGAGGGAACCGGTTCGCGCCCATTGAAACAAGTCCTCGGTCGAAGTGACAAGGAATCCCTTATCATTGACCTCTGTCTGCATGGCGTTGAAATAATCCGCATCAGGCTGGCGGACTTCGCCTGCCTGAGCAGTTGGCTGGACCAGTGGGTCACGGCCATGAGGTGAAGATGTCATTTGCTGGCTCATGCGGTTACTCCCACTCCAGCGCGCCGACTTTCCAGGCATAAGCGAAGCCGACGATCAATTCGCCGAGGAACACCATCATGGTGATCCAGCCCGGCCATCCGGTCAGGTCCAGGCTAACAGCCCAAGGGAACAGAAACGCCGCTTCGAGATCGAAGATGATAAACAGGATCGCCACCAGATAGAAGCGAACGTCGAACTGGCTGCGCGGATCTTCGAATGCAGGAAAGCCGCATTCGTACTCGCTGTATTTTTCTGCATTCGGCTGATGCGCGCCTGTAAGGCGCGACACACCCATGGGCAGGAACACGAACAGGGCAGAAAGCCCTGCTGCGATGAACAGGAAAATGAGGATCGGAAGATATTGTTCGAGATCGACCACGTATGATTCCGTCTGGGAATAGGTTTCGGGCCAGCCTCTAGGCCCCTCGCCCCGATGGCGCAAGGGCTTGCCCCGATGTGTTTCCTGCGATTTTCACAAGCGATGTTGAACCGGTGTTAATACCTCAGCACGATGAGGCGCGAAATCCGAAGCTAGAGGACATGAATGAATGTTGAAACAATGCCTATCCTTCTCCGTGGTTGCCGCATCGCTGTTTATCGCCACCCCAACCTTGGCGAAGAACGTTACGGCCGACCTCGATCAGATTGCCGAAGTCCTTCACGATCACGGGTATCAGGCGAAGCTAGAGGGTGAAGGCAACGACCGCTCCATCAAGACGGGCATGGCAGGCTACACATTCGTTATACTGCCTTTCAGCTGCGAAGATGACGGCACAGATTGCAAGTCGGTACAGTTCTACACGGCATTCGACCCGGAAAAGAGCCCGACATTGGAAGAGATGAATAGCTATGCCGCCGCGAACCGTTTCGGAAGAATATACCTCGACCATGAAGGCGACCCTGCGATCGAGATGGACATCGACCTAGAAGCAGGCGGAATGTCCGAAGCGCTGTTCATGGATAATCTGGCCTACTGGGAAGCGATCACGGTCAGCTTCGCGGAATTTGCTCTTGCAGACCGCGATGAATGAGAGCCGAAGACAAACGCGCGGCGCGCTTTCCCGCGCCGCGCAGAAACTGCCTTACTTTACGCTTTAATTAGCCTCTAATCGGTGGCGGAACCGTAGGGCGGCTTCAATCCGCCCAATTTTGCCACATCGATCTTTGGCTGAGTGTAGATGCTGCGGGCGTGACTGAATTCGCGGAAGCCCTCCACGCCGTGATAGCTCCCCATACCGCTCGGGCCGATGCCGCCGAATGGCAAATCATCCATTGAGACGTGGAAAACGACATCGTTTACAGTCACGCCCCCGCTGATCGTTCGGGTGAGCACCTGCTCCCGCTCTGTGCTGTCTTTGCCGAAATAATAGAGCCCGAGCGGACGGTCGTGCTCATTCACATAATCTATCGCCTCGTCGATGTGGGCATATGTCTTCACTGGAAGCACTGGCCCGAAAATTTCCTCGTTCATGGCCTTCATGTCTTCGGTCACGCCTTTCAGGATCGTGAGCGGCATCTTGCGCGCATTGCTTGAGGAAAAATCCTCGTTGGCAGGGTTTACCTCGATAATCTCGGCGCCCTTGTCGCGCGCATCCGCAACCATTTCCTGCAAGCGATCGAAATGCCGATCGGAGACAAGGCTGGCATAATCTTCGTTTTCGAGAAGGCTGGGATACATAGTGGCGGTCGCCTGCCAGACACCGTGAATAGCCTCGTCCTGGCGGCTTTCCGGAACGTACAGATAGTCCGGGGCCAGACATATCTGTCCCGCGTTCATCATTTTCCCAAGCGCGATGCGCTCTCCTGCAGTGGAGAAATCGGCACTTTCGCCGAGCAGTACCGGGCTCTTGCCACCAAGTTCCAGCGTTAGCGGCACGAGGTTCTTCGCCGCCGATTCCATCACTTTGCGCCCGGTTGCAGTCGATCCGGTAAAGACCAGGTGATCGAACGGCAGTTCGGAGAAAGCGGCCGCCACGTCGGCGCCGCCGGTGAAGACAGCGCATTCGTCAAGGGAGAAATATTCCTCCACCAACTCTTTCATCATCAAACTGGTCTTGGGTGTAAACTCGCTCGGCTTGATCATCGCCCGATTGCCGGCTGCGAAAACCTGCATCAATGGTCCGAAGGTCAGATTGACGGGAAAATTCCACGGGCTGAGAATTCCGACCACCCCCTTGGGCTCGTACCGCACCTCCGCTTTTGCGCCCAGCAAACCGAGAGGAAATTGAACGCTGCGCTTTTCCGGTCTCGTCCATTTATCGATATGCTTGCGGCAATATTTTCCGAAATTCACAGTGCTGGTAATGTCTGTGATCATCGATTGCTTCGGCGATCGATTTCCGAAGTCCGCGCTCATCACCTTGCCAAAGTCGTTGGCGTGATCTTTCAGCATTTTGATTGCCCGGCCAAGCCGGTCCTTGCGGGCTGACAGATCCTCCGGACGAGACCGCGTCGCCACCGCGCGCTGCTTGCGCAGCATATCTTCCATCGCAGTTCGTTGGTCACCAGCCATATAGATCACTCCCGCTTCGTGTTGCGCCCTAGCGACGCACATCCTATCTGCCCTGAGAGATATTCCAGACTAAAAGGACCAGCACAAGCATGCCCCAGTTCAGCGCATCCGACCCAGTCGTCATCCTCTCTTACGCTCGGACCCCGATGGGGAGCATGCAGGGCGCCCTTGCCGCGGTATCCGCCACCGATCTTGGCGCAACGGCGGTCAAGGCTGCGGTCGAACGCTCTGGCGTTCCTGTCGATCAATTCGATCGCACCTATATGGGATGCGTGCTCCCCGCCGGCCTGGGCCAGGCACCGGCGCGCCAGGCTTCGATCAAGGCAGGATTGCCGAAATCGGTTCAGGCTACGACTGTAAACAAGGTGTGCGGTAGCGGTATGCAAACCGTCATCATGGGAGCTGAAGCGTTGGCCAGCGGGGCGATCGATTACGTGGTCGCAGGGGGAATGGAAAGCATGACAAATGCGCCATACCTCTTGAAGAAACATCGCAGCGGCGCGCGGATCGGGCATGACACTGCCTATGATCACATGTTCCTCGATGGCTTGGAAGATGCCTACGAAGAAGGCCGTGCGATGGGGACATTCGCACAGGATACCGCGGACGAGTATCAACTCACGCGGGAGCAGATGGACGATTATTCCATCGAATCTCTGCGCCGGGCCAATGCAGCAATCGAGAGCGGTGCATTTACCGATGAGATAGCTGCGGTAACTTACACATCTCGCAAAGGCGAAACGACGGTCGATACGGACGAAGCGCCAGGCCGCGGCAATCCCGACAAGATCCCCCAGCTTCGCCCCGCCTTTGCGAAAGACGGAACGATAACGGCAGCCACATCCTCATCGATCTCGGACGGTGCTGCTGCCGTGGTCCTGAGCCGTGAAAGCGTGGCCAAAGAAAACGGGCAGGAGCCTGTAGCTAAGATCATTGCCATGGCTGCACACGCCCAGGAACCGTCAGAGTTCACCGTAGCTCCGATCGGCGCTATCGAGAAGGTACTTGCCGAAGCAGGATGGTCGGCCGACGAGGTGGATCTGTGGGAAGTCAACGAAGCTTTCGCCTGCGTCGCCATGTTCGCCATGCGCGACATTGGTATCTCTCACGACAAGATCAACGTCAATGGCGGCGGCACGGCTTTGGGTCATCCGATCGGAGCAAGCGGTACGCGGATTATCGTCACCCTCCTGAACGCTCTGAAGCGGCAGGGCAAAAAGCGCGGCGTGGCAAGCCTTTGTATCGGCGGTGGTGAAGCGACGGCAGTAGCCGTGGAACTCTTCTGACGTAGTCGGGACCCTCCCCGCACCGACAGCGTTGGTGCGGGCAGAAGGGAAGATATCATGAAGAGATTTCTTGTAGTCGCTGCTTGCGGGTTCCTGGCCGCGTGCGGATCGAACGAGGCCGAGCAAACTGTCGAGGCACCGACGAATGCAACCGAGGTAGGGACAACCGACACAGCGTCAGCCAGCCAGATGGCTGGGACATATGAAATGACGATGGAGGATGGCACAGTTGTTCGCCAACAGGTCAATGCCGATGGCACCTATGTCGATACCGATCTCCAGGGCACAGAGCTCGAGCGCGGGACCTGGCGTCAAGAGGGAAGCCAGCTTTGTTATGATCCGCAGGGCGCAGAGCCGGAGGAATGCTGGACCGGTGGTACCCCGGGAGCAGACGGAACCTTCGAGGCGACAAGTGGCGACGGCGCGGAAACCGCGACAATCCGCCGGATCGAAAATTCCGGCACCGGAAACATGGCCCCGCTCAACTAAATTTCACGCCTGTTATGTGCAAAAGAAGGGGCGGTTTGATAACCGCCCTTTCCGTTATTGTCGGTGCCCCTATGGCTTGCCATCACCCCAAAGACGGTTTGCCCGTACCCATCCCCTTCGGTTGCCAATCGTTATTTCGCACCAACCGCTTGCGCAGTCCTTCAGAGCGCCAACCACTCCCGGCTCCAGACGCCACTTGATCTTGGATGAAGCGTCGGCGTCCTCGTGAATGGTCGCGTTACCCTTACCGACTACGATCACGCCGAGATCAGGGCTCAGCAGCCGTGAAGCGACCCAGCCTCTCGTCCCATCGGGATCTTCGATCAGGCGCCAACCATCCATGACGCGAATGACTTTAACGGGCAGACCGGGTCTGCGGTAGACCCACTCGATCCGATAATCGGCACTCGGCCCAACCCGTAAATTGATTTCGCTAGCTCGCAGCGTGGCCCAGTAAGGAACCTCACGATCCTGCGCCTGGGCCGGCGTAACTACCAACACAAAAGCTGCCAAAACAAAGGTTAATTTGCTGATCATGATAAGCTTGCCTTACCCTCGGACATCTTTGGCCACAAGCGCTGCTTGACCCGTCCGCCGCCAAGAGCGTAGCGGTGGCATTGGTATGAACACGTCAGATTTGCCCGGCTCCGCCCCCGAAAAGCGTCTTGCTCGCAAACCCCGCGTTATCGTGACGAGGCGGCTTGGCCCTGCCGTGGAAGATCGCATGAGCGCGCTATTCGACGCACGAACCAATGCGAGCGACATGCCTTTGACCCGCGAACAATTGGTCGAGGCAATGCAGCAGTGCGATGTCCTCGTCCCAACGGTTACCGATCGGATCGACGGAGACATGTTGGCCGAGGCCGGAGAAGATCTTGGCCTTATTGCGAATTTCGGGGCCGG
Source organism: Qipengyuania sp. NPDC077563 (assembly GCF_044901345.1). Lineage (NCBI taxonomy): Bacteria > Pseudomonadati > Pseudomonadota > Alphaproteobacteria > Sphingomonadales > Erythrobacteraceae > Qipengyuania > Qipengyuania sp. NPDC077563. The sequence goes on along the minus strand of NZ_JBJDPC010000002.1, from coordinate 852,441 downwards.
GACTGAACATATCGACCTCAAGGCCGCGGCCGCACAGAAAATCATGGTGACCAACACGCCTGGTGTTTTCACCGACGATACCGCCGATCTTACGATGGCAGGGATCATCGGGGTCCCCCGCCGCGTTCGCGAAGGCGTCGAACTGATCCGCAGCGGAGAATGGAGCGGGTGGGCCCCCACCGCCCTGCTGGGACGCAAGCTTGGTGGCAAAACTCTCGGCATTGTCGGTATGGGCCGGATTGGCCAAGCTGTCGCGCATCGTGCCCGCGCGTTCGGACTCCAGATCGTTTACCACAATCGGAAGCGATTGCCGGAAGCTGTGGAACGCATGTTTGGCGCGACATACATTGGCAATCTGGACGAACTTGTTGCCCTGGCAGATATCCTCACCCTTCATTGTCCTGCGGGGCCGGACAATCACCATATGATCGATGCCCGGCGTATCGGATTGATGAAAGAGGAGGCCAGCCTCATCAATACGGCTCGTGGAGATCTGGTCGATCAGGAAGCACTGATCGCCGCCCTTGAAAGCGGGAAACTGGCAGGTGCGGGGCTCGACGTTTATCCCGATGAACCGCATGTAGACGAGCGCTTGATTCGGCATCCCAATGTCATGACGCTTCCCCACATTGGCAGTGCCACACGCGAAGGGCGTGAGGATTCGGGAATGAAAGTCATCGCCAACATCCGCATGTGGGCCGACGGTCACCGGCCATCGGATCAGGTGCTTAGCGGCCTCGCCTGAAGCCTTGCCGATCTCGAGCTATACTGTAAGCGGCTGGCCTCATGGATGAATTCGCAACCCGCATCGAAGCTCTCGAACATCAATGGATGCGCAGCTGGGTGCAGCGTGACCGCAACCAGATGAAATCGCTCGCCGCGCGCGATTTCATCTTTCTCCTGGGTTCCAAAAGTCCAGCGATACTTGACCGTGCGAGTTGGCTCGAAGCCGCGACAACACGCTTCCGCTGCAATGGGTATCGATTCGATGAAGTCTACGTACGACGCCACGGATCGATTGCGGTTTTTGCCACCCGGATGACACTGGATGCCACCATGGGTTCCGACGAGTGGTCCGGTGAAACCTGGCTGATGGATCTTTGGCAGAAGAGCAAAGTCCGGCACAAATGGCGGATTGTCGAACGAACAATATCACGCCCCGACACGGACATTAAAATGCCCGATGCGATCCGGTCGATGCAGCTCTGGCGCTAGGCCGCCAATTCCTTCCGCCCACTTCCCTTGATCATGCGCGCGGCTTGCGTTGTCGCGTCCCGGGTGTCCTGCGCAAGCTTCTTCACTTCGCTTGCAACCACCGCGAAACCGCGTCCATTTTCACCCGCATGCGCAGCCTCGATGGTCGCATTCAAGGCCAACATAGTCGTTTGGTTCGCGATCGCGTCAATTGTCGACACGATATTTGCGACCTCTCTCATCGTCTCCTCAAGGCGCTGATTCTGCTGACCGATGCGGGCTTCCAGTGTTCGGCTGTCTTCCAGCGCATCCTTGGCTTCACGCTCCAGGCCGATCTGATAAGTTACATCCGTTGCCAGCTTAACGACTTTGACGGGCTTGCCGTCCGCGTTCATCACCGGATTATAGGTCGCTTGCAGCCAGACATTGCTGCCATCACGGCGTTTACGGCAGTAAAGACCGGCATCGAAGCGACCTTGACCTAATTGCTCCCAGAACCGAGCATATTCTGCACTCGCAGCATGACTGTGTTCACAGAAAATCCGATGGTGCTTGCCCACAACATCCTCCAGGCGATAGCCCATCAGGTCGAGAAAATTCGTATTTGCGGACAGGATGGTGCCGTCGAGCCCGAATTCGATGACTGCATAGGATCGATCAAAAGCCTGGGTTTTTCCAGCGGTATCGGCGGCTTCCTCGAATTCGCTGGTCACATCCGCTGCGATCTTCAGGATGCGATCACACTGCCCATTCTCGTCGAACACCGGATTGTACGTGGCGCGGAGATAGATCGCAGATCCATCCCGCCGAACTCTCCTATAGGTACCTTCGTCGTAATTGCCCTTGCCAAGTTTCTCCCAGAACAGCCTATAGTCTTCCGAGTTGCGTAGGGCAGTTTCGCAAAACATTGAATGGTGCCGGTCGACAATGTCGTCGAGATCATAGTCCATCGCGTAACAGAATAGATCGTTCGCCCACAGCACATGGCCGCCAGGCGTAAACTCGGCGACCGCTTGCGAGCGGCAGACCGCGTCCCATGCGGATCGAAATTTCAGAGTTTCATTCACTTGATCGGCTCCGCTGAACTTCAGTCACCGGAGCTTCTAAGCGAACAATGGTAAATAAGTGATTAGGAACTCGTAATATATGTAAATGCCCCGCTCACTGTTCCAGTCTTTCGAGCCGGGAACTGACGGTTTCGATGACTGTCCGGACGGCGGAGCGGGAACAGCCCATCTCGAAGTGACGGACCGAAAGCTCGATCGCCTCGTCACATTCAGTCTCTCTGCCCCGCGCACTGGCGGGAGCGACAATCCCATCAATCGCCGACCAAAACGCGATTGTGTAAACGGGAGGCTTGCGGGCTGGATCATCGGGCAATGGCGGATCATCTACGGAGTGGTCGGCCAGAAATTCGTACAATCGCCACGCGTTGTTAGCCCTGCGGCTTCCTGAGAATGGAGTTCCCATGGTGGCCACCATAGCCACCTTGTCAGGATGACGCTGAGCAAGAACGCGGGCGTAGAAACCGCCGAGACTCCAGCCTATGAGGACTGGCTTGCGGTCCGAACCCGTGGCTATGTCGCAAAGACGGCTTTCGAGTGCTGCGAATTTTTCAGGAGAAACAGTAAGATTGCGACCGAGATTACCAGTGACAGGACAGTAATCTGCTTCAGCGAGAGAATGCCTGAGAAGCCCCGCCGAGCGGTCCCCAGACGCCATTCCAGGCAGAACGAGCACAGCGCGGCCGGCCCCTTTTCTACTTGTCAAAACCGGCCGTCGATAAGGTGCCAACACCATTTTCGGAATTGCCAGCGGCTCGGCCAGCCAGTCCGAAAGAGAGGGCGCCCGAATGTCATTCCTGGCGCCCTTCCCCTTCAAATCAATCTCCCGTCAGAATCCGCTCGACCAATTGCGCCACCGTTGGCGTAAAATTGTTCGAATAGAAGGGATCCTGCTTGAACCGGTAGGCTGCGTGTCCAGCGAAAGCGAGATTCTCGTCCGGGTCGCCGCCATGCGCGATATCCTGCAGCGTCTTCTGAATACAGAAGCTGCGGGGGTCGGCCAGACGTCCTGTGGTGTGGTTGTCGTGATCCTTCCAGCTAGAGAACTGGCAGTGCGAAAGACAGCCCATGCAAGCCTGCTGATCCGCGCGGATTTGTTCCGCGCTTTCCGGAGTGACGAAAACTACCGTATCGTCCGGTGTCTTGAGTGCCTCGGTAAAGCCCTCGTGCATCCATGCCTGGGCTTTCCTCTGGTCGCCCGGGTGAACGAAGAAGTATTTCGCTTTACCATGGTCCATCAGCGGGATGGTGCCCTCTTCCTCGTCACGCTTGAAGATCGGTATCTGGCGCTCACTGCGATGCATCAGATCATAGAGGAACGGCGTTTTCACCGCACTTGAATAAAAGCCGGTAGGGCTGAACTTGTGCAACAGGACATCACCCGGCTCGACCGTGCGCAGCATGTCCTTCCACACCTGCGGGATCGGGCTTTCATGCGTCAGCAGTGGGCGCGTACCGAACTGAAAGGCAATCTTGCCGAGTTCGGGATTGTCGATCCAGTCGTTCCATTCGCGCAAGAACCAGACGCCGCCCGCCATCACGATGGCGACCTCCTCCGAAACGCCTTCCTTGCGCATGGTTTCGCGCAATGCCTTTACGCGCGGGTATGGGTCTTCCGGCTTGGTGGGATCTTCGGCATTGGAAAGGCCATTGTGTCCGCCGGCAAGCCAGGGATCCTCGTAAACCACTGCTGCCAGCCATTCGGGGACCTTCGAATAGCTCCGCTTCCACAGCGCGCGGAAAGCGCGAGCAGAGCTTACGATCGGCAGATAGTAAACCTTGTGGTGGGCGGCGATTTCGGCGAGCTTATACGGCATGCCGGCGCCGCAAGTCACACCGGTGACCATGCCGGGACAATTTTCCAGCACGCCCTCCATGACCCGCTGGGCACCGCCCATTTCCCACAGCACGTTGATATTGATCGCGCCCTTGCCATCCGCAATTTCATAGGCGCGCTTCACCTGCTCGGTGGCGCCGTCGATCCCGTAGCGGACGAGCTGCTCGAAGCGTTCGACGCGGGTTGCCTGCGGATACACCTGCGGGACGGGATTTCCGTCCTCATCATAGGTGTCGGCATTCACCGCGCTGACGGTGCCGATGCCGCCGGCCGCAGCCCAGGCGCCCGAACTGAGATGATTCGTGGCCGAAACACCTTTCCCACCTTCGATTAGCGGCCAGACTTCACGTCCACCGTAAACAATCGGGGTCAGACCCTTGAAACTCATGCAATTTCTCTCTTTCAGCATTCGACCGCGATGCGGCCTCAGCCCTGCGCCATGCTTTCGTTGCGGCAGGGCTTGATCTCTCCTGGCTTGGGCCTGTTAGCCGTTGCCTTGAACTGTGCATAGTACCCCGCCAATTCGGGAGCATCCCTGAACGCCACCAATTCAAAACCGACGCGGCTGAATTCACACGACAGGAGCAGTGGGTCGATCCCGTGAGCGTCGGTGGGGCGGTCTATGTCGACTACGATTACCTGCCCACCCGCGCGCAAGGCAGGCCACATACGCCATAGGAACTCGTAGGGCTGCTCGATCTCGTGGTACATGTGAACCATGAAGATACGATCAAAGCTGTTATCCGGCAGCTTGGGGTCGGCGAATTCGCCCTGCCTGATCGAGACATTATCCAGACGGTAACGCTCCACACGCCGGGCAAGTCGGCCAAGCGCCTTCTGGTCGATATCCTGTGCAAGAACACGGCCTTCCGGGCCTACTTGCTCGGCCAGACGAACCGTATAGTAACCGTTTCCGGCCCCAATATCCGCCACTGTCATTCCGGGCCGGATTTCCGCAAGCTCCATTACCGTTTGCGCCTCGCCCCGGCTGTCGCGCTGGGTCTCTGTCGAGAACTGATTGGATCCGGCTTGGGAAACCGGCCTGTCGGGCGCAGGAAAAACCGACCCGGTATCGTTCGCACCCGAGCATGCACCAAGCAGGACCACCGTCAGGGCTAACGGCGCAAACCGCATCAGTCGGCGTCCTCGACCTCGACCGTTTCGCCGGTAACGCGTTGAGCGAGGGCGGCAGAAATAAAGGGATCCAGTGCCCCGTCGAGAACATCGTCCGGAGTTGGCGACGTCACGCCAGTGCGCAAATCCTTGACCATCTGGTAGGGCTGCAGGACATAACTGCGAATCTGGTGTCCCCACCCGATGTCGCTTTTTTCCTGATATTCTCCGGACGCTACCGCCTCACGCTCCGCCATCTCGCGTTCGAAAAGCCGCGCCTTGAGCATGTTCATCGCCGTGGCTTTGTTCTTATGCTGACTGCGGTCGTTCTGACTCGCCACCACAATGCCGGTCGGCTGGTGGGTGATGCGAACGGCGGAATCGGTGGTGTTGACGTGCTGTCCCCCTGCGCCCGACGCACGATAGGTATCAATCTTCAAATCCGATGGATTGATCTCGATGTCGATATCGTCGTCGATGACGGGATATACCCAGACCGAGCTGAAGCTGGTGTGGCGGCGCGCCGAACTGTCATAGGGACTGATGCGCACGAGACGGTGAACGCCGCTCTCGGTCTTTGCATAGCCATAGGCGTTCTCGCCCTTTAGCAGCAGCGTCGCGCTCTTGATGCCCGCCTGATCGCCCGACTGATGCTCGACCGTCTCAACCTTGAAACCGCGCCGCTCGCCCCAGCGAGCATACATGCGGAACAGCATTTCGGCCCAATCCTGGCTTTCCGTTCCGCCAGCGCCGGCATGAATTTCGAGATAGGTATCATTGCCGTCGGCCTCGCCCGAAAGCAGCGCCTGGACCTTGTCGCGATCGGCGCGATCGGCAAGTGTTTCCAGGCTGGTGAGGCCTTCGCGAATGATCTCATCATCGCCTTCATCTTCCCCCATGCCGACGAATTCGATGGCGTCCTTCATCTCGCTCTCAATCTCGCGCACGGTGTTGATTGCGGTCTCGAGACGCTTCTGCTCTTGTGTGATCGCCTGCGCCTGCTTGGGATCGTCCCACAGCGTCGGGTCCTGGACGCGTGCGTCGAGTTCATCGAGACGGCGCAATGCGCGCTCCCAGTCGAGCGATTGGCGCACCAGCGCCAGCGCAGCTTCGATACGGTCGATATAGGCCTGCCCCTCGGCACGCATAGACATTTCCTCAAAACGATATGTCCGCCCACCTAGCGTGCGGGCGTTGATTGTAAAGCGAAGGCGCAGCCGCGCCGGCTAAGTCTAGTAGATGCCGCCCTGGTCTTCGACGAAATCTTCCTGAACTTCCTCACGCGCTGCCCGGCGTGGGGCTCGAACACCCTCTCTCGCACGGCGTATCAGATCAAGAATTTCGCTGCGACGCGCAGCCAGTTCATCGGAGCGGGTCGACCGGGCCGGTTCGGTATCGGGCTTGAATGCCTCCCAGATAACCGCAGCCTTCGGATCATTTGACGGCGTTCCTTCGAACACGCGCTTGCCGGTCCGGCGGTCGATCTTGACCATCCGGATGCCGGGGGGCGCGATGAAATCGTCCGAGGTCCAGCGTTCGCGGGTGCTTTCGATGAACCGCTTCATGATCGGCGCGGCGGTGTTGCCCCCCTGCACCCATCCGCCGAGATTACGCGGCTGGTCGAATCCGACATACATGCCTGCGATGATGTCCGGTGTGCCGCCCACGAACCATGCATTCGTCGGACCATTTGTCGTGCCGGTTTTGCCAAACAGAGGAAGCTCCAGGCTGCGCAGCCGCACGGCAGTACCGCGCGTGACTACGCCCTGCAGCATATGGACTACCTGGAACGCTGTCCGCGGATCTAGCACCTGCCTGCCGCCCGGCTCGAAGCGCGGCATGGGCTGGCCGTCCCATTCGTCCATATTGCAGCTGCTGCATTCGCGATTGTCGCTGCGGAAGATCACCTTGCCCCGGCGATCCTGGACATAATCAATCACCGAACCTTCATGCTGCCGGCCCCAGTTCGCAAGCGCCGCATAGCCGTTGACCATATTGGCAACCGTCGTGTCCCCTGCGCCCAGCGCGAAAGAATAATATGGTTCATAATCGCCAATACCGAGACGTTTGATCGTCTTGGTCACATTCTGCATGCCGGTATCGTCGGCGATATGGATCGTCATCAGATTGCGGCTCTGCTCCAGACCCCAGCGCATGGTGTGCTCACCCCCGCCGCCGCCGCCAAAGTTGCGGAAGCACTTTTCGCCGAGGTTCGCACCCTGCCAAACGCAGAATGTCTGATCGGGCACCATGGTAGCTGGCGTCATGCCGTGATCGAGCGCAGAGGCGTAGACGAAGGGCTTGATGGTCGAACCAGGTTGCCGCAGCGCCTGCGTAGCGCGGTTAAAGCTGCCAAGGCGGCTGTCGAAGCCGCCCTGCATCGCCAGGATGCGGCCCGTTTTGGGCGATTCAGCAAGGAAGGCGCCGGACACTTCAGGCACGCCGCGAATGGCATATCCCGAGCCCGATTTTTCGACCGCCACGACATCGCCAACTTTCACCGACGACGGGGCGCCTGATAGATCGTAGTCCTGCCCATCGGTCATGCCGACTTTGGCGCCGGACCCACCCGTGGTGATTACGCCGATTTGCCAGTCCTTGTAATTGATCGAGATATTCGAGGAGGCAAGCTGGCCGTGCAAATCTCCGTTTTCCGGATTCAGCGTTGCGATCGGCCCGGTGTAGCCGCGATTGCCGTGATAGCTGAGCAGTTGCGCGCGCAGCGCATCACGGGCGGCATCCTGCAACTCGGTGTCGAGCGATGTGCGCACCCATAGACCGCCAGCGTAAACGCTGTTGCCGCCATCCTCGGCAGTTTCGCCAAACTTGTCGATCAGCTGCCGGCGTACTTCCTCGAGGAAATAGCCCGCATCCGCAGACCGTTCCGAGCGCTGCTGCACCAGTCCGAGCGGCTCGCTCTTCGCTGCAGCAGCTTCACCCGCGCTGACGAAATCGTTGGCCACCATCTGGTCGAGAACGAAATTGCGGCGCGATACTGCCAGATCCTCGTACCGCGCGCGGCCGTATCGCTCGGGCGCCTTGGGCAGGATCGCGAGGAACGCCGTCTCGTGCAGGTCGAGATCACCGACGTCCTTATCGAAATAGGCGCGTGCCGCTGCCTGTACGCCGAAGCTGCGACGTCCCAGCGGAATTTCGTTGAGATAAAGCTCGAGAATTTCCTGCTTCGTCAGGACTTGCTCGATGCGCTGCGCAAGGATCATCTCCTTGAGCTTGCGGGTTACCGAATATTCGTCACCGAGCAAAAGGTTCTTCGCTACCTGCTGGGTGATGGTGGATCCGCCTACAGCCCGCTCTCCCGAGCCATATTTGGTGGCGTAATCGAACACCGCATTAAGCGTGCCGGTAAAGTCGACACCGCTGTGGCTGAAAAAGGTCTTGTCCTCCGCCGACAGAAAAGCCTCGACCAGCGGCTGCGGGAAATCAACGTATTGAAGCTGAACGCGCCGTTCACGCGCATAGGAATGAACGATTTCCCCGTCCACGCCGCGAACGACCGTGGGCAACGGCGTTTCGTATTCGAGCAGCGAATCCGCTTCGGGCAAATTTCGTGCCAGCGATGCCCAAGCCAGTACCAACAGAATAAGCCCGATACCGATGAGGTAGGTCAACACGCGCAGCCGGCGGCTGTCCTGCCAATTTTCCTTCATCCAGGTGAACAGGTGCACGGGATCGCCGGTCAGGCGCTGGCGGACATATGCAAGATCGGGAATGGCAACCATATATGGACGACGCCTCTAGCACTTGTAATCTGGACATTGCCAGAACAAGAATCATCCGTTCTCAGCTTTCCGACTGGCGGACGAAGAATATCCTGATGGCGCGTGCCATCGTCTGGGCGAAGCGCCTTTGTCCTTCGGGCGAAGCAAGCCTTTCGGCATCCTGCGAATTGGAGATGAAGCCGCTTTCGAAAAGAACGGAAGGAATATCGGGCGCGCGCAGGACCGCCAGCCATGCCGAACGCCGCGCCTGGGGATGGAACTGGATCACCCCCTCCCCTTCCTGCTCGATGAGGCGCGCAAACTGATCCGACCGCTCCTGTGTACGGCGCTGGGAAAGTTCCACCAGGATGTTGGTGACGCTGTCGCTCTCCTTGGAAAGATCGACCCCGCCGATGGTGTCCGACGCGTTTTCCCGAGCGGCATACAGAGCGGCCGCCCGGCTCGATGCCTCGTTGGAAAGCGTATAGATGCTCGCGCCGGTTACATCCGCGCTGTCGCCTGCGCTGTCGGCATGGATTGAAAGAAAAAGGTCGGCGCCAAGGCGCTGCGCGATCCGGTAGCGCTCGTTATGAAGCAAATATTTGTCGTCGTCGCGGGTCAGCGCTACACGCGCGATCTTCTGACCCTCGAGCTCGTCACGCAAAGCCATGGCAAGCGCCAGCACGAGCTTTTTTTCGACATAACCGCCCGATGTCGCCCCCGGGTCGACACCGCCGTGGCCAGGATCGATTACGACCAGCGGCAGATCGGCGGCTCCCGAAACATCCGGCAGCGCCGCCCCATCTTCGTAGCCGGGCAAATCGGTCCGCATGATGAACCCTGCGCCCTTCCCCGCAAGGCCATTGCCGTTCGCGAGCAGCACGAGGCCGGCGATCAATACCGCCGGAACCAGGAAAATCGACAGAAGCTTGAGGCGCCGCGTCATGACCGGCAGTGGTTAGGGGCTAAGCACATGACAGTGCAATATAGTTGCCGTTGGATACCCACGGTGCTAGCGAATTGGGAAGCCGAACCCAAAGTGCCTCCGATCGGCGCGCTTCATTCGTGACGAAGAGGGTCACTTGATCCGGCTCACGCTTCCACCATTCCGGTGGCGGCAAAGAATGAACAGGTTGATGCTGGACAATTCCCTTTCCCTCCCGACGCATGTGATGCAGGTGCGCCAGCACTTCGCAGCCATGGCGGGACGGACCGCGCAAGAGTTGCGGAAGGAAGTCCTCGCAGACACGAAATCCCGGACCTCTGCAGAGAGAGCGAGCCGGTTCACAAATCCCGCAGATCCATCATGGGACAGCGGATTTCCAACACTGACGCGCGAAAGCTGCAGCGGGCATCGCCCGCGCACTCGCGCATGGAGACTAATCAATGCCAACGCGCATGCTCATCGACGCGCGCCACCAGGAAGAAACCCGGGTGGCAGTCCTCAAGGGAAACCGGATTGAGGAATTCGATTTCGAATCTGCCGACAAGCGGCAGATCAAGGGAAATATCTATCTAGCCAAGGTCACGCGGGTCGAACCCTCGCTTCAGGCAGCCTTCGTGGACTTCGGCGGAAACCGCCACGGTTTCCTCGCATTCAGCGAAATCCATCCTGACTATTACCAGATCCCCAAGGAAGACCGTGAAGCCCTGCTCGCCGCTGAAGCGGAAGTAGCCGAGGAAGAGCAACGTCTCCGCGCCGAAGAGGAAGAGCGCGGCGAAATGCCGGGCGACGAATATGACGCCGACGACGAAAGCTCGGAAGCCCTAGCCGAAGATCTCGCCGAAGATGGCCTGGAAGAGGTCGACACCTCGGACAAGGACGATGTCGCCACCATCGAGGAAGGCCATGTCGATGGCGACGATGTCGACGGCGACGATGACGACGACAGCGATGAAGATGACGATGGCGAGGACAAGCCGAAAGGCCGCGGTCGCCGTGGTCGCGGCCGTCGCCAGGGCAAAGGCGGTGGTCGCAGCCGCGCCAAGGAAGTGGACGATGCGCGCGCCCGCCGCATGGCGCTGCGCCGCAAATACAAGATCCAGGATGTCATTCAGCGCCGCCAGGTACTTCTGGTTCAGGTCGTCAAGGAAGAGCGCGGCAACAAGGGCGCGGCACTTACCACCTATCTCAGCCTCGCCGGTCGTTACACAGTGCTCATGCCGAACAGCAGCCATGGCGGCGGCATCAGCCGCAAGATCAATTCCGCCAGCGATCGCAAGCGCCTGAAGCAGGTAGTCAACGATCTCAGCCTGCCCAAGAGCATGGGCTTGATCGTTCGCACCGCGGGCCTGTCGCGCACCAAGACCGAGATCAAGCGCGATTTCGACTATCTCGCCCGTCTGTGGGACGAAATTCGCGAGAAGACGCTGGCCTCGGCCGCACCGGCGCTGATCCATTCGGATAGCGACCTCATCAAGCGCGCGATCCGCGACATCTACAACCGCGAGATCGAGGAAGTCGTTGTCGAAGGCGACGAGGGCTACAAATCGGCCAAGGCGTTCATGAAGATGCTCATGCCCAGCCACGCGCGGCGGGTGAAGCAATACGCCGACCCCGTGCCGCTCTTCCAGCGTTATGGCGCAGAAGACCAGCTCAAGGCGATGTACGATCCGGTCGTGCAGCTCAAATCGGGCGGTTACCTGGTGATCAATCCGACCGAGGCACTGGTTTCGATCGACATCAACTCGGGGCGCTCCACCAAGGAGCACAATATCGAACAGACCGCGCTCCACACCAATCTGGAAGCGGCCAAGGAAATTGCCCGCCAGTTGCGCCTCCGGGACATGGCCGGCCTCGTCGTGATCGACTTCATCGACCAGGAGCATCACTCGAACACGCGCAAGGTCGAGCGCGCGATGAAGGATGCGCTCAAGAACGATCGCGCTCGCATCCAGGTGGGCCGCATCTCGAGCTTCGGCCTGATGGAGATGAGCCGCCAGCGTCTGCGCACCGGTGTTCTCGAAGCGACGACCCGCGAGTGCCCGCATTGCGACGGGACCGGCTTGGTCCGGACGGCCAGTTCGGCAGGCCTGTCGGCGCTGCGCCTGATCGAAGAAGAAGCGGCCAAGGGCAAAGGCACGAAGATCCGTCTTGCGGCCAGCACCGAGGCCGCCGTCTATCTGCTCAATGAAAAGCGCAACGAGCTCGTGGAAATCGAGCAGCGTTACGGCGTGATCGTCGAAGTGGTGCCTGAAGGCGAAGACGAAGGCGCGAAAATGGCTGCGTCCAGCCACGGCCCCAAGCCCAAAGATGCACCGAAGTTCGAAGCGCTGGTCGAAGACGAAGATGAGGACGAGGATGACGATGTCGACACCTCGGACGATGATTCCGACCGTGACGACGATGGTCGTTCGAACAAGAAACGGCGGCGCCGGCGTGGCGGCCGCGGCCGGAACAAGAACCGGGATCAGAACGACGACCAGGATGATTCGGAAGACGATTCCGATGACAACGGCCAAGAGGAAACCGACGAGGATAACGGGGAAGATCGGCCCAAGAAGCGCCGTCGCCGCGGTGGCCGCCGTCGGGGCGGGCGTGGTCGCGGAAAGCCCAATGGCGATGAAGTGACGTCCGAGGATGCCGAAAAGCTGGAGCAGGTCTCCGAGCATATCGTCGAGGACATGACCGTCGTCGCAGGGCCTGACGACGCCCCGGAAACCGCCGAGGAAGCAGCCGACGAAAAGCCCAAGAAGCGGGCTCCGCGTCGGCGCAAGAAAACGGATGAGGCTGCGGAGACCGAAGCATCGGCCGAGACCGCTGCGGAAGAAACTGAAGAGAAGCCGAAGCCCAAGCGGACCCGCCGCAAGAAGGCCGATACCGAGACCACCGAGGCTACCAGCGAAGGTGACGAGGCGCCAAAGCCCAAGCGGACGCGGCGCAAGAAGGCCGATGCCAACACGGCACCTTCTGACGAGGCAGCATCAGGCGAAACTCAGGCCGAAGCCTCCGCTGAAAAGCCGAAGCGTACGCGCCGAAAGAAGGCCGCGCCGGAAGTGGCGGAGCAGGTCAAGGAAGACATGGCCGTCGTGGCTGGACCGGAACAGACTGCTCAGACAGCCGAAGCCGAAAACGACAAGTCCGAAGCAGCTGAAGCTGAGAAGCCGAAGGCGGATGCCAAGCCCAAGCGTGGCTGGTGGCAGCGCACATTCGGCGAATAAGGCTATTACCCTCTCCGCCGGTGCGAATATTCCGGGCCGGCGGAGAGGCCTGATCGAGAGTGCGGGCAGCTAAGGCAGTCCTTGATAATATCGGGCGCTTGGTAACCCGCCGCGCTCCGTCCTTTCGCTAGCGCCGGTGGGCAAGCAACTCGCGTACCACCTCCAGATCGGCCTGCTTGTCGACATCTACCGCCGCCAACCCGTCGCTCGCCGCGATTAGCTGCGCGGATATGCCGATCCTTTTCCCGAGCCTGTCCAGCCCTTCCTGAAGCGTCAGACGCCCCAGCAGCATGGAAATCAGCGTGCCCGGCCCAAGCCGTGCTGCGATTTTCCACGGCCTCTTGCGATCGGCCTCCACCATCGCCCAAGTATCTATGGCTTTCACCGCAGCGGGCGTCTGCAGGTAGAAGAGGTTGCATCCGGACCACTGACCGTCGGCAAAGCGCAAATAGGTCCGTCTTGTTTCAGGCATCGCCTGTTCGACCACATCACGGCGCGCAAGCATGACCGAAACGTCTGCATCCGGCCCCCTCTTCCCGATCAACTCGCGAACCCATTGAGGTTCCAGCAGCGCGTGATCGCTCGTGGTGACAACAAGAGGCGTACCCAGTGCCTGCAGCGCCAGCCCCACACTCGCGCTCGGGCCTCGTCCAGCTAAGAGGACTTCCGCGCCCAGGGCGGAAGCAAGATCCGCCACTGGCCCGTCGTCGCAACTGACGCCGACGCGCTCGATACCTGCCTCGCGCAAAGCTCCCACCACACGCGCAAGAAGCGGCTTTCCGTCAAGTTCGATAAGTGCCTTGTGCGGAACGCCCAGCGCCTCGGCAAAGGGATCGCCGCCGGGTCTGGTTCCGGCGAGTACGAGCGCGGCAGTCACTCTGTCCTGCCCGGTTCTACGCGCCAATTGCGGGCGGATGCGGCCTCTGGGTAACTCTCGATCATGAAGCGGCTGTAGCGTCCTCCGCGCGCCGCACACAATACAAACCCGCTGCATTCGGCAGACTTCGCTCAGCGGCCATTGCCGATCCGCCATTCCCGGCTTATTCGGCCCGCCATGAGCAAGACGCAGCGCATGCCCGCCATCGAAACCATCGGCACCAACCCAACGAAATTATGGGGCCTGTCGATGGAGGAACGGCATCGCAGGATCGGCGCGGCGAATGGCTACGACGGTTCGGCCGGTGATGCAGTCCTGCTGGTCAATGCGGCCTATGTGGCCGATCCGGCCTGGGTCCGTCACTTGGCCGCCAATCCCGGTCTCGTCCTTACCATCGACGGGACCCCAGCGCTCGCGCACGCCGTGGACCAGCCTTCTGCCAAAGCGCTGCGCCAGGCAATGCGGTCCGGTTCGGCAGTGCCGGAAGGCCTGGAACTGACCGTCTATCGCTACGAAGATGGCCCGACGATCGAGAACAAGCAGCTGCGAAAGCGGGAGACGCCTTTCCTCGCCGAACTGCAGCCGCAGACGCTGAAAAGCATTGAACGCGCTAGTTATTTCGGCGCCTACAAAGGCGTAACGGATGTTTTGACCAAGTACCTCTGGCCGGAATGGGCGCTATTCCTGACCCGTATCACGGCCAGGATCGGCATGACACCAAATATGGTGACAGCAATTGGCGCGATCCTGTGCGTCGCTGCGACAGTGGCGTTTGCTTTCGGCCATTATTGGGCCGGCATCGCAATGGGACTGGTGTTCATGGTGCTGGATACCGTGGACGGAAAGCTTGCGCGCTGCACGATCACTTCCAGCTGGTGGGGCAATATTTTCGACCACGGCATCGATCTGGTCCACCCACCTTTCTGGTGGTGGTTCTGGACAACCGGCCTCGTCTATTGGGGCCTCGCGCTGGACAGCACCACCTTCTGGTGGGTGCAGGGCGCGATTCAGGGCGGCTATGTCCTGCAACGCCTGATCGAGGGCGTCTTCATGCGCCGCAACGGCATGATGCATATCCACGTCTGGCGACCGTTCGACAGCTGGTTCCGGCTCATTACCGCGCGGCGAAATCCGAACATGGTCATTCTGTTCGTCTCGCTGCTCTTTGCCCGGCCCGACTTAGGCATCATTGCCGTCGCGTGGTGGACGGTCATTTCGCTTGCCGTCCATACAGTCCAGCTGGTTCAGGCGGAGATCGCACGGGCGCGCAAGGGCGAACAGTTGACCAGCTGGCTTGCAGGAGACGAAGCATGAACGAGACGATCGAAAAATTCGGCTATCCGGCCACCTTGCTGCGCGAACTGGACCACTGGGTAATCCTGCTGCGCCCTTCCCAGCCCACACTGGGCAGCCTGGTGCTCGCCGCAAAATCGGACGCCACCGAGTTTTCCGGCCTTCCCCCGGAAGCGCATGCGGAACTTTCGCAGGCAACACGGCTGATAGAGACCGCGCTCAAGTCCTTCGTCGATTATGCGAAGATCAACTACCTCATGTTGATGATGGTCGATCCGCAGGTCCATTTCCACGTCATCCCGCGCTATGACGGGAGCCGCGAATTCAACGGTGTAGCGTTCGAAGACGCAGGCTGGCCCAAGCTGCCCGACCTCGGCAGTGCACATGCACTAGGCGCGGATGAGGTAGATCTGCTCAAGGCAGAACTCACCCCACTCTTCAGCTGATCAGCCTTCCTTGGCCCAGCGATCGGTCAGTTCGGTCGCGGTCTCGATATCGTTCGAGAAATCGACTTCGGCCCAGTCCATGCCTTCGATGGATTTGGTGCCGACCTTCCCGCTGTCCGCGATCATGTCGATCACTTTGAGATACCAGTGATTGACGCCGTCGGGCGTCCGCATCGTCTGGCGTACGGTTTCGCGGAACAGTTCCACCCCTTCGCCGCGAAAGGCGAGGAAACCGATGGATTCCGCATTGCTGACTTCGGCCGTCAGCGTCTTGCCGATGCGCGCAAGCCGGCCATTCTGGCCCCGGCTCACCTTCATGTCGTCACTATCGTAAGCGGGCTTCACATCCACCGTCACCGCGATTGGCCAGTCGCTGCCTTCCTGCACCCGGCGCACGATGTCTTCCGAAACCAGCGTATCGCCATTGAGGATGAGGAAGTCGCCTTTCATCCGCTCGCGCACAATCCAGCACGAACCAAGATTGTCGGCAACCTTGAAGAAGGGGTTGAAATGGCAGGTGATTTCCACCCTCTGATCGTCGATCCGTGCGACATGCTCTTCAACCTGATCGGTCATGAAACCGGTGACGACGTCGATCCGCTTCACCCCTGCACGGGCCAGCATTTCCACCTGCCATTCAATGAGGGATTTGCCCGAAAAATCGATCAGGCATTTGGGACGTTCGGCAGTGAGCGGCAGCAGGCGGGAGCCCTGCCCTGCGCTCAGAAGGATGGCATGTTCTATCATGCGGGGCGCCTTAATCGCACAAACTGCCTACTGCAACGCCGTGCTGGTCGCTGCCGGGGCCAGGCAAGCTTGCGCAGGCGCCAACGCTCGTCCAAAGCGCGCGCCAGATGGACGACTCCGTAGTTACCCACGATCAGCCGCGTTCGCTCATGGCGCGGATGCTGACCAATGTAGCCTGGCTCATTGGCGGCAAAGGCTTCGGGGCCGTCTGCTCGCTGGCGTATCTGGCAATCCTCACACGCTCGCTGGGCCTGAAGGATTTCGGACATTTCGCGCTGATCTTCGGCACGTCCCAGGCCTTGATCGCTCTCGCCGGCTTTCAGACCTGGCGTACGGTGGTGCGCTTCGGCGTGAAGCATATTCACACGGAAAATTGGGGCGCATTCGGGCGGCTCAGCATGATGAGCTTCGTCTTCGACGTCTTCGGGGCACTGGCCGGATGCCTCGTCGCCTATGTCGCCTTTTATCATTTCGCTGCAGAGCTCAGCCTCAATCCGCGGCTGATAGATACCGCGTTCTGGTTCAATGTCGCGGCGCTCTGGGCGCTCGTTTCAACCCCCACTGGCATTGTCCGGGCGCTCGATCGCTTCGATGTGGCCGTTTATGTCGAGGCGCTGGTGCCTGCGCTGCGCCTGATTGCAGCGGGTGTGATCGCCTTTGCCGGACCCAGCCTGGCCCTCTTTCTGGTGGCCTGGGCCGTCATCGATCTGATCGAAGCCGCGGTCTACTGGATCGTGGCTCGCCGGCTCAGTCCCCAAGCGATCCGGCTGAAATATTTGCCGACGGCATTCAGGGCTCGCCACGAAAATCCGGGCCTCGTCCATTTTTTCGGGATAACTTACCTCGGCGCCACTCTCGATGCGATATTCAAGCACGGTCCGCTTCTGGCCGTAGGCTATTTCGTCGGCACGAGTGCAGCAGGCCTCTACCGCCTCGCCCACCAGCTTGCTCAGGGCTTATCCAAACTCTCCGCTCTACTGAGCCGCGCAGCCTACGCCCAGATTGCCCGCGCAAGCGTGGCTTCGGCGGCCGACGAGTTTCGCAGGCTCGCGGCGCAAACGACCAAGCTCGCGGCGATTGGCGGCGCGATCGTCGTGGTGGCCGCAGCGACCATCGGCGGACAGATCCTTGCACTTCTCGGCGGCGAGGAATTCCGCAATGGATATACGATCCTGCTACCGCTCGTCATCGTGTCGAGCATCGAGCTTGCAGGCGTGGCTTTCGAGCCGGTCCTCCATTCGACCGGGCGGGCGCGGCTATCGCTGATTGCCCGTGCCATCACGGTCGCCACGGCGGCAATCTGCCTGTCACTCGTGGTCAACACCTATGCGGAACAAGGCATTGCGTGGTCGCTCGTCGTCGGGGCAACGGTGGGCTATCTGGTGATGGGAGCGATGGCCTTCGTCGCGCTTCGCCGGGCCCATTCGATCGACATCCACGCCGATCCCGAAATCTAGCCCTGCGGCGCGATAACCGCCCAGCCTCGCGATGCCGCGCGATTCGCCTTGCGCGCACTGGACGTTATGAAAATCGCCTCCTGCGCCTCGTTCAGCATGGGCGCATCGGCGAAACTGTCGCTCACGAAACGCAGGGTGGTATCGGGTCCTGTATCCCCCAGGGCCTCCAGCACCCGGCGCCGTTTTTCCTCGCCGTAGCAATTGCCACCGGGGATCTGGCGGCCATCCCACCGCGTGGCGATCACGGTGTCGATATCGAGCATGCGCGCAAAAGCGCGGGCGTAAAATTCAAATGCGGCGGTGGCGATTACCAGGCGCGCGCCCTGGCGGCGGTCATCTTCCACCAGCGCGCTCACTTCCGGGATCCAGCCTGCCGTAGAGATATGCCGAGCGGCAAAGGCATGCCCGACTTTCTCGAGCTGGGATAACTCCTGCCGCCCCAGCATAAGTTTCATGCCCATGGTCTTGAGCGTGGTGCGATCGTAGAATTTGGCTCGATAGCCTATCATCAAGCCGATCCAAACGGGCAGGAACAGCAGCCGCCAGGGCGCCAGACGGCGCGCTGCGAAGGCCAGGAAGGGCGTAAACGTAGCCTTTCGCACCAGCGTCTTGTCGAGGTCGTAGATCGCCACTTTCATGGCCGCGCGGAGTGGCAGTTTCACCGCCATGCATCAAGCGATGCATATTTCGCGACGGCCTCCCCCTTGCACAGCGCGCCGCAACGGCTAGAGAGGGCGCAACCGCAGACAGGATCGAAAATACCCCATGGCGACCTTCACTCTTCCGAAGAACTCCAAGATCACCGGCAAGACCCGCACCCACAAGGCGGAGAATGCGGGCCGCGTGATGAAATTCAAGATCTATCGCTACGATCCGGATCTGGGAGAAAACCCGCGTTACGACACGTTCGAGATCGATCTCGATGCCTGCGGCCCGATGGTGCTCGACGCTCTGTTCAAGATCAAGAACGAGATCGACCCCACGCTGACCTTCCGCCGGTCCTGCCGCGAAGGCATCTGCGGTTCGTGTTCGATGAACATGAACGGCAAGAACGGCCTCGCCTGCACCACCGCGATCGAAGATCTCAAGGGTGAAATCCGCATCACCCCGCTGCCGCATATGGAGGTTGTGAAGGATCTCGTTCCCGATTTTACCCATTTCTATGCGCAATATGCCAGCATCCGCCCTTGGTTGCAGACCGTCTCGACCACGCCAAGCGGCAAGGAACGCCTGCAGTCGCCCGAACAGCGCGAAAAGCTGGATGGCCTGTACGAATGCATCCTGTGCGCCTGCTGCTCGACAGCCTGCCCCAGCTATTGGTGGAACAGCGACAAGTTCCTTGGCCCGGCCATCCTGCTACAGGCCTATCGCTGGCTGGCCGACAGCCGTGACGAAATGACCGGTGAGCGGCTCGATCAGCTGGAAGATCCCTTCCGCCTCTATCGCTGCCACACCATCATGAACTGCGCCAATGTCTGCCCCAAGGGCCTCAGCCCGGCGAAGGCGATTGCCGAAACCAAGAAGATGATGGCCGAACGCGCGATCTGACGTGCTGCTTGGCGACGTTTTCGAGCACGGTCCAGATCCGGACAATCCCGGCTGGCGCCACTGGAACCTGAAGGACCCGACGCTGTTCAACGGCGCGGTAATGGGCAAGCTCATCACCCGCGTTGACGAGGATGGCCGCCATTCCCGCCTGCGCATGTTGCCCGAGCGACGCCACGAGAACCTGCAGGGTATCATCCACGGCGCGGTCACCCTGTCGCTGATCGACATATCGCTGTTCACCACGATGCACACTCTGGGCAGTGGCAACGCTGGCCCGTCGGTCACGCTGGAACTTTCAACCCAGTTCACCGGCGCAGGAATGCCCGATCGCCCCCTGGATGCAGTGACCGAGATCGTCCGGGAAACTGGGAGCCTCGTTTTCGTCCGCGGCATGGTCGAGCAGGAGGACAATGTCGTCGCGTCCTTTTCCGGCATCGTGAAGAAAAGGCGTGCCGAATGACCGGCATGCTGGCGCGTTATGAAAAACTGGTCGCTGCCGGAGAGCTCCGTTCCGATCCGGACCAGCGGCGCGCGGCCGAGCGGCTGGACCGGCTGCAAAAAGACCTCGAGGCAGAAAGCTCGGGCGGTCTTCTCAGCCAGCTGTTCCGGCCGAAAAAGACCCGGCCACAGGGCGTTTACATGTGGGGCGGCGTGGGCCGCGGCAAATCCATGCTGATGGATCTGTTCGTAGAGACGCTCGGCATTGCTGAGAAGCGGCGTGCCCATTTCCACGAATTCATGCTCGAAGTGGATCGCCTGATCCGCGATGAGCGCAAGAAGGAAGCGGGCGATCCCATCGCCCCGGTCGCCGCGCGCCTTGCCGCCGATGTGCGCTGCCTCGCCTTCGACGAAATGGTGGTGAACAACACTGCCGATGCGGCAATCATGGCGCGGCTGTTCACCGCGCTCATCTGCGATCAGGGCGTGACGGTGGTGACCACCAGCAACCGCCCCCCTGCTGATCTTTACAAGGACGGGCTGAACCGCTCGCTCTTTCTACCCTTCATCGATCTGGTGCAGGCGGAACTCGATGTGGTGCCGCTCAACGGGCCGACCGACTATCGCCGCGACCGGTTGGGCGATATCGACAGCTGGCATACTCCGCTCGGCGACGAAGCCACCGCGCAGGTCCGCGAGGCCTTTTTCCGCCTCACTGATTATGCGCCGGAAGATGCCGACCACGTGCCCAGCGGCGAAATCGACCTTGGCGGCGGGCGCAGCCTTCACGTGCCCAAAAGCCTTAAGGGCGTCGGCGTATTCAGTTTCAAGCGGCTATGCGGCGAAAATCGCGGAGCGGCAGATTACCTCGCTCTGGCTCACGCTTTTCATACGGTTATCGTGGTCGGCATACCGCGCCTGTCACCCGAAAGCCGCAACGAGGCGATCCGCTTCACCAAGCTGGTCGACGCGCTTTACGAAAACAGCGTGAAGCTGTTCGTCACTGCCGCTGCCGAACCGGAAGATCTCTACACCTCCGGCGATGGCGCGTTCGAATTCGAGCGCACTGTCAGCCGTTTGGAGGAAATGCAGAGCGAAGACTACATGGCCCGCGGCCACGGTGTTTCCGCCTAGGCGGCGTCGCGGTCACGGGTCGCATTTGTCTCGAAATAGTTGATCATCATGGTCAGGACCTGCCGGAGGGTCCGCTCCTGATCGTCGAGCCGCGCCTCAAGCGCTGCCAGCCTCTGCACCGTATCCGAATCCGCAGCTTTGGCGGGCATGCCATGGGCAATCTGCCCCAGTTCCTCGCGCAGGGCCGAAATCTGGCTGTCATGCTCGTAGAAAGCCTGCTCGATCGCCTCAATCTGCGCATCGAGCAACGCGTTTCCTTCCGCCTGTTCGGCTTGGTTCGGCTCGTGCTGCGACATTGATTGCTGCTCGTGTTCTGGCTCGGGCGCGCTTTGGTGCTCATCGCGCCGGTAGGGCTGCGTGTCTTCCGATACGAGATGGATACCGCCAGCGGGCGGCGTTTCCGCCACGCGTCCGTTGATCTCGTCGAGCACCGCACGCAGCGTGTCTTCAGCGATGACCTCGCGCTGCTCCATCGCGCCCTTCATCAACACCCGCGACATGATCCGGTTGACGAGACGGGGAATGCCCCGGCTTTCGCGATGGATCAGCCGCCAGACATCGCCCTGGAAGCGCGGACACAGCTTGTATCCGACATGTTCGAGCCGGTGCATGACGTAAGGCTCGATTTCTTCGGGCTGCATCGCTTCGAGATGGTGGGTCGCGATCACGCGCTGGCGCAATTGTTCGAGCTGGTCCCATTCGGTCAGCAGCTGGCGGAATTCGGGCTGGCCGAGCAGCAGCATCTGCAGCAGCGGCTGCGCGCCGAGATGAAAATTGGACAGCATGCGCAATTCTTCGAGCGCGCCCACCGTCAAATTCTGCGCCTCGTCCACCACCAGAAGCACCTTGCGGCCTGCGCGGGCCTCGTCCTGCAGGAAGTTTTCGATCTCGGCGAGCGCGCTGGCCTTGTCCGAACTGTCGACATTGAGGCCAAAACTGTGCGCGGCCATGCCGATCATCTCGTCGCTGCCCAGAGCGCTGGTCACGACCTCGCCCACGGTCACGCTGTGCCAGTCGAGCCGGTTGCGCAGATGGCCGACAAGCGTCGACTTGCCCGCGCCCACCTCGCCGGTGATCACGATGAAGCCTTCACCCTGGTTCAGGCCGTAACCGAGATAGCTCAGCGCCTTCTTGTGCGTCGCGCTCTCGAAATAGAACGACGGGTCGGGCGTGAGCTGGAAAGGGCGCTCGCTGAAGCCGTAGAAATCCTCGTACATGTCTGCTCTGCAAAATCCTCTGGGTGCGCGCTGTCCTAGCGGCGAATTATCCCTAAAAGGTTGATAGAAAACTCACACGATAATTTCTTCGGCTTGTCCCTGTCCGAGAAAGGCTGCCGGCGAAGCGCTCGCTCCATAGGCACCGGCGCAGAATACGGCGACCAGATCGCCCACCTCGGCGCGCGGCAGATGTGCCTTGTCGGCCAGACGGTCGAGCGGGGTGCACAGGCAGCCCACGACATTGGCCTCTTCCTCCGCAGGTGCGTCGAAGCGGCTCGCGATGGCGAGCGGATAGTTGCGGCGGACGACCGTGCCGAAATTGCCCGAGGCGGCAAGCTGGTGATGCAGACCGCCATCGGTCACGAGATACGTTTCGCCATGGCTGTCCTTGCGGTCGAGGATCCGCGTCAGATAGACGCCGGCCTCGCCCACGATATAGCGACCGAGCTCGATGAAGATTTCCGCATTCACAAGAGTTTGCGGAAGGCTTTCAAATCTTTTCTCAAGTTCCCGACCAACGCGGTGGACGTCCAGCGGCGTATCGCCGCGGAAATAGGGGATGCCGAAACCGCCCCCCATGTTCAGCTTGGGAAGATCGGTGCCCGCCTCGCTCGCCAGACGGTCGGCGAGGTCCAGCACATTCGCCTGCGTCTCTATGATTGCCTCGGCATCGAGCGCCTGGCTGCCGGTGAAGATGTGCAGTCCGCGCCAATCGCAGCCCGCAGCGATGATCTCGCGCGCCAGCGCCGGGACCCGCTCGGCATCGACGCCGAAGGGTTTGGCCCCGCCGCCCATCTTCATGCCCGAGCCCTTGAGTTCGAAATCCGGATTGACGCGTATGGCGAGCCGGGGCGTCCTGCCCACTTCACCCGCGATCGTCAGCGCGCGCCGCGCCTCGTTCTCGCTCTCCAGATTGAGCGTCACCCCCGCCGCGATCGCCGCGCGCAATTCCTCGTCGCGCTTGCCCGGCCCGGCGAAACTCACCCTTGCGCCGTCGATGCCGAGCGCCTGCACCATGGCGAGTTCGCCGCCCGATGCTATGTCAAGCCCGTCGACCAGCCCGGCCCCATGCGCCAACAGCGGCGCGAAGCTGTTCGCCTTGATCGCGTAATTGATCTTGAGCCGTTCGGGCATGGCCGCGCGCAGCAGGGCGACGCGCTGCTCGATCATGGGCCGGGAATAGACGAACAACGGGGTCCGGCCAGCCTCGGCCACCAGATCGCTCACCTTGCGCCCCGATATGGCGAGCTCACCGTCCAAGGCTTCGAAGCCTTCTGGAATGGGGCCGAGCGGCTTCATGCACCGATCTCCTGCGCCAGAGTAGTCCGGTCGATCTTTCCATTGGGGTTCAACGGCAGTTCCTTGCACCAGTGGATTGTGTGAGGCTGCATGAAGTTGGGCAGCTCCCGTGCAAGCGCCTTGGGCAGCAACTCCCCGGCATCGGGCGTACCCTCCGCCGCGCGCACAACCAGATGTATCGCCTGACCCAGACGCTCATCGGCAATTCCCAGAGCGACGGCTTCGGCCACCAGCCCGGTGGCCAGCGCCGCACTCTCGATTTCCTGCGGGCTGATCCGGTTACCCGAACTCTTGATCATCGCATCGCGCCGCCCGACGAAATAGAGCAGGCCGTCCTCGTCGCGCATCACCCGGTCGCCGGACCACACGGCGGTACCGCCATAATGCGATGCCGCAGGCGCAGGCCGGAAGCGCTCGGCGGTGCGTTCGGCATCCTGCCAATAGCCCTGCGCCACCAGCGGGCCGCAATGGACCAGTTCGCCTTCCTGCCCCGCGCCGCAAATCTCGCCGGCCTGATCGACGACAAGGATTTCGGCGAAAGGAATGGCCCGCCCCATAGAAGTTGGGTGGTCGGCCACCAGCGCCGGATCGAGATAGGTTGATCGAAACGCTTCGGTCAGACCGTACATAGGAAATATCCGCGTTTCCGGCAGGATAGAACGCAAAGCTGAGATGATTTCCGGGGTTAGCGCCCCGCCGCTATTCGTGACGCGGCGCAGCGACGTCACCGCGTCTTCCGGCCACTCCGCCTCGATCAGCTGCACCCATAGCGGCGGCACTGCCGCCAGTGTGGTGATGGCGTGCCGGGCGCAGGCCTTCGGAACATCGCGCGGGAAGAGATAATCGAGCGGCACGGCGCAGCCACCGGCATACCAGGTGGAAAGCAGCTGGCTCTGCCCGTAATCGAAGCTCAGCGGCAGCACGGCCAGCGTCACATCGTCATCTGCCAATCCGAGATAATGCGCCACCGACACGGCGCCCAGCCACATATTCGCATGGCTCAGCATGACGCCCTTTGGCTTGCCGGTCGATCCGCTGGTATAGAGAATGGCGGCTAGCTGCTCCGGATCGTGAGCGGACGCAGGCAGTGCGTGACTGGTCTGCTCCGCCGCCGACCACGCCCCATCCTCGTCGAGAATTGCGCAGCCGGGAGGACTGTCCGAAGCTTCCAGCGTGCCGAGCCGGGCCTTTGTACCGATCAGCAGCCTCGCCCCGCTATCGCCAAGGATATGCGCCACCTGCGCGCGCTTGAGCAGCGGATTGATCGGCACGTGGACCATCCCCGCTCGCGCCGCAGCCAGCGGCAGCATACAGGTCAGCTCGCCCTTCGCCGCCCAGCTTGCCACCCGGTCGCCCTTGTCCAGCTGTGCACCAAGCCATCCGGCGAGCAGTGCCACACGCTGCGCCAGATCGGCATGGCTGAGCGTGCGATCCTTCAGCACCAGCGCAGGCGCATCGCGGGGGCCGCGCTCCGCCAAGTGATCCAGCGGCAGCGGCAATTGATCGTGATCTGGAATATCGGACATTGCGCGCCCGCTATCTCTCCAACGCTCACCGAGTGCAAGTGGCCGGAATGCGCCACCTTGCACCGCTACCCGCGCGCAGCTAAGGGCATGCCCGCCTTGGAGCTTGGGAAACCCGCCAGACATATGACCTCTCAGACTGCCACCGCCGATCCGACCGGTCCGAGCCGGAACGCAATCGATACACAGTTGCGTGCCATCCTGGTCGACGTGCTTGCGCTCGACGCGGCGCGCGTTGCCGAATTCGATGCGGACACCGGCCTGTTCGGCCATCTGCCCGAACTGGATTCGATGGCCGTCGCCACGCTCTTCACCGAGATGGAAGACCGCCTCGGCTTCGTGATCGAGGACGAGGATGTCGATGGCGAAATGCTGGAAACCTACGGTGGATTGCTGGCTTTTGCAGAAGCCAAGGCCGTCGAGATCTAGGCCTCAGCGGGTAAAATAACTGGTCAGCTCGACATGGGTCGACCAGCGGAACTGGCCCACCGGGCGCAGCTTTTCCAGCCTGAAGCCCGCATCCACCAAAGTCTTTGCGTCGCGCGCCCAGCTTGACGGGTTGCAGCTGATGTAAGCGACACGGGTCGTGCTGCTCTGCGCGATCTGCGCCACCTGTTCGCGCGCACCGGCGCGCGGCGGGTCGAGCAGAATGCCGCCGAAGCGCGAGATTTCATCAGCGGTCAGCGGGTTGCGGAAAAGGTCGCGGTGCAGCGAGTGGACGGGAATGCCGCGCGCATTCGCCGCGCTCTGGCATGCGAGATGGGCATCGCGCGCCGCCTCCACCGCCAGCGCCTTGGCCGGGCCGGCGAGCGAGAAGGCGAACGTGCCCAGCCCCGCGAACAGATCGGCGATCGTGGCTGCGCCGTCGAGAAAGGCCTTTGCGTCTTCTACCAGCACGTGCTCGCCCTCAACCGTGGGTTGGAGGAAGGCATTGGCCGGTAGACCGACCGGGACGTTACCCAAAGTGATCGTGGCCGGTTCAGGCTCCCACACCGTCTCGACGCCATAACCCTGATCGACGGCAAGCCGTGCCAGCTCATGCTCCCGCGCGAAATCGAGCAGCGCTTCGGTCGCCGCAAGGCCCTCGGCCACGAAGCCCTTGAGCAGGCAGTCGACCCCGCGATCGGCGATGGTCAGCGAGATATCGACCGGGCCTTTTCCCGCATGGGCGGCGATGAGCTTGCGCAGAGGTGCGACCAGCGCGAACAGGCGCGGCTCGAGGATATGGCACTCGCGCATGTCAACGATGCGATTGCTGCGGCCTTCGCGAAAGCCCAGGACCGCGCCCTTGGCTGTGGACAGCGCATGAAGGCTGGCGCGGCGGCGCGAACGCGGCGGCGAAAGATGGGTCGGCAGCAATTCCCCGACCGCGATCTCCTGCGACTGCGCGGCAAAGGCGACCCGCTCGGTCACGAACTGGCGCAGCGCCTCGTCATCGGCATGCTGCAGCTGGCAGCCGCCGCAGGTGCCGAAATGGCGGCAGGGCGGTGTCTGATGATGCGGTCCCGGCTCGATCGCGCCGCTGGCATCGATCCGGTCGCCGGTGACGGCCCCGGCGATATGCCGCCCGCTTTCGGTGACGCCGTCGCCTTTCGCGGCGATGCGCAGAACGGTTTCCGTCTCGCTCACAGGAATGCCTCCAGAGCTGCGGCTGCGTTATCGGCAAGCTCGCTCGCGGTGAAGGCCGGCTTGCTCAGCCGCGCGGCCTCGTGGTGCAACCAGACCGCCTCCTCGCACGCCGAGAAGCCGTCACCATCAACGGCAAGGCGCGAGGCCGCCATGCCCGCCAGCACATCGCCCGATCCCGCGACCGAGAGCCAGCTGGAACCGCGAGGGAAGAACTTCGCGCCTTCCGCGCCGACCAGCACGGTGTCCGGTCCCTTGGCGAGCACGCTCATGCCGGTCGCTTCGTGCAGCGCCCTTGCCCGCTCCAGCTTGGTGTTACCGGCAATGCCGAACGCCTTGCACAGCGCCGCCAGTTCGCCCTCATGCGGCGTAACGACGATCTTGCGCGCATCCGCACGCTCCAGCAGCGCCGCATCCAGCAAATGAAGCGCATCGGCATCGAGAATGGCGCGGTGGCCGCAGGCGAGCGCCTGTTCGAGCCGCTGGCGCGAAGCCTCGCTGCGCCCGAGGCCGGGGCCGATCAGCACGGCAGCAATGCGGTCATCGGCCAGACCTTCGTTCAGCGGCCCGTCCTCGATCACCAGATCGACCGGCGCATCAGGGTGCGAATGATCGCTGAAGAGCTTCACATAACCCGCCCCGCAGCGCATCGCCGCCTGTGCAGCAAGGATCGGCGCGCCCGGCATTTCGCCCGCCACCACCGCGAGCAGCCCGCGCCGGTATTTGTGGGCATCGGCGGCCGGGGCCGACAGGCGCGGTGCCTGCGACAGGCTCGGCGCGTCGCGGGGCGGAGAAAGGCCGATATCAACCAGCCTCTTCATGCCCATCCGGGCCATGGCGGGCATGGTGACATGCGCGTGCTTCCACGCCCCGAGCGCGAGCGTCAGGTCGTAGCCAACCACCGGCCCCATCGCCTCTCCCGTGTCGCTGGCGATGCTGCTGGGAACATCGACCGCAATCTTGAAGGCCTCGGCGCTCTCCAGTTCCTTGAGCAGCACGGCGAAGGCCCATTTCACCTCGCGCGAAAGGCCATAGCCGAACAAGCAATCGACGATCACCGGCGCATCGAGTTCGCCTTCTTCCAGCACCGTGCCGCAAAAAATATCGCGCGCCGTGCGGGCGGTCTCGCTTCCCGGCGGCTTGGGGGCGATCACCTTAACGTCATTGCCCTGCGCGCGCAGGAATTCGGCGATCACATAGCCATCGCCGCCATTGTTGCCGGGGCCGCAGAGCACGCAGACCGCGCGGCCTGCCGCCATGCGGGCGACCCACTGGCCCGCGCCCTTGCCGGCGCGTTGCATGAGGTCCCATTCGCTGGTGCCGCTGTCCATTGCCGCCTGTTCGGCAGCGCGCATCTGGTCGACGGTGAGTATCGCTTCGCTAGGCATGCCGCGCGGCTGCCACGCTGCGGGGCGTTGGGCAAGGCCTAGCGGCGTTTGAGCTGCGAAACGTCGCGGATTGCACCCTTGGCGGCCGAAGTCGTCATCGCGGCATAGGCTTCGAGTGCCGGGCTGACCTTGCGCGGCCGCTCTGCCGCCGGAGCCCAGCCAGCATCGCCCTTCGCTTCCATCTCGGCTCGGCGCCGGGTCAGTTCCTCGTCGCTGACAGCCAGATTGATCGTGCGGTTCGGGATCGAGATTTCGATCCTGTCGCCATTCTCGACCAGGCCGATTTCGCCGCCTTCTGCCGCTTCGGGCGAGACATGGCCGATCGACAGGCCGGAGGTCCCGCCCGAAAAGCGCCCGTCGGTCAGCAGCGCGCAGGCCGCGCCCAGCCCCTTCGACTTGAGATAGCTGGTGGGATAGAGCATTTCCTGCATCCCCGGCCCGCCGCGCGGCCCTTCGTAGCGGATCACCACCACATCGCCTTCGATGACCTGGCCGGTAAGGATCGCGGTCACCGCATCGTCCTGGCTTTCATAGACCTTGGCCGGGCCCGAGAAATCGAGAATGCTCTCGTCCACGCCCGCCGTCTTCACGATGCAGCCGTCGCGCGCGATATTGCCGTACAGCACGGCCAGCCCGCCGTCCTTGCTGAAGGCGTGGTCCGCGCTGCGGATGACACCGTTCTCGCGGTCAATGTCGAGGCTTTCCCAGCGCGCCGACTGGCTGAAGGCGGTCTGCGTCGGCACGCCGCCCGGCGCCGCGGCATAGAATTCGCGCACCTTGTTGTTCTGCGTGCGGCCGATGTCCCAATCGTCCAGCGCATCGCCCATGGTCGGGCTGTGCACGGTGGGCAGCGCGGTATGGAGCAGGCCCGCCTTTTCCAGTTCGCCCAGGATCGACATGATCCCGCCCGCCCGGTGCACGTCTTCCATGTGCACATCGTTCTTCGCCGGGGCGACCTTGGACAGGCACGGCACCTTGCGGCTGAGTCGGTCGATATCCGCCATGGTGAAATCCACCCCGGCCTCATGCGCGGCGGCGAGCAGGTGGAGGACCGTATTGGTCGATCCGCCCATGGCGATGTCGAGGCTCATCGCGTTCTCGAAAGCCTCGAATGTCGCGATGGAGCGCGGCAGCACGCCCTCTTCCTCTTCCTCGTAATAACGGCGCGCCAATGTCACGGCGAGCCGCCCCGCCCGCTCGAACAGGCCCTTGCGGTCGGCATGGGTCGCCAGCGTCGAGCCATTGCCCGGCAGCGACAGGCCCAGCGCTTCGGTCAGGCAGTTCATCGAATTGGCGGTGAACATGCCCGAACAGCTGCCGCAGGTGGGGCAGGCGTTCTGCTCGATCGCGGTCACTTCCTCGTCGGAATAGCTTTCGTCCGCGGCGGCGACCATCGCATCGACGAGATCGAGCGCCACTTCCTTGCCCTTCATCACCACCTTGCCCGCTTCCATCGGGCCCCCGGACACGAAGACGGTGGGGATGTTGATCCGCATGCTCGCCATCAGCATGCCGGGCGTGATCTTGTCGCAATTGGAAATGCACACCATCGCATCGGCGCAGTGCGCATTGACCATATATTCGACGCTGTCGGCGATAAGGTCGCGGCTGGGCAGCGAATAAAGCATGCCGTCGTGGCCCATGGCGATGCCGTCATCCACCGCGATAGTGTTGAATTCCTTGGCCACGCCGCCCGCCGCCTCGATCTCGCGGGCGACCAGCTGGCCCAGATCCTTGAGGTGGACATGACCCGGCACGAACTGGGTGAAGCTGTTGACCACGGCGATGATCGGCTTGCCGAAATCCTCGTCCTTCATGCCGGTTGCGCGCCAGAGCCCGCGCGCGCCCGCCATGTTGCGGCCGTGGGTGGTGGTGCGGGAACGGTATTGCGGCATGGCTGCTCTCTTCGGATCGGTCGTCTGAAAGGAGCGCGGAGCCTAGGCCAGCAAACCGCCCATGCGAAACAGCTTTTGCTTGGGGGCGCTCAAACTTCGAGCGCCACACGCCCCAGCACATCGGCCAGCATGACCGCCCAGCGCGATTGTCCAGCCTTGGTATTGATCTGGTCCTGGCGGATCTCGACCGTGCAATAGGGAATGCCCCTGGTCTCCGCGTGGCGGTCCATCGTCGCATTGAGCTGCTTGCCGGAATAAGGCTCGTTATCGCCCACCGTCAGCCCCTGTTCGCCGAACAGGCGGATGGCGTGGCGCGCCGCGCGATCGTCCTGATTGTAGAGCAGGCCCACTTCCCAGGGGCGCTCTTCCCCGCTCGTCGCCAGGCTGGGCGTAAAGCTGTGCAGCGCGATGATCATGCGCGGCTGCAACCGCTCGATCAGCTGTCCCAGCTCGTAATGATAGGGGCGGTGGAACAGGTTCAGCCGCGCCTCCACATCGGCGCCGATATTGCCCGGGATCAGGTGCCCGTCGCTTTCGGTGGGGACGACCGCCGCATCGTCTTCCTTGCGATGGAAATCACACACCAGCCGGCTGACGCAGGCGATATGGGCGGGAATGTCATGCTGCCGGGCCAGCCGGTCGGCAATCCCCTCCACCCCGATGTCGATCGCGATGTGATCGTTCAGCAGCTTCTGGTCGATACCCAGTTCGATGCCGTCGGGCACATAATTGGACGCGTGATCGACCACGCAGAGAAGCCCACCGGTACGCGCGCCCTCCGTACCGACCTGGCGATACGGCAGATTGTCGATCATCATCGAAGATTACCCTTTATGTGCCACCAGCCGGAATGATCGGCGGCGATACGCGCGGCGGCTTCGTCGCGCGCGGAATTGCTGTCGTAAAGCGCGAAACAGGTCGCGCCGGAACCGGACATACGGGCGAGAAACGGCGAAGTTCCGCGCAGCGCGGCCAGCACTTGCGCGATTTCGGGTACCAGCGATATCGCGGGCGCTTCCATGTCGTTGCGCCCTTCCAGCGCGATGGCGCGGCTGTCAACTTCGGGCATGGCGCCGCGATCCTTGCCGTCCCATA
This sequence comes from Qipengyuania sp. NPDC077563, assembly GCF_044901345.1. NCBI lineage: Bacteria > Pseudomonadati > Pseudomonadota > Alphaproteobacteria > Sphingomonadales > Erythrobacteraceae > Qipengyuania > Qipengyuania sp. NPDC077563. Next base: position 821,370 of record NZ_JBJDPC010000002.1, on the reverse strand, counting down.
CCTTGAATACCGGGCCGGTTGCCAACGGTATGCGCGGATTGACCAGCAGCACGGGCGTTGCGGCGAGGCTGTCGTCGGCGGGTTCCAGCTCGGTCCCTGTGCCGCGGCCAATACAGGTGCGGCTCTCGACGCAGGCGGGAACATCCGCCCCAAGCCTCCCTGCACGCTCGCGCCAGTCATCAGGCAGGCCATGAAGCTCGCGTACGATGCGGAAGATCGCGCCTGCATCGGCCGATCCCCCGCCCAGCCCCGCCGCCACCGGCAGGTTCTTTTCGAGCGTAATGTCGAGCCCCTGCGCCCGCGGCAGCGCGCTCAGCGCCTGCATCACGATATTGCCAAACGGATCGGTCAGCGCCCCGCCGAACTCGCCCAGCGTCGCCAACCGGTCCTGCGCCGCCGGTTTCGCAGTGAGGATATCGCCTGCATCGACGAAGGCGAACAGCGTTTCGAGTTCGTGATAGCCATCGTCACGACGTCGCCGCAGATGGAGAGCGAGATTGATCTTGGCGTAGGCGGTTTCGCGCGTCATTTTTCTGCCTCTGCGAGCGATCTGTCCCTCATACGCTCACTTACTCAAACTCCACGTCATTGCGAGCGAAGCGGTTGCGTAGCAGGCCAAAGGCCAACCAATCCATGGACCTTGGCTACACATACCCTTGGATTGCCGGGCGGCCCTGGGCCGCCTTCGACACCCTCACATATTCGGATAGTTCGGCCCGCCGCCGCCTTCGGGGGTGGTCCATTCGATGTTCTGGTTCGGGTCCTTGATGTCGCAGGTCTTGCAGTGGATGCAGTTCTGCGAATTGATCTGGAACTTGGGTTCCTTCCCCTCTTCCTCGATCCATTCATAGACACCGGCGGGGCAATAGCGGGTCGAGGGGCCGCCATAGACCTCCAGCTCGCTTTCCCGCTGCAATTCACGGTCGCAGACCTTGAGATGGACCGGCTGGTCTTCGGCGTGATTGGTATAGCTGAAGGCCACATTGGTCAGGCGGTCGAAGCTGAGCGTCCCGTCGGGCTTGGGATATTTGATCGGCGCGAAAAGATCCGCGCGTTCGAGCATTTCGTGGTCGCGGTGATGCTTCATCGTGATCGGCAGACCGATCTTGAGCGTGCGCATCCACATGTCGATGCCCGCCAGCACGGTGCCCAGATCCTCGCCATATTTTGCCACGGCGGGCTGCGCGTTCTTCACCATCTCGAGCTCGGTGGCGATCCAGCTGTCGCGCACGGCGGCATCGTAATCCATCAGCTCGGTATGCTCATGCCCATCGGCGATCGCGGCAGCGATGCTTTCGGCGGCGAGCATGCCGCTCTTCATCGCGGTATGCGTGCCCTTGATGCGCGGCACGTTCACGAAGCCCGCAGAACAGCCGATCAGCGCGCCGCCCGGGAAAGCCAGCTTGGGGACGGACTGCCAGCCGCCCTCGTTGATCACGCGCCCGCCATAGGCCACGCGCTTGCCGCCTTCGAGCAGCGCCGCGATTTCAGGATGGTGCTTCCAGCGCTGGAATTCCTGATAGGGCGAGACGTAAGGGTTCTTGTAATCGAGCGCGGTGACGAAGCCCAATGCGACCTGGCCGTTCGCCTGGTGGTAGATGAAGCCGCCGCCCCAGGTGCCGGTTTCCGACAGGGGCCAGCCCTGCGTGTGGATGACCTTGCCCTGCTCGTACTTCGCAGGGTCGACATCCCACAGTTCCTTGACGCCAAGCCCGTAGACCTGCGGCTCGCAATCGGCCTCGAGGTCGAACTGCGCCTTCATCTTCTTGGTCAGATTGCCGCGCGCGCCCTCTGCGAAGAGCGTGTATTTCGCGTGGATTTCCATGCCCGGCTGGTAATCGGGCTTGTGGCTGCCATCCTCGGCAATGCCCATGTCCTGTGTCACCACGCCGGTGACCGCGCCCTTATCGTCGAACAGCACTTCGGCGGCGGGGAAGCCGGGGAAGACCATCACGCCCAGCCCTTCGGCCTGTTCGGCCAGCCAGCGGCAGGTGTTGCCGAGCGAGGCGGTGTAATTGCCGTCATTGCTCATGAAGGGCGGCAGCAGGAATTCGGGCATGTCCGACTTGCCGGATTCCGACATCACCCAGTGGTGGTTCTCGGTCACCGGGGTTTCGGCCAGCGGGCAGTCCATCGTGCGCCATTCGGGGAACAGCTCGTCCATCGCCTTGGGGTCGACCACGGCGCCCGACAGGATGTGCGCGCCGATTTCGCTGCCCTTTTCCAGCACGACGACCTCGAGATCCTCGTTGATCTGTTTCAACCGGATCGCCGCCGAAAGGCCGGCCGGGCCGCCGCCGATGATGACGACGTCGCAGGGCATCGATTCGCGTTCGCTCATGTCTCTCTCTTTTCGTCGCTTAAACTTTGTCATTGCCTTGATTGCTGGGCGGTTTGAGGTCAAGACCTTGCGCGGACGGATTATGCTCGCAGACACACCGGAAACCCGCGAATTATCGCCCGCAGATGCGCTGGAAGCCGCCCTCGACTGGTGGCGCGAAGCCGGTGTGGAAGACGATTACAGCAATGAAGCGACCAGCTGGCTGGCAGAGCCGGAAGAAAAGCAGGCCGTAGCGTCGCCCAAGCCGAAGAAACCGCCCGAAGAACCCAAGCAGACCCCGCTCGAACGCGCTTTCGAAGGCACGGCGGGCGAAGCGGCGATCGGCGCCGGTGATGGCGCGCTGCCCGCCAGTCTCGAAAATTTTCGCGAATGGTGGATGAGCGAGAAATCGCTCCACCATGCCGGGCCCGAACAGCGCCTGCCGCCGCGCGGCGTGGCGGGTGCGAAACTGATGGTGCTGGTGCCCGAACCGGTGGACGGCGAGAGCGAGGCGCTGCTGTCGGGCGCGCCCGGCCGCTTCCTGGAAGCCATTCTGGGCGCCATGGGGATCGCCCCGCACGAAGCCTATCTCGCCAGCGCGCTGCCCGCACCGCTCTCGCTGCCCGACTGGGACCGGCTGGCCGAGCGCGGGCTGGCCGATGTCACGCGCCATCACATCGCGCTGGCCGCCCCGCACCGCGTGCTCGCCTTCGGGCGGTCGCTAGCGCCCCTGTTCAATGTTGCGCCCGAAATGGCGCGCGAGCCTGCCGTGGTGACGGCGGGCGACAACACCCTTCCGCTGCTGCTTGCGCCGGAGCTGGCCGAACTGGCCCGCTCCGCCCCGCGCCGCCGCAATTTCTGGAACCGCTGGCTGGAATGGACCGCATGACCCTACGCCCCCTGCTCTTCGCTGCCACTGCAAGTCTCTGCACGCTTGCCGCCTCCGCCCCTGCGCTCGCCCAGTCGGATAGCGTGGCCTATTTCACCCGGTCGCATTCCTCGGCCCTGCCGCAGCTCCTCTCCACCGACGACCGGGCTTATTACGCTTCCCTGTTCGAGGCGATCGAGGCGCAGAACTGGGAGCGGGTCGAACTCGCCTTCTCGCAGCGCCCCGACGGCCCGCTGCACGGCGCAGCGCTGGCGACCTATTTCCTCGATCCCAACAGCCCGCGCATCGAATTGCCGCGGATCGAGGACTGGCTGCGGCGCTATCCGCGCAATCCGCAGGTCGAAGGCATCGTGCGCCTCGGCCAGACCCGCGGCCTGACATGGCAGCCGGGCCTGCCGCGCGAACAGTCGCTGACCCGCCAGCCGGGGATCACCCGCCGCGCCCTGCCGCGCAACATAAACGACGGAACCATGCCCGCCAGCGTCAGCTTGGCCATTCTCGACCGGATCAAGAATGACGATCCCGACGGGGCCCGCCTCCTGCTCGACGGGGTGGATGCCTCGCTGTCCCCCCAGGCGCGGGCCGAATGGCGCCAGCGCGTGGCGTGGAGCTATTATATCGAGAACCGCGATGCCGAAGCCTACGGCATGGCGCAGCTGGTCTCGCAAGGATCGGGCCCATGGGTCGCGGAAGGCGACTGGGTGGCGGGCCTCGCCGCCTGGCGGATCGGCGATTGCGCCCGCGCCGGGGAATTCTTCGCCACATCGGCCAAGGGGGCGGACAATCCCGAATTGCGCGTCGCGGCGCATTACTGGGCGGCGCGCGCGCTCATCCGCTGCCGCGAACCGCAGGCGGCGCAGGCGCATCTGCGCGCCGCCACGCAATATGACGAGACGCTCTACGGCATGCTCGCCGCCGAACAGCTGGGCAAGGATCTGCCCGCCGATCACACCGCGCCCGACCTTACCGCCGCCGACTGGCAGCGATTGTCCGACGAACCCGCCGTGCGCGAGGCGGTGATGCTGGCCGAAGTCGGCCGCCGCGATGTGGCGGACGACGTGCTGCGCTGGCAGGTCCGCTACGGCGATCCCGACGATTTCGCCGCCCTCACCCGCCTCGCCCGCGCGCTGGGGCTGGCGGGCACGCAGACCTACATGGCCTATAACGCGCCGCGCGGCACCACCTCGCCGCCCAATCTGCGCTGGCCGGTCGCCTATCACACGCCGCATGGCGGCTGGCGCGTCGACCCGGCATTGGCCTTCGCCCATGCGCTGCAGGAATCCAATTTCCGCGAACGCGTGGTGAGCCCTGCCAATGCCATCGGCCTGATGCAGATCCGCCCGATCGCTGCGCGCGAATATGCCGGGTCGATCAATATGAGCGCGAATGCCGATCTGAAGGACCCGCGCACCAATCTTGCCTTCGGGCAACGCACGCTCGAGGCGCTGGCGCAGGCCAGTTACACCAATGGCCATCTGCCCAAGATCATGGCTGCCTATAACGCCGGGCCCACCCCGGTTTCGCGCTGGAACAGCGAGGTGAACGACCAGGGCGATCCGCTGCTATGGATGGAATCGATCCCCTATTGGGAAACACGCAGCTATGTCGCCATCGTGATGCGCAATTACTGGATGTATCTGCGCCAGGCCAATGCCGCCGCGCCCAGCCGCAAGGAACTGGCCGAGAACGACTGGCCGCAGTTCCCGCGCACCCGCTAAGTCTTTCCATCCACACGAGTACCCGCCGATGCCAATCGACGAGAGCCGGACCTTCAAACCGGTCAATATCGCCCTGCTGACCATCTCCGACAGCCGCGAGCTGAAGGACGATACCTCGGGCGATATCCTCGCCGAACGGATCGCCTCGGCTGGCCACATGCTCGCCGTGCGCGAGATCAGCAAGGACGACAAGAACGAGATCGCCGCCCATCTCCACCGCTGGATCGACGACGAGGAAATCGACGTGATCCTCACCACCGGCGGCACGGGCCTGACCGGCCGCGATGTCACCCCCGAAGCGCTCGACCGGGTGAAAGACAAGGACATCCCCGGCTTCGGCGAACTGTTCCGCATGCTCAGCTACGACAGCATCGGCACCAGCACGATCCAGAGCCGCGCCTGCGCCGTCCTGTCGCGCGGGACCTATATCTTCGCCCTGCCCGGCTCGAACGGCGCGGTGAAGGACGGCTGGGACAAGATCCTCGCCTTCCAGCTCGACAGCCGCCACCGCCCCTGCAATTTCGTGGAACTGATGCCGCGGTTGCGGGAGAGATAGGGGCTAACGGCTCCGGACCTTCCCCCAAAAAATACCATTTTCCTACACGCCCATCCCTGCATAAGGGATCCGGTTCGCTTCCCATTTTCACAGGAGACGGACCACCAAGACCCACATCCCCCAGGACATTCCCGTGCGCGGCTGGACGCCCGGGCGCAAGGCGCGCTTTCTCGATCGGCTGGCGGTGCACGGCAATGTGCGCGAGGCGTGCAGCTGTGTCGGCCTGTCCGCCGAGGCGGCCTATCGCCTGCGCCGCCGCGATGCGATGTTCGCGCGCGGCTGGGCGGCGGCGCTGGTGCTGGCGCGGCAGAATTGCGAACAGGTGCTGGGCGAACGCGCGGTCGAGGGCGTGGAGGAGGAGATCTTCTACCGCGGCGAACTGGTCGGCACGCGCCGCCGCTATGACAGCCGCCTGCTGCTCGCGCACCTTGCCCGGCTCGACCGGCTGGTGGACGAGGACGGCGCGGGATCGGATGCGGGCCGCTTCGACGAAATCCTCGCCAGCGTGGCCGATCCGCGCACCGAACTGGCGCCGCGCCCCGACAGGGCGAGCAGAGCGGCCGCCGCGCCCAAGCCATCGCCGGAACAACTCCTGCTGGAAGACTATCTCGCCTTCCTCGAGGAAATCGGCTTGACCCCGCAGGCCGCCGACAGCTTCGGCGAGGACCGGGCGTTCCTCGGCATGCTGGAGGAAGAGGGGTTCGAACACATGTCGCTGGCCGAAATGGAAGAGCTGGAAAAGGCCGAGGAAGCCAAGAAGCCCGAACCTGCCCCTGGCGAGCGGGAAGAACGGCTGCGCAGCGTCTATGGCGCGGTCGACCGGCTATGCCGCAAGCCGGAGCATGTGCTGAGCAAACGCTGGGGCGCGCCCGCCTTCACCGCGCCGCGCGCCGCGCCCGAAACGCTCGACCGTGTGGCCGAAGGCTTCACCGCGCAAACGGCGCCAGCCCGCAGCAGGCAGAATGCGCGTTCGGGCCGCGGGTTTTCATTCCCCAGGACAGTGTCAACTGTGTCAACCTCCACCCTGGCAACCGCGCTGGTCGCCGGCCTCGGCGGCGCTCCTTCTCGCTCCCCCTTCACCGCCCCGCGCATGCTTCAGGCCGGCAGGCCGGCGGGCTAGGCGTTTAACCGCTGGCAAAGCTCCCATGTTCCATATATGTTCTCATGCATGGACCGCCGATTAGAACCAGCCATTCCCGGCCGCGGGGCGCAGGGGGCCGAGGTGCCGACGCGCTTCGGCCTGGCGACTCGCGAGACCGATGGCGACTGGCGCGATTACATGGAGGCGCTGGCGCTGAGCGAGGGCGAACCGCCCGCCAAGCTGCGCACCAAGGTCACCGAGGAGCATCCGCGCACGATCCTCAGCTTCAACCAGTCGCCCGACATCTTTTTCGACCGGTCGATCAATGCCTATCGCGGCTGCGAGCATGGCTGCGTCTACTGCTTTGCGCGGCCCACCCACGCCTATCACGATCTGTCGCCCGGGCTGGACTTCGAGACGCAGCTCTTCGCCAAGCCCAATGCGGCCGAACTGCTGCGCGCCACGCTGGCCAAGCCGAAGTACCGCCCCCGCCCGATCGCCATGGGGACCAATACCGATCCCTATCAGCCGATCGAGCGGCAGTACCGCATCACGCGCGACGTGCTCGAAGTGTGCCTCGATGCCCGCCATCCGGTCACCATCACGACCAAGTCGGACCGCGTGCTCGACGATCTCGACCTGCTTGCCGAAATGGCCGAGCGGCGGCTGGTGGCGGTGGCGATTTCGGTGACCAGCCTCGATCCGAAACTGTCGGGCAAGCTCGAACCGCGCGCAGCTGCGCCTGCCAAGCGTCTGGTTGCGCTGCAGAAACTGGTCGAGGCGGGCGTGCCCAACCATTGTTCGGTCGCCCCAGTGATCCCGGCGGTGACCGACGAGTTCATGGAGGAAATCGTCCAGCGAGCCGCCGCCATCGGCGTGCACAGCGTCGGCTGGATCCCGCTGCGCCTGCCGCACGAGGTCGCCCCACTGTTCCGTGAATGGCTGGCGGTCCATTACCCCGATCGCGGGGACAAGGTGATGAGCATCGTCCAGTCGATCCGCGGCGGGAAGGACAACGATCCCGATTTCTTCACCCGCCTGCGCCCCACCGGCGTCTGGGCCGATCTTTTCCGCTCCCGCTTCCGCCTGGCCTGCAAGCGGGCGGGCCTCGGCAAGACGAAGTTCGAACTGGATTGCACGCAGTTCAGGCCGCCTGCGGTGGGCGGGCAGTTACGGTTGCTCTAGTGAACGTGCGCGTCGGCCGTGCCGCCATGGGTCGCGAAGACGCGGTGCTGCCCGTCCCTGGCGACGAGGACGACCTGATAGCGCTCCGCCCTGCCCTCCATTTCCATGCCGGGCGATCCCACCGGCATCCCCGGAACCGCCAGGCCGACCGCATCGGGCTTCTTCGCCAGCAAGGTGCGAATGTCCTCGGCCGGAACGTGGCCTTCGATGGCATAGCCTTCCACCGTGGCCGTGTGGCAGGAGCGCAGATTGTCCGGGATACCCGCCGATTTCGCGGCGGGCGCGGTATCTTCAACCTCGGTGACTTCGACCGTGAACCCCGCAGCGCGCATCCGCTCGACCCATTCGGTGCAGCATCCGCAATAGGGGCTTTTCATGACTTCGATGACCGTGGCGCTGGCGGCCTGCGCACAGGCGATCAGCGCCAGGGGCGCGACCAAGGAGGCGATTCGAAAGCTTTTCATCCGGTGATAGTGGCTTGCCGATCCTTGACCGGCAATGACTATCCGGGCCGATCGTTCAGCGGCACGCAGAAGTCGGCCAGCCGCCCTTCGCGATCAGGGGCAGCGCACCCAGGTCATGCGCTCGTTGTCGTCATAGCGGTAGCGCAGCGAACCGTCGGGCAGCAGGCGCATGTAGAAGGCATAGGTGGTGCCGGGATCCTCGGCATATTGCTCATAGACGGTGAGCGCGGCGGCGGGGCCATCCGCGCGGACATTGCGCACTTCGCCGGTGCTTTCGAAGAATTTGATCGCCTTGGCCTCGACCGTGAACAGCCCGTGGCTCGGCTCGTCGCATTTGGCGATGCTCTCTGCATAGGTCCCGCGGAACCGCTCGGGCACGCTGTCCTGAAGCGGTGCGCGCTCGGCCATCTCGTCATCGGCATTCTTCTGGCCGCCGTTATCGGGCGCTGGCTGCTCGTCATCGCTTGCAGCTGGCGGGGCGGTCTGAGCGGCGGAGGGTGAGGCCTGCTCACTGGCGGGCATACTTGCCTCATCACCCGCATCGCTTTGCGAGCAGGCAGCAAGGACAAGAACAAGCGGAGCGCAAAGAATAGAGTGTTTCATTCCGGCTATACCGATCCGGACTAAAAGCGTTCCGCAAGACAGGTAAAGATCACGAAAGCTCTTTGAAAAGTAAAGACTAGCACAGCCCGGATACTTGGGGCGGAGATTGGCCGCTTCGAGGCGGCGGGACAGCCGTTATCACTGCCAAGCCACGCGCGCGTTTGGCGTGGAGAGTAGGCGGAGTGAAGCCAATCAACGAGTGCGACGGCTGCTTGGGCTAATTTTCTCTCAGCTTTCGCCAATTACATCGCACCTAAAAAATACGTTCAAAAAATCCTCTATCGACCAATTCAGTGCTGAAATGCCAGTAGCCTATTTGCTCATATAGTTCGTCAGTTTGCATGTTTGTAAACTGACTTCCGTCCAAGTTTCCTCTTTTAGCTTCAAGCATCCAAGGCAAATATTTTTCGATGCCCTCAGTCACACGCTCATTGGTTTGATTGATGGTTATTCGATGAAGCTTGAAACCGGGACCGAACTCGGCATCCAGCTCATCCGGTTCGACCAGTCTCGCTGTCGAGGGGTCATTCACGTCGTCGAATGTCACCAGCATCGGCATGAAATTATCGTAATCCGATGCCTTGAGCCGCCGCGAATTCGACCAGATAGAAATGGGCTTGGGCGCGCCCCTCCCGTATCTTCTAAACAATCTACTCATCCCGTCGGTAGGCTGCATGAAGTCGACATGTTCACCAAGATTGATTGCAAACAACAGACGCCCGTCCGGTAGCTCGACCGTCACAGCCTCTCCTTTTAGATGCCAAGTCGACCTGCTGTTTACGGGAATTGGTAAAAAGGGAGGTGTGACCAAGGACATCTGTCGCACGCCACTACCGCTGCGAATACCCGAAGGTGTTTCCACCTCCACCGTCATTTTGTAGCGTGTAACGTCTTCCCTGTAACCGCACGCTTTCATGGATAAAAAGATAACCAGAGCGGATACAGCCAAAATCTTAAGTACTTTCACTGAGCCACCCTATTCCCATCGATGTGCATCAAGACATTTTGTTCACCTATTTTTGAAGATTTCGTCAAGATTCCCACGTATTTTCAGTCCTGCCGGAAACAGCATTTATCTGAATAACAAAATTAGAAAACATCAGCGGCAACGCCGGCGATTTTCACCGTAATCCTTTCCGGCCACCGAGAAACCCGATGGGCGGTTCCGACAGATTAAAACCCCTCGCCCGCAGCGCCCGGCTTGAAACGCACCAGCCGGCTATCCAGCAGCGCCGCCGTGCGGTTCACCACGGCGCTCTGGTAATCCGGGTCCTTGATCATTTCGAAGAAGGCGCCTGCGTTAGGATATTCGGCCACGAAGCCGTCGTGCCATTGCATCGCCTCGGGGCCTGTCAGGACCGCCTCGAAAGCTCCGCGCCACACGATGGTGCCGCCTACCCGGCGGAAGATCGGACCGCTGGTCTTGCCGTATTCCTCATAGGCGCGGCGGCCGCTCCAGCCCTTGGCCGCATGTTCGTGGCCTTCGGGATAGGCGGCATCCTCGCGGTACTGGAGGAGGTTGAGCATCTGGATCGGCTCGTCGCGCGGCAGGTCCTTGAAGGCCTGGAAGTTGGCGGGGCTCGGGTCGATGTAGGTATCGGTCATGCTCTGCTCCTCTCTGTCATTGCGAGCGTAGCGCGGCAATCCATGGCCGCACGCGCTGTCGCCCCTCGGGTTGATTGCCTAAACCACCAGCTCCCGCCATTCGCCGGGCGCGATGCCATCGACGCTCCATTCGCCGATGCGCCAGCGGACGAGGCGCAGGGTCGGCAGTCCGACGGCAGCGGTCATACGGCGGACCTGGCGATTGCGGCCCTCGGTGATTTCCAGCGCGATCCAGCTGTCGGGCACGCTCTTGCGGAAGCGCACCGGCGGATCGCGGTCCCAGACGGGCGGAGGGTCGATCCGGCGGGCGCGCGCGGGCCGGGTCATCCCGTCCTTCAACGCGACGCCCTTCGCCAGCCGATCAAGCGCTTCATCGCCGGCCTCCCCCTCGACCTGCACCAGATAGGTCTTGGCCATCTTGTGGCGCGGTTCGGCAATCCGCGATTGCAGCCGCCCGTCATCGGTCAGCAGGAGAAGGCCTTCGCTGTCCTTGTCCAGCCGGCCTGCGGGATAGACGCCCGGCACATCGACCAGATGCGCCAGCGTGTCCTCCACCCCCTCCTTGCCGCCGGTGAATTGGGACAGCACGCCAAAGGGCTTGTTGAGCAGGATCAGCCGGCTCACACGCTATTCCGTATCGGGCAGGCGGTAATCGGCAAAGCGCGCACGAAGATCTTTCTTGCTGATCTTGCCAGTGGCGGTGTGGGGAATATCATCCACGAACTCCACCGCATCGGGCAGCCACCATTTGGCGACCTTGTCGGACAGGAAGGCGATCACGCTCTCCGCATCGCATTCCTGACCCGGCTTCCTGACGACGAAGAGCACCGGGCGCTCGTCCCACCGGGGATGCGCCATGCCGATGCAGGCGGCCTCGGCGACGGCGGGATGGCCCACGGCGGCATTTTCCAGTTCGACCGAGGAAATCCATTCGCCGCCCGATTTGATGACGTCCTTGGTCCGGTCGGTCAGCTGCAGCGTGCCGTCGGGATGCAGGATGCCGACATCGCCCGTGTCGAACCAGCCGTCTTCGGTGACCGCGTCTTCCTCGGCCTTGAAATAGCGCTTCACCACCCAGGGGCCGCGGATCTGGAGCGCGCCGGAGGTCTTGCCATCGCGCGGCAGGACCTTGGTAAAATTGTCGAGATCGACAGTGCGCAGTTCGACGCCGAAGATCGGGCGGCCCTGCATCTGGATCTTGGCGACCTTCTCGTCGAAGCTCATCTGCTCCCAGTCATGCGTCGGCCCGCCCACGGTGCCGATGGGCGAAGTCTCGGTCATGCCCCAGGCGTGCTGGACGCGGATGCCGCTCTTCATCAGCCGCTCGATCATGGATTTGGGCGCTGCGGAGCCGCCGATGGTCGCCACCTTGAGCGGGGGCAGATCGATGCCCTCGGCGTCGCAATACTGGAAATGGGCCAGCCACACGGTGGGCACGCCGGCGCTGTCGGTCACCCCTTCCTTGATCATCATCTCGTGCAGGACGGCAGGATCGTTGACCGCGCTGAAGACGAATTTGATCCCCGCCATCCCCCCGGCATAGGGCAGGCCCCAGCTGGCGGCGTGGAACATGGGCACGACGGGCAGCATCACGCTGGCCGCGCTGAAGGCGAAAGCGGCCGACTGGAGACCGGCCATCGCATGCATCAGGGTGCTACGGTGTTCATACTGCACGCCCTTTGGATTGCCCGTGGTGCCGCTGGTGTAGCAGATCATGCAGGGATCGCGCTCGCTGCCTTCAGCCCAGCGATAATCGCCGTCCTCCGCGCCGATCCAGTCCTCGAAGGAAGTCGCGCCCTCGGCTCTTCCCGGTCCGGGGTCGAAGCAGATGTAATGCTCCACCTTCGGCCAGCGGTCCTTCATCAGGTCGATGATCGGCTGGAACATGGCATCATAGATGACCACCCGGTCTTCGGCATGGTTCACGATGTATTCGAGCTGGTCCTCGAACAGCCGCGGATTCACCGTGTGGAGCACCCCGCCCATTCCGGCCACGCCGAACCAGCTGACCAGATGCCGCGAATGGTTCATCGCGATGCTGGCGACCTTGTCCCCCGGTTTGAGGCCGAGCCGTTCCAGCGCCTGCGCCATCTTCAGCGCATCGCGGCGGATACCCGCCCAATTGGTGCGGGTTTCGCTGCCATCGGCCCAGCGGGTCACGATCTCCCGATTACCCGCTTCGCGCGCGGCGTGATCCACCACATGCGTCACGCGCATGGTCCAGTCCTGCATGGCTCCGAGCATCTGCCTCTCTCTCCTCGTCCGGCAGCGCCCTTTCGCGGGCGCCTGCTTCAGGCGACGAGGCGAAGGTGGGAGCCGCCGCGCCGCTTGTCGAGCTGCACCTTGGCAAGGCCGGGCACGCTTGCCAAGCGTTCTGCCAGCTCCCCGTCGAGCGCGAAATCACGGCCCAGTCGCATGGCGGGTTCGGCATCGCTGCCGAGCCGTAGCGTCACCATGACTTCATCCTGCCCCTTGCCCGCCTCGGACAATTCGCGCTTCAGGGTTTCGACCGCGCCGATCTCGAGGATATCGAGAGTGAGGATCATCGGCGTCGCGCCTTTCACCTCGCTCAGCGGCGTTCCCCCGCGCACGGTTATGCGCGGCGGTTCATCCGGGCTGGGCGAATCGAGTTCCACCTGCAGCAGGACGCAGGTCTGGTCCTCCGCCCACTTCAGGAAGCGATCGACCATGCTTTCTTCGAAGCAGGCGGCGCTGAACTGTCCGGTGGCATCGGAGAAATCTGCCCGGATGAAAGGTTTTCCGCGGCGCGTGGTGCCCTTGTTCACCTTCTCCACCATGGCGGCCATCACCGCGTTGGATCGTCCGCCGACAGGCGCCCCGCCCGCAATCAGCGAAGCGTAGGTGCGCGCACCGTTGGCCGAGGCAATATCCCTCCAGGCTGCGACCGGATGGTTGGAGAAATAGAAGCCGAAATTCTCGCGTTCGCGGGCCATCCGCTCGGCCCGGGGCCAGTCCTCTACCTCGCGCAGCCGCAGGGTTTCGCCCGGCGCATCATCGCCGCCGAACATGCTCGCCTGACCGCTCGTGCGTTCGCGCGCAGCGGCATCGGCGACCGCCAGCAGCATATCCGCATTGGCGAAGACCTTCGCCCGGTTCGGCTCGAGCGCATCGAGCCCGCCGGCGCAGGCCAACGCTTCGAGCTGACGCGAATTCATCGATCCCTTGGGAATGCGCTCAAACAGATCCTGCAGGCTGTCGAACTGGCCCGACACCTCGCGCTCGGCAACGATGGTTTCCATCGTCCGCTCGCCGACATTGCGGATACCTGCCAGCGCATAACGGACGGCATAGCCCCTATCGGTCTGTTCGACCGTGAATTCGGCTTCCGACCGGTTGATGCAGGGCGGCTCCACCGCAATGCCCTGACGCCGCGCATCGTCGACGAAAATGGTCAGCTTTTCCGACTGGTGCATGTCGAAACACATGGAAGCGGCGTAGAATTCTTCCGGATAATGCGCCTTCATCCACGCCGTCTGATAGGCCAACAGCGCATAGGCCGCTGCGTGCGATTTGTTGAAACCGTAACCGGCGAACTTGTCGATCAAGTCGAACAGCTCGTTGGCCTTGGCCTTCTCGATCCCGCTAACTTCCTTGCAGCCTGCCACGAAACGTTCGCGCTGCGCGTCCATTTCGGCCTGAACCTTCTTACCCATTGCCCGGCGCAGCAAGTCTGCGTCGCCGAGCGAATAGCCGGCCAGGATCTGCGCGGCCTGCATGACCTGTTCCTGGTAGACGAAAATGCCGTAAGTCTCGGCGAGGATGCCTTCGAGCTTGGCGTGCGGATATTCGATCTCAACCTCGCCCGCCTTGCGCTTGCCGAACAGCGGGATGTTGTCCATCGGGCCCGGACGATAGAGCGAGACGAGCGCGATGATGTCGCCGAAATTGGTCGGCTTCACCGCCGTCAGCGTGCGCCGCATGCCTTCCGATTCCAGCTGGAACACGCCGACCGTGTTACCCGCCTTCATCAGTTCATAGACCGCCGGATCGTCGAGTTGGAGCTTGGAAAGGTCGATCTGGACGCCGCGCTTTTCCAAGAGGTCGGTCGCCTTCTTGAGCACCGACAGGGTCTTGAGACCGAGGAAGTCGAACTTGACCAGACCGCTGCTCTCGACATTCTTCATGTCGTATTGCGTCACTGGCATGTCCGAGCGCGGATCGCGATAAAGCGGCACCAGCTTGGCCAGCGGGCGATCGCCGATCACCACGCCCGCCGCGTGGGTCGAGCTGTTGCGCGGGAAGCCTTCGAGCTGCATCGCGAGGTCGATCAGGCGTTTGACCTCGTTGTCGTTATCGTACTCCGCCTTGAAATCGGCGGCTCCGTTGAGCGCGCGCGGCAGGGTCCACGGATCGGTCGGATGGTTGGGCACCATCTTGCAGATCCGGTCCACATGGCCGTAGCTCATCTGGAGGATGCGGCCCGTATCGCGCAGCACGGCGCGCGCCTTCAGCTTACCGAAGGTGATGATCTGCGCCACGTGGTCATGGCCATATTTGGCCTGCACATAGCGGATCACCTCGCCGCGGCGGGTTTCGCAGAAGTCGATGTCGAAGTCGGGCATCGACACGCGTTCCGGATTGAGGAAGCGTTCGAACAGCAGGCCCAGCTGGATCGGGTCCAGATCGGTAATCGTCAGCGCCCAGGCGACCAGGCTGCCGGCACCAGAACCACGGCCCGGTCCGACCGGAATATCGTGATCCTTGGCCCATTTGATGAAGTCGGCAACGATCAGGAAGTAGCCGGGAAAGCCCATCTGGTTGATGATGCCGACCTCGTAATCGAGCCGATCGAAATAGACCTTGCGGTCTTCCTCGCTCATCTCCCCATAAGGTTCGAGCCGCTTTTCCAGGCCCTTGCGCGCATCTTCCTCCAGCATCCTTGCCTCGCCCTCCAGATCGCCGGCGAGACTGGGCAGGATGGGCTTGCGATAGGGCGGCGCGTAGGCACAGCGCTGCGCTATGACGAGCGTGTTGGATACTGCCTCGGGCAGGTCGTCGAACGCCTCTTCCATCATATGGGCGGTCTTGACGTAGCTTTCGGGGTTCGACTTCGGCCGCTCCTCGGCATCGATGTGGGTCGAGTTCGCGATACACAGCATGGCGTCATGCGCCTTGTACATATGCGGTTCGGCGAAATTGGCAGGGTTGGTCGCCACCAGCGGAAGATCGCGGGCATAGGCCAGGTCGATCAGCGCAGCCTCTGCCGCCTCCTCCACGGGGTTCCCGCGCCGCGCCAGTTCGACATACAGCCTGCCGGGAAACAGCGCCTCCAGCCTGCCTAACATTTCGGCAGCGTGGCTTGCCTGCCCATCTGCAAGCAGGCGAGTGACGCCGCCCTCGCTCGCACCTGTCAGCGCGATCAACCCGTCGGTCCGCCCTTCGAGATCGCGCAGCGCGATATGCGGTTCGTATTCGAGCGGACGGTCCAGATGTGCCTTCGACACCAGATGGCAAAGATTGTCATAACCTGCCTCGCTCTGGGCATAGAGCGGCAGATAATCGACATATTTGCCATCCTCGTCCCGTGCGACCCCGAGCAGCGTTCCGGTGATCGGCTGAATCCCTTCCGCCTTGCAGGCATTGGCGAACATGACCGCGCCGTAAAGACCGTTGCGATCGGCCATGGCAATTGCCGGAAATCCGCGCTCTTTCGCCAGTTTGGCCATCGCCTTCGGATCGATTGCGCCCTCCAGCATCGAATAGGCCGAAAGAACGCGCAAGGGTACGAAAGGCTTGTATGGCATGCAGGCAAAATAGGTTTTCCGGCGCCGATCTCAAAGAGGCGCTGCAAGGTTATTCTCCACAGGGCGTGGAGAATTCTATTCCTTGTCGGAAAGCGCTATTTTCCGCCGCGTATCGCGAATGGTAGACCACGCGCCGTAGGCGACGAGAACCGCCAGGAAGATCCAGACCCAGACGGGAATGTTGCGCCCGGCAATCGCGAGATAGAGATACGCCGACACGAAAAAGAATCCGGCCAGCATGGTGGGCAGAACAGTTGATCGCCCCGCCCTCGCCCGCTTCACCAGCCAGGCAATTGAGGCAAGGAAGAAAGGAATGGCACCGACGTAGATCGCGCCAAAGATATACGGATTCACCCCGTACTGCTCACCGAGCGAGAGGAACCACTGATTGATATCGGCCAGCATGATTATTCAGAGCAGCTTTTCGATGTCGCTGGCGATGGCCGCCGGCGCATCGGTCGGACCATAACGCTTCACGACATTGCCCTCGCGATCGATCAGGAACTTGGTGAAATTCCACTTGATCGCTTTCGAGCCCATCAGGCCCGGCGCCTCGCGCTTCATCCAATCGAACAGCGGGCTCGCATCGGCGCCGTTTACATCGATCTTTTGCATCAACGGGAAAGTCAGGCCGAAATTGACCTTGCAGAACTGCTCGATCTCTTCGGCATTGCCAGGCTCCTGCCCGCCGAACTGGTTGCAGGGGAAGGCAAGCACCTCGAACCCCTGCTCCCGGTAATTTTGATACAGCTTTTCCAGCCCGTCATATTGCGGGGTAAAGCCGCATTTGCTGGCCGTGTTCACCACCAGCAATACCTTGCCGACCTTGTCCTTCAGATCGAGCTTTTCGCCCTTGTTGGTCTCTACGGAAAAGTCGGCAATGGTGGTCACTGGCGCTGGTGTCCCGTCAGGCAGCGGGGAAATCGCTGCGCTGAGAAAGCTCGGCGATTTCTTCGGCGTGGAATTCGCGGTCACCCAGCTTCTCGATGTAATAGGCCGAGCGTTCGTCTTCCGGCATCAGCATCATGTGGCGGACCAGCTCGGCAAAAGATCCCGAGCGCAGGCCCTTGGCGCCATCGAGCACGCCGTCATTATCATCCTTGCGGTGCAAGGAAGCGCGGTCATCCCATTGAATACCCTGGCGATGGCAGCCGTCGCCTTTATAGGTGCTGGGGTGGTCGGTCATTCAATCAAACTCCTTTTTCGCCCTAACGTGCGACGGGCGTTTCGGGTCCACTATCCAAGCACGCCTTCGTGCAGACGCACGACACGGTCCATCCGCGCTGCAAGGCGTTCGTTATGCGTTGCGATCAAAGCGGCGCTTCCTTCGCCCCTGACCAGCGACAGGAACTGTTCAAGAACCTTGTCGGAAGTCGCCTCGTCTAGGTTTCCGGTGGGTTCGTCGGCCAGCACGAGATCGGGCCGATTGGCCAAGCCGCGTGCGACAGCGACCCGCTGCTGCTCACCGCCGGAAAGCTGGCTGGGCCGGTGGTCGAGCCGGTGACCGAGGCCCAGTGCGGTCAGCAATTCTTCCGCCCGCACCTCGGCCTGCGCGCGGGGTTTCCCGGCGACGAGCTGCGGCAGAATCACATTTTCCCGCGCATCGAAATCGGGCAGCAGGTGATGGAATTGATAAACGAAACCCAGGTGATCGCGGCGCAGCGTGGTGCGCGCATTGGCATCGCTCTTTTCGGCCGAATTGCCGGAGATGAGGATTTCGCCACCGAAGCCGCCTTCGAGCAGGCCAACTGCCTGAAGCAGCGTCGATTTACCTGAACCCGACGGACCAAGCAGCGCGACGATCTCGCCCGGCATGATGTCGAGATTGACACCCCGCAGCACGTCGATGCGCACCCCGCCCTGTTCGAAACTGCGGGTCAGGCCGCGAAGCTGGACGATGGGATCATTCATAACGCAGAACCTGTACCGGATCGGTGCTGGCAGCCTTCAGCGCCGGATAAAGCGTCGCCAGAAAGCTCATGATCAGCGCGAGACCGACGATCATGGCGATTTCCACCGGATCGGGTTTGGACGGGATCGTGCTGAGGAAGCGCACCTGCGGATCCCACAGATCGGCTCCGGTCAGCCAGCTGATCGCGGTCACGATCTGCTCGCGGAAACCGAGCACCAGTGCGCCCAGGATAAGCCCGGCGATGGTGCCGATCGCTCCCACCGTGAAACCCGTGGTGACGAATATCTTCGTGAGGCTGCGCCGGGTGGCCCCCATGGTACGCATGATAGCGATGTCGCGGGTCTTGGCGCGCACCAGCATGACGAGGCTCGACAGGATGTTGAATGCGGCCACCAGCACCATGAAGCTCAGGGCGAAGGCCATCGCGGCACGTTCCACCTGCAGCGCTTCGAACAGCGTCGCATTGATAGTCTTCCAGTCTCGCACCACGGCCCTTCCGGCCAGGGCTTGCTCCACCGGAGCAAGGATGTCCTCCACCTTGTCGGGGTCGGTTACCTTCACCTCGATCATGCCGATCGTATCGCCGATCAGCAGCAGGGTCTGGGCATCCTGCATGGGCATGACGACGAACGCGCCGTCATAATCATACACCCCGACCTCGAAAATTGCGGCGACTTCATATCCCACTTGGCGCGGAACGGTGCCGAACGGGGTGGATCGGCCCTGCGGATTGATGATGGTGATCGTGTCGCCCACACGTGCGCCGATGTTCTCGGCCAGGCGGACGCCGATGGCGACCTTGCTCGCTCCTGGCTGAAGCGCATCGATATTGCCGGCAACGACCTTCTGCCCCAGTTCGCGGATATCTGCCGGAGTATTGCCCCGCAGCAGAATCGCCTCGACCCGGCCATTGAACGTCGTCAGCAAGGGCTGTTCGATCAGGGGAGACGCTTCGGTGACGCCCGGCGTCTGCTTCACTTCCTGAAGCACGTTCTCCCAGTCATCGAGCCGTCCGCCATAGGCCTGCACGATGGCGTGGCCGTTCAGACCCACGATCTTGTCGAGCAGTTCGGCACGGAAACCGTTCATCACGCTCATCACGATCACCAGCATGGCAACCGAGAGCATGACGACCGTTATCGATATGCCGGCGACGAGCGCAATGAAGGCCTCGCTCCTGCCCGGAAGCAGATAGCGTTTGGCAATGGTCCGTTCGAAAGGTGAGAGCAGCAAGGCGGTCCCGATGAAATGGTTCGCAGATAGGATATCTCGTGGAGTGGGCGTTTAGGCAGAGATTTCTGGCGGCGCAATGAATGGCTGCAAAATCTTGTCCGCAAACCGGCGCACAAACCTTGTAATCACGGCGTAACATCGCCATTGGGGCGCCATCATTCATCATCGCGGACAGCACCATGAATTGCACCCACCCCTTCCTCGATGCGGATGGCGATAAGCTGCGCGAAGAATGTGGCGTTTTCGGCGCCATCAACGCAGCAGATGCCGCCGCCGCGACTGCGCTCGGCCTGCACGCCCTGCAGCACCGGGGGCAGGAAGCCGCCGGAATAGTGGCTTGGGACGGCGTTGAATTCCGCACCCGCCGCGGCCTTGGCCATGTTGCGGAAAACTTCTCCTCGCAGGAAGCGATCGCAGAACTGCCTGGCCACATGGCTGCTGGCCACGTGCGCTATTCTACCACCGGCGGATCGGGCCTGCGCAATGTGCAGCCGCTTTACGCCGATCTGGCGAGTGGCGGCTTTGCGGTCGCGCATAATGGCAATATCTCGAACGCGGGCACGCTGCGGCAGGAACTCGTCCAGCGCGGGGCGATCTTCCAGTCGACGTCCGACACCGAAGTCATCATCCATCTCGTGGCGACGAGCCGCTATCCCACGATCGTCGACCGCCTGGTCGATGCGCTGCGCCTGCTCGAAGGTGCCTATGCGCTGATCGTGATGACCCCGGAAGGCATGATCGCCTGCCGCGACCCGCTCGGCATCCGCCCGCTTGTCATGGGCAAGATGGGCGATGCGACGGTGTTCGCGAGCGAGAGCGTGGCCTTCGACGTGGTGGGTGCGGAAATGGTCCGCGAAGTCGAACCGGGCGAACTGATCAAGGTCGATTACGACGGCAATGTCGATTCGTTGCATCCCTTCGGCAATCATTCCCCGCGCCCCTGCATCTTCGAACACGTCTATTTCAGCCGTCCGGACAGCTTCTTCGCTGGCCGCAGCGTTTATGAAGCGCGCAAGGCTATCGGTGCCGAGCTGGCCAAGGAAACGCCCGTCGAGGCCGATCTCGTCGTGCCGGTGCCCGACAGCGGCGTGCCGGCGGCCATCGGCTATGCGCAGGAAGCGGGCATTCCCTTCGAACTGGGCATCATCCGCTCGCATTACGTCGGCCGCACCTTCATCCAGCCATCGGACGGCGCGCGGCACGCGGGCGTGAAGCGCAAGCACAATGCCAATCGCAATCTTGTAGCCGGCAAGCGCATCGTGCTGATCGACGATTCCATCGTGCGCGGCACCACCTCGATGCAGATCGTCGAGATGATGCGCGATGCGGGCGCGAAGGAAGTGCATTTCCGCGTCGCCAGCCCGCCCACCGCGCACAGCTGCTTCTACGGCGTCGACACGCCGGAACGCAGCAAGCTCCTCGCCGCGCGGATGGATGTCGAGCCGATGCGCGAATTCATCAAGGCCGACAGCCTGGCCTTCGTTTCGATCGATGGCCTCTACCGGGCCGTAGGCGAAAAGCCGCGCGTGAAGGAATGTCCGCAATTCTGCGACGCCTGCTTTACGGGCGATTACCCCACCTCGCTGACCGATCTCGCCAAGCGTGAGGACAAGCAGGCGGAACTGGCCTTCCCGACCGAGAAGGTCGCCTGAGATGACGAAGGCACTGGAAGGCAAGCTGGCCCTCGTCACTGGCGCGAGCAAGGGTATCGGTGCGGCAACCGCACTGGCGTTCGCCGAAGCCGGCGCGCACGTGGTGCTGACGGCCCGCGATGTGCGGGCGTTGGAAGCGGCCGAGGACCGCATTCACGAAGCGGGCGGCGCTTCGACCATCGCGCCGATCGACCTTGCCGAAAGCGATGGGATCGCCCGCCTGGCATCCGCTATTGCTGGGCGCTGGGACAAGCTCGATTACCTCGTCATTTCAGCTGCCTATTTGCCGACCCTGTCGCCGGTTACGCAGATCGACGGCAAGCAGTTCAGCCAGGCGGTCACCACCAACCTCCTCGCCACGCAGGCGCTGCTTTCGAACTTCGACCCGCTGCTCAAGCGCGCCGATGCCGCCCGGGTCATCGGCCTGACCAGCAGCGTGGGCGAGACGCCTCGCGCCTATTGGTCAGCTTACGGCGCAACCAAGGCCGCATTCGACAATCTGCTTGACGCCTATGCCCAGGAAGTCGAGAAAATCAGCAAGGTCCGGGTGGCGACGATCGATCCGGGCGCGACGCGCACCGCGATGCGCGCAAAGGCCTATCCGGGCGAAGATCCGGCGACGGTCAAGCCGCCCGAAGACGTGGCGAAGCGGCTTGTCGATCTGGTCATTACTGACTTCCAGACGCGCCATCGCGAACGGATCGACTAATCCGTTAACCCTGTCGTGCAACAGTTTCTTAATTAGGGCCTGCGTATGGGCTTGGAATTACTTCACGCCTTCCGCGCGTGATGCCGTAATTGCATCGAGGGCAAGGGAACGTTGCACATGACCTACCAGACGCGAGATCGCTATTCACTGGCTGCGCAGGAAGATCGTAGCGCGCCGCGGACCAAGATCACCATTCCAGGCCAGCTGCGTGCCAGTGGTGGCCGCGCTTTCCAGACCGTGATCCACGATCTTTCGATGTCGGGCTTTTCTGCTGCGGCGATCAATCGCATGCATGAAGGCCAGCTTTGCTGGCTCACCCTGCCCGGCCTCGAATCGCTTCAGGCCCAGGTCGTGTGGTGGGAAAACTGCATGGTCGGCTGTGCCTTTAGCGAACTGCTGTCGCCGATCGTGCACGACAACATCCTCGCCCGCTATAGCGGCGCATCGGCTTACCGCCCCTACTGATCGACCGGTCCGGGACGCCTCGGCGCCCCACCGGAGCGCATCTTCGGATTGCCGGCTTCCGCTTGCTCTCGGATCGAATGCCGGTGGGACGAACGCGTCTTCAGGCGGTTTGCATCCGTTGCCAACTGCAGGCCTACGGCCCCCTTTCGCGAACCGCGTGATAATGCCGGAGGCCGATTGAGTCGCCCCGGCGACTCAGAGCCGTGGTCTATCCGACCGAACTGACGAGTAGCCCTTGCGCGCATCGGAGCTGAAGCGTGCTGTCTCTGTCCCTGAGGCCTTGGGATCGGGTCTTGCGCGCTCGTCCATGTCGGAAAAAGACAGCTATAAACGCGAAAAGCCGGTGCGGCGGCCATCGAGGCAGCGCGCACCGGCTTTCCGTGTATCCGGGAACGCCGGGGGACAGTCCGGCATGACTTGTGGTTGGGAACGAGGAACCACAAGCGTTCCCGCTTGAAGAGATGTGATCAGTCTTCCGCGTCCGGGCCTGTCATCATCTCTTCGGCGACCTCGTCGGTTTTGCCGCGAATCGCAGCCTCCAACTTGGCGCACATTTCGGGGTTCTCGCGAAGGAAGTTCTTGGCGTTTTCACGGCCCTGGCCAATCCGGACGCTGTCGTAACTGAACCAGCTTCCCGATTTTTCGACCACACCGGCTTTCACGCCGAGATCGAGAATTTCACCGATCTTCGAAATACCTTCGCCGTACATAATGTCGAATTCGACCTGCTTGAATGGCGGCGCGACCTTGTTCTTCACCACCTTTACGCGGGTGGCATTGCCGATCACTTCGTCGCGATCCTTGATCTGTCCGGTCCGGCGAATGTCGAGGCGGACCGATGCATAGAACTTGAGCGCATTACCGCCGGTCGTGGTTTCCGGATTGCCGTACATCACGCCGATCTTCATCCGCAGCTGATTGATGAAAATCACCATGCACTTGGACCGGTTGATCGAACCCGTCAGCTTGCGCAGCGACTGGGACATGAGACGAGCCTGGAGACCGACATGACTGTCGCCCATCTCGCCTTCGATTTCAGCACGGGGAACCAGCGCGGCAACCGAATCGACGACCAGAACGTCGATGGCATTCGAGCGGACCAGAGTATCGGTGATTTCGAGCGCCTGTTCCCCGGTATCGGGCTGCGAGACGATGAGCTCGTCGATATCGACGCCAAGCTTCTTCGCATAGACCGGGTCCAGCGCGTGTTCGGCATCCACGAAAGCTGCCGTACCGCCGGCTTTCTGGGCTTCCGCAATGCAATGCAGAGCCAGCGTGGTCTTGCCCGAGCTTTCCGGCCCATAGACTTCGATCACGCGGCCCTTGGGAAGGCCACCCACGCCAAGAGCAATGTCCAGCCCGAGCGAGCCGGTGGAAATCGACTCGACATTCATGGCCTCTTTCTGGCCGAGCTTCATGGCGGAGCCTTTGCCGAACGCACGATCGATCTGCGAAAGGGCGGCATCCAATGCCTTCTGACGGTCTGCGTCCACTTTCTTTCCTTCTACAAGCTTCAGACTGGCCGCCATGACACATTCCCTTCTCGGTTTTCTAGAGCCGGTATCGACTCTTCAACTGCGAAGTGATGTACCCACTATGTTCCAATAGAACAAGAGGAGAACGGAATTTTTTTCAATTGGGTGCCGAAGGGATGGGGCGGACGAGAGAAAATGCTAATCGGAAAGGCTACTTGCTGCCCTTGCCCTGTTCGGACAGCACTTCGGATACCTTCGCATTGATCTGCTGCACGCTGAAGGGCTTCGGAATGAAGTGCATATTGTCGATATCGATATCGTTGCGCAATTGCTCTTCGGCATAGCCCGACATGAACAGGATGGGGATGTTTGGCTTTATGCGCCGGATCGCGCGTGCCATTGCCGGACCATCCATCGCCGGCATGACCACGTCGGAAACGATCAGGTCGAAATCTTCCTTGCCCTTGGCGATCGCCAGACCTTCCTCGCCATCGCGGGCCGAGGTGACGACATAGCCAGCACGGGCCAAGGCGCGCTCCGCCACGGCGCGGACCATATCTTCGTCCTCGACCAGCAAGAGCTTTCCGCCGCCAGCCCAATCGCTCGCCTTCCCGTCATCAGCCTCCTCAACCCGGCGCGCCTCGCGCACGTGCCCCTTGTGCACAGGCAGGTAGATGGTGAAGCGCGCGCCGGTTGGCCGGCCATGCGGGTCGAGCACATTGTCGGCATAGATAAAGCCGTTGGACTGTTTCACGATCCCGTAAACCGTCGAAAGTCCCAGCCCCGTTCCCTTCCCCTGCTCCTTGGTGGTGAAGAAGGGTTCAAAGATCTTGTTGAAATTGTCGGTCGGAATGCCGCCGCCAGTGTCCTGAACGATCAGCACCGTGTAATCGTCGGCGGGCATCACATCGACACCCATGCGGCGCACCTCGCGCGCGGACACACGCCGTGTGGCCAGGGTCAGCCGCCCCTTCCAATCCTGATGCCCCTTCTTTTCGGCATTGCTTTGCATCGCGTCGCGCGCATTCACGGCGAGGTTGATGATCACCTGTTCGAGCTGCTGAGGATCGGCCCGGACCGCCCCGAGCTCGCGGTCGTGGCGCACTGAGAATTCGATCTTTTCGCCCATCAATCGCTTCAGAAGCTGGCTGACCTCGCTCACAACGTCGGGCATCTGCAGAACGACCGGCCGCAGCGTCTGCTGACGGCTGAAGGCGAGCAATTGCCTCGTCAGCGAGGCAGCGCGATTGGAATTCGCCTTGATCTGCTGAATGTCGTCATAGTCGCTGTCGCCGGGTGTGTGGCGCAGCAGCATGAGATCGCAATAGCCGATGATCGCGGTCAGCACATTGTTGAAATCATGCGCGACGCCGCCCGCCAGTTGGCCGACAGCCTGCATCTTGGTGGCCTGCGCAACCTGGCGTCGCAGCCGCTTTTCCTCAGAGGAATCGGTAATCGACAGCAGAACCGCCGCCTCTCCCAGCCCTCTTACGCCGGCCAGGCCGATCGACACCGGCTCTTCCTTGTTGTTTCCCAGCCGGACCGCCATGTCGCCGCTGGCGGTCGCGCCCTTGGCAAAGCGCCGGACGGTATCTGCCAGAGCGGCCTTGTCCTCGCGCACGACGAGGTCCGAGGGATATTGCGGCAGCCCTTCTCCATCGCGTTCCACCGCACGCAAGAAGGCCTTGTTCGCGAACAGGAAGCGTCCGTCCCGATCGGTCAGCGCGAGGCCCAGCGGCAATGCGGAAAGCAGGGCCTCGAGCTGCGGGATGGCAGACTTCCCGCCCCCGTGCGCGCCGCCGCCAATGCCCACGGTATTGTCGATCAGGACCATCAGGGACGGCGGCCTTTCGCCGTCCGGCCGGGCAGGATTGTCCATCGGAACATGAACCAGGGTCTGGGGCGAACCCTGCTGCCCTTCGCGCGCGAAGAAAATACGGTCGCGGTCGTCGGAGCGCAGCAGCTGGACGAACTCTTCGCCTGCGAGGGACAGTGCCCTGTTGCCGGTGGTTCGCTCCGCCAGCCCGGGCGTCGTCGCCTTTACGATCCCGTCGGAGGCAACCAGCGCCACCTCGATGCCGGAATTGGATAGCATTTCGCTCAGAGGACCGGCGAGCCACTGGACCACGCC
The DNA here is from genome assembly GCF_044901345.1 of Qipengyuania sp. NPDC077563. Lineage (NCBI taxonomy): Bacteria > Pseudomonadati > Pseudomonadota > Alphaproteobacteria > Sphingomonadales > Erythrobacteraceae > Qipengyuania > Qipengyuania sp. NPDC077563. The sequence goes on along the minus strand of NZ_JBJDPC010000002.1, from coordinate 795,607 downwards.
CTCATGGGTCTCCAGTTCCACGATCTTTCCGAAGCGCCAGATGAGATAGTCTTCGCCGCGCCCGGCACGCTCGACCGAGAGGAATATTTGGTCTTCGCCGCCTTCCAGAACCAGACCGTCAGCCTCGGCGGTTCCCTCGCGCCAGGCGCGACGCGCAGCCTCGGCCACCATGGCCTTGCCGCTCCCCTGGAAAACGAGTTCATGCGGAGCCAGCGGGCCGCCGAACCAGCGTTCATAGGTGGAATTGGCGCAGGTCATGCGGTTGGCCCGGTCGACCACCGCAATACCCGCCTCTTCGTTTTCGATGGCGGACGCGGTAAGGCTCCAGTCGGGCTGCGTGACATCTTCGTCGGGATTCGAGGCCGCAAGGCGCGGCGACAGCATCAGCGTCAGAACCACGACCAGCAGCGCCCCGGCATAGGCTGCAGCGGCCAGTGCGGTTCCGGCCGCGAGCCAGACCAGCGCGATCGACACGGCGAACGCCAGCAATATGCCCAGCATCAGCGGGACCGGTGGCAGGCTGTCTCCATCGAGGACGGGCCGAATGTTCATTGGCCGCTCTTCCCCGCTCTTGCTTCGTGGCGCTGCTTCAGCAGTTTCTTCCTCCGGCGCGCCACGACGAATCTCCACGTCAGGCTGGCCACGAGATACCCTGCCCCGGCGCTGACGATTGCCAGCACGAGAAATCCCAGCGCGGTTACCCCGCCGACTTCGAGCCAGCCCGCCAGTACGCCGCTCTCGCTGGCGAGCCGGTCAGCCCCGGCGCCCACAGCTGCGTCCAGATTGAGGACGAAGCGGCCCGTGCGATTGGCGAAGATCAGCCAGAAGGGCAGCGTGAAGGGATTAGTCACGAAGGTGACCACCGAGGCGAGCGGCACATTGGCGCGCGTGGGCAAGGCCATGAAGGCCGCCAGGAAGATCTGCCCGATCGGGACGATGAATGCCGCAAATAGCCCCAGCGCCACGCCGCGCGGCACGCTACGCCTAGTGAAGCGCCACAATTCGGGCGACAGGAAGCGGTGGGCAATCGGTTTGAGGAAGCGGTTCTCCGCCATTTCCTCGCGCGTGGGCATGTGTTTGCGGATGAGGTCCGCAAGGAAGGTTTTGGAACGCGAACCGCTCATAAAGATGCCCAAGCCATGCACTGGCGCCATGAGCGCTGGCATGACATCTGGCAATGGCGGTGCGACGAAACTGGCATGGGCTCCGATGTGGTAGGCGAGAAATGGTTTCGAAAGGGGCAACGGGGAAGAAGTCAGCCCTTTTCGCGCATTAACCTCGCCTTGTCGCGCTTCCAATCGCGATCCTTGATCGTCTGGCGCTTGTCGTGGGCCTGCTTGCCCTTTGCCAGAGCCAGTTCGACCTTGGCGCGCCCGGTCGAGTTGAAATAGATCGACAGCGGCACCAGCGTCATGCCCTTGCGCTCCACCGCCCCGAACAGCTTCTCGATCTCGCGTTCGTGCAGCAGCAGCTTGCGCGGCCGGCGCGGTTCGTGATTGAGCCGGTTCCCGTGCGAATATTCGGGCACGTTGGCATTGATCAGCCAGACCTGCCCGTCGCGCACCTCGGCATAGCTTTCCTTGATGCTCGCCTCGCCCGCCCGCAGTGCCTTCACCTCGGTACCCTGCAGGGCCAGCCCCGCCTCGAAGGTTTCCTCGACGTGATAATCGAACCGCACACGCCGATTGTCGGCGACGGTTTTCTGCTTGTCGAAGGTTGCGGGTTTGGGACGGGCCATAGAACGGGCGCATTTAGGCGCTGAGGCTGAAAACGCCAACCCCCTGCTTCGCACAACACTTGCTTTGTGAAAAATCCCGCGCCAGAGACAAGATATTGAATTGGGGGATTCAAATGAAAGTCGTCATTCACTTTTTGGCAGTATTTGCCGCACTTTTTACTACGTTCGCAAGTCCACACGCCCATGCACAGGAGCCTGCGCCCCTGTCTGCTTACGGCGCGCTTCCCGAGGTCGAAGACGCGGCCATATCTTCGAGCGGGAACAACATTGCGATACTTCTTACCGCCCATGGCACGCGCCAGGTGGTCTTTTTCGATTCCGATATGAAGCTGATCCGGCGGGTTGCCGCAGGTGAGACGAAGGTGCGCTATTTCGACTGGATCGGTGATGACCAGTTGCTGTTGGTCACCAGTCAGACGGAAGATCTCTGGGGCTTCACCACCGACAAGGCAGAATTCTCGGTCGCGCGGCTCATTCCGGTGACTTACGAAGGTGAAATCGAGACGGTTTTTGCCAAGCGCCGGGATCTCGTGAATTCGGTTCTCGGCAATTACGGTGTGAGGAAAGTCGATGGCGAATGGGCCGCCTATTTCGGTGCCATCGAATTGCAGAGAACAGGGCGCACCGGCGGATACAATTGGGATAACGGACGCCCTTTTCTCTATCAGTTCGGCACGCGTTCGGGCCAGGCCCGCAGGATCTCCAACTCGGCGCGACAGGATGAATCCCGCGACTGGGTCGTGGATGCCTCAGGAAACGTCGCCGCCACACTCGACGTAAGCCTCAAGGACGGCGACTGGGTGCTGAAGGCCAATGACACCATCATCGCCCAAGGTAACGAGCGTAATGGCCGGGTCGGCCTCGTCGGATTGGGTTACGATGGTCGGTCCGTCATCTACTCCGCCCGCGATGAGGAAAACATCTCGAGATGGTACGAAATCCCTCTGGCAGGTGGTGAAGCGCGACCTTTCCTGAGGGAAGTCGATATCGAACGTCTGTATTGGGACGAAAGCACGGGCCATCTGATCGGATATCTCGATGTGGAAAAGGGCCCCGTTTTCAACGACCCAGCGCATCAGAAAGCCGCCACCGGAATACGCAAGGCGTTTGCCGATTTCGATCTCCGGATGGTCGACTGGTCGCCGGACTTCAAGAAGGTCCTGGTGCGGACCAGCGGCAATGGTGACAGTGGCTCTTGGTTTGTGGTGGATCTCACCAATGGCAAGGCGCAGGCAATTGCCTATGAACGCGAAGCGCTCACGCCCCAGCGCGTAGGTGAGGTTTCCACCTTCGAATTCACCGCAGCTGACGGCCTCGAGATGGACGGTATCCTGACTCTTCCGCCGGGAACGGAGGCCAGTAATTTGCCACTCGTCATGCTGCCTCACGGCGGGCCGCACTCTCATGATCGCGAACAGTTCGACTGGTGGGCGCAGGCCTTCGCGTCACGCGGCTATGCCGTGTTCCAGCCAAACTTCCGGGGTTCGACCAATCGTTCCCAGTCCTTCAAGCTCGCCGGCTACGGCGAATGGGGCCGAAAGATGCAGACCGATCTTTCGGATGGCCTGGCGGCGTTGGCGGACAAGGGGATCGTGGATCCGGATCGCGCCTGTATCGTCGGCGCGAGCTACGGCGGGTATGCTGCTCTTGCCGGGGTGACATTGCAGCAGGATCTCTATCGCTGCGCAGTCGCCGTCGCTCCGGTCAGCGATATCTCCGCCATGTTCAACGAAGACTATCGCGCCTCGGGCGGGCAGCCGATCACCAAGGCGGCGCTGCTCGATCAGTTGGGACCGAAGGACAGGTGGCACGATGTGTCGCCGCGCCGCTTTGCCGATCGCGCTGACGCTCCGATCATGCTGATCCACGGCAAGGACGACACGGTGGTGCCGTATTCACATTCCCACAAGATGGCGGATGCGCTGAAAGATGCCGGCAAGCCGTACGAAATCATCGCGCTTGAAGGCGAAGATCACTGGCTGTCGCTCTCGACGACACGCCTCCAGATGCTCGAAGCCGCAGTCGGCTTCGTGCAGAAGCACAATCCGGCCGACTAGGTTCTCGCTCGCGGGGCTGCGTTAGAGCAGTCCCGCGTGCTCCAGCGCTTCGTCCACCGCTTTGCGGCTTGCTTCGCTCGCACTGCAAAGCGGCAGCCGAACGTCGCAGCTTACCCAGTCGTGTACGCGGCTCAGCGCATATTTGACCGGCGCAGGACTTGCGTCGGAGAACATGGCGTAATGCAGCGGGAACAGCCGGTCGTTGATCTCGCGCGCCTTGACCAGATCATTGGCCGCGATGGCATCGTGGAATTCTGAACATAGCGCAGGAGCCACATTGGCAGTGACGGAAATGCAGCCCGATCCACCTGCCGCCGAGTGGGGCAGCCAGAGCTCGTCATTGCCGGACAGCTGGCAGAAGTCGCGCCCAATTCCCATACGGTGATCGGCGACGCGGGAGAGATCTCCGCTCGCGTCCTTGATGGCAACGATGCGGTCGGGATATTTGCGCACCAATTCGACCACGGTCTCGTCCTCGATATCGGTCACGGTGCGGCCCGGCACATTGTACAGTACAATCGGCAGGTCGCTGTTTTCGGCAAGGAAGCTGAAATGCGCGATGAGGCCCGCCTGGCTGGGACGATTGTAATAGGGCGCCACGCACAGCCCGGCCGCCGCCCCCGCCTTCTTGGAAAATTGCATGTGCAACAAGGCGTTGCGCGTATCGTTAGAACCGCAACCGGCAATTACCGGCACTCGGCCGGCCGCCTGTTCGATGCAGACTTCGATCACGCGGTGATGTTCCGCGTTCGACAGGGTCGACGCCTCGCCCGTGGTGCCGCAGGGTACCAGCCCCTTGCTCCCGTTCTCTATCTGCCAGTCGACCAGTTTGCGAAAAGCGGCCTCGTCGAACGCTCCGTCGCGAAAGGGAGTCGCCAGAGCCGGAATTGAGCCTGAGAACATTTACGTCAGTCCTGCGTTAGAGGTATGAAAAGCGGGCCTTTCAGGCATCCGCGAACACATTTCATTCAGCGCCTGATAAGGAGGGGCCGGGCACTATGTCCAGCATGGGTCTAAAAACAAATATTTCATACGCTTTAATGGCAAGCTCCGCGTTGGCCATTCCTGTCGCCGCTCACGCGCAGACGCCCACCAGCTGGCCTGACGGCAGCAACACCATGGTTGCGCAGCAGCCGACGCAGGCTGCATCCGCGATCAATCGCTGGGAATATCTGACCAAGGCGGAAAATCTGTCTTTCGCCGATTATGCCGGCTTCATCACCAGCTATCCCAATTTCCCGAAGCAGGAATTGCTGCAGCTGCGCGCGGAGAACGCGCTTGATCGCGATGCGGCAACGCCGCAGGCGCTGGTCCAGTTCTTCGACAGCAACCCGCCCCTCACCAATTCCGCCAAGGCACGTTATGCCTTGGCGCTGGCCGCAATGAACCGCGGCGAGGCACGCGAACTCGCCCGCGAGGCATGGCGCAACGGCACCATGAGCGGCCCGGCGGAAGCTTACATGCAAGGCCTGTTCGGCCAGAACTTCTCTCCTGAAGACCAGGACGCGCGGATGGACGCGCTTTTGTGGCAGGAAAATCTCGAAGCCGCATCGCGCCAGATCCTGCGCGTTTCGCCGGCCTATCGCGAAATGGCGCAGGCCCGCCTAGCCCTTCTGCAGGGAAGCATGCCGGCCAATGCCGGTCTTCCGGTCCCCGCTTCGGCCATGAGCGATAGCGGCTATGTCTATAATCTGGCGCGCTATTATCGCAGCAGCGGACAGCTGCCCAGCGCGATCAACCTGCTGTCCTCGCGGGCGAATTTCACCACCCCTGCCTATGACGGCACGGATTTCGTGGTCGAATCCCTGCGTGTGGCACAGGGTGCCGATGCCCGCAGTGCGGTGAACATCGCATCCAAGGTGGACGATCTCTTTGCGCCGGGTACCGATATTTCGGACGGCTCTTTCACGCTGCGCGACAAATATACCGATCTGATGTGGCTCGGCGGCACCAAGGCGCTGTGGTCGCTCGGTGACGGTTCGCGCGCTGCGCCGCTGTTCTATCGTTACGGTGCGGCGGCCAAGACCCCCCTTACCCGCTCCAAGGGCTTCTTCTGGGCTGGCCGTGCCGCTGCGCGCTCGGGCAATCAGCAGGAAGCTCAGCGCTATTGGAATATGGCGGCCGAATATCCCGATTATTATTATGGCCAGCTTGCCCTGAGCGAACTCGGCCGGTCGGTGCCGACCTTCTCGCCGGTTCTCACTGCGGGTATCAGCGAACAGGCCCGCTCGCAGTTCAATGATGAGCCGCTGACCAAGGCGCTGCGGGCAATGGCGCGCGATCGCCGCGACTGGCGGACCGAGCGTGCGTTTTTCGAAGCGATCGCAGAAAATGCGAAGACGCCCGAAAGAATGGCGCTCGTCGCCGAACTGGCGCGCGAGACCGGTCTCGACGAGATGGCGGTGGTTGCCGGAATGGTCGCGGGCGAACAGGGTGTCGACGGGTTCGAGCGGCTCGGCTTCCCGACCGTTCCCACTCATTCGGGCGCGAACTGGACCATGGTCCACGCCATCGCTCGGCAGGAAAGCGAATTCGACCGCACCCGCGTTAGCCACGCCGGCGCGCGCGGCATGATGCAGCTGATGCCGGGCACGGCCCGCGAAGAAGCGCAGAAGGCCGGTATCCAGTACATGTCCGCCAGCCTCACCGGCGATCCGTCCTACAATATCCGCTTGGGCGACCAGCATTTCGCGCGGCTGATGAGCCGGTACAACGGTGCCTATCCGCTGGCCATCGCGGCCTATAATGCCGGGCCGGGCCGGGTGAACGAATGGCTGGCGCTCAACGGCGATCCTCGCACGGGCGCGGTCGACTGGGTGACCTGGATCGAGCAGATCCCGTCCAATTTCGAGACCCGCTATTACGTCATGCGCGTGATCGGCAACGCCGTGAGCTATGCCAACATGAACCCGGACAAATCCAATCCTGCGCAGCGCAATGTGAAGCACTACCTTCCCTGAGGATTAGCGCCTAAGGCGCGCCCATGACGGGACGAACAAATCCGATAACTCCGGCAGGCTACAGGGCGCTGCAGGCAAGGTATGACCACCTGCTGGGCACGGAGCGGCCGGAGATCGTGGAAATCGTCAGCTGGGCCGCCGGGAACGGCGACCGCAGCGAGAATGGCGACTATCTTTACGGCCGCAAGCGCATGCGCGAGATCGACCGCGAGCTCGCGCATCTTGCGCGCCGGATGAAGGCGGCCAGAGTGATCGCCCCGGCGGATCAGCCCGATAAGGACCGCGTGTTCTTCGGAGCGACGGTCGAAGTCGCCGACGAGGACGATGCCCGCAAGACCTTCACGCTGGTGGGTGACGACGAACAGGATGCCGGCAGCGGGAAGATCGGCTGGTCGAGCCCGCTCGCCCGCGCGCTCAAGGGCGCATCGGTGGGCGATGTCCGCTCGGTGCGCCTGCCCGCAGGCCTGCGCGACTGGGAAGTGATGGCCATCACCTACGTATAGAGAGAGCCGCCAGATCGGCGCGCTCTCCCCTACTTACGCATTCGCACACCGCACAAACGAAAGGCCCGGGGCAATCACGCCCCGGGCCTTCGTTGTTCAGATCACTTCGATTAGAAGCGGTAGCCGAAGCCAACCATCACCTGGTGACGATCGGTGTCGATTTCGCCGATGTCCTGGTCGGCCAGGTTGTCGTTCTCGAAATCGACTTCAGCGTCGCTGTAGTTCGAATAACGGTACTCGAGCTTGGCGAAGGTGTTGGTGCTCAAAGCGTATTCCGCACCGGCACCGAGACGGTAGCCGTCGGCATCGATCTTGGCGTTGTATTCTTCACCGTCGAACGAGCTTTCGATGTTGTAGCGTGCGTTCGTATAACCACCCTTCGCATAGAGCAGCAGGTCGGGCTGTGCGAGCACACCGACGCGGGCGCCGACATAAAGGTCGCGGCCGGTTTCGACGTTACCGAGGCCAAAGCCTTCGAAATCGCCATCGGTGAATTCGGTCTTGGCGGTGGAATCGGTCCATTCGCCTTCGACACCCAGGACAACGCCGCCGGCATTGAAGTCGTAACCGACGCCCACGCCGTAGCCGAAACCGTCGATGGATTCGTCATTGTCAGCGTTCACGTCGTCATCGACGGTGCTGCCAGCCTTGCTGATGTCATAGCCGAGCAGAACTTCGGCGCGCGGACCGGTGAAGGTTCCGGCGGTTGCGTCCTGCGCTGCGGCAGGCACTGCAAGGGCTGCTGCCGAAGTTGCGACCATGATTGCGACTGTCTTTTTCATTACTTTAACTCCGTTATTACCCGCGGCTTTCCGGCCGCGTGGACTGATGAAACGGAGGTTTTCAGAAGTAGTTTCATTAACCTCAGACAACTTGGAAATGTTGCCAGAAAGACACATTATTGCGCCGAGATGAACGATTGGGGCGATGAGCCGTGGGGGAAACACCCTGCCCCGGCGGGAACCTGAATGCGGAAGCTCTCCGCGCACCCTCCTCGCATCCTCAATGATACTGTCTGAAGGCCGTAAAAGGATGTGGGTGGTAAAGCGGCGCGCCTCCTATTATATGCGCAGGCTCCATGACAGATACGACTTTGATGAGCATTCCCGGGCAGATCGACCCGGTTCCCGTCGCGCGTGACATCACGCCGCGCGCCGATGGCCGCGTGGATCTGATCGGCCTTCCCAAGGACCGCATCCGCGACCTGTTCGAAGAAGCGGGCCTCGATGCCAAACAGGCCAAGCTGCGCGCCAAGCAGGTGTTCCACTGGCTCTATCACCGCGGCGTCACCGATTTCGAAGCGATGACCGATATCGCCAAGACCATGCGCCCCTGGCTGACCGAGCGGTTCGTGATCGGCCGCCCCGAGGTGGTCGAGGCGCAGCATTCGACCGACGGCACGCGCAAATGGTTGCTCAAGACCGCCGATGGCCACGAATTCGAAATGGTGTTCATCCCCGATGCCGATCGCGGCACGTTGTGCGTCTCCAGCCAGGTCGGCTGCACGCTGAATTGCCGCTTCTGCCACACCGGCACGATGAAGCTGGTCCGCAATCTCACCCCGGGCGAGATCGTCGGCCAGGTCATGCTGGCGCGCGATGCGCTGGGCGAATGGCCCAAAGGCAATATGAAGTTCGATTACGGGGCCGATCTCGACGAGATCGAGGAAAGCTCCGAATACAGGTCCGATGGCCGTCTGCTCACCAACATCGTGATGATGGGCATGGGCGAACCGCTTTATAATTTCGACAATGTCAAAGGCGCACTGAAGCTGGTGATGGACGGCGAAGGCCTGGCCCTGTCCAAGCGCCGCATCACGCTGTCGACCAGCGGTGTGGTCCCGATGATGGAGAAATGCGGCGAGGAAATCGGCGTCAACCTTGCCGTCTCGCTCCACGCGGTGACCAAGGAAATCCGCGACGAGATCGTGCCGCTGAACAAGAAATACGGCATCGAGGAACTGCTCGAGGCTTGCGCCGCCTATCCCGGCGCCAGCAATGCCCGCCGCATCACGTTCGAATATGTGATGCTGAAGGACAAGAACGATAGCGACGAACATGCGCGCGAACTCGTTCGCCTGCTCAAGCAGTATAATCTGCCCGCCAAGGTGAACCTCATTCCGTTCAACCCTTGGCCCGGCGCGCAATACGATACCTCTACTCCGGAGCGTGTGCGCAGCTTTTCCAACATCGTCTTCGAAGGCGGCATTTCCGCCCCTGTCCGCACGCCGCGCGGCCGCGACATCGATGCCGCTTGCGGCCAGCTTAAGACCGCGGCCGAAAAGAAGAGCCGCGCACAAAGGGACCGCGAGGCGGCAGAGGCAGTCGAAGCGTAAGCCGATGGGCGGACTGACGCTCTGGCGCTATCGCCGCCGCTTTATGGTGGACGGCGTGCGGGCAACCGTCACGGCGCGTTCGCGCACCGCGGGGCTGGATTCCGAACTCGAACTGGATGGCCGGATCGCGGCGAGCGATTTCACCCCGGCTGTCGGCCCCGATGCGGTGCGCAATCACCATCTGTCCGCCACGCTGCCCGACGGCTCCGCGATCGAGGTCGAGGCAGGCTATGTCAGCTCGGTCAACATCGGGATTGCAGTGCGCCGCGACGGGCAGCTGATCCACGAAAGCCATCCCGGCCGCACGATCGCCTATCCGGAAAAATATCGCGAGGCTATGGCAGCCTATGCGAACGGGACCATGGGCAGCGCGCTGTCGCAAGATTTCGGTGGTGGCCCCTCCGGCGCCTCCTCTTCCGGCGCGCTCGATATGTCCGCGTTCAAGCGCAACCGCATCCCGCTGGCGATCGACATCGCGCTGGGCCTGCTGTTCTTCGTCGTCGCCAAGCTGACCGATCTGACGACTGCGGCATTCGTCGGTGCTGCGCTCGGGGTTGCCCTGCTCGCCGCGCAGAAAATCACCAAGGTCGATTTGCTGGGCGGGCTGGCGCTTTTCGGCATCGGCCTGTTGCTGCTTTCCGCCGTGCTCGCGCTGGTGTTCCAGTCGGACGAGGCCGTGAAATACCGCTCCTCCATCGTCGGCGTGGTGAGCGCCGCGCTGTTCTTCGTCGACGGTCTGGCCGGGGGCAACCGGCTGGCGGCGAGGCTGATGGCCTATCTGCCCTATCGCGATATCGATGCCGCAAGGCTGGGGATCGGCATGGGCGTGTTCGGCGCCGTTCTGGCGGCGCTCAATCTGCTGGTGGCGCTCTATGCCTCGACCGATGTCTGGCTCTTCTACAGCACTTTTGCCGATTTCCCGGTCTCGATGGTCCTGATCCTGCTGGTCTTCCGCTATTCGCAGGGCAAGGTCCTGCCCGATACCTATCCCAGATACCGCCACGCCCACGCCGAAAGGCCAGGTCAGCCCTAGATATCTGTCTTGCATGAACTCTTCCGAGGTGTATTATACAACTGATACACAAGGAAGGGCATTATCATGATCAAGCTGTTTGGTGTCGTTACGGCAATGTGCGTCGCCCTCGCCTCACCGCTCGCGGCCGAGCCCGGCCCGCCCGTCGCGCCGACCGAAGTCATGGTGGGCGACAGCCTGCCCTATGCCTATTTCGCCACGCCTGAAGGCGATGGGCCTTTTCCGGCCATTATCATCCTTGGCGGCAGCGAAGGCGGTGATTTCGGATCGCGCGGCTCTGCCCCCCACTTTCTGTCCGAAGGCTATGCCATTTTGGGCCTGCCTTATTATTCGCCCGCCTATCTGCCCAAGGAACGGCAATTGCCGGACCTTCCGGTGGCCTTCGATTCCATTCCACTCGAAAAACTGGAGATCGCCCGCGACTGGCTGAGGAAACGCAAGGATGTGCAGGCCGACAGCATCGGGCTTTATGGCGTATCGAAAGGTGCCGAATTCGTTCTGGCAGGGGCCAGCCGGATCGACGGCTTTGCCGCCGTCGCCGCGATCGTGCCCAGCGATGTGATCTGGGAAGGTTGGGGCCCGAATGCCAAGCCGGGCGAAGTCAGCAGTTTCTCCTGGCAGGGCCGCCCCCTGCCCTTCGTGCCCTATCTCGGCATGGAAGAAGAGTTCAAGAAATACGCCATTCCCGGTGCCACCGTCCGCCTGCGCACTCCGCAGGATGCCGGACGGCGCGCCCATCCCGACCGGGTGGTGGACGCGCGTATCAAGGTAGAAAATATCGACGAGCCCGTTCTGGTTGCGGGCGGAGATCAAGACAATACGTGGAATTCGGGCGCGATGGCGCAAAACATTGCCGAGCGCCGGGCCGAGGCGGGCAATCTCGAAACCGTCGCCCTGATCTTTCCCGACGCCACGCATGCCCTCTCCGGCACCGGGGTCCAGCGGACCGAAGGCGACTTCCGCTATGACGAGCCGACGCTGGAGGCGCAGCAGCAGATCTGGCCCGCCACGCTGGATTTCTTCGCTGCGCATCTCAAACGGCCATGAGCGCCGATCCTGCGACCATTGCCTATTACGAGGCAAATGCGCCGCATTACACTTTGAGCTTCGAGCAGGCGCCCAGCCGCCATCTCGATGGATTTCTGGACCGGCTCGATACAGGCGCGCGCATCCTGGAACTGGGCTGCGGCGCGGGGCGGGATTCGGCGCGGATCATCGAGCGCGGTTTCGATCTCGATGCGACCGACGGCACACCGGCCATGGTCCGCAAGGCCAATGAACGCTTCGGCATCGGCGCCCGGGTCATGCGCTTCGACGAGCTTTGCGCCGAGGAAGCCTATGCCGCGGTCTGGGCGCATGCCTGCCTGCTCCATGTCGCCCGGGCCGATCTGCCGCAGGTGCTGTCCGCGATCCATGCCGCGCTGAGGCCGGGGGGCTGGCATTTCGCCAATTATAAGCTCGGCAGCGGCGAGGGACGCGATCCGCTGGGCCGCCTCACCAATCTGCCCGGCGAAGGCTGGCTGGAGCAGGTCTACCGCGCCGCCGGCTTCGAGATCGCCGCGAGCGAGCGCTATCCCGGCAGGGGTGCCGACGGCGTCCAGCGCGACTGGTATGCCCTCACCCTGCGCCGCCCGCCGCGCTGAGGCAGAATATCGCTTTCCTACATTTGCCCGCTGTGCTGGAAGGCTCTCATGCGCCTCTTGAATAGCCCTCAAACCCCCGGTTTCCGCCAGCTTGCGGGGGGTGACTTATTTACCCCCTGGACCGTGCTCCATGTGCTCCATCCTGTAGGAAAGGGGTCTGCGGCATGACGGCCGAAGTCCTCGCGCTATGCACCGGCAAGCCTGCGCCGCTTGCCGACGGAAAGCTCAGTTCGATCGACAAGCATGCCGTGGAAGGGCCGGTGCGCATCACCCGCATGGGGCTCGAAGGAGATACCCAGACCAACCGCAAATATCACGGCGGCGAGCACATGGCCGTGCATCTCTACGCGGCGGACCACTATGCCTATTGGCGCGAGGAGATTCCCGACGTGGCGCGGCTCGCTTCGCCGGGGGCTTTCGGCGAAAACCTCCACACGCGGGGCCTGATGGAAGGCGAAGCCTATATCGGCGACCGCTTCCGCATGGGCACGGCGCTGCTCGAACTCAGCATGGGCCGGCAGCCGTGCAGCACGCTGGAACGACATTTCCAGCGCAAGGACATGGTCAAACGCATCATCGCCAACCATCGCTGCGGCATCTACTTCCGGGTGATCGAGGAAGGCGAAGCGGAGGCGGGTGACAATCTCACCCTCATCGCCCGCAGCCAGGATCGCTGGAGCGTGGCGGACGCCTTCGCCCTGCTCTTCGACAAGGCACGCAAGCCGGGGCAGGAGGAGATTCGCGATCTGCTCGCCGTCCCGCAGCTCGGGCCGCAGTGGCAAGACAAGCTGCGCGCCAGGCTGCGCTGAGCGGCCACGGCCCGTCTCACGGGATATGTCGGCTCATCGCTAATATGCCGTAAAGCGCATTCGTTCATGCGCCGTTGTAAATGCGGCGGCAGATTGCGCGGCGAAGTTGAGAACACAAGGACGTAACATGAAACAGGTCGCCATCGCTCTTGGAGCAGCCACTCTCGCACTCACCGGCATCGGAACCGCAGCCCCGGCCGCAGCCGATCCGCCGTCATGGGCGCCCGCGCATGGCAAGCGCGCCAAGGATCGGGCCCAGCACCGCATGTATGACGATCGCGGCTATTACTCCTCCCCGCGCCGCATCACCCGCGACAGCTACATGTGGCGCGGCCGCGATGGCCGCTATTACTGCAAGCGCGACAATGGCACGACCGGTCTGGTGATCGGCGCCGGTGTCGGCGCGCTCGCCGGACATGAACTGGCGGGCCGTGGCGACCGGACGCTGGGCGCAATCCTCGGCGGTGCCGTGGGTGCGGTGGTCGGCCGAGAGATCGACCGCGGAAGCCTGCGCTGCCGCTAATTCAAGTCCGAACCGGGTCGCAGAAGATGGCGTCGCCACTCCCCTCGGTGGCGGCGCCATTTTGATGCCCCCGCCTTCCCTTTGCGCCGCTCGCTGATATGGTCGCTGGCATGGATCACGACAGACCAGCAGTGCTCGTTACCGGCGGGGCGAAACGCATCGGGGGCGCCATCTCGCGGGCCTTTGCCGCGGCCGGATGGCACGTGGTGATCCACTACAACCGCTCGGCATCTGCGGCGCAGGATCTGGCTGCCGAGCTGGACAGCGCCAAAACTGTCCGCGCCGATCTGTGCGACGATGACGCCGCCATCGCCATGGCCGAGGAACTCGCGCCGCGCCTTTCGGACTGGCGGGCCCTGATCAACTGCGCCTCTGTCTTCGATCCCGACGACGTGACCGCGCTCGATCCCGCCACCAGCCGCCGCGCGATGCAGATCAATGCGCGGGCCCCGGCGCTACTGGCGCAGGCCTATCTCAGGCACGCGACAGCGCAGGCCGGGCGGCGCGTGATCCAGGTCACCGACCAGAAGCTGGCCAACCCCAATCCCGACTTCTTCAGCTATACCATGAGCAAGCACGCGCTCGATGCCACCATCGCCATGCTCGCCATGGGCGCGGCGCGGGAGGAGGACCGGGTCTACGGCCTGGCGCCCGGCGCCATCCTCGCCAGCCACGACCAGTCCGCCGAAGAGGCCGAGCGGTCGCACCGGATGAACCTGCTGGGGCGCCGAACCTCTGCACAGGAGGTCGCCGATGCCGCGGTTTTCCTTGCCTCCGGGCATCTCGCCAGCGGCCAGACGCTCTTCCTCGACAGCGGCCAGCACCTGCTCCGCCAGCAACGCGATGTGATCTATCTCGCCCGCGAGCAGGTGGGATAGCAGGGCCCTTCGCATTGACTTGGCCCGCATGATCGGCATGTTCGCCCGAAAATCGCCGAAGGGGAGCGGATGGCCATGTGGCTACTCGACAAGTTTCTGAAAACCGCGGTCAGGAAGGGCCGCCTCGTCGTCACGGACCATGACGGCAAGACCTACGAATACGGCCCAACCGCCCCCGCCGAGCCGCCGCTGCGCATCACGCTGACCCACAAGAAGGCGGCGAACCACATCGCCCGCTATCCGCAGATGGGCGCGGGCGAGGCGTTCATGTGGGGCTGGCTGAAGGTCGAGGCGCCGCACGATATCCGCGATCTCATCCTCTTCGTCACCGAACAGGCAGGCAGGCCCGGCGACACGGCGCTGAAACCCAAGGGCAAGTTGCGCACCGCCGCCCAGCGGTTCATTGCCAAGGCCGACAGCATCAATCTGCGCGGCAAGGCGCGCAAGAACGCCGAGCATACCTACAACCTCACCCGCGAGCTGTACGAGCGGTTCCTCGACGAGGACCGGCAGTACACCATGGCCTATTACCGCGAGGATCCGGCCACCACCTCGCTCGAGAAGGCGCAGCTCGACAAGAAGGCGCACCTCGCCGCCAAGCTGCACATCAAACCCGGCCAGCGCATCCTCGACATCGACTGCGGCTGGGGCGGCTTCGCGCTCTACCTGGCGCGGCATTACGACGTCGAGGTCCACGGCGTGGCGCTGGCCCCCGACCAGATCGCCTTCTGCAAGGAACGCGCAGAGGAAGCGGGCCTCGCCGACCGGGTCAGGTTCTCCCTCACCGATTACCGCGACGTGAAAGGCCAGTTCGACCGCATCAGCTCGGTCGGCCTGCTCGAACATGTGGGCACGCCGCATTACCCGCAGTTCTACGAACACACCAACCGCCTGCTCAAACCCGATGGCGTGATGATGAGCCATTGCTGCGGGCGCGCCGGCCCGCCCGGCTTCACCGACGCCTGGACGCGTACCTACATCTTCCCCGGCGGCTACATTCCGGCGCTGAGCGAACTGGTCACCCAGTCCGAGCAGTTCGGCTGGCAGGTGATGGACGTGGAGGCCATGCGCTTCCACTACAGCCACACGCTGGAGGAATGGTACAATCGCACGGTCCAGCACCGCGCCGAGATCGTCGATATGTATGACGAGACCTTCTACCGCATGTGGCTCTACTACCTCGCCGGGGCCGAGCAGAGCTTCCGCCACGGCGACATGGTCAACTGGCAGCTGATCTATGTGAAGGACCGCAGCGCCATCCCCATGACCCGCGAATGGATCATGGAAGAGAGCGCCCGCCTGCGCGCCGCCGACGCCAACCAAATCCCCGAATGGCGCTTCGCCCAGCGGGAAGCGGCAGAGTAAGCGCGTTGGCCGCCATGTAGGATTGGCCCTCGGGCAATCCTACAGGATGGAGCACATGGAGCACGGTCCAGAGGGTAATTTTCCCGGACCGCGCGAGCTGGATCGAGAAAGGGCAACGATGCGAAAGAGCGAGGCTGCGGCATATCGATTCGCCATCGTGTAGGAAACGCCTTTCGGGCCTCCCGGTGCGTGAGCGTGCGCGGGCGTGACCGGCCAAGGCGAGATGGCCCGCTCCCTAAACCCGTCATTGCGAGCGAAGCGCGGCAATCCGCAGGGGGCGCTATTCACGCGAGGCGGCACGATGGATTGCCGCGCTGCGCTCGCAATGACGTGGTTTCTGAATGACGTCCTTCGCATGAAGGGTCATTGGATCGGACTTATGCAGGAAACCGGCAATTGCTGCCCGACCTTCGCCCACCATGAAGGGCACGACGCGCCGCTCCCGGTCATTGCGAGCGTAGCCAAGTAATCCATCGCGAGACTTTCCGTCACACGCAGGAGTAAGGGTCTTCCGCTCCCACACCACCGCGCCCCCAATTCCGGTATCGCAAAAGTGCATTACGGTGATTAGCTAGGCTGAAAGATCACTCTTCCAGCAGGTTACCCATGAGCAAGACACTCTTCCGCAAATTCCTCCAGCGCAGCGTGAGCCGCGGCCGGCTGGGCGTCGTCTATGCCGATGGCAGCGCCAACACGTTTGGCGAGCCTGCCACGGGCTTTCCCGAGATCGTGCTGAGGCTCACGGATGACCGCGTGCCGCGCGATATCGTGCTCGATCCGCGGCTCGGTGCGGCCGAGGCCTATATGGACGGCCGGCTGGTCATCGAAGAGGGCGACATCATGGGCCTCGTTACCCTGCTGCGCGCCAATAATGCGTGGGACAAGGGAGGCGATCTGGGCAAGCCCCGGCTCAGCAGGCGTCTGCTGGGGCGCGTTGCGGGCGCGGCGGAAAAGGTCAACAATGCCGTCCGGTCGAAAGACAATGTCGCGCATCATTACGACATCGGGAATGATTTCTACGCCCTGATGCTGGATGACGAGTACTGGCAGTACAGCTGCGCCTACTGGCCCACGGATGATTTAACCCTGGCCGAGGCGCAGCGGGCCAAGCTGGCCCATATTGCCGCCAAGCTGATGCTGCGTCCCGGAGACACCGTGCTCGATATCGGCTGCGGCTGGGGCGGCATGGCGATCTATCTGGCGCAGAATTACGATGTGAAAGTCACCGGCATCACCCTGTCGGAAGAACAGCACCGGCTTGCACGCCAGCGGGTGGAAAAGGCCGTGGTCGGAGACAAGGTCAGCATCGAACTGGTCGATTACCGGGCTTTTGCCGCGGCCGGGCGCAAGTTCGATCGCATCGTGAGCGTGGGCATGTTCGAACATGTCGGCCAGCCCCAGTTCGAGGAGTTCTTCCGCTGCTGCGCGAACCTGCTCAACGATGACGGGACCATGCTGGTGCACACGATCGGCAGAATGGGTTCGCCCGGGTCGACCGATGCCTTCACGCGTAAATACATCTTCCCCGGCGGCTACATTCCGGCGCTGTCGGAAACGGTCGCTGCAAGCGAGAAATCGAGGCTGATCGCCACCGATGTGGAAACGCTTCGCCTCCATTACGGCAAGACCCTGCGCTGCTGGTATGCCAATTGCATCGCCAATCGGGAAAGGATTGTCGCGCTTTACGACGAGCGTTTCTATCGTATGTGGCTGTTCTACCTCGCCGGCGCGGCGACGGTCTTCGAGTTCGGCGGGATGTGCAATTACCAGATCCAGTTCGCCCGCAACCGCCACGCGCTGCCGATCACGCGAGGGTATATGGCTGAGGAGGAAGAGCGGTTGTTGGAGAGGTAGAGTATCTCGGAAACGCTTTCCCGCTCTCTGTCGTCATTGGTTTGGAAAGGCAAACGCCGTCACGCACGCACCCAGCGATAAACCGGCCCGAACCCCACCAATGCCGCCCCCACGAACGGCAGCGCCACGACCCATAGGCGCACGCCGGTTACGCCCTCGGGGCTGGCGATGCTGATGGCGGCGGTCATGGCGAGACCGATGCAGATCGCGATCATGCCGAGCACGAGGCGCAGGTGCGGAACGGGTTTGTCCCGCTTGGCAGCTCCCATGCCCCGTTCGTAGCGCGCGAAGACGGCGATCAGCGGCAGCAGCACGGCGATGTAAAGCGCGAACCAGACCGGGCGGCTCCACCACCATTCCGTGCTGCCGGGAGCCATGCGCAGGCCGATCCCTCCGGCAATCCACGCGGCGACCATCACCAGCACATAGGCCGTCAGGTGCCAGAGATAGACGGTCATGATCATGCCGTTCATCAGCACGGTCGCGGTCCACAGCGTCAGATTGTCCAGCAGCTTGCGGCCCCACGGCTCCAGCGCCAGCACCAGCCCGGCCTGCGTCACGCCCAGCGCGAGCAACGCCAGCGTGGGCGGCATGGAATTGGTGATCTCCGCCCCCGGCACGCCGATCATGGCGATGGGATAGGGGCCGTAGACGGTAAGGCCGATCAGCGCGGCCAGTCCGCCGAGGAACAGCGCGAGCGCCCTGCCCTGCGCCAGCCTGCCCTGCTGCCAGGCATAGCCCAGCTGGTGGATGCCCACCCATACGAACAGGAAATTGAGGAAGTTCACATAAGGCACGTCGAGCGCCAGCGTCAGCCAGTCGATCAGGATCGCGGCCACTACCAGCAGCGCGATGCTGCCGAAGCCGAGCCGTTCCCACAGCGTCCACGTCAGCGGGGCGAGCGCGGTGACCAGCAGATAGACCGCGAGGAACCACACCGGCACCAGCGCCAGCTCCACCGCCATGCGCACTGTCGCGCGCTCCATCCCCGCCTGCGTCGCGAGAAAGGCGAAAGCCGCCCACGCCAGCAGCACCGGGAAGACAGGATTGATCAGGCGCTGGATACGGCTGGCGAACCAGTCCGAATAATGGCCGTTCTTCGCGCGGGACGAGGCCCAGCTCACCCCGTTGGAATAGCCGCCGACGAGGAAGAAGATCGGCATGACCTGGAAACCCCAGGTCAGCCACTGCGTCCAAGGCAGGATGCCGAGCAGGTGGCCCCCAACCACCTCGCCGTTGGCGCCGATATAGGGCGCGGCGACCAGCCAGTGGCCCACCACTACCGCCAGGATCGACAGGGCGCGCAGGAAATCGACATAACGGTTGCGCTCCGGCGGCGCTTGCTCGGCCAGCGCCTTCGCCTTGTTCCACATGGTAGTAATGCCCCTTCTCTCCAATCGACTGACAGAAGATCTAGGATCGAATACTTAACAATCCAGTAGCGAAGCCAAGTGTTACTGGACGCGACTTATCGTTTTCCTACACGGCCGGGAGCGGATAGCGCGCTTGTGGCTCCTTCTTATCGTTCATCCCATGCGGCGGGATTTGTTCACGCCCAAGCGCGTCTTTATTGCCCGCATGGCCGCGCCCTGCTAGCGGCGCGGCGAATTTACAGAAGGTATGCCCATGTCCGATATCAAGCGCGTCGTCCTTGCCTATTCCGGCGGCCTCGATACTTCCGTCATCGCCAAGTGGCTCGAAGTGGAGCGCGGGCTGGAGGTCGTGACCTTCACCGCCGATCTCGGCCAGGGCGAGGAAATCGAGCCGGCACGTGAAAAGGCCCGCGCGATGGGCATTCCCGACCAGCACATCTTCATCGAGGATCTGCGCGAGGAATTCGTGCGCGATTTCGTCTTACCGATGATGCGCGCCAACGCCCGCTACGAAGGGGATTATCTGCTGGGCACCAGCATTGCGCGCCCGCTGATCTCCAAGCGCCTCGTCGAGATCGCGCATGAGACCGGCGCCGATGCCATCGCGCACGGTGCCACCGGCAAGGGCAACGATCAGGTGCGGTTCGAACTGTCGGCCTATGCGCTCGATCCGGACATCAAGGTGATCGCCCCGTGGCGCGAATGGGACCTGACGAGCCGCACCGCGCTCATCGCCTGGGCCGAGGCGCATCAGATCGCCGTGCCCAAGGACAAGCGCGGGGAAAGCCCGTTCTCGACCGATGCGAACCTGCTGCACACCTCCTCCGAAGGTAAGGTGCTGGAAGATCCGTGGCAGGAAACGCCCGATTACGTCTATTCGCGCACCGACCATCCCGAAGACGCGCCCGACACGCCCGAATATATCGAGATAGGCTTCGAAAAGGGCGACGGCGTATCGCTCAACGGCGAGGCGATGAGCCCGGCCAGCCTGCTCGCCGCGCTCAACGATCTGGGCCGCACCCACGGCATCGGCCGCCTCGACCTGGTCGAGAACCGCTTCGTTGGCATGAAGAGCCGCGGCATGTACGAGACCCCGGGCGGCGAGATCTATGCCCGTGCGCACCGCGGCATCGAACAGATCACCCTCGATCGCGGGGCGGCGCATCTCAAGGACGAGCTGATGCCGCGCTATGCCGAGCTGGTGTACAACGGCCTGTGGTTCAGCCCCGAGCGCGAAATGCTGCAGGCGGCGGTCGATCTGAGCCAGGAGAAGGTGAACGGCGTGGTGCGGCTCAAGCTGTACAAGGGCAATGCCATGGTTGTGGGTCGCAAGTCGGACAACTCGCTCTATTCCGAAGCGCATGTGACCTTCGAGGACGATGCGGGCGCCTATGACCAGAAGGATGCGGAAGGTTTCATCAAGCTCAACGCCCTACGCCTGCGCCTGCTCGCCAAGCGAGACCGGTAACAATATTGCGTTAAAGGTGCTAGCAGGGCGCGGTGATTTTACGCACCGCGCCCTTTCACGCATAAAATTGCGGTGAGCGGTGGACTTATCCACCCTGATCCACAGCGAAATCGGCCGAAAGTGGATAACCCGCGTCCGGCCCGCTTGCCAATTGGCCGCTTCGAGCGCAGCTTCAACTCATCGGAACGGCCAGGAAAGCTTCTCGCCAAGATGATCTAACGATCTGAAAGGCAAGGACTTTCCGAAACCGGGAAGACGCAGCGGGTTCTGTCCGCGCGCTTTTCGAGACCCTCGTGCCAAGGCTTCTGGCCGGACGCAAGGCGGGTCGATGACGGAAGTGCGAAGGTTTCTCGTTGCGGGTCGGGCCAACCCGGCCGGATGCCGAAGATGGCGTCGCACGAAGGTCTTCGGACCGGACATGCGATGTGATCGCTCGAGGCGCCGGCCATCAACGGAAGGCCAGGCTGCGGAACCGCCCGTTGAAGCGCGGCTGGGCAAGGCTAGCGAACGATCCTCGGATCGCGACGCGGCCGACACCGGGCCGAGCGGAGGGTCGATCCGGATGCCGGTGCGAGCGCCGGTGAAGGAACCTGAAGACCATTTTCAAATGGCCGGACGGGGAAACATCGGATGCCAAGTCTGTGTCCCTTGAACACTCGTGTTGAAGGAACTCGGCCACGCATCGGTGAGAGTGGGGTCGGCAGCGATGCCGGCCCCATTTGTCGTTGGAGGACCCTTTCTCCAGCGCCGATCAGGCAGGTGCCGAATTGCGGGATTCGCTCCCTTGTATGCCCAGGGCATCACACCCCCAATATGCTGTAGCGACCCCCTCCCGCGGGTCCGATCACGATGAATCGTGGCGGAAACGGGGCAGCTTCCCGTGGGGTTAACGACTCCCGCCCGGCAGCCCTCTATATCCTCCCGAACCGCACGGGAGGTCCCAGACATGACCAATCGAACGCTTCGCAGCGTACTCTTTGTTGCAGCCATGGCGCTGCCCAGCACGGCCGGTCACTCGCAGACGAGCGAGCAGACGGCCGTAGTCCAGCCCACCTTCGGGGGGCACTTCGCGCCCTATCGCGACCTGCCGGACCAGCCCGAGCCGGGTCCGCAGGCGGTCGACCTCGACACGTTCGAGCCGCCGGTCGAAGCCGCGCCCGCCGCCACCTCGCTCGGCCAGGGCGTCGCCTCCTATTACGGCAAGCGCTTCCACGGCCGCCGCACCGCCAGCGGCGAACGGTTCGACATGAACGGCTACACCGCCGCGCACCGCACCCTGCCCTTCGGCAGCAAGGTGCTGGTCACCAACCCGTCCACCGGCAAGAGCGTGACGGTCCGCATCAACGACCGCGGGCCCTTCAACCATTCGCGCACGATCGACCTCAGCCGCGCCGCCGCGCAGGATCTGGGCCTGATCGCCCGCGGCCATGGCACGGTGGAACTCGCGCTGGTCGACTGAGAGCGCGCCTACTGAGACCGCCCGGCGCCGCGCGTCTACCCGCCGCGCCTAACAGGGCCCCAGCACGGTGATCGCGGGCCAGGGGCGCGGGCTCTCCTCGCCAGCAGGCTCTCCGGCCTCGCCCGCATCTCCCACCTCCGCACAGGCCCCGTCAGCGACCGGCGCGCTTTCCTCCAGCGCCCCCTCGCCCGGTGAGGGAGCGCTCTGCGCGCAGTCCCCCTCCCCGCTCTCATAGTCCTCGCCCGCGTCCTCGTCCCCGGCCCAGTCCTCGTCGTCATTTCCGTCGCGGACCGGCATCCACACGCCGTAAGTGGTGCTCTCGAACAGGGTGAAGCCCGCGCCCATGCGCCACCAGTCCTCATCGCCCGCCAGGAAGGCGGCGGTCTGGCATTCGTCCACCGCCATCATATCGCCCAGCTGGCCCGGCAGCGGCGCGTGGCTGGGCCGCGCATCCTCCATCTCGTCATGCAGCCTGATTTCGGGCGGATAATGCGCGCAGCCGCGGCAATCGGGCCAGCGCGGCTTGTCGCAGCACGGCCCCTTGCCCCCGCCCCGGTTCGCCACCGGCTCCGGCCCCTGCGGCCCCATGCACCAATGCGCCGGGCCGCCCCCGCCATCATGGCGCGCCCCCACACAGTCGCAGGGCTTGTCGAGCGGATCGGGCCCGCTGCGCGCCTTTTCCTGACCCTGTTGGATTCCCCCAGAGCCATTCCTACAGGATGGAGCACCTGGAGCACGGTCCTGGCGATTATTTCCCTCGCCCGCGTCCCCACCGGCACGCGCGCCTTCGTCCAGCGCCTCGCCCCGGCGCAGGTTTTCGAGCATGGTGTCCATCACCGCCAGCGTCTCGACCACCTCGGCGCGGTTTTCGAGCCGGTCGAGCCGCGCGAGATGGGCGAGCAGCAGCCGGTCGGAAAAGCGGCGGCGGCGCGCCACCTCCTCGCCGTGGTAGAACACCGGCTCCTCCACCCCGTTCAGCGCGCGCTCGGCCAGCGTCGCCTCGGCATGGGTGCGCGCCGCCAGCAGCGCCGCATCCCACAGATCGGCCAGCGCAGGTGAGGCACGCCGCTGGCGATAGGCCGTCTGCGAGGACACCCGCGCCGCCCGGCAGGCGAGCCGCACATTGCCGAACATCTGCAGGCTCTGGATGAAATCGGCCTGCTTGCGAGGCGAAAAACTGGTGTGCCCCGCCCCGTGCGGACCGGCGGTGGGGGCCGGCTGTTCGATCGTCACGATGGCGTTCATGCGGCACCTCCTGCACGCAGCGCGCACATAAGAGGGCGCCGCCGACAGCGCAGCGCGCCGGGCGGCAAAAGGTCTTCACGAATACAGAAAAACATCATGGTTCACCTCATGGATTTGGAGTGAACCGAACCAGATATACAGGCGATTTCGTGTAGGACAGCCCTAATTGATAAATATTTAGCCCGGGATACGGAAGCACGCAGGGCGCGTTTACTGTGCGTGCGCGCGAAGACATCGCCCGCCGCCCGAGGATCGCCCAGCCCCATGTTCACCCAACTCAATCCGCCGCTGCCCGTGACCGTCATCGACCGGGGCAAGGGCCTCGCGCTCGCCGTGATCGACTACGGCCCGGAACACAATCTGATCTGGGTCACCGCGCTCGACGCCAATGGCGAAATCTGGTGCGCGCCCAATCCCAAGGTGCGGATGCAGGAGAACTGGTCGATGGGGAGAGGGAAGGTGGAGGTTTAGGGGGCGGGAAACGGAGGTTAGCCCGCCGCGCCGCGCGCCCCTCTAGTAGTGGTCATTCAAATCGATACCGCCTCGACAATCCTCAATAAACCTGTCGCACCGTCCAGATATATTGAGACACGCAAATATCGAATAAACCCGAAATTTACATTCATTTCATTGAATGAGAATCTCCTTCAAGAAACTCGAAAGTCTGGAAATCCCCAATTATCTTGGCAGCCCCCTTGCCTCAGTATGTAGCTTAATCAACCATACTCCGTAAACGCACGGAGCCTCACGATGACCGAGATTAGCGAGACGAATAAGCAAAAAGTTGCTGAAACTGACTCACCTAAAATCGGCCAACTGCCGTTTCGGCTAGTCGAGAAGCCGTCAAACAAAACTACCCGGCTTTTGGCCAATTCCGGCAAGGGCAAGGCAATCGATGGTCAACATCGCTGGTTTTCTTTCAGTTTTAAGAAGCCATTTTTCATCTCACGGGTGGTTATTCACGAGACTAACTACCCGGAATATAATAGTTTCCAAATTGAAGTAACACTCGAAGATGGAAAGACCGTCAAGAAATCGACGTCGCCAAAATCCGGCAAAGTAATCTTAGACGTAAATGACTTCTGTAATTCCATTAGGTTTCGTCCGCCGAAAGCATACTGGAGTTTGGGCAAAACCATCGATTCAGTAGAAGTCTTTGGGTTCCAAAAGGTTGAAGCATCAAAGTTCATCCAATTTGCCCGCTCAATAGATAATCTCAAAAAAGCGGCCATCGCGGACATCGAGCGTAGCGAGAAGATCTATCAAGACAAAATTGATGCAGCTGGGAAAAGCGACGCTCGGGTCGCTGAAGCCAAGAAAGAATTGACAACGCTAAAAGGGCAAACTGATCGACAAAGATCAAATCTGCGAAGATTGGACTCTGAGAAATCTGAAATCACAGCAAGACTTGAGATACTAAAGCAGTCCGTAGCTACTTCTGAAATCACACTTCAAAACTTACGTACAGAATTAAGTGAGAAGGGTGATCGTAAGGAAACGTTAGACGGTCAAATATCGGTGATGGAAGAGAAGCTTTCCGATCTTCGAGCCAATCTTGATATATTCCCGAGCGAATTGGAGGACTTTGTTAAACAAGGTAGCAAAAATACTCGAACCTTGTTTTGGCTAGCTCTTTCCCCAATTGCCGTCATCTGCAGTATGTTTTTCTTGCTCATCAGTGGCGCAGTTGATTTGACTACAAAAATTAGCGGTGATCAATCGATAAACATTTTGGCTCTCGTAGCTTCGCGAGCACCCTACGTGATTGTTTCTCTCGCAATAATAACCGCATGCTATCAAATTGCGAAATTCTTCGTATCAGAATTAATCAGCATTAATCGACAAAGACTTAGCCTATCTAAAGTGAGTATTGTCGCCAAGGACGTTGCGAATGCCGCAGAAACTGGGTTGGAACTCTCTGAGGTCGAGCGTTACGGTCTGAGAGTGCGTTTAAAAATGGAAATGCTTAAGGATCACTTGCGCGGGTATGTTTCCCCAGACTTAGAGATATCCTTGCCAAATCGCATCACAACCTATTTACCCTTTAGCGGATTTCTGACGCGCGTCGACAAAGCAGAGCAGAGAAGAGGCACAGTTACATCCCCGGTAGGCCGCTCCGAAGAAGTTACGGAGATCGAACCTCCTACCGAAAATCTGAATGATTAGCTATCCGCCTCATCTTGGCGGTCCTCACTATTTCGGCCTGATCAATTAAAGGCGATGGGATAGTAACTCAGTGGCGACACGGGAAGCGTCTCCGCGCAAGTTTGTTAAAATGACAATCGAAATCGAAGCGCCTCTGCTTCGAGAGAGACGCTTCGACTATGGGTCTCACCAGTTGAAAATTGTTTGGTTGAACCTTGCGCAAACGAATGTGACGCAAACCTCGCCTTTAGCGGTGACTCGCCTGTTCGCAAAATCCGCGCAAATGTCGGCCTTTACTTTGGCCAGATCACCGCCTTCCCGCAATTTCACGCAGGGGTTTTTAGCATCGATCGTTTTCTGCCCAATCTTTATTCCAGATAGGTAGAAACCGAGCGTCAGCTTATCATTCTGCCATTTTTCGATACATACGCCGAACGCAGAAACAGACCAACATGGCCCAAAGCTAAAGTCCTGAGAAAGGTCGTCGCTTCCTTCTTGAACCCCGCGCGTTTTGTTCGGAATAATTTCGAACGCAGGGTAGCTATCAAAGTCTTCACTCATGATACTTCCTCCTTCGGATAATGCGACACGAAGGGAAAATCTAACTATCGAGAAATAGAGCGGTGCGAAACAACGAAGTGAGTTTTTTGCTGATGGCTACACGAGCAAAAAATTCTGATCATCGACTTTAGAAGGTGAAACTCCAAACCTTACTCCGCTGCCGCTCCGTGTCTTGGCCTGCATCGGCTGAAAACGATGCCTCACGAGGAATCCATCCATTCCCCGTTCTTGGTTCAGCCGCGCCTTCTGCACCACAAGGGCATGCCTCCGTTGCTACTCGGCGGCTTCTTTCTGTCGCTCCAGCATCGGCTTCAGGTAATGCCCGGTGAAGGACCCCTCCACCCCGGCCACCTTCTCCGGCGTACCCTCGGCCACGATCTCGCCGCCGCGCACGCCGCCGCCCGGACCCAGGTCGAGGATGTGGTCGGCGGTCTTGATGACGTCGAGGTTGTGCTCGATCACCACCACCGAATTGCCCTGGTCCACCAGCCGGTGGAGCACTTCGAGGAGCTTGCGGACATCCTCGAAATGCAGGCCCGTGGTGGGCTCGTCGAGGATGTAGAGCGTCTGGCCGGTGCTGCGCTTGGACAGTTCCTTGGCCAGCTTCACGCGCTGCGCCTCGCCGCCTGACAGCGTGGTCGCCTGCTGGCCGACGTTGACGTAGCCCAGCCCCACCTCGTTCAGCATGTGCATCTTGTCGCGGATGGGGGGGACGTTCTCGAAGAAGCTTTCGGCATCTTCCACCGTCATGTCGAGCACGTCGGCGATGGAGTGGCCCTTGAACTTCACCTCCAGCGTTTCGCGGTTGTAGCGCTTGCCGCCGCATTCCTCGCAGGTGACGTAGACGTCGGGCAGGAAGTGCATCTCGATCTTGATCAGGCCGTCGCCCTGGCACGCCTCGCAGCGGCCGCCCTTCACGTTGAAGCTGAAGCGGCCGGGCTTGTAACCGCGCGCCTGCGCTTCGGGGAGGCCGGCGAACCAGTCGCGGATATTGGTGAAGGCGCCGGTGTAGGTGGCGGGGTTGGAGCGCGGAGTGCGGCCGATGGGCGACTGGTCGATCTCGATCACCTTGTCGCAGTGATCGAGCCCGGTGACCTTGTCATGCGCGCCCGCCACCACGCGCGCCCCGTTGAGCGCCCGCGCGGCGGAGGCATAGAGCGTGTCGATGGTGAAGGACGACTTGCCCGAGCCCGAGACGCCGGTGATGCAGGTGAAGGTGCCGAGCGGGATGGAGGCGGTGACATTGTTGAGATTGTTCGCCCGCGCGCCGTGAACGGTCAGCTTCTTGCCATTGCCCTTGCGTCGCTGGGCCGGGACGGCGATCTCGCGCCGGCCGGTGAGATAGGCGGCGGTGAGCGACTTCTTGTTCTTGAGCACCTGCTTCAGCGTGCCCTCGGCCACCACTTCGCCGCCGTGGACGCCCGCGCCGGGGCCGAGATCAACCACGTAATCGGCAGCGCGGATGGCGTCCTCGTCATGCTCTACCACGATCACGGTGTTGCCGAGATCGCGCAGGCGCTTGAGCGTTTCCAGCAGCCGGTCGTTATCGCGCTGGTGCAGGCCGATGCTGGGCTCGTCGAGCACGTAGAGCACGCCCGAGAGGCCGGAGCCGATCTGCGATGCGAGCCGGATGCGCTGGCTTTCGCCGCCCGATAGCGTGCCGCTGGTGCGGTCGAGGTTGAGATAGTCGAGCCCGACATTGTCGAGGAAGCCCAGCCGCTCGTTGATTTCCTTGAGGATGGCCTTGGCGATCTGGCCCTGCGTGTCGTTCAGCAGGCCGGGCAGCGCGAGGAACCACTCCTTGGCATCGGCCACGCTCATCTTGGTGGGGGTGGCGATATCGGTCGCGTTGTCGGGCCCGCCGACCTTCACGCTGAGCGCCTTTTCATTGAGGCGCTTGCCGTTACAGGTCTCGCATGGCTGCGCGGTCTGGAACTTGGCCAGCTCCTCGCGCATCCAGGCGCTCTCGGTCTGCAGCAGGCGGCGGTTGAGATTGCCGATCACGCCTTCGAACGGCTTCTTCACCGTGTACTGCTTGCGCCCGTCCTTGAAGGTGAGCGGGATGGCGCGGCCCTTGGTTCCATAGAGGATGATGTCGCGGATTTCCTTGTCGAACTCCTCCCACGGGGTGGTGAGATCGAACTCGTATTCCTTGGCGAGGCTGGCCAGCACCTGCATGTAATAAGGGCTCGGCGGATTGCTCTTCGCCCAGGGCACCACCGCGCCCTTCTTCAGGCTGAGCGCTTCGTTCGGCACGACCAGCTGCGGGTCGAACAGCTGCTTTTCGCCGATCCCGTCACAGGTCGGGCAGGCCCCCTGCGGCGCGTTGAAGGAGAACAGGCGCGGTTCGACTTCCTCGATGGTGAAGCCCGAGACCGGGCAGGAGAACTTCTCGGAGAAGACGATGCGGTTGGCAGGCAGGCCCGCCCCCTTCATCGCGCCGCCCGCGGCCCCTTCGTCCTCGCGCCCCGGCACTACGCCATCGGCCAGATCTACATAGGCGAGGCCGTCGGCCAGCTTCAGCGCCTGTTCGAAGCTGTCCGCCAGCCGCGTCTCGATGCCTTCCTTGACCGCCAGGCGATCGACGACGACTTCGATGTCGTGCTTGAACTTCTTGTCGAGCGCAGGCGCTTCCTCGATGCCGTACATCTCGCCATCGATGCGGACGCGGGTGAAGCCGGCCTTCTGCCATTCGGCGAGTTCCTTGCGGTATTCACCCTTGCGCCCGCGCACGGCGGGCGCGAGCAGATAAAGCCGCGTGCCTTCGGGCAGTTCCATCACCCGATCGACCATGTTGGAGACGGTCTGCGCCTCGATCGGCAGACCGGTGGCGGGCGAATAGGGAACCCCCACCCGCGCCCATAGCAAGCGCATGTAGTCGTAAATTTCGGTCACCGTCGCCACGGTCGAGCGCGGGTTGCGACTGGTGGTCTTCTGCTCGATGCTGATCGCGGGAGACAGCCCGTCGATATGCTCGACATCGGGCTTCTGCATCATCTCGAGGAACTGGCGCGCATAGGCCGAAAGGCTCTCTACGTACCGCCGCTGCCCTTCGGCATAGATGGTGTCGAACGCGAGGCTGGATTTACCCGACCCCGAAAGGCCGGTGATCACGATCAGCGCATCGCGCGGCAGGTCGATATCGACGCCCTTGAGATTGTGTTCCCGCGCACCGCGGACGGAGATTTTGGTGAGTGCCATATAGGAGGCGTGTTCCCGTTCTGTTCGAAACTGTCAAGAGACGTTGCCGTCGCCGCGATGGAAGGCCTGGGGCCCGAAGCGCGAGCTGAGATGAAGGGGTAATATGGAATGCGCTTCGCCAATTCCAACCAGAGAGCGGCAGGAAGTTTCCCGGACTCGCCTCGCCCCGCAATTTCGAAC
Source organism: Qipengyuania sp. NPDC077563 (assembly GCF_044901345.1). Lineage (NCBI taxonomy): Bacteria > Pseudomonadati > Pseudomonadota > Alphaproteobacteria > Sphingomonadales > Erythrobacteraceae > Qipengyuania > Qipengyuania sp. NPDC077563. Next base: position 766,277 of record NZ_JBJDPC010000002.1, on the reverse strand, counting down.
AATCGACCCCCGATCTGTGGCCCAGATACGGTGAAGTGAGGACCCAATCGGGTCTGCGGACCGTTGTAAAGACACATAAGGCCATCCCGATGCAATTTTATTTCGCTCGGTTGAATGAGCCTCCCGGGAGGTGAAATCGCGCCTCTTCGGCAGACTAATACCGTTACACGAGGCGCACCGCAGAATGTCAGAACAGAACAAGCGAGAGAGCACCGCGCCGGTCGACATCTCATCTCTTCGCCCCGCTGCCAAGAATTCCTTGCAGAGCGAGCGGTTGAAGAAATTGATGGAAGAACTCGATCGGCCGTTAAAGAACGAAAAGTGGACATCCACGCCGCACGCCGGCGAGCAGAAGAACGCGCTCGGCCTGATTGGCCGGATCCGCCGGCACCGCCGTCATCGCGACGAACTCAAGCGGGCACGCCGTGCCGCTTCGAAGGTCTATAGCGTCAAGCCCAAGCTTTCGACGCGCAAGCGCGCATCGCTCATGATGGGCGTCGGCGCGATGAGCCTCGGGGCGTTTACCGGCCCGGTCCAGAAGTCACGCGCTCCGGCGACGGAATTTTCGATGGCGATTACGCCGCAGGATGAAGTTCGCAAGCCCGCGACCCTGCTCAAGGCCAGCGAAGATTTCAAGCAGGCGCTGATCGAAGAAGAAGGCGTCCGATACACCGTGTATCGCGACGTTGCCGGTTATCCCACAGTCGGCGTTGGCCACCTCATTCGCCCCGCAGACAATTTGCGGGTCGGCGACCGGATCAGCGACGAACAGGTAATCGAATTTCTCGAAAGCGACCTTGTGACAGCTGAACGCGGCGTGCGCATTCTCGTCGGGGATCTTCCCCTGCATCAGCATGAGTTCGATGCATTGCTTGATCTTGTCTACAACGTCGGCCTTGGAAACGTCTCGGAACGCGAAAGCCCCCGCCTCAACGCCGCGATCCAGAATGCCGATTACGAAGCGATCGCCGCAGAACTGGATTACACCCATGCCGCCGGACGCGTTGCGCGCGGATTGGAGTTCCGTTCAGAGAGACGCGCCAAGATTTTCATGGATGCGTCTTACGAAGATCCGCGGGAAATCGGCTCGACGATCTCCTGATAGGAGGCCGGGATGAGTTGCCGTCTGTTCTTCGCGCTTCGGCCGCCCTCCTCCCTTCGCGAGAACCTGCTAGATTTGATGGAACAGGTCGATGGTGCGCGGTGGCAGGATGACGATCAGCTGCATCTGACGTTACGCTATATCGGCGAGGTCGATGAGAGCATGGCCGAGGATCTTGCCGACAGCGCCCGCCACATTGCCTTCGAACCGCTTGAGCTTGCCATTGCAGGCTGTTCTTTTTTCGAGAAAAAAGGCATGCCTCGCCAACTGTATGCGCGCATCGCTCCGAATGAGCGCCTGTCAGCGCTCCACCGCAAACTTGATCGCTTGTGTGTGAAGAGCGGTCTGGAACCCGAACGGCGCAAATTCGTGCCGCATGTCACGCTCGCACGCCTCAATCAGGCCAGCGGTTCTCTCGGGCCTTTTCTGGCCAATTATGCGACGGTGCGCCTTGGCCCGTGGCATGTGGACGAGTATATATTGTATGAGAGCCATCTCCGCGAGCAGGGATCGCTTTACGAACCGCTTTGCACTTATTCCGCACGGATGAAATGATCTTACCTTATCGCCTTACCCTGCCCCTTGTGATCGCCGCGTTGACGGGCGCCTGCTCTCCCGTACCGAACGACAGGTCCGCGCAGAGCCCCGGGCGCCAGAACCTGCTCAAGACCGTGGAAGCCAGTGTCGACGGCGGCCCTGCCGAAAGCTGCCTGCTGATGGTATGGTCGGAACAGGAGGAGGATAGCGATATCGAATTCGACCGCGCAAACGACACGGTGAAAGGCGGCGCGATATCCTGCGCCACCGGCGCCACACCCAGCCAGTTCGAAGCCGCCATCGCCGCCCTGCGCGATGCCGCGCGCAGCGGAAACAAGGCCCGCATCCTCGACCAGATCGGGATTCCCCTGCTCTACATCGCGCCCGATGGCGAACGTCATGAGTTGACCAAGGATCAGATCGATACGCTGTTCGACGACGTCTTCGACGCCCGAATGCTCGATCTGCTGCAACGGCTCGACCTGTCGAAGATGACAGTGGAAAAGGACCAGGGCGCGTTCTTCGAACTCGGATCGTTGTGGCTGGTCGTCGATGAAAGCGGGCAACCCCGCGTAATGACCGTGAACCGTCAGGCGCTCGACGAAGCGGCCGTGGCGGCACGCGACCAGGCCGAACGCGGCCAGGGCGAACCGATCGAGTAATCGTCGTTCGCAGAGCGCCATGAGCGGTTGAGCGCCGCGGCCTTGCCCTTGCGCTTCAGTCCACGTTCAAGCAGACTGATCACAATGGCAACCAATTAGCGCATCCGCGCATTCACTCGTTGATTTAAGTAGAAATACGGAGAGATCATGAAGGCCCACATTCTGGCCACGACAGCCGCAGCCGCCCTTCTTTCAGCCTGCACCACCGCTCCCGGAGGAGAAATGGACCCCATCGCCGACGCCGCCGTAGACGCGGGCATTTCGATTCCCAATGGCACCGGATACTTCGCTTCCGACAGCGATCTGCCGTTCCAGGCACCGAATTTCGATGCGATCTCGCAAGAGGATTACATCCCGGCGTTCGAACAGGCGATGCGCATTCACAAGGCCGAGATCGAAGCGATCAAGGCCAATCCGGCACCGCCGACCTTTTCCAACACCATCGTTGCGCTGGAAAAATCGGGCCGCATGCTCGGCCGGGTCAGCCGCGTGTTCTTCGCCCTCACGGGTTCGAACACTACCGACCGGCTCGATGAAATCAACACCGAGATCAGCCCCAAGCTGACCGCCCACGGCGACAGCATCACGCTTGACCCCGTGCTGTTCCAGCGCGTGAAGGCGGTGTACGACAACCGCGCCGCGACGAGCATGACGCCCGAAGACGCGACGCTGCTCGAAAACACCTACGAAGGCATGGTCCACGCGGGTGCGCTCCTCACCGAAGCCCAGCGCGAGCGCGTGAAGGCGATCAATACCGAACTGACCACGCTGACCACCGAATTCGGCCAGCAGGCGAAGGCCGCCATGGCCGATCAGCCGGTCATCTTCGACAATCGCAGCGATCTTGCCGGCCTGTCCGACAGCGACATCAAGGCTGCCGCCGATTTCGCCGCGGAAAAGGGTTTCCCGGGCAAATACGCCATCGCCCTGCAGAACACCACGCAGCAGCCCTCGCTGCCGAGCATGGAAAACCGTGCCGCGCGTGAGAAACTGTTCATGGCGAGTTTCCACCGCGCCGACGGCACGACCGATTTCGACACGCGCCAGCTGATCGCCGAAATCGCCGAGTTGCGCGCCGAGAAGGCCGCCCTGTTCGGCCAGCCCGACTGGGCGACCTATGCGATGTGGGACCGGATGGCCGAAACGCCCAAGACCGCGCTCGACTTCATGGAACAGATGGTCCCCGCCCTCGCCGCCACGCAGCGCCGCGAAGCCGCGATGCTGAATGCGGCGATCAAGGCCGATGGCGGCAATTACGAGGTGAAGCCGTGGGATTGGTATCGCTATGCCAACCGCATCAAGGCCGAACAGTTCGATCTCGATGAAGACGCGATGACCGAGTATTTCCAGCTCGACAAGGTGCTGGAAGACGGCGTGTTCTACGCTGCGGGCAAGCTTTACGGCCTGCGCTTCGAACGCCGCACGGATCTGCCGGTCTACCATCCCGATGTGTGGACCTACACCGTGTTCGATCGCGACGGCAGCGAACTGGGCCTGTTCTACTTCGACCCGTTCCAGCGTCCGTCCAAGCGCGGCGGCGCCTGGATGAGCAACTTCGTGGACCAGAGCTTCCTGTGGGACACCAAGCCGGTGATCTACAATGTGCTCAACATCCCGAAGGCACCGGCGGGCGAGCCGCAGCTGGTGAGCTTCGACAATGTGAACACCATGTTCCACGAATTCGGCCACGCACTGCACGGCTTCTTCGCCGACCAGCGCTATGAAAGCCTGTCGGGCACCGCAACGGCGCGCGACTTCGTGGAATATCCGAGCCAGGTCAACGAAGTCTGGGCGACGTACCCCGAAGTGCTGTCGAATTATGCCAAGCACTATCAGACCGGGGAAACCATCCCGCAGGCGATGATCGACAAGATCGAAGCCGCGTCCAAGTTCAACCAGGGTTATGATTTCGGCGAAGTCGTCGAGGCTGCCCTGCTGGACATGAAATGGGCTGCGCTTTCGAAGGAAGAGGCTGCGGCTCTCGATACGCCGGCCAAGGTCGACGCGTTCGAGCGCAATTCGCTGAAGGAACTCGGACTCGAAATCGATCTCGTCCCGCCGCGCTATCGCAGCACCTATTTCAACCACATCTTCAGCGGTCCGACGGGCTATTCGGCCGGTTACTACAGCTATCTGTGGACCGAAATGCTTGATCGCGACAGCCGCAAGTGGTTCATGGAAAACGGCGGGCTGACCCGCGCCAATGGCGATCACTATCGCGAAACCGTGCTCAGCCGCGGTGGCACGATGGACTATTTCAAGATGTTCGAGAACTTCGCCGGTCGTGCACCCGACGTGACGCCGATGCTCGAAGCCCGCGGCCTGATCGCTGGCGACGAGGCAGCGGATAGCGAAGTATCCGACGGCGCGCTGCCGGGCACAGCAACCGAGTAAGGGAATTCAGCGGGGCAGGCCTTCAAAGCTTGCCCCGCCATTCCAGAGAGTTGCGATTGAGTGCGGCCAGATCCGCCCTCCCCGCAAGACAATCCTCGCCCAGTTTTATGGCGTCCTTCAGCACCCGGTCGGGTGCTTTTTTGTAGGCCGGCGCAGCAATGTGCTCGGTCCATTTCGCTCCCACCGCATTGTCGAGCAGGATGCGCTGGAAACAGTGATCGAACCGCACCGGCCAGCCCCGAGCGGACGCGCAGGCGGCCATCCGGACCCGGGTCAGCTCGAACCATTCCGCGACGAGGGCTTCTCTGTCCATGACAGGGAAACGGCCCGCGAGGCGGCAAGTGCCGGGAGCGCGAGAGCCCCCGGCCTCATTTTACATCTTTGCTCGCACGCCGACGAAGGCGCCGCGCCCAGCAGTGCCGTAACCGGCAACCGTCTGGTATTCGGCGTCAAAGACGTTTTCCACGCGGCCGAATAGCTCGAGCCTTTCGCCAAACGCCATGGAGGCGCGCAGGTCGAGGATCTCATAGCCATCGAGGCGCGTGAGGTTGGCGGGATCGTCATAGCGCGAACCACTGATCCGCAGGTCCGCGCCCAGATCGAGGCCGAAGCCGGTCCGGTAATCGGCAAACAGCGTGCCGAAATGACGGGGCCGCCGCGCAAGGTCGAGGCCGGTCTCGCGATCTTCGCTGTCGACGAAGCTGTAGACGCCCGACAGGCGCAGACCCTCGATCACGTCAACACCGGCCTCCGCTTCGAGACCCTGCGCGCGTGCCCGGCCGACATTCTGATAGACGCCGAACTGGCCGGGCTTACAGATCGCCGGTGCACCCGCACCGAAGCAAGAGACATAGCCGATCAAATTGTCGCTATCCCGGCGAAAACCCGTGAGCGCCAGATAGAGGCCGGCCTCGCGCTGTCCCTTCTCGATGCCTAGGTCGACGCTGGTGCTCTGCTCCGGCTCAAGCTCTTGGTTGCCGTAATCGGAATAGAGCTGGAAAAGGGTCGGGGCCTTGTACCCCTCGCCCAGGCTGGCGCGCAGACGCAGGTCGCTGCCCATCCGATAGCTGAGATCGCCGCCGAAGGTCGCTTCGGTGCCGAAATCCTCGTGATCGTCGATCCGGCCACCGACATGGGCCGCCAGCGGCCCCATCACCCAGCCGAGCTGGGCATACGCGCCGGTCGTCTCGACCTCGGCCGTTCCGTCGGAACTGGTGCGATAGTCGCTCCACTCGTGCTCGCCGCCAAAGGCCGCGACTAGGCCGCCCAGCAGGCGATATTCGCCGCGCAGCGCGAGGCGCTGGCTGTGGCCGTCGCTGGAGAAGGTTTCCAGCCCGGCGCCATCGCGGTTCGTCCGTTCGGTGTCGGCCATGCTGTAACTGCCGCGCAGGGTCAGGTCGTTGCCATAATAGGCAAGACCGACATCGCCCCAGTGGCGCGTGGTCTTCTGCGTGTCGGCGCTGTCCACCAGCCCATAAGGCGGGGCGGATGAAAAGCCGTCTATCTCGAGGTCGCCCTCGCTGAAATTGGCGTGGGCGAAGGCTTCGAGACTGTCGGTCAGATCGACGAAGGTGACCATGCCGAGCGCGAGCTGGCGAAAGCCGTCGTTCTCGGTCCCGTCGGCCGCCGCGGAAAAGCCATCGGTAGAGAACCATGAGCCGGTGAGCCCATAATAGACCCCGGCATCATCGACTCCGGCCGAGGCGCTGGCGAAAAGCGTGTCGCGCGCGCCGTATTCCACGCTGCCGCGCGCCCCTGTTTCCGTGCGGGTGGAAAAGTCCATCACGCCGCCCACAGCATCGGAGCCCCAGATCGTGCTGTTGGACCCGCGCAGGATGTCGAACTTGTCGATCGTGCCGGTGAGGAGATTGCCAAAGTCGAAGCCCCCGGCGGGCGAAGCGGGATCGGAGACGCGCACTCCGTCGACCAGCACGAGAACCTGCTCGGCATTCGCGCCGCGGATGTTGACGCCCGTTACCCCGCCGGTCCCGCCATTGCGGGCCAGCGATAGCCCAGGAACCCGGCGCAGAACGCGCGTCGGGTCGGCGCCCTGCACCCGGTCGATTTCTGCGCTGTCGATCACGCTGACTGCCTGACCGGTGTTGCGGATATCTGTGCCGAGCCCATTTGCCGTAACTGTGATGGCCTGCGTGAGCGGGAGATAGCCTTCATTGCCCGGCGCGGTGATGAGCGGGGCATCCTCCTCGATCACCTCATCTTGCGCGGCCACGATTTCAGCCAGTGCATCCTCGGTGGAATTCTGAGCCTGGGCCGATACGGAGAGCACGGAAACAGAAACGAATAACAGGTATTTATACACGAAAGCTCCGATGAAATTTGAACCCGCCCTGCCCCTCAAAACTGGGCTGCAGGCGAATTCTGCAGGGCCGGACCGTTCAGCCCGCCCCTTGATCTGCGCGCCTTTAAGTGCCCGCCTCCACGCTGACAAGTTCTGGGGCCGAGCTTGACAGTAACTGGCATCGAAAGGACCCGCGCCTCCCAATCGTAAACGGTCTCGAAAGCATGCTGAGGAACCCGCGGTTAGGCGATCATGGGTAAACACGCTGGCATGGGGAATGCCGGTGGGGACCGGCAAGACAGGGGAGTTTCACGGTCGATGCCCTTTCGATTTGCGCCCGCGCGCAACGCGGCGAATTCGCCGATTGCAAGAATCCTGAAACGTGCGCCGCTTAAGCTCGCAGCCAACGATCACGACGGGATATTTCTTGGGATGAAAGACACCACACAGGACGCTCTGCGCCACTTCGCCGCCCATGGCCTGCGCGCCGCCAAAATCGCCTTGGGAAATGCCTCCGCGGCTGCAGCAGCAGCGCATGACGAGGATCACCGCTACTGGCTCGGTATCTGCCGCGAGCTGGATGCGCGCGCCGCGGCGCAATTCGAAGCTGCCCGCAGCGTGCCGGAAACCCGCCTCCTGGGTTGATCGGAACTGTAACGGGCTCCAGACCACAACGCCCAGCGTATGGTCGACGCTTCGCAGTTCGCACCGAATCCGGAACGACCATTCGGCTTGAGCGTCTGACAGGTATTACCGCAGCTCAACGGGCCTATTGCTACTGCAAACCATTTGCAAAGATAGTTTGCAAGCTCAGTCCGTTAGAGGTTGCAATCCCTTTTTTGCAGGCCTAGGTCGCAGTCCGAACACCGGGCGCGCGCACCCACGCGGGACAGGCGTCGCGCCATAGCGGTCCAGACATCACCGTCCCGCGAGGCTCGTAAAGGACGCATCCCCCTATGGCACGCAAGAAGATCGCGCTTATCGGTTCCGGCATGATCGGCGGCACGCTCGCCCATCTCGCCGCGAAGAAGGAAATGGGCGACATCGTCCTCTTCGACATCGCGGAAGGCATGCCGCAGGGCAAGGCGCTCGATCTCAGCCAGTGCGGCCCCGTCGAAGGTTTCGACGCCAAGATCACCGGCTCAAACGATTATGCAGACATCGCCGGCGCTGACGTGATCATCGTCACCGCCGGCGTCCCGCGCAAGCCCGGCATGAGCCGCGACGACCTGCTCGGCATCAACCTCAAGGTGATGAAGGCGGTCGGCGAAGGGATCAAGAACAACGCGCCCGACGCGTTCGTGATCTGCATCACCAACCCGCTCGACGCGATGGTCTGGGCGCTGCGCGAATTCTCCGGCTTGCCGCACAACAAGGTCGTCGGCATGGCCGGCGTACTCGACAGCGCGCGCTTCGCCACCTTCCTCGCCTGGGAATTCGATGTCTCGGTGAAGGACGTGAACGCCTTCGTGCTCGGCGGCCACGGCGACACCATGGTGCCCGTCACCAGCTACACCACCATCAACGGCATCCCAGTCAACGACTTCGCCAAGATCAAGGGCGTCGATCAGGGCCGCATCGACGAAATCGTCGACCGCACCCGCAAGGGCGGAGGCGAGATCGTCGGCCTGCTCGGCAACGGCTCGGCCTATTACGCCCCGGCCACCAGCGCGATCGCCATGGCGGAAGCCTATCTGGGCGACCAGAAGCGCATCCTGCCCTGCGCCAGCTATGTTGAAGGCAAGTACGGCCTCGACGGCCTCTATGTCGGCGTCCCCACCGTGATCGGCGCGGGCGGCACAGAGGAAGTGATCGAGATCGAACTGTCGGACGAAGAGAAGAGCAACCTCAAGGTTTCGACCGACGCGGTCGAGGAACTGCTGGAGGCCTGCAAGGGGCTGGACGAAAGCCTGAAGTAAACACCGTCACCCCGGTTTCGTCCGGGGTCGCGCACCATTAGGTGCGGCAAACCGAAAGCGATCCCAGGTGATGCTGGGATGACGAAAAGGACCCGACATGAGCATCCTCGTAAACAAAGACACCAAGGTCATCACCCAGGGTATGACCGGCAACACCGGTACCTTCCACACGCAGCAGGCGCTCGATTACGGGACGCAGATGGTTGCGGGTGTGACGCCGGGCAAAGGCGGCACCGACCATATCGGCCTGCCGCAGTTCAACACCGTCAAGGAAGCCAAGGCCGAAACCGGCGCGACCGCATCGTGCATCTACGTGCCGCCGCCATTCGCGGCTGACGCCATCCTCGAGGCGATCGACGCCGAGATGGAACTCATCGTTGCCATCACCGAAGGCATTCCGGTGCTCGACATGGTCAAGGTGAAGGCCGCCCTCACCGGTTCCAAGTCGCGCCTTATCGGCCCGAACTGCCCCGGCGTGCTGACGCCCGGCGAATGCAAGATTGGCATCATGCCGGGTTCGATCTTCAAGAAGGGCAGCGTCGGCGTGGTTTCGCGCTCGGGCACGCTGACCTATGAAGCCGTCCATCAGACCACCATGGTCGGCCTCGGCCAGACCACGGCTGTCGGTATCGGCGGCGACCCGGTCAACGGCACCAACTTCATCGACGTGCTCGACCTCTTCCTGGACGACGACGACACCAAGTCGATCATCATGATCGGCGAAATCGGCGGCAGCGCGGAAGAAGAAGCCGCGGCCTTCATTAAGGAACAGGCCGCCAAGGGCCGCAAGAAGCCCATGGTCGGCTTCATCGCGGGTCGCACGGCGCCTCCGGGCCGCCGCATGGGCCATGCCGGCGCCATCGTTTCGGGCGGCCAGGGCGGCGCGGACGACAAGATTGCAGCAATGGAAGACGCGGGCATCCGCGTCTCGCCCTCGCCCAGCGAACTCGGCACCACGCTCGACGCGATGCTGAAGGAACTCGCCTGATCACGCAGCGCGGAAAGGTTTTGTCCTCCCCGGGAGCCTTCCGCGCCGCCTAGGCATTGGCAGTATGAGCCGACATGAGGGTCGGCGCGAAAGGTAACCCGATGGGTAACGAGAGCCACGATTTCCTGCCCGAGCTGGGCGATCAGGAAGGTCCGCAGCAGGGCCCGAGCTGGGGCAATCCCAACTGGCTGCAGCAGGTAGTCGACAGCGATGCGGAGCTGACCGCGGCGCTCGATCCCACGCAGATGCGGATCGCAGTGAAGCAGGCGGCTGAAAAGGCTGGCAAGGCTGCCGATCCCAAGGCGATCGAGCAGGCCGCCGACGACAGCATCCGCGCGATGCTGCTGGTCCGCCTGTATCGCGTTCGCGGTCACCTCGCTGCCGATCTCGACCCGCTGGGCCTCTCGCACCGCGATGTGCCCGAAGACCTGACGCTCGAATGGCATGGCTTCCAGGGTCAGGAAGACCGCGAAGTCTATGTCGGCGGTGTCTTCGGCTTCGAATGGGTCACTGTGGGCGAGCTCTACCGGGCCTTGCGCGAAACCTATTGCGGCAAGGTCGGCCTCGAATACATGCACATCTCGGACACGGAGGAACGCCGTTTCCTCCAGGACAAGTTCGAGACGCCCGAAGATACGATCCAGTTCACCGAGGAAGGCAAGCGCGCCATCCTTGCTGCGGTGATCCGCGGCGAACAGTACGAAAAATTCCTCGGCAAGAAATACGTCGGCACCAAGCGCTTCGGCCTCGACGGCGGCGAAAGCATGATCCCGGCGCTGGAAGCGGTGATCAAATACGGCGGCCAGCTCGGCGTGCGCGAAATCATCTACGGCATGGCGCACCGTGGCCGCCTCAACGTGCTCGCCAATGTCATGGGCAAGCCTTACAAGGTGATCTTCCACGAATTCTCGGGCGGTTCGTCGAACCCCGACGATGTCGGCGGCTCGGGCGATGTGAAATACCACCTCGGGACAAGCACCGACCGCACGTTCGACGGTATCGATGTGCACATGAGCCTGGTGCCCAACCCCAGCCATCTCGAAGCGGTGAACCCGGTCGTGCTCGGCAAGAGCCGCGCGCAGCAGGCGATCCGGGACGATCTCAAGAAACACGAGCAGGTGCTTCCCGTGCTCCTCCACGGTGACGCGGCGTTTGCCGGTCAGGGCATCGTGTGGGAATGCCTCGGCTTCTCGGGCGTGCGCGGCTACAACACCGGCGGCTGCCTGCACTTCGTCATCAACAACCAGATCGGTTTCACCACCAGCCCGCAATTCGCGCGCTCCTCGCCCTACCCCAGCGATGTGGCGAAGGGTGTCCAGGCACCAATCCTGCACGTCAATGGCGACGATCCCGAAGCTGTCACTTTTGCCTGCAAGCTCGCCATCGAATACCGCCAGACCTTCGGCCGCGACATCGTGATCGACATGTGGTGCTATCGCCGCTTCGGCCATAACGAAGGCGACGAACCGAAATTTACCCAGCCGGTGATGTATGACGAGATCCGTAAGCACCCGAAGGTGAGCGAGCTTTATACGAAGCGTCTCGAAGCCGAGGGCGTTATTGACCAAGGCTATGCCGACGGCTTGTGCGCGGAATTCAACGCGCATCTCGAGGAAGAATTCGCAGCATCCAAGGATTACAAGCCAAACGAGGCGGACTGGTTCGGCGGGCGCTGGGCAGGCATGAACAAGCCTGCCGATCCGGAAACCGCGCGACGCAACGTGGATTCGGGCATCGACAAGAAACTGTTCGACAGCCTGGGCCGCACGCTGACCACCGTTCCCGACGATGTGACTATTCACAAGACACTCGGCCGTGTGCTTGATGCCAAGCGCGAGATGTTCGCGACCGGCGAGGGTTTCGACTGGGCTACCGGTGAGGCGCTCGCATTCGGCAGCCTCGTGACCGAAGGCTTCGGTGTGCGTCTGTCGGGTCAGGATTCCGGCCGCGGCACCTTCAGCCAGCGGCACGCGGTCTGGACCGATCAGACCGACGAGCGCAAATATATTCCGCTGTCGACCCTGCCCCATGGCAAATTCGAAGTGTATGACAGCCCGCTGTCCGAATACGGCGTGCTCGGCTTCGAATATGGTTTCGCCATGGCGGATCCGAAGAGCTTGGTGATGTGGGAAGCGCAGTTCGGCGATTTCGCTAATGGCGCGCAGATCATGATCGACCAGTTCATCGCCGCCGGCGAAGTGAAATGGCTGCGTGCCAACGGTCTCGTGCTGTTGCTGCCGCACGGGTATGAAGGCCAGGGTCCTGAGCATAGCTCCGCCCGGCTCGAGCGTTTCCTGCAGCTTTGCGCGAACGACAATATCCAGGTCTGCAACATTACCACCCCGGCGAACTACTTCCATGTTCTCCGTCGGCAGATGCTGCGGTCTTTCCGTAAGCCGCTGGTCATCATGACTCCCAAGTCGCTGCTTCGTCACCCACTGGCGAAATCCAGTGCCAGCGAGTTCATGGACGATCACCACTTCATGCGGATCAAGTCCGACCTGACCGAGATCGAGGACAGCAAGGTAAAGCGTCTCGTCCTGTGCAGCGGCAAGGTCGCCTACGACCTGATGCAGCGCCGTGACGAAGCAGAGCTCGAAGACGTTTCGATCGTGCGCATCGAACAGCTTTATCCCTTCCCCGGGGAACCGCTGGCCGCCCGCCTCGAGCGAATGAGCAATCTGGAAACCATCGTCTGGTGCCAGGAAGAACCAAAGAATAACGGCGCGTGGTTCTTCGTCGATCGCCTGATCGAGGAAGCCGCCACCAAGGCTGGCAAGGATGGTATGCGTCCCTGCTATGCCGGTCGGGAAGTCGCTGCATCACCTGCCACCGGCTTTGCCAGCCGCCACCAGATCCAGCAGGAAGCACTCGTAAACATTGCGCTCGGCCTGAATGACGGCGACAATTCCGCCGCCACCAGCACGTGCAACTGATTAAGGCCTGAAAAGGAACATTACACCATGGCCACCGAAGTCAAAGTCCCCACGCTCGGCGAGAGCGTTACCGAAGCCTCCATCGGCGAGTTGCTCAAGAATGTTGGCGACAGCGTCGCAGTGGACGAACCCATCGTCAGCCTCGAAACAGACAAGGTTGCGGTCGAGGCGCCTTCGCCGATCGCCGGGGTAATCAAGGAATTCAAGGTCGCCGTGGGCGATACCGTCGAAGTGGGCGCTGTGCTGGCAGTCATCGAGGAAGGCGGCGCTGGCGCTGCTCCATCAAGCGAGCCCAAGGCAGAAGCACCCGACGCAGGTGTCGAGAAAGCCGCCCCTGCACAGGCCAAGGAAGCTACTGGCAGCGATGCCTCGCAGACGCTCTCGCCTGCCGTGCGCCGCGCCGTGCTCGAGCACGGCGTCGACCCATCGACCATCAAGGGCACCGGCAAGGACGGGCGCCTCACGAAGGAAGACGTAATTGCGGCTGCGAAAGCAAAGGGTGATAGCCCGGCCCCCGCTCCCGCTCCAGCCTCTTCCGCCCCGGCGCCCGGCGCTACCGGCGAACGCCGCGAGGAACGCGTCAAGATGACGCGCATGCGCCAAACCATCGCCAAACGCCTGAAGGGCGCGCAGGACAATGCCGCGCTGCTCACCACCTTCAACGACGTCGACATGAGCGCCGTCATGGAAGCGCGCGGCAAATACAAGGACATGTTCGCCAAGAAGCACGACATCCGTCTCGGCTTCATGGGCTTCTTCGCCAAGGCCGCCTGCCTTGCCCTGAAGGACGTACCGGCAGTCAACGCCTATATCGAGGGCGACGAGATCGTTTATCACGATTATGTCGACATCTCGGTAGCCGTCTCGGCTCCCAACGGCCTCGTCGTCCCAGTGATCCGTGACGCGCAGGACAAGGGCTTTGCACGCATCGAAAAGGACATTGCGGACTTCGGCAAGCGCGCCAAGGAAGGCACGCTGACGATGGAAGATATGAAGGGCGGAACCTTCACCATTTCCAACGGCGGCGTCTTCGGATCGCTGATGTCGACCCCGATCATCAATCCGCCGCAGAGTGCCGTCCTCGGCCTCCATCGCATCGAAGACCGCCCGGTCGTCGTCGATGGCGAGGTTGTCATCCGTCCGATGATGTATATCGCCCTGTCCTACGACCACCGCCTGATCGACGGCCGCGAGGCTGTGACCGCGCTCAAGATCATCAAGGAAGCGATCGAAGATCCCACCCGGATGCTGATCGACCTCTAAGAAGTTATCGCAATCCTACCCCCGTTCGGGCTGAGCCTGTCTAAGCCCTGCTCTTCTCTTAAGAGCGACGGACCAAAAGAAAGTGCAGCCCTTCGACAGGCTCGGGGCGAACGGAGTTTAGAATGGCCGACCATTCCTACGACTACGACGTCCTTGTCATCGGCGCTGGCCCGGGTGGCTATGTCGCCGCAATTCGCGCTGCGCAGCTGGGCCTGAAAACGGCCTGCGCCGAAAGCCGCGAGACGCTGGGCGGGACCTGCCTCAACGTGGGCTGCATCCCTTCAAAAGCCATGCTGCATGCGTCCGAGTTCTACGATGCCGCCGCCAATGGCGCGATGGCCGAGATGGGTATCGACGTAAAGCCGACCCTCAATCTCGAACAGATGCACGCCCAGCGCCGCGATGCGGTAAAGGGTCTGACCGGCGGTATCGAGTTCCTGTTCAAGAAGAACAAGGTCGACTGGAAAAAGGGCCACGCCACCTTCCAGGATGCGCACACGGTGAAGGTCGGCGACGAAACCGTCACCGCCAAGAACATCATCATCGCCACCGGTTCCTCCGTCACCCCGCTGCCGGGTGTGGAGGTCGACAATGACGCAGGGGTGGTGGTCGATTCTACCGGCGCTCTCGAATTGCCTGCCGTGCCGAAGAAGATGGTCGTCATCGGCGGCGGTGTGATCGGGCTGGAAATGGGCTCGGTCTGGAACCGCCTTGGCGCGGAAGTCATCGTGGTGGAATATCTCGATAAGCTGCTGCCGGGCATGGACGACGATGTCCGCAAGGAAGCCGCAAAGATCTTCAAAAAGCAGGGCATGGAACTGCGCCTGTCGACCAAGGTCACCGGCTGCAGCGTCGACGGAAAGACTGCCACTCTTACGCTCGAACCGGCTGCGGGCGGCGAAGCGGAGACGCTGGAAGCCGATTGCGTGCTGGTATCTATCGGCCGCCGTCCGAACACCGATGGGCTTGGTCTCGACTCCATCGGCCTCGAAACCAACAAGCGCGGCCAGATCGAAACCGATCACGATTTCCGCACGGCCGTAGACGGCGTTTGGGCTATCGGTGACTGCGTCCCCGGCCCCATGCTCGCTCACAAGGCGGAAGACGAAGGTATCGCCTGCGCCGAGAACATCGCGGGCCAGACCGGGATCGTGAACCACGATATCATCCCGGGCGTAGTCTACACCCTGCCCGAATTCGCCGGTGTCGGCCTGACCCAGGAAGAAGCCATCGAGAAGATGGGCGGCGACAAGGCCAAGATCAAAGTCGGCAAATTCCCGATGATGGCCAACAGCCGCGCAAAGACCAACCATGAGCCGGACGGCTTCGTGAAAATCATCGCCGAAGCGGAAAGTGACCGCGTGCTGGGTGTGTGGTGCATCAACAATGTCGCCGGCACGATGATTGCACAGGCCGCCCAAGCCATGGAATTCGGCGCAACTTCCGAAGACATCGCCTACACTTGCCATGCCCATCCGACGCATTCCGAAGCGATCAAGGAAGCGGCCATGGCCGTACAGGGCAAGGCCATCCACGTCTGAGGACAACAAACTGACATGATCGAGAGGCGATCGATCCGGCGGACCCAAGAGCTCGCGCGGACGGTCGCCTTTCCGATTCTTGGCGGATTGCTGATCTTCTGGTGGCATGATGCGCCCGCGCACTATGCGTGGATCAATATCGCCGCATTTCTGCTTGGGTTGCTGGCAATCTATTTCATTCGTCCGGCCGGTTCGCTGAAGAGTGCCAGACTGCTTTGCGTGAGCGCCATCGCCCTTTTAGCGCTGCCGCTGGTTACCGGCCCCCAACTGGACGGAGTGAGCCGCTGGCTGCCGATGGGGCCGCTCACTCTGAATGCGGGACTGTTGGTCCTTCCAGTGCTCGCCTTGATGGCATTGCGCGACGAGAAGCTGGGCTGGGTCTTTCTCTCGCTCGCTCTTTTGGTCGTATCGCTGCAACCCGATGCAGCCGCCGCACTTGCCATTGCAGCCTCATCAGGCGTCTGGGCATGGGCGCATCGAAAATGGGCGGGACTCGGTGTCTCTGTAGCGGCAATAGCTGTAGCCGGCGTTCTGCTTCAGCAGCCCTCCCCTCCTCCAGTGCCTTTTGTGGAATATCTGGTTCCCATGCTGTGGCATGAAATGGGTGTGCCAACTCAGGCGATCGGCTTGGTGGTGTTGCTACTCGCGCCGCTGTTCTACCTGTTGCGGAGCGAAGCTGCCCTGACTTCCGATCGGCGTGCAATAGCCTTGGTCTATGGCGCGTTCCTTGGATCTTCCTTCCTCTCGCCCTACCCCGTGCCGCTCGCTGGATATGGCGCTTCCGCAATAATCGGTCTCATGGCGGCGCTCGGCTGCATGCGGAATTCTTCAGCACAAATCGCGACCGAAGATCGGATGGCTTGAATTCTCGCCCCCAAGGTGTATTACTTACACAAGTCACCAAGGGAGGAAGTGATGAAAAGACTACGCCTGACCGCCTGGGCCATGGCACCCGTTGCGGTGATCCTAGCCACGCCATCGGCATCCGCACAAGACGCAGCCCGGATGGATCAGGCCGTATCGGCATCAGCCGAGGATCAGAGCTTCATGGGGACCGCTCTTGTCGCGATCGGTGATGATATCCTGTTGGACAAAGCTTATGGTTCGGCCAATCTCGAATGGGATATTGCCAACAGTACAGATACCAAGTTCCGCATCGGGTCCGTGACCAAGCAGTTTACCGCCGCGGCAATCCTGATGTTGCAGGAACGCGGCAAGCTCGACATCGACGAGAAGGTAGGCGCCTATTGGGCTAACGCGCCGGACAGCTGGAGCGCGATCACATTGAGGCATCTGCTCAACCACACTTCGGGCATCCCCAACGTCACCGATTTCGATGACTTTGGTAAGTGGAAATATCTTCCGACCACGCGGGATGAGATGATCGCTCGTTTCGCCGGGAGCGAATTGGAATTCGCACCCGGTGAGAAATGGAGCTATTCCAATTCCGGCTATCTGCTGCTCGCAGCGGTGGTGGAGGAAGTATCTGGCCAATCCTACAGCGACTTCGTCGAGGAGAACATTTTCACGCCGTTGGGTATGGAAGACACGGCGATAGACCTTACGGCCCAGATCGTGCCGAAGCGCGCTTCCGGCTATTCTCCCTCGGGCAGCGGGCCGCTCAATGCCGATTATGTGGATATGGGCATACCGAGTGGCGCGGGCGCCTTGTATTCGACCACGCACGATCTCCTGAAATGGGAGCGCGGATTGTTCGGCGGCGAACTCTTGAAACCCGAAACGGTCGCCTTGATGACCGCGCCTTCTGTGGAAGCCATGCCCGGCTCATCCTACGCGATGGGCGTTCTTGTGACAAAAGACGAGGATGGCACGCTCATCTGGCATGGCGGCGGTATCGAGGGCTTCAATGCTTTCCTCGCCCATGATCCCGAGCGTGACATCACGGTAGCGGTTCTTGCCAACATCAATGGCGGGGCGGCGAACAAGCTTGGGCAATCGCTGGTTACGCTCGCGCGCGGAGATGACATCGAACTGGCGAGCGAGCGAACGGAGATCACCGTCGATCCGGAAACCCTTGCCGAATACGAGGGAAGCTACGAACTGGCACCCGGCTTCATGCTGAAATTCTGGGTCGAAGGCGAACAATTGATGACACAGGCGACCAACCAACCCGCCTTCCCGGTCTTTGCGCAGAAGGCCGACCATTTCTTCCTCAAGGTCGTGGACGCGAAGCTCGTGTTCAACCGTGATACCGCCGGCGAAGTCACGTCGGTAACCCTGCACCAGAACGGCGCCGTTATGACAGGCGCCAAACAATGAGATCAATGCGCCTGCCCCGATGCGAGGCAGGCGCGTTTCCTCATACCTCGTTCGGGTAGATTGGTTGAATATCTACCGGAATGTCCGACATGGCGGTGAATCTGCCGCGGGCCCAATCGTCGAGCTTGGCGTAGCGGGCAAAGAAAGCTTTGGTGCCCTCGTAATCACCGCGGGCCTGCAACATCAATTGGTCATGCAGAAGGTCGCGAATGCCCGTCTCCATCTTGGCGTAATCGACCACATATCGACTGGCCGAAGCATCCCAGCGGAACGCTCCCTTTTCCTTGAGATAGCCGTACTGCAGCGCCGCGCCCTTGCCATGCGCCTCATCGATGCCGAAGCGCATGGACCGGAAGAGCCCCGCCATATAGCTCGCGAGCGCGCTTTCCTTTTCCGACATGGGCAGTTCGCCCTTTGCCATCATGAACATGAGGTTCCACATGCCCATCACGTCGGCCTTGGACTCTTCCAGCGCCGAATATTGCTCCTTGAGCTCTTCGTTTACCGTGGTCTGACGCCCATCAACCGTGATCGTACCGGGCCCGAGGCTGTGCGAAAGTTCATGGAACAGCGTAAACAGCTCCATGTATTTCTTAGCCACCAGAGCCGACTGATCCTGTTTCAGGACCACGTCCCCGATGGGATCGAGAATCCGCTCGTATTTCGCGCCCAGCACGTTGGCCAGAATGACCTTCTTGGCCCCCTTGGCTTCGCGCACACGCTCGTCATTGGGCAGATTGAAAGCGATGGTCTGAACGCCGGGCACATTGTCACCGCCGCCGTGAACCTGATCCGCAACAGCAATGGGGCTTTCGAACCCGCGCTGGAAGTTCTTGTACTGATCCTCGATCGGAAGGTTCGCTTCCATGTCTCTGAGGTAGTTCTTGTACTTCGCCAAGGCGGCGCTTTCCTCGGGGTTGCGCAAGGTCACGAAGCTTTCGAAGGCGGTCTTCGTGCCGTAAAGCCTGTCGGTATAGACTTCGTACGGGCCGATCGCGATTTCGATGGGCGTGTCCTTCAAATCCATCCAGGCCATTTCGCTTTCGAAATAATCGTCGGTCAGGAATGACCGCGCGCGCAAGGCCAGGAATTTCTTGAGGCTGGGATTGGTCGTGATCTGAGCCGCCTGTTCAAGCAGGCGTGACGCAGGGATGAGCCACTCGGCATATTCCTCGCTATAGGGTACGGCGACAAGACGATAGCCGTCCCGCTTCACGACCGTATAGGGATTCAGTAGCTCGTCACGCTGGCCTGGATTTGCCGCGAGATAGGCATCGAATTCTGCGCGCGTGAGATCGGTGGGATAGAAGCCCGCCCCTTCGGGCAATTCTTCCGTTCCCCAGAATGGATGAAACTCGTCGAGATCGTCCCACGCGCCATAGTAGCGATCGAACATCGCGAGAAGCAGATCACGATTTGCGATCCTGCTGCGGACGATTGCCTGGCGGATTTCCGGATTGGCGGCAAAGCGTTGGCGAAGATAGATTTCGTCCATGTAACTGCTCGCATCGATCAGGAGGTTGACGACCTGCCGTTCTTCCTCGCTGAGATAGCTGGTATCGGGATCCATCTCGATTTGTGCCAGCTTGGCGTATTGCGCATTCAGATCATAGCCTTCACCCGCGGAGCTATCGGTGCTGGCAATACCGGTCTCGGTCATGGCTGGTGCACAGGCCGCCGTGGCGAGCAAAATCGGCAAAATGGCATGACGCATTAGGAATTCCTTCGTCTCGAAATAGTAGCCACGCCCTAAACGATTAGATTCGTTATGTCTTGCACAGCGTTGGGCGGTGTGGTCCGATGACGCGACGCAAAGCGCGAGAGGAGAGTGGCTTGGCCTATCCGACTTTGACCCAGTTGCCCGGCGCGCTGGAAACCGCCGCCATGATTGCGCGCGGGGAATTATCGCCCTTGGAGGCGGTGGATTCGGCCATCAATCGGATCGAGCGGATGGACGCGCATATCAACGCAGTGGTGGTCTGTGATTTCGATCGGGCGCTCTCCGCCGCAAAGGCGGCCACGAGCAACAGACCTTCGGGCAAGCTTCCCCTGTTCGGCGTCCCAATGACGATCAAGGAAAGCTTCGATATCGAAGGTTTGCCTACCTGTTGGGGCCATGCAGCCCATGCCGACAATATCGCCAAACGAGACTCGGCAGTCGTGCGCAAGCTCAAGGATGCTGGCGCAATCTTTCTCGGCAAGACCAATGTCCCTCCCGATCTTGCAGACTGGCAGTCGGCCAATCCGGTCTATGGCCGTACGCATAATCCGCACGACCACGAACGCTCGCCCGGCGGCTCTTCCGGGGGATCGGCGGCGGCCGTGGCGAGCGGTATGGTTCCGTGCGAATTCGGCACCGACATCGGCGGTTCAGTTCGCGTGCCGGCGCATTTCTGCGGGATTTGGGGGCATAAAACGAGCTGGGGCCTGATAAGCAAGGAAGGCCACGAACATCCACTTATGGCTGGCCGACCGGCCCATGATGGTGTGCTCAGTATCGCCGGGCCGCTGGCGCGTAACGCACAGGATCTCTCGGCAATGGTCGAACTGACCGCGCAAATTCCGCTGAGGCGGCGCACGAAGACACTCGCCGATTGCCGCTTGCTCGTCATTACTGATCATCCCTCCTGCCCCGTAGACGAAACTGTCCTTCGCCCGATGGAGGATATGATCGCGGAACTGGAGAAGGCGGGCGCGCGGATCGATCGCTCCAGCGATCTGCTTCCCGATCTCGCAAAACAGAATTCCGACTACGTGCGGATGCTGAGCATTGCCATGGCGCGCGGTGCGCCGGGAAAGGATGGCAGGCGCGCGAGCGCAACCGATTGGTTCGACCTGCTCGATCTTCAGGCGCGCAATGTAAGGGCGTGGGACGATCTTTTTGCAATCTTCGACTTTGTCATCGCCCCGCCCGCCCCGGTCCTCGCCATACCGAGCCGCAAAGGGTCAGTCTTCGAGGGTGATTTGGAAATCGACGGCCAGTCGCGACGTGGTGCGGACGCACTCGCCTGGGCAGGCCTGGCCACTTTTCCCAATTTGCCTGCCACGGTCCTGCCGATCGGCGAGAACGACGGATTGCCTTGCGGGGCACAGATCATGGGGCCTCGCTGGTCCGATCTCGACACCATTGGCGTCGCCGCGGAAATCGGCAAGCACTTGCACTCCTGAGCGCAAATGCTCAAAGGCCCGCCGCGGACGACGGAGGAATATCCATGGGACAGCAACGCGCGATGAGGCGCTTCGCCGCTTGGCATATCTGGCTGGGCTGGCCGGTCGGCCTGCCGATCTTGATGTGGACCCTGACCGGACTCGTCATGGTCATCAAACCGATGGAGGAAGTCCGGGGCAATCATCTGCGCAAGGACGTCGCCGAGAGTGCCATTCCCAGCGATACGAATATTTCCGTTTCGCTTCCCTCTGATAGCACCGATCCGGTTCGCTCGGTCACCACTCAGGTCGAGCGCGGCGAGACTGTCACGCGCATCACTCACATGGACGGCACCAGCGAGCGCTTCCGTCCGGATGGCACGAAAATGTCGCCGCTCTCCGAAGTGGAGGCGCGGATGATCGTGGATGAGAATATCGTCGGCGGCGATAAGATCGTCAGTTCCAAGCGCTTTGCGGCTGATGAACCACCCTCGGACTTTCGCCGCCCGGTTCCGGTCTGGCAAATCGGGCTTCAGGATGGAACTCATGTTTATGTAGGCACCCAAACAGGCGCAATCGAAGCCGTGCGCACACGGTGGTGGCGGACTTTCGGTTTCATGTGGGGCCTTCACATCATGGACCTCGAGACGCGTGAGGACACGAGCCATCCAACGCTTATCCTTTTCGCGTCTCTGTCGGTAATAGGCAGCCTACTCGGCTGCGTGTTACTGTTCCGACGTCGTAAAGGCCGGGTCAGAGTGGCCGCATGAACGAGGAAGTTCTTACTCCCGTTCTGGACTGGCTCGATCTGGCCGGCGTGATGATCTTCGCGCTCACAGGCGCTCTGGTGGCCGCGAAGGAGCGCCAAACGTTAGTCACGCTGTCCTTCTTTGCACTGGTGACGGGCGTCGGCGGCGGCACGATCCGCGACCTCCTGATCGGCGCCAGAGTATTCTGGATCGAAGACCCGTGGGTTGCGGCCATCTGTCTCGGCGTCGCACTGTTCGCCTGGTTCACGCCGACACGGTGGTGGGAAGGACGTTTTCTGTCGATAGCCGATGGCGCTGGCCTCGCCGCCTATGCCGTTCTCGGATCGGCCAAGGCTCTCGAATACGGGGTGCCGCCGGTTCCTGCCGTGCTGATGGGCATCATCACGGGAACGGCAGGCGGCATGATCCGCGACGTTCTTGCTGGTCGCCCGTCTATCCTGATGCGCCCCGAACTTTACGTAACGGCGGCCGCGCTGTCCGCCAGCCTCACCGTGATCGGGGAGCTATTACCCTTCGGAAATTGGGTAATCTGGACTGCAGCAGCGCTGGCAGGCTTCACGCTGCGCCTGGCCGCCATCATGATGAACCTGGCTTTGCCTTCCTATGACGAACGCGGGCCCAAGGCGGATCAGCACCCGAAAACCCGGTAAACAGTTAAATTCTCAAGATCGCGATCGATCGCTCCAGACGCATCGTCAAAACCACGACCGCAAGGCTGTTGAGTTGTAATTTGACTGAACCGCGAAGAAAAGCGGCCCGGACGAATACATCCGGGCCGTTAGAATCAATTCCATTCGGTATTATCGAAGTCCGCGTATTCCGCTGTAATCGACCTTGCTCACTCGCCCTCTATCGATATAGCAAGTGAACTTGCCCGCGTCTCTGCTGCGGCTGCTGTAACGGCGATCCCTGCGATCATATCTGTCGTAACGATTGTAGCGGCCACCGCGGTTTTCAACCTCGATACGGCCCTTCACTCTCCAGCCATAACGCGTGTCGTCGACATCCCGGATTTGCGTTACCTGGACCCAGCGATACCCACCGTACCGGCGCGCATCGCGACTGGCGGCATTAACGCACCGCTCGACCGCTGCGCGCGGATTGCCGCGCTGGCGATAGGCATGACGGCGATAATCGCTTCCATCCCGATAATAAGCGCCGTCGCGGTAATACCGGTCACCGCGATAATAGTCGCGGTCTCTGTTTGAAGATCCGGCAATAGCGGCAATTCCGCCGATGATAACTGCACCTGCAATTACCTCGCCGATCGAAATTCCGTCATCGCGATCTCGCGCCTGAACAGGCGTTGCGCCCGCAAGCGCCATGGCGCCGAGTGACGCTGTCGCAATCCCACCTTTTGCGAGCATCCTTAAGTTGAAAGTCATGTGAGGCCCTCATCATTCTTATACCGCGACGGGATTGCCTCGGTTGACCATCTTTCTAGAAGCGCAACGTTGAGACGACGCTGAATTGCAGATGCAGCAAGCGTTCATCTTAAGAGGCGTTTATATTAACCGCAGGTTCCTGCTCGACCGTCCCAGACATGATGAAGGCGTGCGCCAGTTTCTTTGGCACCCCAGCAAATCGACCAGAACCCCGAAGACAAAAGAAAAGGGCCGGAAGAACACTTCCGGCCCCTTGCTGATCTCGTGGAAGACGAACGCTTATGCGTCTGCCATTTCCTCTTCTTCGGCCATCACCGGGCCGCTGTCCTGACCCTTCGCATCGACATCGCGATCAACGAATTCGATGACTGCCATCGCCGCTGCGTCGCTGCCACGGTAGCCTGCCTTAATGACGCGCGTATAACCGCCATCCCGGTCAGAATAACGCTCGGCGAGAACTTCGAACAGCTTCTTGAGCTGCGTTTCGTCCTGCAGCTTGCTCATGGCAAGGCGACGGTTTGAAAGACCGCCACGCTTTGCCAGCGTGATGAGCTTTTCGATGTACGGACGCAGTTCCTTGGCTTTGGCCTGCGTGGTGAGGATCTGTTCGTGCTTGATGAGCGCAGCGCTCATGTTGCGGAACAGTGCCTTGCGGTGGCCGGTCTTACGCTGAAGCTTACGACCAGAAATCTTATGACGCATTGTATTTCCTTCTTCGTTCGAAAAGGGCCCGTTCTAGGTAGCCCAGTGCTGGCGGCGGTTCGGGCCCGCCGCCCCTGCCCTGATTAGCCGAGAAGTTCCTGTTCGAGCTTCTTGGCCATTTCTTCGATGTTTTCAGGCGGCCAGCCCGGGATGTCCATGCCGAGGCGCAGACCCATCGAGCTCAGGACTTCCTTGATCTCGTTGAGCGACTTGCGGCCGAAGTTCGGCGTGCGGAGCATCTCGGCCTCGGTCTTCTGGACCAGGTCGCCGATGTAGATGATGTTGTCGTTCTTGAGGCAATTGGCCGAACGGACCGACAGTTCCAGTTCGTCGACCTTCTTGAGAAGGTAACGGTTAAGCTGGTTGCTATCGCTCTCCTGCGGCTCTGCAGACTGACCGACCATCGCCGAGGTAGGCTGCGGAATACCGTCTTCGAAGTGCACGAACAGCGTCAACTGGTCCTGAAGAATACGAGCAGCATAAGCAACGGCGTCTTCCGGCGTCACAGTGCCATCGGTATCGATGGTGAGGCTGAGCTTGTCGTAGTCCAGTTCCTGGCCAACACGAGCATTCTCGACCTTGTAGCTGACCTGGCGAACAGGCGAATACAGGCTGTCTACCGGGATGAGGCCAATCGGTGCATCCACCGGGCGGTTCATCACGGCGGGGCGATACCCCTTACCGGTGTCAGCAGTCAGTTCCATGTTCAGCGTCGCGCCTTCGTCGAGATGACAGATCACGAGATCCTTGTTCATCACTTCGATGTCGCCCGACACGGCGATGTCGCCGGCCTTTACTTCGCCCGGACCGGTCGCGGAGAGCTGAAGGCGCTTCATGCCTTCACCTTCCATCTTGAGCGCGATCTGCTTCACGTTCAGGACGATGTCGGTAACGTCCTCGCGCACGCCAGCGAGCGAGGAGAATTCGTGAAGCACGTTCTCGATCTTGATCGAGGTAATCGCTGCGCCCTGAAGCGAGGACAGAAGCACGCGGCGCAGAGCGTTGCCGAGCGTCAGGCCAAAGCCGCGCTCGAGAGGCTCAGCCACGAAAGTAGCCTTGCGGCCCTTGTCGCCACTATCCTTGATGTCGAGGGTGTTGGGTTTCTTGAGTTCCTGCCAGTTCTTGTTGTTGACGGACATGGATTTCCCCTGGTGTGGATGCGGGCAGGACCGGAGCTCAAGCGAGCGTCCGGTCCGTGAAAATGTGTCGGTGGCTCAGCGGATCCGAGCCACCAGGCAGGTACGGATCAGACGCGACGACGCTTGGAAGGACGAACCCCGTTGTGCGGGATCGGCGTCACGTCGCGGATCGAGGTGATCGTGAAGCCCACAGCAGCGAGACCGCGCAGCGCACTTTCACGGCCCGAACCCGGACCCTTAACTTCTACTTCAAGGGTACGCACGCCGTGCTCCGCAGCCTTGCGGCCTGCATCGTCGGCAGCAACCTGAGCCGCATAGGGAGTCGACTTGCGGCTTCCCTTGAAGCCCATCATGCCGGCACTCGACCAGCTGATGGCATTGCCTTGCGCATCCGTGATGGTGATCATGGTGTTGTTGAAGCTGGCGTTGATATGCGCAACGCCGCTCGAGATGTTCTTTTTGTCGCGGCGCCTAACGCGGCCGGGTTCGCGTGCCATGGTTCTGTATTCCTCTATTCTATCAAGAAGGGAAAAGCCTGAGGGACAAAGCCCCGAAGCTTACTTCTTCTTGCCAGCGATCGGCTTGGCCTTACCCTTGCGGGTACGGGCGTTGGTGTGAGTGCGCTGACCACGAACGGGCAAGCCGGCACGGTGACGCAGGCCACGATAAGAACGCAAGTCCATGAGGCGCTTGATGTTCATCGCGGTGTCACGGCGAAGGTCACCTTCAACCATGTGCTCTTCGTCGATGGTTTCACGAATACGAAGAACTTCTTCGTCGGTCAGATCCTGCACGCGGCGAGCGTGATCGATGCCAAGCTTGTCGGCGATCTGAACGGCCGTGGTGCGACCGATCCCGTGAATATAGGTGAGCGCGATGATAACGCGCTTGTTGGTGGGGATATTTACCCCGGCAATACGAGCCACTTAATTCTCCATGCTCCACAGGGTCGTTTGGAAGCGCGACCCCATCTCAACGCCTTCTTCATTCTTAGCATCGGACGCCATAAGCGCAGAAAATCCGGATGGCGCGCTAATATGGCTGCCGCCTTCCGGATTGACCGAAACTATCGAATGAACGGCGCGCATAATAGGATTCGGCGATGCCGTCAACCGTCTGCGCGCGCTGACACGACGGTGCGGATATGGGCCGACTGTTCGCGGTTTCAAGAAGTGCCCTGACATCCGGCCTTTACCATTTTCATATAGAGCCGGCCAATCAGACCACGCCGAAGGCGAGCATGGCATCTGCAACCTTTCGAAAGCCCGCGATGTTCGCACCCCGGACGTAGTCAACCGCGCCCTCGTCGTTTCTCCCATCGTCGACGCACTTGCGATGGATGTCCTGCATGAGTTCGGTCAACATCCTATCGAGCTTGCCCCTCTCCCAACTGACACGTCCGGAGTTCTGGCTCATTTCCAAGCCGGAAACGGCCACGCCTCCGGCATTGGCCGCCTTTGCCGGACCGAACAGGATACCAGCCTCGCGGAAAGCGTCCGATGCTTCGGTGGTACTGGGCATATTCGCGCCTTCAACTACCGCTTTCACCTGATTGCCAATGAGGTTTTTCGCAGCCTGTTTGTCCAGCTCGTTCTGAGTCGCGCAAGGAAGTGCGATGTCGCAACCGACGCCCCACGGGGCCTTTCCTTCGTGATAGTCCGCACCGCTGAACTGCTCGCAATATTCTGAGATCCGCCCGCGCCGATCGAGCTTGAGCCCCTTTACCCATTCAAGCTTCTCTTCATCAAGGCCGTCAGGATCATGGACGAAGCCGTCACTGTCCGATAGCGTCAGGACTTTGGCACCCTCAGCGATAAGCTTTTCCGCCGCATGCAGTGCGACATTTCCAGAGCCCGAGATGACGGCATTCTTTCCATCAAGCTCGTCATCCGCCGCCTCCAGCATCTCACGCAGGAAATAGACCACGCCATAGCCAGTCGCCTCCGTTCGCAGGCTCGACCCACCATATTCACTCGCTTTTCCGGTCAAGACGCCTTCCCATCGCCCGGTAAGCTTCTTGTATTGGCCGAACATATATCCGATTTCGCGGGCGCCGACGCCGATATCGCCGGCCGGCACGTCGGTGTCGGGACCGATGTGACGGTAGAGTTCGGACATGAAGGACTGGCAGAACCGCATCACTTCCCGATCCGATTTACCTTTAGGATTGAAGTTCGATCCTCCCTTGGCGCCGCCCATGGGCAAGCCGGTCAACGAGTTCTTGAAGGTCTGTTCGAAAGCGAGAAATTTTAAGACGCTTTCAGTCACGCTGCCCGAAAATCGCAAACCGCCCTTGTAGGGGCCCACCGCATTGTTGTTCTGCACACGCCAACCGCGTTCGACACGCACGTTGCGCTCGTCATCTTCCCGGCATACCCGAAACGACACAATCCGGTCCGGCTCGGCGATCCGGCGAAGTATCTCGGCCTCGTGATATCTCGAATTGTCCGCGACGAACGGAATGATATCGCGGGCGACATCTTCGACGGCCTGGACGAATTCTTCCTGACCAGGATTGCGTTCGCGAACGCCTTCGATGAATTCACGCAGATCGGGTACGGCTTTAGGCAATGCGGCCTCCTTGTCTTTCGACAAGTACGCCCACAGCTTTCAATTGTTCACCGATACCGAAAAGAACTTCGCGCCAGTTTTCGCGAGAAGCGCAGCGGGTAGATTTGACAGCAAGCCCGCTTAGGCGAGGATGGAGTCGATTGCGTGCGTAACTTCGTCAATTGCACCCATACCATCGACGCGCGATACGATGCCGCGCTTTTCGTAGCCCGGGAGGATGGGCGCGGTTTCGCTGCGGTATACCTGCATGCGATGGCGCACGGTTTCTTCCGTATCATCGGGGCGGCGCTTGAATTCGGTCGAGCCGCATTCATCGCACACACCGTCGACTTCGGGCTGCTTGAACACTTCGTGGTAGCCCGCCCCGCAATTGGCGCAGGAGAACCGGCCGGTGATGCGTTCGACCAGAGCATCCTCGTCGACTTCCAGTTCGATCACGTGATCGAGATTCCGGCCATGCTTGGCCAGAATTTCGTCCAGCTGTTCGGCCTGCGCTGCGGTCCGCGGATAGCCATCGAAAATAGCGCCCACTTCCGGACCCATATCGGCAAGCTTGGCGTCGATCATGGCGGAGACGATGTCGTCTGAAACGAGCGACCCCGAATCCATGATATCGGAAACCTTGCGACCGAGTTCGGTATCCGCCTTGCGCGTTTCGCGGAGCATGTCGCCGGTCGACAGCTGCATCATCCCGTGATGCTCCACCAGGCGATGCGCCTGCGTACCCTTGCCCGCACCTGGAGGGCCCAAAAGTATGATGTCCATCGAGAGAGGTCCCCTTCCCCGAGCACCCTGCCTTAACGCAGGCGGCCCTTCAACTTGGCCTTTTTGATGAGGTCGCCGTACTGGTGCGCCAGCAGATGCGACTGAATTTGGCTGATCGTATCAACGGTCACGTTGACCACGATGAGCAGGCTGGTACCGCCAAGGAACAGCGGAACGCCGGTCTGAGCGATCATATACTCCGGCACCACGCAGACGAATGTCAGATAGATGGCGCCGATGACCGTAATTCTCGTCAGCACATAGTCGAGATAATCTTCCGTGCGCTTGCCCGGACGGATGCCTGGAATGAAGCCGCCGTTCTTCTTCAGATTGTCGGCAGTTTCTTCCGGGTTGAAGACGACCGCGGTGTAGAAGAAGCAGAAGAAGATGATGCCGATCGCGTAGAGCGTCATGTAGAGCGGCTGACCGTGCTGGAGATATTGAAGCACTGTCTGAATGGTCCCGCCCACGCCGCTGTCGGTATCCAGCGAATTCCCGGCAAATTGCGTGATCGTCAGCGGCAGCAGAAGCAGCGAGCTGGCGAAGATGGGAGGAATAACGCCGGCGGTGTTGAGCTTGAGCGGCAGGTGCGACCGATCGGCCTGCATCATACCGCGCTGCGTGGCACGCTTGGGGTACTGGACGAGCAGGCGGCGCTGAGCCCGTTCGAAAAAGCTGATCAGAAGGATTAGCCCCACGACCATGACGATGAAGCCGAGGAGGATACCCGTCGAAATGGATCCCTCGCTATAGCCAGAAGTCATATTGGTGATGAAGGTCGGGAACTGGGCGACGATGCCGGCCATAATTATGAGCGACACGCCGTTGCCGATACCGCGGCTGGTGATCTGTTCACCGAGCCACAGCAGGAACATCGTTCCGCCGACAAGGCTGATCACGGCGCCAATACGGAACATGTAACCGGGATCGACGACTGCCGCGATACCGCTGGAGGCACCGAAGCTTTCGAGGCCTGCTGCCAGAAACCAGCCCTGGACCGTGCATAGCAGCACCGTGCCGTAGCGAGTATACTGGTTGAGTTTCTGCCGGCCGGCAGCGCCTTCCTTCTTCAGCGCGGCAAGCGTGGGATGCAGTGCGGAAGCCATCTGCACCACAATAGAAGCGGTGATATAAGGCATGACGCCCAGAGCGATGAGGCTCATGCGTTCTAGGCTGCCACCGGTGAACATGTTGAACATGTCGATGATGCCGCCCTGCGTCTGGTCAGCCAGCTGGCTGAGCGCGCGGGCGTTGATGCCAGGCAGCGGCACGAAGCTCAGGAATCGGAACACAATAAGCGCACCGATGGTGAACCAGATACGGTTCTTCAGCTCGGTGGCTTTGGAGAAATTGGCGAGACTGATATTGCTCGCGAAATTATCGGCGCGTGATGCCATTGGTCGTCTTCGATCCTAGCTTGCCGCCGGCCCGTCCCGGCGTTGACCGGACAGATAGGGAGCGGAGCGACCTTTGTCGAACCCCGCTTCCTACATTTTCGGTTATTTAGACTTCTTGGCCTTGTTGGCTTCGGTCCGCTTGGCCTTCTTTTCGGCTTCGCTTTCGCCCTTGTCGATCACTTCGACCGAACCGCCAGCTTTCTCGACTGCTTCGATGGCCCCCTTCGAGGCACCGGCGACGATGAACTTGGCCTTGGCCTTGAGTTCGCCCTTGCCGAGGAGACGGACGCCATCCTTGCCGCCACGTGCAAGGCCAGCAGCCTTCAATGCAGCGTGGTCAATGTCATTCTTGGCGTCGAGCTTCTTCTCGTCGATGAACTTCTGGACCATGCCCAGGTTCACTTCGGCATAATCCTTGCCGAACGGATTGTTGAAGCCGCGCTTCGGCAGACGCATGTGAAGCGGCATCTGGCCACCTTCGAAGCCCTTGATGGCAACGCCCGAACGGCTCTTCTGGCCCTTCTGGCCACGGCCGCCGGTCTTACCCTTGCCCGAGCCGATACCACGGCCAACACGCATACGCTCCTTGCGGGCGCCAGGATTATCACGGAGATCTGTAAGTTTCATAGTCTGCACTCGCTTTCGCTTTTGTTCGCGCTGTAAAATGGAAGCGGCCCGCTATCGCAGCAGGCCGCTCCCGTCAAATTGTAATCGTATCCGACTTCGGCCGTGGCCTTAGTCTTCGACGATCGCCACCAGATGCGGAACCTTGGCGACGGCACCACGCACTTCGGGAGTGTCCTGGCGTTCGACGACCTTATGCATCTTGTTCAGGCCCAGACCGATGAGGATCTTGCGCTGACTTTCAGGGCGGCGGATCGGCGAACCGATCTGCTTGATCTTGATGGTTTTAGCTTTGGCCATTGGAATTACTCCACGACTGCCGCAGCGTCGGCTTCAGCCTCGGCTTCGGAAGCGCCACCGCGGCCGAGCAGGTCGGCAACCTTCTTGCCACGACGCTGCGCAACCGACTTCGGCGAAGTCTGGTCCTGCAGCGCGTCGAAGGTAGCGCGGATCATGTTGTAGGGGTTCGAGGTGCCGACCGACTTGGTCACCACGTCGGCAACGCCGAGGCTCTCGAAAACGGCACGCATCGGACCACCGGCGATGATGCCGGTACCTGCAGGCGCCGTACGAACGGTGACCTTGCCAGCGCCAAAGCGACCATTACCATCGTGATGGAGGGTACGACCTTCCTTCAACGGCACACGGATCATCTTCTTGCGCGCAGCTGCGGTTGCCTTCTGGATCGCCTCAGGCACTTCGCGGGCCTTGCCCTTGCCGAAGCCGACACGGCCCGAGCCGTCACCCACGACAACCAGTGCAGCGAAACCGAAGCGCTTACCGCCCTTCACCGTCTTGCTGACGCGGTTGATGTGGACGAGTTTCTCGATGATGCCATCGTCTTCTTCTTCGCGGCGGTTGTTACGACGATTGTCGCGACCACCGCGGCCACGGCCACCGTCACGGTTGCCACCGCGACCACCACGGCCACCACGCTCACGCGGCTGACCTTCGGCACCCTGTGCAGGGTCCTGGTTTGCAGCTGCTTCACTCGGAGTATCGGCAATCGCCGGTTCTTCCTTGGTTACAGCGTGCTGTGTTTCAGCCGTCACGGCTTCTTCGGTTTTGTTTTCGTCAGCCATCATCAGAACTCCAGCCCGCCTTCACGAGCGGCGTCGGCCAGCGCTTTCACGCGGCCATGGAACAGGAAGCCACCGCGGTCGAACACGACGGTCGTTACGCCAGCCTTCTTTGCAGCGGCAGCGATATCGGAGCCGACCTGCTTGGCCGCATCGACATTGGCGCCCGAAGCCTTGCCACCCAGCGTCGAGGCCGAGGCAACGGTCTTGCCCGCGGCATCGTCGATGATCTGCGCGTAAATGTGCTTGCCGGTGCGGTGCACTGACAGGCGAGGCTTGCCACCGGCGCGGCTCTTGAGAGCGGTGCGGACGCGGCGACGGCGACGTTCGAAAAGAGAAAGCTTTGCCATCTTACTTCTTCTTCCCTTCCTTGCGGAAGATATACTCGCCGCGGTACTTGATGCCCTTGCCCTTGTAAGGCTCGGGCTTGCGCCACCTGCGGACGTTCGCCGCAAACTGGCCCACGGCCTGCTTGTCGGTGCCGCTGATTTCGACGGTCGTCTGGTCCGGGGTCTTCACCTCGATACCTTCGGGAACGTCGAGATCGACATCGTGCGAATAGCCGAGCTGAAGCTTGAGCTTCTTGCCCTGGGCCTGCGCACGGTAACCGACACCGTTGATTTCGAGAACCTTGGTGAAACCATCGGTCACACCTTCGACCAGGTTCGAAACGAGCGTGCGCTGCATACCCCAGTGGTTGCGAGCGGCGCGCGTGTCGTTGGCCGGTGTGACGGAGATTTCGTCATTCTCGAGCTTGTATTCGACCAGGTCGGACAGGCCCATGGTCAGGGTACCCTTGGGACCCTTAACCGAGAGCGTGTCGCCGTCGATATTGGCAGTGACCCCGCTTGGGATCGCCACCGGACGTTTGCCGATGCGGCTCATCAGAACACCTCCGCCAGCACTTCGCCGCCGACGTTTTCAGTGCGCGCTTCCGCGTCGGAAAGCACACCCTTGGGCGTCGAGACGATGGTGATGCCGAGGCCGTTGCGCACTACGGGGAGTTCTTTCGAACCCGCATAGACGCGGCGGCCAGGCTTGGAGACACGGGCAACATGCTTGATCGCAGGTTCGCCTTCGAAATACTTCAGTTCGATCCGCAGCTGTGCATGCTTGCCCGAAGCATCATCGCTGTAGCCACGGATGTAGCCTTCGCGCTGAAGCACTTCGAGAACGTTTGCACGCAGCTTGCTGGCAGGCGAAAGGACGCTGTCCTTCTTCGCCTGCTGGCCGTTGCGGATACGGGTGAGCATATCACCCAGGGGATCGGTCATAGCCATCTGTCTCTACCTCACCAGCTCGACTTGGTCAGGCCTGGAATGAGGCCCTTGTTGCCGAGGTCGCGCAGTTCGATACGGTTGAGACCGAACTTGCGATAGTAGCCGCGGGGGCGGCCGGTGGTGGCGCAACGATTGCGCACGCGGGTGGGATTCGCATTACGCGGGAGTTCAGCCATCTTGAGACGAGCGATCAGTCGCTCACCTTCATCGAGGCTTTCGTCGTCAGCGATAGCTTTGAGCTTCGCAAACTTGTCCGCATACTGCTTGACGAGCTTCTTGCGACGCTCGTTCTTGTTGATCGAACTCAGTTTCGCCATTGGACTTAAGTTCCTTCCTTATCCTGCGATCCGGAAGCGGCTCACGCCGCCTCCTTCTCTTCCGACTTTTCAGACGGGAACGGGAAACCGAACAGCTTCAGGAGCTCGCGAGCTTCTTCGTCGGTCTTCGCCGTGGTGGTGATGATGATATCCATGCCCCGAACCTTCTCGATTTGATCGTAGGAGATTTCAGGGAAGATGATCTGCTCTTTGAGGCCCATTGCATAGTTGCCGCGGCCGTCGAACGACTTGGCGTTGAGGCCACGGAAGTCGCGGATGCGGGGCATTGCAATGGTGACGAGACGGTCGAGGAATTCGTACATACGGTCACGGCGCAGGTTTACCTTGCAACCGATCGGCATGCCGTCGCGCAGCTTGAACTGTGCGATCGACTTCTTCGCCTTGGTGATGACGGGCTTCTGACCCGCAATCTTGGCCATTTCTTCAGCAGCAGTCTGGACCTTCTTCTTGTCCTGGCTGGCTTCGCCCACACCCATATTGAGCGTGATCTTTTCCAGCTTGGGGACTTCGAGACGGTTCTTGTAACCGAACTTTTCGGTCATCGCCTTGACGATCTCGTCGTCGTAGCGCTGCTTCATACGGGGGGTGTAATCAGCCATCGATGGTCTCCCCACTCTTCACGGCAACGCGCACCTTCTTGCCGTCCTTTTCTTCGAAACGGACGCGGGTGGGCTTGCCATCCTTCGGATCGGCCACAGCAACCTTGCTGATGGGCATCGGCGCTTCGAAGCGGTCGATGCCACCCTGCGGGTTCTGCTGGGTCGGCTTGCGGTGACGCGCGGCGATGTTCACGCCCTCGACGACAATCTTGCCGTCCTTGGGGCTGACTTTCGACACGGTACCGGTCTTGCCCTTGTCCTTACCGGACAGGACTACGACGGTGTCACCCTTCTTGATCTTTGCAGAAGCCATTACAGCACCTCCGGAGCAAGGCTGATGATCTTCATGAAGCCACGGCCACGAAGTTCGCGGACCACGGGGCCGAAGATACGGGTGCCGATGGGTTCTTCGTTCTTGTTGACGAGAACGGCGGCGTTGCTGTCGAAGCGGATCACGCTGCCATCGGGGCGGCGGACGTCCTTCTTCGTACGCACGATGACAGCGCGATGGACATCGCCCTTCTTCACCTTCGTGCGTGGCTGGGCTTCCTTCACGGAAACCACGATCACGTCACCGACGGACGCGGTGCGGCGCTTGGAGCCGCCCAGTACCTTGATGCACTGGACGCGCTTCGCGCCGCTGTTGTCCGCGACGTCGAGATTGGATTGCATCTGGATCATTGATCCGGTTCCTTCTCTTGGCTTGCCGGGACGGCCCTGTCTCCAGGCGCCCGGCAGTTCCTAATACGTCAGTTGCCTGCGGCTTCGACTTCGAGGTCAGCCTCGACAGCCTGGGTTCCGCCTGCCGTCACTCGGTCCTTGACCATCCAGGTCTTGGTTTTCGAGATCGGCTTGGTCTCTTCGATGCGCACGACGTCGCCGAGCACATACTCGTTCTTCTCGTCATGAGCGTGGTACTTCTTCGAGCGACGGATGATCTTCCCGTAGAGGGGATGCTTCACTTTGCGCTCGACAAGCACGGTTACGGTCTTGTCGGTCTTGTCGGAGGTGACGGTGCCGATAAGGATTCGCTTGGGCATTGTCTACTCCTTACGCCTTGGCTGCCGCTGCGCGGGCGCGTTCGCCCTGCAGCGTCTTGATCTTGGCGATCGTGCGACGGACTTCGCGGATGCGCGCCGGAGCTTCGAGCTGGTTGGTCGCAGCCTGGAAGCGCAGGTTGAATGCCTCGCGCTTCAGGCTGGTCATTTCCTCATCCAGCTGGTCGTCGCTCTTCTGGCGCAGATCTTCGATCTTGCTCATTATTCGCCTCCGAGGTGCGAGCTGTCGCCGAGACGGGCAACAACCTTGGTCTTGACCGGCAGCTTCATGGCTGCGCGGCTGAACGCTTCGGCAGCCAGTGGGCCGGCAACACCGTCGAGTTCGAACAGGATGCGGCCCGGCTTCACACGAGCAGCCCAGTATTCGACCGAACCCTTGCCCTTACCCTGACGGACTTCAGCAGGCTTCTTGGAAACCGGCACGTCGGGGAAGACACGGATCCAGAGACGACCCTGGCGCTTGATGTGACGCGTGATCGCGCGGCGAGCCGCCTCGATCTGGCGTGCGGTGATACGCTCGGGCTCAAGAGCCTTCAGCCCGTAAGAGCCAAAGTTGAGCGTGGTGCCGCCCTTGGCGTTGCCATGGATCTTACCCTTGAACGCCTTGCGGTACTTGGTTTTCTTCGGTTGCAGCATGGTTCTTTCCTATACCTGCAATCAGCGAGCCGGACGGACGCCGGACGTCTGCGATTCCATCATGAGACGGTCCTGCGCGGTCGGATCATGGCCGAGGATCTCGCCCTTGAAGACCCACACCTTGATGCCGATGATGCCGTAAGCGGTCAGTGCTTCGGCTTCGGCATAGTCGATGTTGGCACGCAGCGTGTGCAGCGGCACGCGGCCTTCACGATACTGTTCCACGCGGGCGATTTCAGCGCCACCGAGACGGCCGCCACACATGATCTTGATGCCTTCTGCACCAAGGCGCATGGCCGACTGCATCGCGCGCTTCATTGCACGGCGGAAAGCCACACGGCGGATCAGCTGATCGGCGATGCCCTGGGCAACGAGCTTCGCATCGACTTCCGGCTTGCGGATTTCGACGATGTTAAGCTTCACTTCGCTTTCGGTCATCTTCGACAGCTTGGTGCGCAGCTTTTCGATGTCCGCGCCCTTCTTGCCGATGATGACACCGGGACGAGCAGCATAGATCGAGATGCGGCAAAGCTTCGCCGGACGCTCGATCACGACCTTCGAGATAGCGGCTTGGGCAGCGTTCTCGAGGATGTACTTACGGATCTCGATGTCCTCGGCCAGCAGCTTGGCATAGTCACGCCCTTCGGCGTACCAGCGGCTGTCCCAGGTGCGGTTGATCTGCAGGCGCAGACCGATCGGATTGCTCTTATGGCCCATCTTACGCCTCTTCCTGCTCGCGGACGACGATCCGAAGGCGGCTGAACGGCTTCAGGATGCGCGTCGACTTACCGCGACCACGGGTGTGGAAGCGCTTCATCGTGATCGACTTGCCCACCGAAGCCTCAGCAACGACCAGCGAGTCGACATCGAGGTTGTGGTTGTTTTCCGCGTTGGCAATCGCCGAGGCGAGAACCTTCGTGGCATCCTTGGCCATCGACTTCTTCGAGAACGCCAGGATGTTGAGGGCCTCTTCGGCCTTCTTGCCGCGGATGAGCTCGGCAACGAGGTTCAGC
The DNA here is from genome assembly GCF_044901345.1 of Qipengyuania sp. NPDC077563. Taxonomy (NCBI): domain Bacteria; kingdom Pseudomonadati; phylum Pseudomonadota; class Alphaproteobacteria; order Sphingomonadales; family Erythrobacteraceae; genus Qipengyuania; species Qipengyuania sp. NPDC077563. The sequence goes on along the minus strand of NZ_JBJDPC010000002.1, from coordinate 729,853 downwards.
TTCTGCGCGGAACCACGGATGGTGGTGCCTACGGCAAGAGCCTCGTTGTCGGCAACGCGACGGGGTGCTTTTTGCTTGCTCATCAGCGCTTACCCTTCTTGTCGGCAGCGTGACCGGGGAATGTGCGCGTGGGCGCGAATTCGCCGAGCTTGTGGCCAACCATCTCTTCCGAGACGGAGACCGGGATGAACTTGTGGCCGTTGTACACGTTGAACGTGAGACCGACGAACTGGGGCAGGATGGTGCTGCGACGCGACCAGGTCTTGATCGGCTTCGCGTTGCTTGCGTCCTGCGCCTCTTCGGCCTTCTTCAGAAGGCTGAGTTCGACGAACGGACCTTTCCAGACGGAACGAGCCATGTCGGATTACCTCTTCTTCTTGGCGTGGCGCGAACGGATAATCATCTTGTCCGTCTGCTTGTTCTTGCGGGTACGGGCACCCTTGGTCGGCTTGCCCCACGGGGTAACCGGATGACGGCCACCGCTGGTGCGGCCTTCACCACCACCGTGCGGGTGGTCGACCGGGTTCTTTGCAACACCGCGAGTAAGCGGCTTGATGCCCATCCAACGACGACGACCGGCCTTGCCAAGGTTCTGGTTCTGATTGTCGGGGTTCGACACAGCGCCAACGGTGCCCATGCAGTCGGCGCGCAGATAACGCTGCTCGCCGCTGTTGAGGCGCACGATGACCATGCCGCGGTCACGACCGACCAGCTGAACATAGGCACCTGCCGAACGTGCGATCTGGCCGCCCTTGCCGGGCTTCATCTCGACGTTGTGGCAGATCGTACCGACCGGCATCTGACCGAGCAACATGGCGTTGCCAGGCTTGGTGTCGGTCTTCTCGCCTGCGATCACCTTATCGCCGACAGCGAGACGCTGCGGAGCGATGATGTAGGCCATTTCGCCGTCCTCGTACTTCACGAGTGCGATGAAGGCTGTGCGGTTGGGATCGTATTCGATCCGCTCCACGGTGCCTTCGACGTCCCACTTGCGACGCTTGAAGTCGATGAAGCGGTACTTTTGCTTGTGACCGCCGCCGATGCCACGCGAAGTGACATGACCTTTGTTGTTGCGACCACCGGTCTTGCGCTTGCCTTCAGTCAGCGACTTGACGGGCTTGCCTTTGTACAGGCCCGACTTGTCGACGAGAATGAGGCCGCGGCGCGCCGGGCTCGTCGGTTTGTAATTCTTCAGTGCCATCAGCCTACACCTTCCGTGATGTCGATCATGGCACCTTCAGCGAGGGTGACGATCGCTTTCTTCACGTCGTTGCGCTTGTAGGGCTTTCCCTTCCAGCGCTTGGTCTTGCCCTTCACGTTGATCGTATTGACCGAAAGGACTTTCGCCTTCTGGTCAGCATAGATCGCTTCGACCGCTTCCTTGATCTGCGGCTTCGTAGCGTCGCCGGCAACCTTGAATACGACCGCATTGTTTTCGGAAGCCATGGTCGACTTCTCGGTGATGTGCGGAGCGAGGATCACGTCGTAGTGACGTGCTGCGATTTCCTGCTTCTTAGCCATTGAAACGGCCCTCCAGCTTTTCGACAGCGTCCTTCGTAAGGACGAGCGTGTCGTGCTTCAGGATGTCGTAGACATTGGCGCCCATCGCCGGGAGGACGTTCACGCCCGGCAGGTTGCCGGCAGCCTTCTTGAAGCCGTCGTTCACGCTTTCGCCGTCGATGATCAGGACCTTGCCCGCCCAGCCATTCTTGTCAAAGTGACCCTTGAGCGCCTTGGTCTTGGCATCCTTCAGCTCAAGGCTGTCGACGACGATGAGGCCGTCTTTCGCCTTGCTCGAGAGAGCCATCTTGAGACCGAGGGCACGGATCTTCTTATTCAGCGACTGCTCGAAGTCACGCTTGCGCGCACCATGAGCCTTACCGCCGCCGATGAAGATCGGGGCACCACGGTCACCGTGACGTGCGCCGCCCGAACCCTTCTGGCGGCCGAACTTCTTGCCCGTGCGAGCAACGTCGGAACGTTCACGCGTGGGACGTGCAGTGGCGCGACGGTTCTCGAGCTGCCAGGTGACAACGCGGTGAAGGATGTCGGCGCGCGGCTCGACGCCGAACACATCATCGTTCAGCTCGATATCGCCCGACGCCTTGCCGTCGATTTTCTGGACCTTGACCTTCACGATCAGGACTCCTTGCTTTCACCGCCGGCAGCGCCGTCGGTGGTGGTTTCGGCATCAGCACCCGCGTCCTGCTGCTGCATCAGCTTTTCCTGCTGCTCAGCAGACACCTCGGTGCCGACTTCGTGCTCGGCTGCGCTCTCAACGAGACCCGCATCGGCATCTTCCGTCTTGAACTCATCGCGGTTGCGGTACATCACGCCCGGGAACGGCAGATCTTCCGGCATAGCGACCTTCACGGCGTCACGAACCATCAACCAGCCATTCTTCGCACCCGGGACCGAACCCTTGACGAAAAGCAGACCGCGATCGGCGTCGGTGCGCACGATTTCGAGGTTCTGCTGCGTACGCTGGCGATCACCCATGTGACCAGCCATCTTCTTGCCCTTGAACACGCGGCCCGGATCCTGACGGTTACCGGTCGAACCGTGCGAACGGTGCGAGATCGAGACACCGTGGGTGGCACGAAGACCGCCGAAGCCCCAACGCTTCATTGCGCCAGCAAAGCCCTTACCCTGCGTGTGACCGGTGATATCGACCTTCTGACCAGCAACGAAGTGCTCAGCGGAAATACGCGCACCGACCGGAAGCAGAGCCTCCTCGCTGTCGACGCGGAATTCGCAAACCTTCATCTTCAGGGCAACTTCAGCCTTCGCGAAAGCTTCGCGCTGCGGCTTGTTAACATTCTTTTGCTTCGCTTCGCCGGAACCGACCTGAACGCCGTAATAGCCGTCACGGCCTTCCGTGCGATGTGCGGTAACCTGACAATCTTCCAGCGAAAGAACGGTCACGGGAACGTGCCGTCCATCCTCCTGGAAGAGGCGGGTCATCCCGACTTTCTTTGCGAGTACGCCTGTGCGCATCGTCAAACTCCTCAACAGAGGCACCAAAGGGCTCATCCCCAGGGTGCGTGCCAACCCGATTGTGCGATGCGTGCCCCCGTCCGGGCTGATTGCTTCCCGAGAGAAGCAGACGGGGGACGCAGTCCCGGATGAAATCCGGCGGCATCCCGATGTCTTGCCTGTTCTTGCGAACCGGCGGGGCTATCGAGCGCCCCTGAACTTCCCTGCCATTTTCAGTCCGGCAGGGGGACCAATCGAGCTGGCTTAGGCAAGCTTGATTTCGACATTCACGCCAGCAGCGAGGTCGAGCTTCATAAGCGCGTCGACAGTCTGGGCGTTGGGCTGCACGATGTCGAGCAGCCGCTTGTAGGTGCGCACCTCGAACTGCTCGCGCGACTTCTTGTCGATGTGCGGCCCGCGGTTCACGGTGAACTTCTCAATGCGCGTCGGCATGGGAATGGGACCACGAATAAGGGCACCCGTACGACGTGCGGTGTCTGCGATTTCACCAGTTGCCTGATCGAGAACGCGATGATCGAACGCCTTGAGGCGAATGCGGATATTCTGTGCTTCCATTACCTACACCGATGCGAAAGAGCCAAGCGAGCCCTTAGGTGACCCGCAAACAAAAAGAAAGGCCAGCCCCGCTGTGAGCCCGGTTTCCCGGTTGCGGGCGACCTTCCGTGAATTCTAGTAACCGGAGACGAATCTCCGCTGTGGAGGCGCATATACGGGGCAGACCCGGTAATGACAACCCCCGATTTCCGCCTGTTGAAACACACCTCCGCCGGACGCGCCGAACCGTGCATTTCCATGGTTTTTTATGCGCTATTAACAATAAGGCCCGCCTCCCAGTGGGAAGCGGGCCTCTGTCATTTCAGCAGAAGCTGACTTCGAGAAACCGAAGCTTACTTCTTGATCGAGCCGACAACGCCCGAGCCGACCGTACGGCCACCTTCGCGGATTGCGAAGCGCAGGCCCTGGTCCATGGCGATCGGTGCGATCAGCTTGACGTCGATCGTCACGTTGTCGCCCGGCATCACCATTTCGGTGCCTTCGGGAAGAACCACTTCGCCGGTCACGTCGGTCGTGCGGAAGTAGAACTGCGGACGATAGTTCGCGAAGAACGGCGTGTGACGGCCGCCTTCGTCCTTCGAGAGGACGTAGACTTCTGCGCTGAACTCGGTGTGCGGGTTGACCGAGCCGGGCTTTGCGAGAACCTGGCCGCGCTCAACATCTTCACGACCGATGCCGCGGATCAAGGCACCGATGTTGTCGCCAGCTTCACCGCGATCGAGCAGCTTGCGGAACATTTCGACGCCGGTAACCGTGGTCTTCTGCGTGTCCTTGATGCCGACGATTTCGACTTCGTCACCCACGTTGACAACGCCGGTTTCAACACGGCCAGTGACAACCGTACCACGACCCGAGATCGAGAACACGTCTTCGATCGGCATCAGGAAGTCCTTGTCGACCGGACGGTCGGGAGTCGGGATATATTCGTCGACTGCGTCCATCAGAGCCTTGATCGAGCTTTCGCCGATTTCAGGATCGCGACCTTCGAGAGCGGCGAGAGCCGAACCCTTGATGATCGGAATGTTGTCGCCGTCGAAATCGTACGAGCTCAGGAGTTCGCGAACTTCGAGTTCGACGAGCTCGAGGATTTCCTCATCGTCGACCTGGTCGACCTTGTTGAGGTAAACAACAAGCTGCGGAACGCCAACCTGACGAGCCAGCAGGATGTGCTCGCGGGTCTGCGGCATCGGGCCGTCAGCTGCGTTCACAACCAGGATGGCGCCGTCCATCTGGGCTGCACCGGTGATCATGTTCTTCACATAGTCGGCGTGCCCCGGGCAGTCGACGTGCGCATAGTGACGGTTCTCGGTTTCATACTCGACGTGCGCGGTCGAGATGGTGATGCCGCGTTCACGTTCTTCAGGAGCCTTGTCGATGTTTGCGAAATCGACAGCCGAACCCTGAACCTTGGTGATTGCTGCGGTCAGCGTGGTCTTGCCGTGGTCGACGTGCCCGATGGTGCCAACGTTTACGTGCGGCTTATTACGCTCGAATTTTTCCTTCGCCATTTTCCAATAACCTCTAATCTGAAAGTGAATTTCTGCGGGTTGGAAACGGCGCCCGCGGAATCAGGCGCCGCCCCTAGACTGGAAGCCTCGCTTACGCAAGCTTCTCCTTGACTTCCTGAGCCACGTTTGCCGGAACTTCGTCGTAGTGGCTGAACTGCATGGTGTACTGAGCGCGGCCCTGGGTGAAGGAACGTAGCTCGTTCACGTAACCGAACATGTTCGCCAGCGGCACGTTGGCTTCAACAGCCTGTGCATTGCCGCGGGTGTCGGTGCCCTGGATTTGGCCACGACGGGAGTTGAGATCGCCGATGACGTCGCCGAGGTAATCCTCGGGGGTCACGACCTCTACCTTCATGATCGGCTCTAGCAGCTTGATGCCCGAACGTTCGGCCACTTCACGCATGGCGCCGCGACCGGCGATTTCGAACGCGATCGCGCTCGAGTCGACGTCATGGTAGGCACCATCGTAAAGCGTGACAGTAAAGTCGATGATCGGGAAGCCGACGAGATGGCCGCTCTCGGCCTGCTCGCGGAAACCCTTTTCGATCGCAGGGATATATTCCTTCGGAATGTTACCGCCCTTGATCTCGTCTTCGAACACGAAGCCCTGGCCACGCTCGCCCGGAGCAACCTTGACCTTCACGCGGCCGAACTGACCCGAACCACCCGACTGCTTCTTGTGGGTGTAATCGACGTCCACCGGCTTGCCGAGGTATTCGCGATAAGCGACCTGCGGCGCGCCGACATTGGCTTCGACCTTGAATTCGCGCTTCATGCGATCGACCAGAATGTCGAGGTGAAGCTCGCCCATGCCCTTGATGATCGTCTGACCCGACTCGTGATCGGTGGTGACGCGGAAGCTAGGATCTTCGGCAGCCAGGCGGTTGAGTGCTACGCCCATCTTTTCCTGGTCGGCCTTGGTCTTCGGTTCGACCGACAGCTCGATCACTGGCTCGGGGAATTCCATCCGCTCGAGAATAATCGGAGCGTTCGAAGCACACAGCGTGTCTCCGGTCGTGGTTTCCTTCAGGCCCGCAATAGCGACGATGTCGCCGGCGAATGCTTCATCGATGTCCTCACGGTTGTTTGAGTGCATCAGCAACATACGGCCGATCTTTTCCTTCTTGTCCTTCACCGAGTTCATGACGCTGCCCTTGGTGAGGTGACCCGAATAGATACGGGTGAAGGTGAGCGAGCCCACGAAGGGATCGTTCATGATCTTGAATGCGAGCGCGGAAAACGGAGCCTCGTCGGAAGAAGGACGGGTGTCTTCCTCGTCGCTGTCGGGCTTGACGCCCTTGATGGCCGGAACGTCGAGCGGGCTCGGCATGTAGTCGACAACTGCGTCGAGCAGCGGCTGAACGCCCTTGTTCTTGAACGCCGAGCCACACAGCACGGGCACGAAGTCACGCGCCATGGTACCCTTGCGGATCAGACGCTTGAGCGTCGCTGCATCGGGCTCGTTACCTTCGAGGTACTGCTCCATGACATCGTCGTCCTGTTCGACGGCGGTCTCGATCAGCTTCTCGCGGTATTCGGCAGCCTTGTCGGCCAGTTCGGCCGGAATTTCGACGAACTCGTATTTTGCGCCGAGATCTTCGTTCTGCCACACGATGCCACGGTTGTTGACGAGATCGACAACACCCTGAAGATCGCTCTCCGCACCGATGGGGAGATAAAGCACCAGCGGGTTCGCACCGAGACGGTCGATGATCGACTGGACGCAGTAATAGAAGTCGGCACCGGTACGGTCCAACTTATTGACGAAGCACATGCGAGGTACGCCGTACTTGTCGGCTTGGCGCCATACGGTTTCGGACTGGGGTTCGACGCCGGCGACGCCGTCGAAGACGGCTACGGCACCGTCGAGCACGCGCAGCGAGCGTTCGACTTCGATGGTGAAGTCGACGTGGCCGGGAGTGTCGATGATGTTGATGCGGTGCTTGGGCTGGCCTTCACGCAGGTCTTCGGGAGCGCCCATCGGATCCTTGGTCGGATCTTCCGCGGTCCAGAAGGTGGTGGTGGCAGCCGAAGTGATGGTGATGCCGCGTTCCTGCTCCTGCTCCATCCAGTCCATGGTGGCGGCGCCGTCGTGGACTTCGCCGATCTTGTAGGACTTGCCGGTGTAGTAGAGGATGCGTTCGGTCGTGGTGGTCTTGCCGGCATCGATGTGGGCCATGATGCCGATATTGCGGTACCGCTCTAGCGGATATTCGCGGGCCATGTGGAATTCCTCGTAAGTCGGGGGTGAGCTAGCTCGACCCCCATGTAGGGATTAATGCGACAGTTTCGAGACCGAGGGAGATCCCCCGGCCCCAAGCCTGCCTCGCCTTACCAGCGCCAGTTACCAGCGGTAGTGGCTGAACGCGCGGTTCGCATCCGCCATGCGGTGCGTGTCTTCGCGCTTCTTGACGGCGTTGCCGCGGTTGTTCGAGGCATCCATCAGCTCACCCGACAGACGTGCTGCCATGGTGGTTTCCGGACGGCCGCGCGCAGCCGAGATCAGCCAGCGGATCGCCAGCGCCTGGGCACGCTCGGGGCGAACCTCGACCGGCACCTGGTAGGTCGCACCGCCGACACGGCGGCTGCGGACTTCGACCTGCGGCTTGATGTTGTCGAGCGCTGCGTGGAACAGCTCGACCGGGTTCGCCTTGGCCTTGGCTTCGACAGTGTCGAGCGCGGTGTAGACGATACCTTCAGCGACGGCCTTCTTGCCGTCATACATCAGGTTGTTCATGAACTTGGACAGGACCTGATCGTTGAACTTCGGATCAGGCAGGATTTCCCGCTTCTCGGGACGACGACGACGTGACATGGCACGAATTCCTTCTTTTGCCCGGCGGTCTAGCTGTTCGTCATTCCCGCGAAAGCGGGAAGCCAGCGAGGACCGGGTAAATTCCTAAAAGCCTTGAGGACTGGATCCCCGATAAAATCGCACATGGCGATTTTTCGAGGATGACCTGTCCCCCGGACAGATCACTTCGGACGCTTGGCGCCGTACTTCGAGCGCGACTGCTTGCGATCCTTCACGCCCTGCGTATCGAGCACGCCGCGAAGGACGTGGTAGCGAACGCCGGGAAGGTCGCGAACACGGCCGCCGCGGATGAGCACAACGCTGTGCTCCTGCAGGTTGTGGCCTTCGCCCGGGATGTAGGAGATGACTTCGCGCTGGTTGGTCAGGCGGACCTTGGCAACCTTACGCAGAGCCGAGTTCGGCTTCTTCGGAGTCGTCGTGTAGACGCGGGTGCAAACGCCGCGCTTCTGCGGGTTCTGCTCCATTGCAGGGACCTTGCTCTTGGCCTTCTGCGGAACGCGGCCCTTGCGGACCAGCTGGTTGATTGTCGGCATATGAGTTCTTTCTCTTCACCGTGTGAAGGTGACGACTAGGGGGTGATCGGTGATGCTATCGGGTTCGTGCCCTCGCTCGTCATTCCCGCGCAAGCGGGAACCCAGCGAACCAAAAACGCCCGCCAAGCGGACCTTTCTCGCACGAGCCTGAAACGCTCCACCCATCGGCCCACACGGCCACCGGGTTACTTTGACGGCTGCCCCGAACGAGTTACCTCGCTGCAATAGAAAAGAGCCTCATCGCATCTGCGACAGGCCCCCGGGACATGACCGGCAATGTTCAGCTCTATCTGCCCGGCGCGGGACGAACCCGGCACCGGATGGGGCGCACATACTGTCCGAACAGGCTCCGGTCAAGTGCCGGAGTCCGGCGGAACCGACCCGAAACGCCGCCGGAATGGTCCGGTACCCTGCCCGAACCTACCCGATCAGTCGGTGGCCCGCGCGCCGGGGTCCGACATCTGGCGCAGATGCTCCGACACCGCAAGGTCGAGATCGGTATAGCGCTTGCCGCCGACATCGTATTCGCCGTCAGGCACGGGCCCGCCCTGCACTGCCGTTTCGTCCAGCATGGCATCGTTGGCTGGCGTCGGTGCGGGCGCTTCGTCGGGCGTGGGCACGGGGCGCACGGTGGTGCCCTGCCCGCCTTCATCCTCGCCCCCATGGCCGCTGCCGTGACCGGGCTTGCCTTTATCGTCACCCCCGTCACCGCCGCCCCCCGGCGTCTTATCTCCGGCATAAGTGCCATAGATGATGGTCTGCGGCGCGTTCGGCGCACGTTCGCCCAGGCTGGGGTCCCCGCCCTCGCCCGCAAGCCGCAAGTCGCGCAGCTTGCGCACGCGCTCGGCATATTCGGCGACCTTGGCGAAATGATCATTGCCATCATCGGCATGCGATCCGCCGCGAGCGCTGGCGCGCATCACCGCGACCTGATGGGCGTGGAGAAGTTCGTTGAGGTCCATGGGTGATCCAATCGCTGGTGAGGAAAAGCATGAGACCGGCGGCGCACTGGAGCGCGCGGCCGGCACGGCAAAAAGCCGGGCGCATCGCTGGAATGCGCCCGGTGATGGAGGGGGTCATCCTGCCTGCTGTCTTGCCTGGTTGCGCTTCTCGTTTTCGGCGAGATCGCCCGCGTCCTGTTCCTGCTGGTGGAGATTGACGGCCGAATGCCGGCCGCCATCCGCCTCGTGCAATTCATAGCTGAAGCGCTGGCCCTGCGCAGGCTCGGCGGCTTCCTGCTGGAGCGCGGATTTTTCGAAGGTCAGCGCATCGCCGCCCTGCTCGGGCGAAATGGTGCCGCTGCCCTTGGCAGCATCATAGCTGCGGATCGTGCCGTACTGGGTCATGAGATGGACCTTTCTTCTTCGCGCAGGCGCCCATCAGCGACCGCTTGTGCGCGGGGGCTAGAAGGCGAAAAAGAAAGAGGTGGAGGCAACTCGCCCCAAAGACCGTCGATCGCGACTGGTAGCTGAGTATAGGTGGGGAGAATTGGGGGATTACAAGGTGTGTTGTGCTCATCGCGCAAACGCGTAAGTACGTTGCTTATGCCCCCAACCATCTCACCGTTTGGTCCGTCTAAATAGCGATGCTCATTGTTAACCGACCTATCAGGGCAACTTCATTTCCGCCACAACATCCAAATCAACGAACGCATTGGTCGCAAGCTCATCTAATAGGCCAAAGTCTTCGTCGGAAAAGTGCCGAATTTCAGCATGCGCGTCGTTCCCATCAACAGGAGCGTGGACCACGCGAATCTTCTTGCCAGCGAGTGCACACACCTCCCGCAGTTTGCCGACATTTGCATAACCGAACGCCCCCTTCGACGGCAATTTGTTCTTTGCTAGAGTCGAGCGATAGCCAATAGCGGCTGCTTTTTTGGCAGCCGCATTAAACGCTCCATAAAACTCAATCCAATTAACGGAGAGGCCACCCTTATCTGCCTCTCTTATTGCGCAAGCAGCAGGCGCCAGGCCAATGAGTTCATCAGTCTCCGGATCCCTGAATTGACGGCTATAAGGTGCGAAACGACTTACATGATCTTCGTCAGGTATCGCCTTTCTAGCCACCATCAAACCAAGCTCCCCCACTGTAGGGCGTCAAAACCTCACGAAGTCGGATCAACGAGGTCATTCCCGCAGCCCGCTCTTCGTTAACTTCACTTTTTGAATGCACGGCCCAGCGAACTTTGTCACATGGCAGGAACTCCACGCTCAGGCGCGCAAATTCAGAGTTCCACAGCGCTAAAACATTTCCATTCGGCATCAGAGCAAGTGCAGGATTACTTCGGATACGATGAACCAAAATAGATCGAACTAGCGACTGAAACGACTCCAAGCGGATGGGCTTACCATCATCCATCCACTCTTCGGCATCGTGGAGCATATCCAGTTGCCGGAACAAACGTTCCCGAACGCCCATATCGAGCTTCATAGCTACTTTGGACATCCAAATTTTCGCATCCGCACTAGCCACAAAGAGCGTTTCCTCGACAGACTGCCTTGTTTCGACAGCTGCCGGAACGATCCCGGGGCCTGCGACCCCATGAAACAAATCGTCATTGCTCCGCACCTTCGGGCCACTTCTATCGAGCCACTCAAGGGACGGTTGATACCGCACTAATTGCGTAAACTCCGATATTGGTTGCATTTCCATTAGTGAAAATTCGCCCTAGCTTTGTCGGTGATCACAGATTCGAAAATCCGATTTTTAAGATTCCTCATCTCCAGGAGTCTTTCCGAAAAATCCACTTTCCCAAAGGATATATTCGGCGAAAAGTAAACGTCAATATCCAGCAAGAAAGCCCCAGTCTTCGGAATTTCCGGCGGAACTGTCTCAGATGCCACCATCGCCCGAAGGCCCAGCTCTTCGAACGGCTTATCTATTCTCCAAGTGTAAAACCCCAACGGATCAAGAACCTCCGGTAAAGTGATATGGGCCGACAAATAGTCCTCGTAATGAAGCACCGGAACTGCCTCATCGATTGGTATGTCAATTCTATTTCTATATCTAAGACCAAGCCTCTTCACGTTTCGCGATTTATATTCTTTGCTAATTGATTTTAAAACAAATGAAAAACGATCAAAGAACTCGCCCCACCCACAATAAGGCGCTAGTCTAGATAAAAATATCCTGTCCTTTTTTACGGTGACTGAATTTACCTCATTATCACTACTAAGGCGTAATGAGGGCGATTTACTAACCACTGAGGGCTTCGGTTCCTCACCAATCAAGTCAATCTTGAACTCAACCTCTGTCTCGTCACGCACATTCGGATACTCTCGCGCCATCATCTTGGCCAATTTTCTTATCTGAGAGTCTGACAAATGAGGGTCGAGGCGAAGTTCAATTACCGCCTCGAAGATGGGAGGTGCAGAATAGCCGCTGTTTTGATGTTCCAACGCGTTCAATCCTAAAATTCGCAATTGAGGATGTGAGAGCAGATAAGCCGAAAGTCGCAAAAAATCACGTAGAGAGTATGCAAGGGTGCCCATTCCATAGGCCGACATACATTGAACTTAAAAATGTCTTTGCTAAAATATTTATACTTTTAATAATAATTTTATTGCTAAAACATCTTCTATTATTTCAGACCGACACTCAACGATCTTTCTCCACGAGGACAATTCCCTTAAAACGGCCTCGGCTCGATCTATTCGGCGAATAGAAACCATTTTCCTACACGTCATTGCGAGGGTAGCGACCCACTCCATGAAGCGGCAGCTCTGCACATTCGGTGGTTGCCCTGTGCGCTAGGTCCAGTCCTTGGATTGTTGCGGAGCCTTCGGCTCTTCGCAATGACAAGGAGAAGATGTGCGGTGCGGGTACCCTCGCTCCTCCCGCTCCCTCCTAGGGATGCGCCCTCCCCTGCGCGGTTCCTTGCCATGACGGAGAACGAGCATGACCCCAACCCGCAAGATCGCCCGCCAGGCCACCTCCGCCGTCGCCCATATCGGGGACGAGCCGGAGGCGGACGATCCGCTGCTCGCCTTCGCGCCCTATCTCCACAAGCAGCCGCGGCGCAATTCGATCACGCCCGATCTGCAGCGGCGCTTCGTCGCCACGCTCGCGGCCACCGGGATCGTCAAGCAGGCGGCGCTTTCCATCGGCAAGAGTATCGAGGCGCTCTACAAATTGCGGGCGCAGCCGGGGGCCGAGGGGTTTGCGGAGGCGTGGGATCTGGCGCTGCGTTACGGCGCGGAGCGACTGGAGGATTGCGGGCTCGAACGCGCGCTGAAGGGCGGGTTCGACGATGATCCGGTCAGCGGCTGGGGCGGCCGCGGCAATGGGCTGCTGATCTATCTGCTGAACCGGCGCAGCGCCTTCCGCGTGGACGAGCGCGAAATCAGGCCGGGCCATCCGATCTATGAACGCATCCGCGCCGAAGTGCTGGCGGGGCTGCCCAAGTCGAAGGGGGCGGCGAAAGGGGCCGGGCTCAGGACGAGGCCCACATCCGCACGAGATTGTGATAGAGCTGGGTGAGCCGCAGCACCTCTGCATCCTGGCTGCCGCGATCGGCGGCGAGGGTCTGGGCAGTGCGGTCGAGATCGAACAGCATCTCGCGCTGCGCATGGTCGGCGACCAGCGATTGCATCCACATGAAGCAGCTCACCCGCTCGCCCCGCGTCACCTCGGTCACCCGGTGGAGCGTGGTGGAGGGATAGAGCAGCATGGACCCGGCGGGCAGCTTGAAGGTCTTGCGCCCCTCGTTCCCCTCGATCTCCAGCGCGCCGCCGTCATAGTCATCCGGCTCGGTGAGGAAGAGCGTGGCCGACAGATCGGTGCGGATGCGCGCGCCGGTGCCCGCGTGGACGCGGATGGCGTTGTCGACATGGAGGCCGAAGGTCTCGCCCTCGCCATAGCGGTTGAACAGCGGCGGGAAGATGCTGTGCGGCAGGGCGGCGGCAAGGAAGGTGGGATTGGCCGAGAGCGCATTGCTGACCGCGGCCTGCGCGGCGCGGGTCTCGGCCGCATCCTCGGGCAGCTGGCGGTTGCGCTTGGCCCCCGCCGCCGTGGCACCGCTGGTGACGTTGCCATCCACCCACTCGGCGGCGAGGAGGCGGCCGCGCAGGGCAGCCGCCTCCTCCGGGCTCAGGACATTGTCGATCTGGAGTATCATGTCCTGCTCCCGTTAGCCGATCACAGCGTCGCCGTCAGTGTGAAGAAGGCCGAGCGGCCCGGCGCGATGTAGCTGAAGGGCGAACCCGAGCGGTAGATCGCGTCGTAATAGCGCTCGTCGGTGACGTTGAGCACGTTGACGCGGGCCTCGAACACGTCGTTGACGCGGTACCGCGCCACGGCGTCGAAGCGGGCATAGCCGGGCACGCGCGCCGTGCCGGCCAGCTGGGTGCCGCCGAACATCTCGTCCTGGTAATAGACCTGGCCGCCGACTTCGAAGCGGCTGGTGACCAGCACCGTGGCGAGCAGCTGCGCGGTATGCTCGGGGATATTGGCGAAGCGCCGCCCGACATTGTCCGGATCGGCCGAGGCGGTGATCTCGGCATCGGTATAGGTATAGCCGCCGAACAGCTTGATCCGGTCGGCGACCGTGCCGCTGAAGCCCAGCTCCACGCCCTGCGAGCGCAGCGTGCCGACATTGGTGTAAGGCTGGCCGCGCCCGCCGGATTCGCGGGCATTGTCCTTCTCGATCCGGAACAGCGCCGAAGTCAGCAGCAGATTACCGCCGAACAGTTCGAGCTTGCCGCCGATTTCCATCGAAGTGTTCTCTTCGGGCTGGAAGTCGATGGTCTGATCGGAAATGCCGTCGTAGGAAGCGCCATTGCCGTCGAGCTGCTCGCCGCTGGGGTTGGAGCTGGTCGCATAGCTGGCATAGAGCGTGGCCTTCGCCGCCGGCTTGTAGATCGCGGAGGCCTGCCAGTTGAAGAAGTCCTCCGAATAGTTGAGCGTGGAGTTCGGGCTGGCGTAATCGATGTCGAACGTATCGATCCGCCCGCCCAGCATGACCCGAAAGGCGTCGGAAAAGCGGATCGTGTCGAGCAAGTAACCGGCATAGCTGGTCGCCTTCGTCGTGGTCACACCGGCTTCGAGATCCGGGCCGATGGGCACATCGAAACCGAGCACGGGATCGGGATCGAACAGATCGTAGATCAGCCCGCCGGGGACGGAGATGATGTTGCCATTGGCATCTTCCACGGTCGAGGGAACGTTGAGGCGATAGGACTGGATCGTCTCCTCGCTGAAGTCGCCGCCGAGGACGATTTCGTGCGTGATGCCGCCGGTCTGGGCTTCGGCGACGGCGTAGGTGCTGTTGGCCCAGTAGCTGTTGTCGCGCCAGCTGCTCTTCATGGCCGGGCTGACGGTATATTCGCTCTCCGGCACCGGCGTTCCGCCACCGCGCGGGCACCGGCCCTCCGCATCGCGCTCGAAAATGCAGAGCGACGGTTCGCTCACCGCGTAGCGATTGTAGGTCTCGCCATAGCGCGTCACCGAGTGGAAGCTCAGCCCGGATGTCGGCGTCCAGTCGAACTGGACCGTGCCGATATCGGCGCCGTTTTCGATGAAGTCGCGGCCCACCACGCCGTAGAAATTGTCCCGGTCAACGAGATAGGGTTCCTGCGTGGTGGCGTCGAAGGGATGACCGTAATCGGGAACGCCGTCGAGGCGGTAATGATAATAGTCCGCCGAAATAGCGAGCGTATCGGTCGGGCGCAGCGTGATGGCAGCCGTTCCGCCGTAACGCTCGCTTTCCACATAGTCGCGGCCCGGCGTATCGGCGTCGTGATAGAGGCCGTTCACACGCACGGCGACTGCCTCGCCAAGCTGGTAATTGGCATCCACTGTACCGCGGTAATAGTTCTCGGTCCCGACACCGCCTTCGATGACGGCAAAATCGTTGCCGAACTGCGGCTTTTTCGACTGGAGGCTGACCAGACCGCCGGTGGTCCCGCGGCCGCCGTAGATGGCGCTTGGACCCTTGACGACCTCAACCTGTTCCACAGCGAAGATCTCGCGGCTGGTCACGCCGGGATCGCGCAGGCCGTCGATATAAACGTCGTTGCGGGCTTCGAAGCCGCGGATGAAAATGCGGTCGCCGAAGGCATTCCCCCCCTCGCCCGTGCCGAGCGTAACGCCAGGTGTGCTGCGGACGATTTCGCGGAAGCTGTTGGCGCCGATGTCCTCGATCACTTCCTTGGGAATGATGGTCTGTGATTTCGGCGTATCGAGAACGTCGTCAGTGAACTTGCGATCAGTCGAGCGATCGATCTTGTACGGCGACTCCTCGGCATTCACGTTCACGTCGGGGCGCTGCCCGGTGACCACGATTTCACCCTGCGGCGGACTTTCCGAAACTTCCTCCGCAACTGCAATCGACGGCAAGAATGCCGCGCCGAATGCGCCCGCCAGCAATGTGGTGGCGGCGCTTGTCCCTGCCCTGTTCTTACTCATGTTATCTGGCAAAATGCCCTCCGTTGATGTCCGGAGGCGCTATTGCGAATGATTAGCATTATTACAAGGCGTTTTTGGTCAAGATGATGTTTTCTTTACATTATTGCTTCCTAATGTGCAGCCGATGTAATTGAAATTGCGGCAAATGCTTGCTGTTAAAAGCGACGCGACCGGTCGCATCTAACCCACACGTAAGCACTATAAATCTGCGCGACGTAAGAATGTCAGCGCTCCACGTCCGCCCGGTTGGTGTCCAACCGACGCTGCGCGCGGCTTATGATTGCACGCCGCTCGCCGTCTTCGGCATCCGCCCACCCTGCGATCTCGGACAGGCTGCGGCCGCAGCCCGTGCACCATTGTCCGTCGGCGTCGAGCCGACAGACTTTGATACAAGGTGATGCGACCGGTTCTGTCATGTGATCCCTATGCAACTACCGCGAGCGGTTTGACCGAGCGCGGGCGGCGGTCCTGCCCGATGGCGACGAAAGTGAAACGGGCCTTGGTTACCAGATTGGCTTCTTCGGAATGCCTGTCCCGTCGCCAGGTGGCAACTGCGACCTTCATGGAACTGCGCCCCACCTCTTTCAGCGTGGCATAGACCGATACTTCGTCGCCCACGAAGACCGGCCGATGGAAGGTCATTCCATCCACCGCGATCGTTACCGCTCGTTCTCCGGAATGGCGCGAGGCGATGGCGGATGCGGCAAGGTCCATCTGGGCCATCAGCCATCCTCCGAAAATGTCACCGTAGACATTGGCGTCTGCCGGAACCGCAGTCACGCGAATGGCGGCCTCGCTGGTCGGCATCGTTTCATCGCTCACGACGCAGCCTCCCCGAACACGGGAGCTAGAGGGCGTTCAGCGAAATATGCAATCATGATTGTCTTCCCCGAAGATCTGGGCGGGGACGAACGGGCGCAGGCAGCTGCACGGGTCCTGCGAACATCAAGTCCGGCCCATGGTTCACCGCAAGCATCCGTACCGGACACCCCGCCGGTGGATAGTATCGCGCCAAAGGCAGGTCTCCTGGCTCACGGGTCGGTGCAGTCGGTCCGTCTTCCCGCAAGCCAGAGCCGCAGTGACATCAATGGACCGCCGCTCGCCGCTTACAGTTGCGGGGGCAGCGCCGGTTTTGCACCGGCTTCCCGTCTTAGCTCCGCAGCGAAAAACCGCTCCGGAGAACCTTCGACATCTGGGCGCATGCGCCAGCGACCCTGCCCCGTCAAGACAAGGTTTTTGAACTCAAGGCAGGGGATCGGAAGCAAGCAGACCGTAAACCGCCAGATCGCAAAGCCCCTTGTGCGTGGTCTCGTGCTCACGAAATAGGGCCTCTCGGGTGAAGCCAAGGCGGGTCAGGAGGCGGATAGACGGTACGTTTTCCAAATCCACCTCGGCGATGACCTTTCGCTTTCCTTCCGTTTGGACAAGGTGGCGAACCAGCGCCGCAGTGCATTCGCGGGCCACGCCCTGGCCTTGGCGATCAGCGCAGGTCACATAGCCGATTTCTGCAATACCCTCTTCGTGGCCGGGGACCGCCACGAAGCGCCCTGTCACTTCGCCCTGTTCGTCTTCGGCAATCCAGGTGCGCCCGTTCCATCCGGGTTCTGCGAGCCATCCCCATAGCGCATCTTCGCTTTCGAAGGCAGGCCTGGAGAGATAGCGGCATTGGGCGTCATCAGCGAATGTAGGGTAGAGCGCTTTGGTATCCGTGTGCATCAGGGGGCGAAGTTTGAACCGCTCCGTCCTGATGATTGGAACGTCACTCACCCGCAAGGAACGTGACGAGGGAGCGCACCTTCTTGGTTCGCCACTGCGGGGTTGGTGCGACGAGCCAGTAAGCGCGCGTACCGGTTTCCGGACCGTCAAGCACTTCGAGCCGTCCGGCTTCAATCGCTTCCTTGGCAAGGAGTTCGGGCAGGATAGCCTTGCCCAGCCCAGCCATTGCGCCGGACAGAGCCTGCCCTGCATTGCTGACGGTAACATGCGCCTGCACCCCATCCTGCAGCGGCAGTCCCCAGTCGATCCAGCGATCGGGTGCGCCCGGCGCCGCCACAGTCACGCGGCGGGCCGCGGCCAGTTCGGTACCCTGCAGATCACCCGGCCCATCGACGAGCCGGATGGCGCAATCGAGATTGGCTTCGGTGAAATCGGCGTTCTCGTCCGCCACGAAGGAGAACTTGACGTCGGGATTGTCTCTGGAAAATTCCGCCAGCCGGGGTGCGAGCCACTGGGCATAGAATTCACGCGGGCATGCGATCGTGTAATTGTCGCTCGCCTGACCCGCCTGCATGGCGGACACGCTTTCTTCGAACTTGAGGAAACCCTCGCGCAGGGAATCGAGGCCGGCTGCCCCTTCCTGCGTTAGCTCAAGGCCCTTGCTCGTCCGGCGGAAAAGAACTGTGCCGAGATGGTCTTCAAGCGCACGGATCTGCTGGCCGACAGCAGCAGGCGTCACCGCTAGTTCATCCGCCGCGCGGGTGAAACTGAGGTGTCGGGCCGCAGCGTCATAGACGCGCAGGGCGTTGAGGGGCAGGTGCGTGCGCTTCATGGTTCCAAGCGTTTAGCAAGGTCGCGCCGCAAGACAAGTTTGCGGCGCGAGGATATGGATTGCAGGATTAAAGCGCGCCTTCAAGCCACTGCTTGAGCTGGCCCTTGGGCGCTGCACCGCGCATATGGGCGGCAGGCTCACCATTCTTGAACAGCACGAGATAGGGAATGGACTGGACCCCCATCTGGCCCGGTACGCCGGTGTTTTCCATGATATCCATCTTCGCGATGGTGACCTGGTCGGCCATTTCCTCGCTCAGTTCTTCCAGCGCGGGCGCGATCATCTTGCACGGGCCGCACCATTCGGCCCAGAAATCCACGAGAACGGGCTTGTCGCTGTCCAGAACGTCTTTCTGGAAACCTTCGTCGGTGACAGTGATGGTGGACATGGGAATACTCCTGAAATCAAATGTCTTGGCGGCCCATATGGACGCGTGGGCTAATTACTCAACGGCCATCGCGGGAAAGCTTTCCTGCCGATCGGCAAATGCGGCCTTGTATGGCGCGAGAGTGGCGGCGGGCAAGGCAATGAGTTGGGGTGTCTGGGTGTAAAGCACGGCTGCGTCCACCGCACGGCCCGGATATATCGCCTCGAGCGCCGCGACATAGGCCGCCATCTGGCGAAGCGTGGTATCCGGGATGGCGTCGAGCGATGTCGGCGGGCGGCGGGCGGTCTTGAAATCGACCACGGTCACCTTGTCAGGCGTCACCAGCAATCGGTCGGCGGTTCCCATTACGACCTGCCCCTCAACCGTCGCCGCAAGCGGGGTTTCCGCCAGCGCGCCGGGCCCGAAGAGGTCGGCGAAGCCCGGTTCGTCCAGCACGGCCAGAGCGCGCGAAAGCATCTCTTCGCGCTCTCCTGCAGGCAGATCGTTGGCCTGCCGGGCCAGCCATTTCGCCGCAGCATCCTCGCGCCGCTCGGGTGCCACTTCCGGCAACCGCTCTAGCAGCGCGTGGATTAGCACGCCGCGCCGGGCCGCACCGGCAGCGGCTTCCGGCGGGAGCGGCGGATCGCTTCCTTCAACTTCACCCAGACCCGACGGCGCGAGCGGGCGTGGAGGCCGCGGTTCCGGGCCGACGGGCTGGTGCGCCCATAGCGGCAACTGAGAAGTCGCGACCTGCGTCTCCTTCGCCCGGGCAGGCACTGCAGGAGCCCGCTCGCCCGTTTCCCAGCGTGCGCCCCAGATCGCATCGTCGACCGCCTCATCCTCGTCGAACAGCGCCGAGAGCCGGGCGTACCAGCTATCTTCATGCGGCCCGTTCTTGGCATCGCGCGGGCCAAGCGAGCCGCCGATAAACAGCGCCTCTTCCGCGCGGGTCATGGCCACATAGAGTAAGCGCCAGTGTTCCTGCATCGCGCGGGTGGCGTTGAGCTCTTCCACGGCCTTGAGCGGACCAACCTTTTCCTCCTTGGTCAGGGGAGGCAGCGGAATGATATTGCTCTCTTCCGCACCAAGCGGCCGGTCCTCCAGCGCGAGTTCGCCCGAGGCATCGGGCCTGATCGCCGCATCCGCCAGGATCACGATGGGGGCCTGGAGACCTTTCGAGCCGTGGACCGTCATCACGCGGACCTGATCGCCGCCCTCGCCTGCCTCGCGCTTCACCTCGCCGTCCCCGGCATCGAACCAGCGGATGAAACCTTGCAGGCTCGCCACATGTGTAGATGCATAGGCATTGGCGGCGTTCAGCAGTTCATCCACCGGATCGTTTGCTTCCCGCCCCAGCCGCGCCACCAGCTTGCGGCGACCATCGAGCGGACCGACGAGGATGTAGTGCAGCAATTGCTGGGGACTGTCGTAATCTGCACGGCGTAGGATTTCGCGCAAGCCATGGACCCTCTCCGCAACGCGCGGGTGGTCCGAGCTGCGCAAATGCTCCCACAAGCGGATGCCTTTCTCGCGCCATCCGAATTCGAGCAGCTCTTCCTGGCTCCAGCCGAACAGCGGCGAGACAAGCAGGCTTGCGAGCGTGAGATCGTCCAGCGGCTGTGCAGCAAAACGGATTGCCGCCATCAGGTCCTTGACCGCCAGCGGGTTGCCTAGCCTCAGCCGGTCTACACCGGCCACCGGCACGCCATGCGCGTAAAGCCGCGCCACGATCAGCGATGCAAGCTCGCGCCGTTTCTGGACCAGCACCATGACATCGCCCGCACCGGCCCGCCGCGCCTCCCCCTTGACCAGAGTAAAGCCATCGCCCGCGGGATCGAGCCAGCTGGCGACCTGCTGCGCGATCCGGTCGGCAATCAGGCGATCGTGCCGCGCAAGCCAGCCATTCTCCTCGCTCGCCTCATCCTCGCCTTCCGCAATGCGGACCTCTTTCCATAGCGTCACCAGACCCGGCGCATCGGCACCGATATGGGGGGGCGATGGCTCTTCTAGGCCGAAATCCTGGTGCCCGATGCTGGCCATGGCCCGGTCGACGAAGCCCAGCACCGTCTGGTTAGTGCGGTAGCTGCGGCCGAGGTCATATTCCTCCAGCCGCGCCGCCCTGTCTGTCGCCCTGCTTTCCATCGCAGCAGCCGACGCCGTATCCATCTTGTCGCGGAAATAGTCGCGGGCCTCGCGGAAATTCTCCGGACTGGTGCCTTGGAACCCGAAGATCGCCTGCTTGTAATCGCCAACCGTGAAAATCGTGCGGACCGCATCACCGCGCGCGCCGAGTCCGTCGAAATAATCATCGGTCAGTGCCTTCACGATGGCCCACTGCGCCTTGTTCGTATCCTGCGCCTCGTCGACGAGAATGTGATCGAAGCTGCGGTCGAGCTTGTAACGGATCCAATCCGCCATCTGGCTCGACGACAAAAGGCGGGCGGCACGGTGGATGAGGTCGTCGAAATCGACGAAGCCTTCACGCGCTTTCGCCTCTTCCCAACGCAGCGCGAAGGCGCGCCCGGCCTCCAGCTGCGGAGCGAGAAAATCGGCAAGTGCGAGCAGTTCGCGCCGCTCGTTCACTGCCGCGACCGCCGCAGCTATCTCCTGCTGCTTGCCCGGGAACGCGGGATCGTTCTTCTCCGCACCTTTCATGGAGGTGGGCTCGCCATCCTTTTTGAGGATGCAATTGCGCTGGGTGAAGCCGCCTAGTTCGGCGTGGCGCGTTGCTGGTTCCAAAGCCAGCCAGCGCTGGATGAAGGATGTGCTGGTCTCGGCGGCCTTGGTTTTCCATCCATCCAGGGCTGGCAGCATGGCGCGCAGCGTACCGACCGGGAAGTTCGCGTCCGAGCAGGCATCAGCCACCCACGCCTCATCTGCATTCACGGGCACCCCGAGCAGGCGCCGTACCGGGTCGCGAAGGCTGTGCTGCCATCCCGGCTGATCCCACAGTTCCTTATGGCGCGCGCAGCGCATTAACCAGCCGAGTACCGCATCGGGGCCCTTGCGGCGGCTCATTTCCGCGACCGCATCGCGAGTGCCGGGGTGGCCCTCAGCCAGCAGATCCGAGAGAACATCGCGGCTCAGCAGATCGCGATCCCGGTCCTCCATCGGCTGGCTGCCGGGAAGCACGCCTGCCTCGCTGGGAAAAGCGCCGAGCAGGTATTGCGCAAAGGCGTGAATCGTGTCGATCCGCAGGCCCCCGCCGGGGCAATCGAGAACGCGGGCGAAAAGCGACCGGGCGCGCGACTGGGTATCGGGATCAATCGAGGCGCCGAGATTGCCCAGTTCCAGCGCTAGCTGACCCGCATCCATGCGAACCCAGCGCGCCAGCACTGAATTTACGCGGACCGCCATTTCCGCTGCGCCCGCCTTGGTAAAGGTAAGGCAGAGGATCTGCGATGGATCAGCATTGCGTTCCAGCAGCAGCCGCAGCACGCGCGCGGACAGAACCTGCGTCTTGCCGGTTCCCGCACTGGCAGAAAGCCAGACACTGTCCTTCGGATTGACGCTGTCCGCTTGCGCTTCTTTCAAGGGAAAGACTTTGCCGCTCACGCTGTTGCTTCCTCGTCGCCCTGGCGGGGAAGCCATTCTTCAAGTCGCATCAGCTGATCGTAGGTATCGTAAGCAGGGTAATTCGGGTTCTCCCTCGCCGTGAACGGCGCATCGCCCTTGATGTATTTGCCGATGGCTTCACCCAGCTTGCCTCGGGTGAGCGGCAGAAAATCCTCCGGCGCGATGCCGCTCCGCTTGCTGCCCACCTTGAGCGGCACTTCGACATATCCGAAGCCGTGAGGATTATCGTCCTTGGCCCGGCCAAGCGACCAGTATTCATAACCACCGGGCTCGCCCGTCAGGCCTTTGAAACCGTCATCTGCCGCGATGAGCCCGAGAATACCGAGCTGGAGCGCAAAACCTTCCTCTACCATGGCCGCGCTGGGCGGTTTGCCGGTTTTGTAGTCGACGATGGCAAGACTTCCGTTAGGCAGCCGGTCGATGCGATCTGCACGGCCGTGGACGAATACGCCGTCGAATGTCATCGCACCCTTGGTTTCGACTGCCAGCACCTCCCGCTCTTCATAGGCGGAAACGCTCGCCTCCACCCATTCGAGCGCCTTTTGCAAGCGCGGCTGCCACAGGCCGCGAATGAGCGGATCGGCATTCTGCTGGTCAAGTACCTGCTCCATAATCGGCCCGATACGTGCTGCGGGGTCGGTGTTGCGGGCCAAGTGCCAGCGTTCGAGTATCTCGTGCGCGACATTGCCCTGCCACAATGCATCCGGATCTGCGTCGAGCGCATCGAGATCGGACAGACCCATGATCTTCTGGGCAAAAAACTGGTAGGGATCGCCCAACAATCGATCGAGCGCCGTAGCGGAGATGTCGACATCGCGCTGTTCAGCCGACGGTGAAGGCCGCGGACGCGGATAATCCGCCGCCGGCTGGGCGCGGGTCATGACCTGGGCGAGCGAGATCGTTCTGCGGTCCTCGTAATTGGGCAGCAAGTCTCCGAGCAAGGCCTGTACGCGTAGGAGGAAGCGGCTGGGGATGGCGGGTCCGCCCTCGTCTCGTTCGCTGCGGCTGAGCACCACTTCGGGCGCGCCCATCGCACCTGCGAGATCGTGCGCCGATAGACCGATGCGGAAATCGCCGCCCGGGACGCCCAGGGCGCGCAAGACCGGCGGCGCGAACAACGCATCGATGCTTCCGCGGGCAGGCCAGACACCTTCATTGAGACCGGCACAGATTACCAGATCAGCCCGGTTCATGCGTGCTTCGAGCAAGCCAAGAACCTGGACCCGCGCGTGGCCTCCATAGGGAGGGCGTACGGCGCGTTCTTCCATCGCATCGCCCAGCACCGCAGCGATGTCTCGCGGTGCGGCCTGAAAAGCAGACTCTCGCGCATGCAGGCGGAACTCCTCGACGAAGCCAGCAAGCGTTCGCCCGTCTTCCTGTGCCCAGAGCTTCTCTCCACAGAGCCCCTCGGCACTGGCGGCAAGCGTGTTGATCAGGTCGGCGAGATCAATCGGTAAATCCCGGTCGATTTCCACCAGTGGGGCCACATGCGTTTCTGCGATGTTCCACCAATCTGCCATGTCCGGCTGTCTCTCTGCCAGCCGGGCGATTTCCGAACGCGCCGGTTCCAGCCCAGGCATAAGGCGCGGCCCGCGAAGCTCGCGTTCCAGCTTGCGCAACCGCTGTAACCAGCGCCCGCGGTCCATTCCGCCATCCACCAGCGGGTGGCCGAGCAATGCCATCAGGGGAACAGCCCTCGCCCCCTCCGCCATGACCTCTGCAGCAAGAAGAAACGCCCGCCCAGCCGCAGTTTGCGAGAGCGGACGACCAGCGGAATCGTCCGCCACGATGTTCCAGCGCGCAAGATGGTGCACGACGCGCCGCGCCAGCGGGCGGTCCGGGGTGATGACGGCAACACGTTTTTCAGGCTCCGCCAATGCCTCGCGGACCAGTAGCGCAATCGCTTGCGCCTCCTCCTCAGGATTGGCCGCCTCCATCAGGCGCACTCCCGACAGACGCCGTTTCTCGGCTGGCAGTTCGACCCAGACCTTGCTCGCCTCGGGCGGCAGAAACAACGCCGATATCGCGTGACTGCGTTCGGGCGGAGCCGCGGTCATGCCCTTCCGGTGCCACGGCTGCACCTCTTCGCGCGCGACGCCCATCCGGCTCAGTAGCAGTTTGAGGTGATACTGCGGGTGCGTGACTGCATCTTCGCGGGCGAACACGGTATCGCCGGGGGTCGGTGCAGCGCCAGCACGGCCCAATTCTTCCCACACGGCGGCGTTCATTGTGAGATCGAAATCAGGAAGAATTACCGCACCTTGCGGCAATTCGCTCACAACCCGTAACAAGCGCGCCAAAGCTGGAGCAGCGCTGGTGACACCCGCCGCCACGATCGGCGTCGCAGGCGGGTTCGCCTTCCAGATTTCACGCGCCTTGTCGAACAGGCGGTTTCGGCGCGCGGCAGCGTCGAGCATGCCATTCTCGCCCAGCCATGCGAGCCATTTAACCTGCACGTTCGCAAACAGACGGATGGATTGCTGCCAGTGCTCCGACAGGTCGGGAAAGATGTCGACCACCTTTTCATCGAGCAATTGCTCGGGCCCTACATCCTCAACCAGCAAACGGTCCATCGTGGCGCCGGTTTCGCGCGCCAGCCTAAGCAGCGTCGCGCCCTTGGGGGCATCGTCACCCATCTCTTCGGCAATGAGCCTTGCGAGCGCGAACATGCGCCGCTGCGGATCGATCGCGGGTTTTATATCGCTCGTGCCAAGCGGATCGAGCAGCGGCCCCAGAGCCTCGTCCAGATCCAGATCACCCACCACTGCCATGCGCGGCATCAGCAGGCCTGCGCGGCCCTCACCGCCAGCATGGCGGATGAACGCTTCGGAGATAGTGCGCCGGGCGCGTGAGCTGGGCAGCAGCAGGGTTAGTCGCGCGAGGCCCAGTTCGCCGTCTCCATACCGGGGTACCAGCCCGGCCACGAGCGCGTCGGCGAAGCCTCTGTGCGCGGCGATGGAATAGACTTGCGGCCCGCCCCGCGCCTCAGCCACCCGTCAGCGCCTCTTCGGTCGGCCGAATATGCTGCGGCGTGCCGACTTCGTACCACATGCCGGTGAAGGCGATGCCAAACAAGCGCCCTTCCTCAATCGCCCGGTCCCAGAGGACATTGGTCGAAAACTTTCCGTCCGGCGCATCGCGAAGCAAGCGGTGCGAGACCAACTGTATACCGGTGTAGATGAAGGGCGCGATGCGGCCCGGCAGCTTGCGCGTGAGCTGGCCCCGTCCATCCATGTAGAAATCGCCGGACCCATCGAAATTCCGCGCGCGTGCGTGCGTCACCACCAGCAGCAGCGCGTCCATCCGTTCGGGATCCCAAGCGGCGGACAATTCTTCGAAGGCGTTGCGCGGACCGTCGAGCCAGATGCTGTCGGCATTGCAGGCGAAGAACGGATCGGGAAGCATCCCCGCAGCCTTCGCCGTGACCATTCCGCCGCCGGTTTCCAGCAATTCCTCACGCTCGTCAGAGAATTGCACCGCCGGGGATTTGCGCGGCCCGAGATGCGCCTCGATCGATTCGGCGAGGTAGTGCACATTGACCACCGCTTTTTCGATCCCCGCATCCTCGACCCGGTCAAGGGCGCGGTCGATGAGCGGCTTGCCCAAGACGCGCACCAGTGGCTTCGGCGTAGTTGCCGTGAGCGGGCGCATCCGTTTGCCGAGACCGGCAGCCATCAGCATCGCGGTATCAGAAACGAGGCGGCTCACGAAATCTTCCCCCCGTGCGCATCGCGCAGATCCTGCGGAATATTGGCGTCGAACCAGGCCGCGACCGGCGCCATGGCTTCATGCGCCAGATCGCGTTCCATTGCTTTCCAGACGCGCGGGATCATGCCGAGATAGCGCGGCTTGCCGTCGCGCTTGAACAGGCGCGTGAAGATGC
Source organism: Qipengyuania sp. NPDC077563 (assembly GCF_044901345.1). NCBI lineage: Bacteria > Pseudomonadati > Pseudomonadota > Alphaproteobacteria > Sphingomonadales > Erythrobacteraceae > Qipengyuania > Qipengyuania sp. NPDC077563. The sequence goes on along the minus strand of NZ_JBJDPC010000002.1, from coordinate 703,667 downwards.
CGACGATCTTCGCGTTCCGCTGGGCCCCGAGCCGCGCGTAATCGGCTTCGAAATGCTCGCCAGGATCGGCTGCTGCGCGGTAGCGGCACAGCATGTCATGTTCGAGTTGGTGGGACACGTCGCGCCGGGCATCCTGAAGAAGGCTGACGAGGTCGTAAGCGGGATGGCCGACGAGCGCGTCCTGGAAGTCGATCAGGCCCTGCTCGCCTGCGAGAGCGCCCTCTTCCAGCAGCATGATGTTTTCGGCGTGATAGTCACGCAGCACCGTCACACCGGGATTCTGACGCGGAAGCATCGGAGTGAGCACCTCTTCCCAGGCCGCCTCCCACCCTGCCTCATCGACTGTCAGGCCGACTGCTGGGCAGTACCATTCCAGGAAGAGCGCCGCTTCGCGCTGGTACACGGCCAGATCATAAGGTTCGAACGGGCCGGGAGGCAGGCGGTGCAGCTGAACCAGCGTGTCGATCGCCTTGGCGTAGATGTCATGCTCGTCACCGGGATGATCGTCGACCCATTCCTTCATGCGCGTGTCGCCGAAATCCTCGGTCAGCACCCAGCCCTGCGACGCGTCCTCGCGTAGGATTTCGGGTCCGCGCAGACCATTGGCATTGAGCCATTCGGCAACATGCAGAAAGGGCTTCGGATCTTCATGCGGCGGAGGTGCGTGCATCAGCATCGCGCTCTGCCCACCACGGCGGATACGGAAATAGCGGCGGAAGCTGGCATCGCCCACCAGCGGGGCGATCTCTGCACCTTCCCAGCGGGTCGCACCGAGGAAGGTCTGGATGTCGTCGAATATGGCGTCGCTCATGGCATGCGGCTTTGCCAAGCCTTGCCTGGCTTCACAATGGCCTGTCTGCCCTCTCCCACCGTTTCCAGCGCGATTGAAAGGCAAGTGGCCTCATGTTCGAAGCCGCCGGCATGATCGGGCCATTCGGCGAGCAAGGCCGCCCCTTCCCGATAATCATCGAGGCCTATTTCCTCCGCCTCAGAAGGATGATCGAGTCGGTAGAAATCCGCATGCACCAGCGGAATGCGAAGATGATCGTAGGTTTCCACGATGGTAAACGTAGGAGAGGGCACCTCGCCCCGGTGGCCGAGTGCCGCGATGATCGCGCGGGCCAGCGTCGTCTTGCCGGCACCCAGCCCGCCAGACAGCGCGACGACATCACCGGGCCGCAGTTGGCCTGCAATACGTTCGCCAAAGGCTTCCATGGCGGCGAGATCGGCAAGATCCACTATCATGGAAGCGTGATCGTCACAGTGGTTCCGGCGTTCTTCCTGCTCTGGAAGTCCAGCGTGCCGCCGTGCGCCTCGATCAGCTGCCGGGCGAGCGGAATCCCAAGGCCATGCCGCCGTTCGATCCCCTTGCCATCGCTGCTCATGCGAATCCCTTCCAGCGCACGGGTCATTTCGTGCTGACTCATGCCTTCCCCGGTATCCGTGATCGAGATACGATTCACTCCGCGACGCTTCGCGATCTCGATCATGATCTTCCCGTCGCGCGGCGTATGAGCGATGGCATTATCGAGCAGCTGGCCGATTGCCCGCTCCAATTGCTGCCGATCGACCTCTATCGACTTTTGCGGATTGCCATTGAGATCGAGAGATAGTCCCGCACCGATAATGGCGTCTTCCCGCTGACGAACGATCTGTTCCAGGAACGGCAGCACCTGAACCTTGGTCTTTCGCAACGGCATCAGTCCGGCTTCGGATTGCGACAAGTCCAGCACGTTCTCCACTTGCTCGGTCAACTTCTCGACCGAAGTGGTGATGGCCTGCACATATTCCTTGGCCTGGGGCGAAAGATCGCCCGCCACCCCTTGGGTCAGCAGTTCTGCAAAGCCCCCGATCGTGGTCAGCGGTGTCCTGAATTCGTAAGACATACTCGCAAGAAAGCGCGTCATCACCGCATCCGCCTCTTCCAGTGCGCGGTTACGTTCTCTCAGCGCCTGCTCTGCCTGTTGAGAGGCCGTTACATCGAGCACGGTGAGCAGGCCGTTCCCGTCCGGCAGTGGCACCCCGCTATAAGTGAGTGTTCGCCCATCGGCGAGTTCGACAGTATGCTGGTTGTTCTTGCGGTCGAGCGTGGCGGCGCGAATGGTTTGCCCGATCTTGCCGACCTCTTGGGGATTGGCCAGCTGTGTGGCAATATTGCCAAGCAATTGTTCGGCTTGCGGGTGCCCGTCCAGAGCTTCGCTCTCGATACCCCAGGCGATCGGAAAGCCGCGATTCCACAGTTCGAGATGGCCGTCAGGCGCAAACACCGCCAGCGCTTCGGAGAGACTGTCAAACGTCGCTGTGCGGGTTCTGAGCAAAGTGTCGCGAGTGGCGGACAAAGCGAGCTGTTCGGTGTGGTCTTCCGCGATCATCACCAGCCCCCCGTCAGGCAGCGGCTGCGCAACCAGGCGAAGATGCGTACCGTCGGGGAGTGGCCAGTTGAACTCTTCTGGCTCGTCCTTCTGGAACCACTCGCCCAGTTCCTTGCGCCAGCTGGGAAAATCGCGGACCTCCGGGATCTTGCCGTTTTCGCGCGCCACGGTCAGCATCTGATCGAAGCGAATGCGATCCCCGACCACGCCCGGCGGCAGGGCGAAGGTGCGGTGGAAGGGCTGGTTCGCGAAGGTCATGCGCTGGCGCGAGTCGAACTGAGCAACCCCGATCGAAAGCTGGTCGAGCATCGAGCGCTGCGCTTCTCGGAAAGCACGGAATTCGCGTGCCTGCTCCTCCATCTCCTCGATATCGATCGCGTAGCCCGCAATCCCTTCCCCGACCAGAGGAAGGTCGGTGACACGCACGGTGCGCCGGGCGTTGTTGATCGTTGCGGAGAGGATGCGTTCGATGGGTTGGCGCCGATCCGCCGCCTGCTGCGCCACCTGCGCCGCACTGCGACCGCCGATCTGTTCCACCAATTCTATCTGGTCCGCCACGACCCGATCTGCACTTTCGGCACCGACCGCTTCGACATAGGCCTTGTTGACGAGCCGCAGATGCATGTCCGACCCGCGGAACCACATGGGCATGGGGGCGGCTTCGATCAAACCGACCAGGGCTGCGAAATCGTCACGGGCGCGGGCCGCTTCCTCGCCGAGCCGGGCCAACTCTTCTTCGGTTTCGGTGAAGTCGAACGCCCAGACCAGCGCGGCCCCGCTGGGGGATACCATCGGGTCCGCCAGCGCTCCCCTTAGCGAGAGCGTCTTTCGCGAACCGATGGGCCGGAGCACCATCTTGAAGGGTCGGGCAGTCTTTTGCGTCCGGCGAACATGGGAGGAAAGCTCTTCCACCTGCTCTTCGGAAAGGCCGCTTCCATCCGCGCGGGACAACTCAGTGAGATATTCCGGCACCGTGTCGAGCCCGATCCAGCGCGCAAAGCGATCCGGCGCTTCGATCCGCCCGTCGGACCGCACCAGCAGCGCGATCGCCGGCCCGTCCTCGACCATGCGGGCGAGCCGCCGCGCGGCGTTGCGATGCGCACGCGCGCTCCGGATTTCCCGGCTCGCTTTCAGCATCAGGAATATCGCTGCCCCGGCCCACAGCGCAAGCAGCAGGCCGATCAGGGGCAGGAATACAGGCGTGGTTTCCATTACAAGCCAGCTATGCCGCTAGCGGGCTCGATGCAACCGCAGATGCAGCCGCTATGGCGGCGGCCCGACGCCAAGCCGGGCCGCCCCTGCCGCCTGTCAATAGCGGTAATGCTCAGGCTTGAACGGCCCTTCGACGGGAACGCCGATGTAATCCGCCTGGCCCTGGCTGAGCTTGGTAAGCTGCACACCCAGCTTGTCGAGGTGCAGCGCGGCGACCTTCTCGTCGAGCTTCTTTGGCAGGACGTAGACGTCGTTCTTGTAAGCGTCGGTGTTCTTCCACAGCTCGATCTGCGCCAGCACCTGGTTGGTGAAGGAACAGCTCATCACGAAGCTGGGGTGGCCGGTGGCGCAGGCGAGGTTCACGAGACGGCCCTTGGCCAGCACGATGATTTCCTTGCCATCGGGGAATTTCACCAAGTCAGTGCCGGGCTTCAGTTCGGTCCACTCATAATTGTCGAGCGCCGAGATCTGGATCTCGCTGTCGAAGTGACCAATGTTGGCCACGATCGCCATCGGCTTCATCGCCTTCATGTGCTCTGCGGTGATGACGTCTTCATTGCCGGTGGTGGTAACAAAGATGTCGGCGCGCTTCACGGCCTCTTCCATGGTCACGACCTCGAAGCCTTCCATCGCTGCCTGCAGCGCGCAGATGGGATCGATTTCGGTGACCAGCACGCGCGCGCCGCCATTGCGGAGCGACTGGGCAGAGCCCTTGCCGACATCGCCGTAACCGGCGACGCAGGCGACCTTGCCGGACAGCATCACGTCGGTGGCGCGGCGGATGGCATCGACCAGCGATTCGCGGCAGCCATAGAGGTTGTCGAACTTGGACTTGGTCACGCTGTCGTTCACATTGATCGCCGGGAACGGCAGCTTGCCGCCCTTGGCCAGGTGATAGAGGCGGTGAACGCCGGTGGTCGTTTCTTCCGAGACGCCCTTGATGGCCTTGACCGACTTGGTGAGATAGCCGGGCTTGCGCTTGAGGAAGTCCTTCAGCGCGCGCTGCATTTCGATTTCCTCGGCATTCTGCGGCTCGGGCATTTCCTCGCCCGCCTCGATCCGCGCACCCCACAGCGCGAACATGGTGGCATCGCCGCCATCGTCGAGAATGAGATTGGCTGTGAGGTCTTCGTCACCTTCGCTCGACCAGTCAAAGATCTTGCCGACATAGTCCCAGTAATCGGCGAGGCTTTCACCCTTGATGGCGAAGACCGGAATGTCCTGCGCGGCGATGGCGGCGGCGGCGTGATCCTGCGTCGAGTAGATGTTGCAGGTCGCCCAGCGTACTTCCGCGCCCAGCGCTACCAGCGTTTCGATCAGCACGGCCGTCTGAATGGTCATGTGGAGCGAGCCCACGATGCGCGCGCCCTTGAGCGGCTGCGCCTCCCCATATTCTTCGCGCGTGGCCATCAGGCCCGGCATTTCGGTTTCGGCGATGCGGATTTCCTCGCGGCCGTAATCGGCGAGGTTGATGTCCTTGATAACGTAATCGTTGAATTGGGCCACGGGCGGTCCTTTGCAATCTCGATAGAAGATGTGCCGCACATGAAAATGGGCGGCACCTTGATGGCGCCGCCCTAGCCTCTCGCCGATAGGAGGGCAAGCTGTCCGCCCGGCCCCTACCCGGCTCCGAAAAGCCTTCAGCGCCGCGCCCACAGGCCTCCGCTGCGCGGTGCCGGGCAGAGCAGTTCGTCGGCAGCCTGTGCGAGAACAGCCGGATCGCTGTTCTTCGAGAGATCCTCGGTGATCTCCTTGAGTTCCGCGCAGCCGAGCCACGGGTGGCCCTGACCATATTCGTTCGCCATACCGACACTGATCCGGTCGAGGGCACGCTTGGCGCCCTTCGTGCCATGCGCGGCCACGAGGCCGCCTTCCAGCCGGCGTGCGGCCGAATTCAGCGCGGTGATGTGCGTGGCCGAAAACTTGCGGTAATGCGGCTGGAAATCGTCCGCACCCATCCGGCACCGCAGCGATGTCACCATGAGCATGATGTCGAGGCGGCGTACCTGTTCGTCCTGGCTGGTCGCGCTGGCGACCGTCGGTGCAAGCACCAGAGCAGCGGCGATGGAAGCAACCCCCAATTTCTTCGTGAAATGCATAATACTGTGTTCCCTGAGCGAGCGTCCCGTGCTCGCCAGGAAAGGCCTAGGGTGGAAAATTTACCGACACTTAAAGCCCCGCGGTAAAGCCATCTTAACCATGCGATGGCTTGCAAGGCTGACGCAGCGCATTAAGTCGCGTGGCAGGATGGGACATACAGGAGTTTCCAAGATGACAATCAACGTAGGCGATCGCCTGCCCGACGTAACGCTGGTCAAGGCCACCGAAGAAGGTCCCGAACAGGTCCAGTCGTCCGAATATTTCGCCGGCAAGACCGTGGCGCTGTTCTCGGTTCCGGGTGCCTTCACCCCGACCTGTTCGGCCCGCCACCTTCCCGGCTTCGTGGAAAAGGCCGACGAACTGAAGGCCAAGGGCGTCGACGAGATCGTCGGCACCGCCGTCAACGACGCCTTCGTGATGGGCGCCTGGAACAAGGCCGCCGGCAGCGACGACATCACCATGCTGGCAGACGGCAATGGCGACTTCGCCGAAGCGGTCGGCCTGACGATGGACGGTTCGGGCTTCGGTCTCGGCAAGCGCGGCCAGCGCTATTCCATGCTGGTCGAAGACGGCGTGGTGAAGCAACTGAACGTGGAAGAGCCGGGCGACTTCTCGGTCTCCAGCGCGGACCACATGCTCGGCCAGATGTAAGCCGGGATGCCCCGGGCCGCGTGACACCGACCGGGGCCTTTTCAAAAACTTTGACAGGGGCGGGGTTCACGATCCTGCCCCTGTTTTGCGTGGCAGGCCGGCACCCCGCCGCGCCAGCCGCAACAGTGCGGAAATGTCGGGTTTTTGCCGAATCCCGACCATCTTCCCGCGATAGACGACCGGCTGCACCAGCCCGTCGTCGACCCATCGAAACAGCTCTTCGATTGTCAACTTCCGCCAGTCGGGTTTCGGGCGGCTGGAACGGCGCGTTCCCGGCGCGCTGAGCACATGGTCCCAGGCAAAGGCGAAACCTTCGCTACCGGCCCGTTCGCGCAGGCCATAGGCGCTCGCCCGCGACATGCCCGCAGCACGCGCCGCGGCGCTGACCGATCCCGTGACATAAAGCGCCGCCAGGAAACGGCATTGCCGCTCCAGCGTCCAGCCATCGCTGCGCGGCCTGAGTGGCACGGGATGAAAATAGGGCGGACGGCGGCGGCAGCGATGGGCAGGGATTCCGGTCATCCGGCAGGATGGAGCAGAAACGATCGGTGTAGGAAAATGGTTTTGCAGAAGATGCCCGGCCGCGCCGATTGAACAGAAAGTCCGCTGGGCGATACCCCTTAATTCCTTACCGGGCCTGACAGGTCTATCACTTTGGTCTAATGAAAAGCGAAGAGGCGAGGTTAGTTTCGTCCCATGTCCTGACGAAGTCATGCGACCTGAGTGCTGGGGAGAGCAGGAGGATGGCAAACGATCGGATTTCCTGCAGGTGGTGGCAGGCGGCCGCCATGTCTATGGGCCTGTTTTCTCTCGCCATTCCCTCGCTGGCTTCGGCGCGCTGCATCGGCAGCGACGATCCGCTGGTGATAGAGGCCGAGAATGAAGTCGGGCGCGATCCCGCAGCGGCAATTGCCTGGATCGATAAGGCCATCGAACGCACCGATTCTGCCGATCGGCGCAGGATTGCCAATCTTTATCTGGCGCAGTCGATCGCCTATTCCATGGCCGGGCAGCCGGGTACTTCTGCGATCAACGCCGCCAACCGTATCGCTGCCCCCTTACCGGAAGGCGATCCGATCAAGCTTTTCCTTGCGATCAGCAGGGCAGCGAAGATCGATGACGGAACGGCGCGATCGCGCAGGCTCGATGCCATAGCCGAGGCGCACGCAACTCTCCCCGCCAGTTCCGGGCAGAAAACCTGTCTCGGCGTTGATCTGGCCTATTACAAATCCATGGACGACGAATGGCGCGAGGCTTTCGAGTTCGCCAGCCAGGCTTACCGCGACCGTGATGCCGAAAGAAACAGCCGCGCGCGGGCCGAAGCAGCATCTCTTCTCGCCTATATCCTGTCCGAAGGTCATCAGTACGAATACGCCAAGCAACTTCATTCCGAGGCGCTTTCCTATTTCGTGGCCAAGGACCTGTATGATCTTGCCGCGAACGAATATGTCATCCGCGGATTTATCGAACTGGAAATGGGCCAATGGTTGGCCGCCCTGGCAGACTTTGAAGCTTCCATCGAGCAAGCCAGAAGCTACGGCAACGACTATGCAGTGGCCTACGCCGAACTGGGTGCCTGTCAGGCAGCCCTGGATGGCAATATGATCGAACGGGCTCAGCCTTCGTGCGACCTTGCCTTCGCTGCACTTAACGGCCCGAGAGAACCGACGGCAATGTTCGCCAGCACCGCCAAGGCATCTCTTCTCCTGCGCCAGGACAGGCCTGCGGAAGCGGTATCCGTGCTGAACAAAGCCATTGCGGAAAGGGCTGAACGAGCCAACGCCAAGCAGCAGGCGGCGGCATATGAAGTGCGCGCCGAAGCGCTTTATGCCCTCGGCCGTTACGCCGAAGCCTATCAGGACACCGTTCGCGCCGGGGAAATCAACGAAGACCTTTACGAGCGCAGACAAAGCAATGCGACGGTCATCGCGCAGGCCCGCTTCCAGACACAAGAATTGCAAACCGATCTGGAAAAGGAACAATTGTCGGGCCAGGCCAGCAGGAGGCTCGCACTGGCTGTTGTGATCGGCGCCGTCACGATCCTGCTGCTGCTGGGGCTGCTGGTCTTCACGCTGCTGCAACACCGCCGCGAGTTCCGCAAACTGGCGATGATCGATCCGCTGACCAATCTTTCGAACCGCAGGGCCACTCTCGACCAGGCCGACGAAGCCTTGCGGGACGCGGGCACCACCAAGCCGCGCGCCGCCGTGGCCCTGCTCGACATCGATCACTTCAAGCGCTGCAACGACACCTATGGCCACGATGCCGGTGACGAGGTGCTGCGCGAATTCGCGCATATCGTGAATGCGGAAATGCGGGATCAGGATATCGTGGGCCGCTGGGGCGGCGAGGAATTTCTCGTGATTTTCCCGCGAACCCGCGCCGCCGAGGCAGCTGCTGCGATCGAGCGTATCCGCAATGCCGCCTTACGCGCGAAATTTGATTTTGCGCCAGGCTATGTCCTGCAATTCAGTGCCGGCATCGGCGAACTGGACGAGGCCGAGGGCGACTTGCGCGAGATCATCAAGCTCGCCGACCGGCGTCTGTATGCAGCCAAGGCAAAGGGAAGAAACCGCACCACCATCAAGGGAGCGGGCATCGATGTGCTGGCGGCCTTCGGCAAGAGAGGACCGGCGAACCGGCCCACGCCTTGACCGGGCGGCCAGCCTGGGCCCCGGACTAGCCGTAACCCATCAGTTTCAGCACTTCTTCCCGGCTGCGCGGATCGTCGAGGAATGTGCCCATCATGCGGCTGGTGACCATGCCGACTCCCGGAGTGCGCACGCCGCGCGCGGTCATGCAGCTGTGCTGTGCGTCGATCACCACGGCCACGCCCTGCGGGTTGAGATGTTCCCAGATGCAGTCGGCCACTTCGGCGGTCAGGCGCTCCTGCACCTGCAGGCGGCGCGCGAAGCCGTGCAGGACGCGGGCCAGCTTTGAAATGCCGACCACGCGGTCGTTCGGAAGATAGGCGATCGCCGCCTTGCCGATGATCGGCGCCATGTGGTGTTCGCAATGCGACTGGAAGGGAATGTCCTTGAGCAGGACGATTTCGTTGTAACCGCCCACTTCCTCGAACACGCGGCGCAAGTGAATGGCCGGATCCTCGTCATAGCCCTGGCAATATTCCTTCCACGCGCGCGCGACTCGCGACGGCGTATCGAGCAGGCCTTCGCGGGTCGGATCGTCACCGGTCCATTCGATCAGCGTGCGGATCGCATCCTGCACATGTTCCGGCACGGGCGGTTTGCCCAGCGGGTTGTCTTCGTCGGGCCCTACGAGGCTGCTCACTTCGCTTTCTTCCTTCTGATCCTTTCGCGCATGCGCGCGAGACGGCTTCCCTTGCGGAAAAGCCCGCCCTTGGCAAATGGCTCGAACAGGTCCTCCGGGTCTCCCGGGTCCAGCAGGCCGCTCTCCGCCACCTTCTCTTCCACTTCATTGAGTTCGGGCGGGTGGTAGCGCACCAGATTGCGGCCATCATCGGTGATCGAATGATCGATCATGGTCGCCATCGAGCCATGCGTTTCGAGCAGATCGCCGATCTCGTCTTCTTCCAGGCCGCAATGCTCGGCCAGAAGAGAGTGGCGAATGCGCCGGATCGCGTCTTCGGCATGGCCGTTTCCTTCCCGCTCGCAGTCCACGAAGACGTCGCATTCGCTGTCCAGACCCATCGACCGGTTGTTCATATTGGCCGAACCGATGCGGAATATCCGGTCGTCGACGATCATCATCTTGGCGTGAACATAGATCGGGGTGATGCCGGAATAGGGCGTCCAGATGCTGAAGCGGCCTTTCTTGTCGGCCTCCTCGATACAGCGGACCAGCTGCGCCCGGGCGTGATCCATCGCCTGCTGTTCCAGCCAGCCATCGGCATGGCGGGGATGGACGATCACGATTTCGGGTGGATCGTCTTCCTGCACGCGCCTCAGCATCGCCTCGCCGATCGCGCGCGATGCGAAATACTGACTTTCGGCATAGATGAACTTCTTGGCGCGGCCGATATGCTCGACGAACAGGGTCTCGATCTCGTCGACCTTGTCCCAGTCACGGTGGGCCGCGCGGGTGCGGGCGATGCCGACTTCGATATTCTCGAAAGTCGGCTCCAGCCCGTCGGGCCACAGGCTCCGGTCGGTCCGCTGGACGGGCAGCAGCGGCGTGCCCCCCGCCCTGATCCAGCGATCGCGGCCGAGGTCGCTCAGCGCGTCGGCAACTTCGCCTTCCATCATCATGGTCGCATCGTGCCAAGGCTCGTAAGGGCCTCCGCGCGGTGTCTTGCGCAAGGGCTCGTCCTCATTGTGATCGCGCGTGTCCCAGCGCTTCACGGTCATGTCGATGCCGCCGCACACGGCCAGCGAATTGTCGAGCACGGCGATCTTCTGATGGTGGCTGCATCCGGTGGGATGCGCGCTGTCGAATTTGAAATCGATTCGCCGATGGCGGGCCCAGCGGGTGAGGTCCCACCACATCGATCCGCGGATCACGAATTTGAAGATGCCGAAGCTCCACTTCAGCATCCGTATTTCCAGCGTGGGCCGGTGGCGGACCAGCCAGCTGATGAAGCTGCCCAGCCGGACCGGATATTCGCGCTTGTAGCTGCGCTGCCACCAGCGCCGCCCTTCGGCGAGATGGATGCGCGTGTCGAAATCCCATCCGATCAGGAAGATGCGGTAACGCGCCTTGAGCATGGCCTCCTGCATGGCGGCGAAATAATCCGCCGCATCGATCAGGACCGCCGCCCGGTCGACCTTCGCGAAACGCCAGACGCTGGAGGACTCGCCGTCCTCCAGCGTCGAAATGGTTTTCGGATCGGGCGTTTCCTCGCCCGCATCTCTTGCCCCCTCATCCAGCACGTTTATTCTTTCGCGTCCTCTTTCTTCTCGGGCGTCATTTCCGCCTCGCTCATCTCTTCTTTCTTACGGCGATCGAAGACCGAACGCATATGCTCCAGGTCCTTCTCGTCGAGATAGTTTGCGAAATCGGGGAAATGGTCTTCCTCTTCCTCGTCGATGTGATGGCGATAATCGTGGTCGAACGTCTTGAACTTCGTCAACCAGCCGCCTTCGGACATGTCGGTTGCGGCCAGATCGTTCAGCGCTTCCTCGATTTCATGATGCTCGGCAACCGAATGGCGGGTTTCGCCGGTGGTCGGGGGCTTGCGGAGCATGGTTGAATACAGCGCCTGCTCTTCTGCGGCGGCGTGCGACTTGAGCTCCTTGGTGAGCTGTTCGAACAGCTGTTCACGCTCGTCACTGTCGCCGCTGGTCTGCAGCAGCTTGTCGAGCAGTTCGCGATGCTTGTCGTGATCCTGCTTGAGGCGATCGAAAATCTCTTTGGTGTCGGCCATGTTCGCTAAACTCCTTCGGTTGCAGAACAGGCGGCGGGTATGCCGGTTCCGCAATTCTTGAAACGGGGTCATTCTTGAAAGGACACTGGGCGGATCGCATATCCGTTTCATGACGAACCAGCCCGAAGCGCCCACCAGAGCGCAGATGCAGCAGATGGCCGAAGCGGTCGTCGCTTCGCTACCGGACCATTTCCGCCAGCAGATGGGTGATATCGTCCTGCAGGTCGAGGATTTCGCCACGGCGGAACGGCTGGCAGCGGTCGATCTGACGAACAAATGGGAACTGAGCGGCCTCTATCAGGGAGAGGCCCTGCCCGACCGTTCGATCTGGCAAAGCCACCGCATGCCCGCGCGTATCTGGCTGTTCCGCGAACCGCTGATCGCCGAATGGCGCGAGACCGGCGTGCGGATGGACGATCTCGTCCGGCACGTGGTGATCCATGAGGCAGGCCATCACTTCGGCTTCAGCGATGACGACATGCACGCACTGGAACGCGGCGCGGACTGACGGGCGCCTCGATACTTGAGAGATCGGGCTCGAGGGCCGGGACGACAATCCCCAACTCGCCTTGCAAAAGAGACCAGAAACCAAAAAAGCCCACGACCGCTGAGGGTCATGGGCTTGTTTGGCGCGCCAGGAAGGATTCGAACCTCCGGCCGCCTGATTCGTAGTCAGGTACTCTATCCAGCTGAGCTACTGGCGCGTCGGAGGGCGGCCAATAGGCAGAAGCTGAGACCTTGGCAACACCTAATCTGCAATTTTTTCAAGCAATCGGCTCATCAGGGCGATATCCAGCGGCGGCCGGTCGAGCAATGCAGCGTCGGTGGGCAGGAACCAGCCAAGCTTCCCACCTTCTAGTGGTCGAGGCTCCCCGCTCCAGGAAGCGCAGGTGTAAAGAAGTATGACAATTGGCGGGCGGCCCTCGCTCACCGCTTCCTGCGCAAAAGTTTCGGGCACAAGGTCCCTCGATTCGATCTTGAGATCCAGCTCCTCGTGCACCTCGCGCACCAAAGCTTCTGTTGGCGTTTCGCCGCCTTCCACCTTGCCGCCGGGAAATTCCCACAGTCCCGCATGATGCTTGCCCGGCGGACGGCGATGCATAAGCCAGCGCCCCCTGTCATCCACGAGCCTGACAGCGACAACCGGCATCCATGTCGGAATTTTTTCCAATCTCGTCATCCGTGAAAAGACTTTCTTAAGACCTGCCCCCCTAGTCGAAGGATGTCAGCTACGAAACGACAAGAGGGACAAACCAAGTGGTCCGATATTTGAAAGCATTGGGACACGATGAACGGGGCGCGACCGCTGTTGAATACGGGCTGATCCTCGCGCTGATTTTCTTGGCACTTGTTGGTGCCGTAAAGACCTTCGGACAGGAGACCATCTCCATGTGGACAAATGTCAGTTCCAAGGTGGACAGTGCCAACAACAAGTGACGTGCGAAGAAAACACGACCTGATTAGCGTTTTGTCAATCAGTTCGTGTCAGAACGAGGATAACTCGAGCCGTCGGACGCGGTGAGAGTCGGGTATCGAAGACTGAACCAGGAGACATAAAATGAAATTCATCAAGACGCTTCGTAAGAACGAAGAAGGCGCGACCGCAATTGAATACGGCCTGATCGCTGCTCTGATCGCAGTTGCTGCGATGGCCGCCATGGGCGCGCTCGGCAACAATCTGAATAACACCTTTGACAAGGTTTCGGGTGAGATGGAACGGGCTAACACCGAAACCCCTGCGCCGGATGGCGACGCCTAAACCCACTATTCGTTTCCGCAACGAATCATCCAAAGCAGGGCGGCGAGGGAAACCTCGCCGCCCTTTTCTATTTGAATTCAATAGTTCGGAGACAAGATCAGCTGCCGCGAACCACGATCTTTACCTTCTGCCCGGCAGTCACGCCCTCGCCAGAGGCAAGCCCGTTGAGCACCCGGAAGCGTTCTTCCTGCGCACTGCCGTAAGCCATGCGCCGCGCCAGCGAGCTGACCGTATCGCCGCGCTGCACGGTCACTACGTCCAGCACACGGGGCACGACATTGGCCGCTTCCGAAGCCGAGACACGGCGCACCGACGAGAACATCGAATTGAATGTGCTGGCGCCGCCGGCAGGAGTGATTGCCAGGAAGTGATAGGCACGATCCCTCGCAAACTCATAGGCGAAGACCGTCACATCGACCTGGCCATTCCCGTTATTGACGCGCGCCGTACCATAAGCTGCTGGCAGGCCGTTGACAGTGGTCGTCTGGATATTGCCCGGACGGATCTGTTGCTGCTGGCTCAGGCTCGCAAAGACGGAATTCACGTAGGTCTGGAGATTGCCGTTATACGGCGCCAGCGAGAACTGTGCCTTCCCGCTCTGCCCGTTGACCGAGACAGCACTGGTGCTGTTGACCATGTAGAATCCCTGCGGCGCAGTGAATGCGAGGCGCAGTTCCGGATGGATGAACTGACGCCCCTCGACGATGCCCTGCGACGGATCATCGCCATAGGTCAGGCCATCGATGCGGGTCAGGAACGTATCGCGGTTGGTTACACCGGTCATTCCCTGAGCTTGGCTTGCCGCCGCCTGCACACGGCTGGCCGGATCCGGGTGAGTCGACGCCCACTCGGGCAGGCTGGCGTTGTCGCGGCCCTGAAGTCTGGCATCGAGAGCGTTCTGCGCTGCGAGGCTGGCGAGAACGGTGGCCATCGCGCGCGGATCGTAACCTGCCTTCTGCAGATATTGGATGCCCATCGTATCTGCTTCGAGTTCCTGGCTGCGCGAGAACTTCAGCGTCAGCATTTGCGAACCCTGCAGGGCCGCCTGCCCGATCTGCTGGCCCAGCGGATTGCCGCCGAGCAGAATGCCCGAAAGGATCGCTGCACCGGCACCCAGCAGGGAATTGCGCTGCGCAGCGGCCTGGCGGCGCTGCGAGTGGCGCAGCGCGACGTGGGCGACTTCGTGGCCAAGAACGCCGGCCAGTTCCGCTTCATTGTTCATAAGCGAAACGAGCTGGCGCGTCGTGTAGACATAGCCGCCGGGGATGGCGAAAGCGTTGTTTACCGGGCTGTTGACGAGGCTGACCGTGAAGCTGTCGCGGGCATTGCCAAGGCCCGACTGGACTGCAATCGTTTTGCCCACCTGCTCCACATATTGAGCCTGGGATCCGGTCATCGCGCCGCCGAATTCGGCGAGCAATTCGGGGTGTGCCTGCGCCCCCATCTGCGCCTCGCTCTGGGTGATCGGTTCAGAGGCGCTGGGAATGTTGCCACCGCCCGGCAGAGCGGCACAGCCGCCCAAGGCTAGCGAAACAGTAGCGGTCGACGCGGCGGCGATTGATTTGAAGCTGGGCATTTAGGGCTCCCCTTGCACAGGCGAGCAGAGACATCCCCACGCCCGTAAGTTGTAACTATGCAAGGAGAAACTTAAGTAGCATACGGTTGTTCCCGCTCGCCGCAGGCCACAAGTGCCTCAGCCGGCGATTTTCAGAAACCGCTCTTCACGCATCCGTTTCAGTTCGTCGGCAGAATTGCGCGAGAGCATGTCGAGCTCTTCGCCGATCGCTTCGCCCAGCGCCTTTGCCGCGGCAACCGGATCGCGGTGCGCGCCGCCGACCGGCTCACCCACAATGCGATCGATGACGCCGAGGCGTTCGAGATCCTGCGCCGTCACTTTCATCGCTTCGGCTGCGTCGGGCGCCTTTTCCGCCGTGCGCCAGAGAATCGAGGCGCAGCCCTCGGGCGAAATGACCGAATAGACCGCATGTTCGAACATCAGCACACGCTCTGCACTGGCAAGGGCGACCGCGCCGCCCGAACCGCCCTCGCCCACGATGCTGGCCACCATGGGCACAGGCAGCGCGAGGCATGCTTCGGTGGACCGGGCAATGGCTTCGGCCTGACCGCGCTCTTCGGCTTCGACGCCGGGAAATGCGCCGGAAGTATCGACCAGCGTCACCACCGGCAGGCCGAACCGCCCGGCCATTTCCATGAGGCGGATGGCCTTGCGATAGCCTTCGGGCTTGCCCATGCCGAAATTGTGCCGGATCCGGCTGGCCGTATCGTTGCCCTTCTCATGGCCGATCAGCACCACCTTGCGGCCGCCGAGCCGGGCGAGGCCGCCCATGATCGCTTCGTCTTCGCCATAAGTGCGATCGCCGCCGAGCGGCACGAATTCGTCGAATGCATGTTCGACATAATCGCGAAAGTGAGGCCGCGCGGGATGGCGTGCTACCTGCGTTTTCTGCCACGGCGAGAGCGATTCATAGGTGGTTTCGAGCAGGCTGGCGCTCTTCACCTCGAGCCGCTTCAGCTCGTTGGAGATATCGACATCGTCGCCTTCCGCTGCCGCACGCAGTTCCGCAATGCGTTGATCCAGTTCCGCGACAGGTTTTTCAAATTCGAGATAGGAAATCATCGCCACCCCGCTAGTCGCTGGCGCGCGCGCGTGCAAGCGGGTGGCGTTCGTTTACCAGCTTCACCAGCCGCGCAGCATCGACATGGGTATATATCTGCGTGGTCGCGATGTCGGCATGTCCCAGCAGCGTCTGCAAGGCGCGCAGGTCCGCCCCGCCCTCCAGCAGGTGTGTGGCAAAAGCATGCCGCAGCACATGCGGGCTGAGCTTTTCAGGCGGCAGGTCCGCGCGCGCCGCCAGGTCCTTCAGCAGCTGGAACAGGCGAATGCGCGTCAGATGGCCGCTGCGCGACGGAAACAGCCAGCGGGAATCGGCGGGGCGGACGGCCAGCCAACGCGACAGCACTTTCTTGGCCCGCGAACTGATCGGGACCAACCGGGCCTGCCCCCCCTTTCCGGTGACGGTCAGGAATGGTTCGTCCCGCGGCACCGCCGACAGCGGCAGCGAGACCAGTTCGGTGGCGCGCAATCCCGATCCGTACAGCAACTCGAGCATGGTCAGCAGGCGGACTGCCTCTGGCCGATCGCTTTCCGCTCCTGCCTCCGCGCACTGGAAGAGCACCTCCACCTGATCATGCGACAGTATCTTAGGCAGCGGGCGGCGGGTTGCGGGGCGCGGCAAGGCATGGGTGGGATCATCCTCGCGCTCGCCTTCATCGACGAGGAAACCGTAGAATTGCCGCAGGGCAGAAATTTTGCGGGCCATGGTCGACGGCGCCAGCGAGGACCATCCCTGCCCCAGCTTGGCCAGCTGCGCGGCGCTGAGCGAGGCCAGCTCGCTACCCGCCATCTCTTCCGCCTGCCGCAGGTCGCGGCCGTAGGCGAGCAGCGTGTTGCGCGCCGCTCCGCGTTCGGTTGCGAGCATGGCCAGGAAGTCGTCGATACCGGTCATCGGAGCCCTCAGGCGCGTGCAACCGCCTCCGCAGCGATCATCCGTGCTTCCGCTTCCAGCCCGACTTGCTGGAGCGCGGCAACGATGTGGTAGAGATGGCGCGCCGTCATCTGGTCCCACCGGGTTCCCTGCATGCCGAGGCCTGTGAGAATGGTCACCAGGGCAGCATTGTCGGCGGCCGCCGCACGGTCGATCATTCGCGTCCAAGCGGTGGGTGCGGACAGGTCCACGCCGAGCGTATCGCTATATTCCGCGATATTGCCCGAAGAGAAACGGCCAAGCCCCGACAGTCCGGCCAGCAGCATGCGCGACTTGCGCTTGCCCGACGAGCCATCGTCATCCTCGAAACTGCCGAAATCCCCATCGCTCACTTCCTCGCCAGCCGGGTTGGCCAGCGCCAGCAAGGCCCAGCCGACAGAGCCGGTGTCCACGACATCGGCCCAGCGCATGGCGTCGCGATCGAGACCGGCAGTGAGCATGGAAGCGATCAGCCTGCCGGAGTCGCTCTGGAAATCCGCAGTGGGAGTCAGGCGGGCCGCGGCATATGCGGTGAGCACGAGCCTGCCGTAATCCGTTTCGTCACCGCCCCACACGTCCTTGATGGCGGCGAGCCGCTCCGCCGCAGAGGCTTCGGTATAGGCATCGCCGAGCCGAATGGCAGTGGTCAGGCCGGCGCTCTGCTCTTCATTGGCGCGCATGGCATAGAGCTGCGAGTAGAGGTCCACCATTGCTTCGGCTGACAGTATGCCTGCCGCAGCCGCCTCGTCCGCGCCGCGCAGCCGCTGCACGGCCGGAAGCGCAGGAATCAGCGCCGAAGACTTGAGGTAATAGGGGCCCAGATCTTCCGAAAGCTCTTCGGGCAGATCGATGCTGAGGGCATTGGCCAGCGCGAACCGCCACGGGTTCATCTCTTCCACGCCGTCCCATTCGATCGTGACTGCCCGGCGCCCCTGTCCGGCGGATCCGGCATAGCGCTGCGCCAGCAGAACATCGATACGGTCAGTCTCGGTGCGGTTGAGCAGACGGCGCAGATCGTTCTGCGCTCCCGATGCTTCACCCGCGAAAGAGGCGCAGATCGCCTCCAGCATCGACCATTGCAGCCCCTCGCCGCTCACCCCGTCCAGCCGGACGACCGGACAGGCGCCCACGATGTCCGCCGTCCCGAGGTATGCACCCAGAGCGGCATTGACGAGCGCGCCATTGTAATTCGCGGCATCGATGTCCTGGACCAGCGCGCGTGCGGCGGCATGTTCGCCCATGGAATTGAGAGTGGTGGCACGCAGCGCCGCAAAGTCGACATCGCTCATGCCTGCCGGGGCATTGAGCCTACTCGCGAGCGCGCGGCGCAGGAGGATATGACCCCAGCGCGATATAACCGGTCCCTGCGAGGCAGCGAGTGCCGCCTGCACGATCGAGCCGGGCTGGCGAGCAAGCGAACCTGTGGGCAAGCCGCCCTCGCCCGGACCGATAACGCCGATTTCCTCGGTCGAACGCTGGGCGCCCGGGGGAATGTCGTAGCGCGGCTTGAGCCCGAACAGTTCGTCCAGCTCGGAAGTGGTCATCGCTTCCAGTTCCGCGGCTGACGGGATGTCCGACGGGCTGACGTTCGACGTGTCGACCGGGGCCGGAGCAGATCGCGACGGCAGCGGCTGTACGACCTCGCCCTCTGTCGGTGACGGAGCGGGCGCAGGCGCGGGTGCAGGAGCCGGTGCGGGCGCTGGCTCCGGACTGGGAGCTGGCGACTGCGTGGCGGGCGGAAGGATGCTTTCCGGTGCCCGCTGCGCCAGAACGACGGTCGAGGTCAGAGCAAGACTTGCCCCCGCAAGAAGCAGACCCCGCTTCACAGCGCGCTCTCCGGTACCTGGACCGAATGGCTCATTGGCCGGAGCGGCTCTTCGCCGCCATCGATCCAGGCGGCGACCAGAATGCCGAGGACCGCCAGCAGCGCGATCCAGCCAAGGGCGGAACGTTTCACGACCAAGTTTTTCGTATCCTCGTGCAAATATCCATGTGCCTTGCCCGCGCCCTAGCGCATCTATAGGCCGAGCGGCAATGAACAACGCGAACTCTTCTGCCAAAGGTTTCGAAACCGCGTCCGCCACAGCCCGGCCGATCGTGCTGGTCGGGCTGATGGGCGTCGGCAAAACCACTGTCGGCAGGCGGCTCGCAAATGCGCTCGACGTGGATTTCATCGATGCCGACGAAGAAATCGAGCGTGCTGCCGATCGCAGCATATCGGAAATTTTCGCCGCCCATGGCGAAGCCTATTTCCGCGCTGGCGAACGGCGCGTAATCGCCCGACTGATGGAAGAAGGCCACGGTGTAATCGCGACCGGCGGCGGCGCCTTCGTGGATGGCGAAACGCGCACGCTTGTCCTCGAAAAAGGCATCGCCGTATGGCTTGATTGCGACATCGACACGCTGGTCGAGCGAACGTCGCGCAAGGACACACGCCCGCTGCTCAAGACTGGCGATCCGCGGACCATTCTGCGCGATTTGAAGGAATTGCGAAGCGCGGCCTATGCGCAAGCTCACATCCATATCGTTACGGATGACGGCCCGCACGAAGCGACGGTCGAGAAATTGCTGAAGGAATTGAGTGGATGGCAATAATCCCCGTCGAGCTGGCCGGTCGCAGTTACGAGGTAAAGGTAGCGCACGGTCTGCTGCAGGATATTGCGGACCATGCCGCGCCGTTTCTGCGCAAACAGAATGTGCCGATCGTTGCCGACGCGAATGCCAAATCGCATTGGGGCGCCGTGATCGAAGCGTCCCTGCAAATTGCGGGCAGAGAACTGCAGTGGTATGAGGTGGCGCCCGGCGAATCCTCCAAGAGTTGGGAAAGCCTTGCCCGACTGACCGAGTGGTTGTTGGAGCAGGGAGTCGAGCGCGGAGACCATGTCCTTGCCCTTGGCGGCGGAGTGGTCGGCGACCTGACCGGCTTCGCCTGCGCCATCCTGAAGCGCGGCTGCGGCTTCGTCCAACTGCCGACTACGCTGCTTGCCCAAGTCGACAGTTCCGTCGGCGGCAAGACCGCGATCAACACGCCAGCCGGCAAAAATCTGGTCGGCGCGTTCCACCAGCCGTCACTGGTTCTTGCCGATCTCGATACGCTGTCCACCCTGCCACAGCGTGAATTGCGCGCCGGCTATGCCGAGGTTCTGAAATACGGCGTTCTGGGGGACGCGGAATTTTTCGACTGGCTGGCAGAAAACGGCCCGGATGTCGTGAATTTGCAGGCTTCCGCGCTCGAACACGCCGTGGGAACCAGCGTGGCGGCCAAGGCACGCATCGTGGCAGAAGACGAGCGCGAGACCACCGGGACACGCGCCCTTCTCAATCTCGGCCATACATTCGGACATGCGCTCGAGGCTGAAACCGGTTTTTCCGAACGCCTGCTTCACGGTGAGGCGGTAGCGCTCGGCATGGTCCTCGCCGCGCGTTATTCGGCGCGGCGCGGAGAACTAAGAGAGGCAGACAGCCAGCGGATTACCGAAGCGATCGATGCTGCCGGCCTGCCGAGCGAGATCGCAGCGCTGGGAATGGACGCGACCGGGGATATGCTTGTCGGACATATGCTACACGACAAGAAGATGGATGCAGGCACCCTGCCCTTCATCCTCCTGCGCGGAATTGGCGATGCCTGGCTGGCAAAGGACGTCGACCTGGCCGATATCGCCGTTTTTCTCAATGGCCAATTGCAGGCGCATTGAAGCGGTGAAGGTCGAGCAAGCCAGGCTTGACGATCCCGATGTCCGGGCGCTGATCGCCTATCACCAGCGGGACATGCACCGTATATCCCCTCCCGGCACAAGCTGGGCGCTGGACATTGCAGGACTTTCCGGCCCCGACACGACCGTGCTAGGCGCGTGGTATGGTGCGGCGCTGATGGGTATCGGGGCAATGAAGCGCCTTGGAAACGACAGTGTCGAACTCAAATCCATGCGGACGCTGCCCGATCACCTCGGCAAGGGCGTGGCGAAGGCGATTCTCGAAGAGCTCCTTCAGATTTGCCGGAACGAGGGCTTTTCCCGCGTCAGCCTCGAAACAGGCACCAGCGAGGAATTCCTCCCGGCGATCACGCTATATCGAAGGCGGGGCTTCATGCCCGGAGACGCGTTTTCACAATACGAGAACGGGCCGCATAACCAATGCTATCACCTCGATCTGGCCGATTAGTACTCGTCACGAAGCGGGAAATTCAAACGGCGGTCTTCAAAAAAGGCGCGAACCGTCCGGCACCGGTTTGTCCGGCGAAAACAGCACTACCTCGCCGGCTTCGTCGGCAAAGCCGAGTGTCAGCACTTCGGACATGAGCGGCCCGATCTGGCGCGGCGGGAAATTGACGACCGCCGCGACTTGCCGACCGATGAGCTCTTCCCGCGTGTAATTCGCCGTGATCTGAGCGCTGCTTTTCTTCCGGCCGATGACCGGCCCGAAATCGATCATCAGCTTATAGGCAGGCTTGCGCGCCTCCGGAAAATCCTCTGCCGAAACGACCGTGCCGACGCGGATATCGGCCTTCAGGAAAGTGGCGAAGTCGGTTTGTTCCGCAGCAGGCGCATCGCTCGCATGCGACAGATGCATATTATTCCAGCTCCAGAATGATCTCGTCGACAGCGAGGCTGTCGCCTTCGGCAGCGTTGACCTTGCTCACAGTCGCCTGCTTTTCGGCGCGAAGGATGTTTTCCATCTTCATCGCTTCCACCGTGGCGAGCGGCTGTCCCGGCTGGACTTCCTCACCCTCGGAGACATGCAGCTTCACCAGCAGACCGGGCATCGGGCAGATCAGAAGCTTCGACAAATCGGGCGGCGTCTTTTCGATCATGTGGCTCGCCAGATGGGCGACACGCGTCTGCAGGATACGCAGCGTGTGCGTAGCCCCGCGCGTCGTCACCGCATAGCCCGTGCGGGTGGGCTTGAGCTGGAAAGTGTAGGTTTCGACCGGCGCGGAATCCTCATCCGCGCCATTCTCGTACAGCGCCACGTCGACCATGGTTTCGCCCGGCGTATACTGCATCTCGATCGTGATCGGCTCTTCGTCGACAGTCGGGGCATCTTCCTCCAGCCGCACTTCGTGGCTGGTGGAGCCTTCCTCGCGCTCGCCAATCCGCACCGTCCAGTCGCCCGGAGCATAGAGATCGGCGGCGAGTTGACCTTCGATGCGCCGCGCCCGGTCGGCATCGGCGGTCGCGATCACTCCGCCCACGGCGGCAAGCACGCGGCGCAATTGCTTATCGAGCGGCGCACCCATGAAGCCTTCGGGATATTCTTCGGCGATAAAGCCGGTGGTAAGTTCGCCCGAGCGAAAACGCGGATGCTGCATGATGGCGCTGAGGAAATCGACATTGTGGCCCAGCCCTTCGATGCGGAAGGCATCGAGCGCCTGCACCTGCTTGTCGGCCGCCTCGTCGCGGGTTTCGCCCCAGGTGACGAGCTTGGCGATCATGGGGTCGTAGAACATGCTGACCTCGCCGCCCTCGAACACGCCGTCGTCCACCCTTACGCCATCGACGCCGCGGCGCCCGTTCTCGGCTCCGTCGTCGGTCCAGCCTTCGACCGGCGGCCGGTAGTGAACAAGGCGCCCGATGGACGGCAGGAACCCGCGATAGGGATCTTCGGCGTAGACGCGATTTTCGATCGCCCAGCCGTCGATGCCGATATCGTCCTGCGTGAACGGCAGCTTTTCGCCTGCAGCGACACGGATCATCTGTTCGACCAGATCGACACCGGTGATTGCTTCCGTCACCGGATGCTCCACCTGGAGGCGGGTGTTCATTTCGAGGAAGTAGAAGCTCTCGCCGGTCGGATCGGCGCCGCTGACGATCAGTTCCACCGTCCCGGCGCTGAAATAGTTCACTGCACGCGACAGCGCGACGCATTGTTCGCCCATGGCCTTGCGCATCTCCGGCGTCACGAAGGGCGACGGGGCCTCTTCCACCACCTTCTGGTGACGGCGCTGGATGCTGCATTCACGCTCGTTGAGATAGACGATGTTGCCGTGCTGATCGCCCAGAATCTGGATTTCGATGTGGCGCGGATCCTCGATGAACTTCTCGATGAAAACCCGCTCGTCGCCGAAGCTGTTCTTGCCTTCGCGCTGGGTGGCTTCGAAGCCGTCCTTCACGTCCTGATCGTTCCAGGCGAGACGCATGCCCTTGCCGCCGCCGCCGGCGCTGGCCTTCATCATCACCGGATAACCGATCTTGTTCGCCCATTCGAGCGCCTCGGCGGTGTCCGCAATGGCTCCGCCCGAACCTGGCACGGTGTTCACACCAGCTTCGGCTGCCAGCTTCTTGGATTCGATCTTGTCGCCCATGGCAGCGATCGCATTGGCAGGCGGGCCGATGAAGACGATGTTCTCCTTCGCCAGCGCCTCGACGAAGCTCGCGCGCTCGGAGAGGAAGCCATAGCCCGGATGGACCGCCTCGGCGCCCGTTTCCTTGCACGCCGCGATGATCTTGTCGGCAAGCAGATAGCTTTCGGCAGCAGCAGCCGGACCGATATGCACCGCCTCGTCCGCCATCTTCACGAAGGGCGCGCGGGCATCGGCGTCCGAGTAGACCGCCACGGTGGCGATCCCCATGCGCTTGGCGGTCTGGATGACACGGCAGGCGATTTCGCCGCGGTTTGCGATCAGTATCTTTTTGAACATATCTGCCTTCGGTTCTCTTCCCGTTGCCGGCTCGCATAGCCGATTAACCGCATTGCGTAAGCCCCTGCGCTCTAGAGGTTATCCTCTCACTTAGCGCAGGAACCCCTTTAGCAACCTCACAGTTAGAGCAGTGGTTGTCGATCCAGTGCCGTAAAAACGGGCCGCTGGTTACTCGGCCGGCTCCACCACCTTGCACGCCCGCATCGGTTCTTCCTGCTGTAAAGCCGTCATTCCAAGCTTGGCGAAGAGCGCCGCATCGCTGTCGTCGCCCGCATTGGGAGCGGTCAGCAGCTTGTCCCCTGTGAAGATCGAGTTTGCGCCCGCGAGGAAGCACAGTGCCTGCGTCGCCTCGCTCATGCTTTCGCGCCCGGCCGACAGGCGAACCATGCTCATCGGCATGCAGATGCGCGCGACCGCCACGGTTCGGACGAATTCGATATCGTCGATCTTGGCCAGCGGGGTATCGGCGAGCATGTCGCCCAGCACCGTGCCCTTGACCGGCACGAGAGCATTGACCGGTACGCTTTCGGGATGGCGTTCGAGAGTGGCGAGCGTGTGGACGAAGCCGACGCGGTCATCGCGCGTTTCGCCCATGCCCACGATACCGCCGCTGCACACGTTGATGCCTGCGTCGCGCACGTTCTTGAGCGTATCGAGCCGGTCCTCGTATTTGCGGCTGGAGATCACGCGCTCGTAATATTCCGGCCCGGTGTCGACATTGTGGTTGTAATAGTCGAGCCCGGCTTCCTTGAGCATGTCCGCCTGCTTGGGCGTCAGCATGCCCAGCGTCATGCAGGTTTCCAGCCCCATGGCGCGCACGCCCTTCACGATCTCGACGATCGCGGGCATGTCGCGGTCCTTCGGGTTGCGCCATGCTGCGCCCATGCAGAAGCGCTGGCTGCCCTGATCCTTCGCTTGCGCCGCGCGCTGGAGGACCGATTGCACCTCCATCAACTTGGTCGCCTCGACGCCGCTGTCGGCCTTCACCGATTGCGAGCAATAGCCGCAATCCTCAGGACACCCGCCGGTCTTGATGCTGAGCAGCGTGCAGAGCTGGATCTGCTCGGGCGGATGGTTCTCGCGGTGGACGGTAGCCGCGCGAAAAAGCAGCTCAGTGAACGGAAGTTCGAAGAGGCCTGCGATTTCGTCGCGGGTCCAGTCGGTACGGATTGAAAGCCCGTTAGCTTTTGCGTCTATCAATTATCTTCTTCCAAAATCTGATGAAATCGGGTCACGCCATAAAAAAGCATGAACGCACATGTAATTAGGCCTACACCGATCGCGGCGAAATAAAGCCCAAGGCCCCTGCCCCCTAAATCAACCAGTGAAAGCAGCATAATGGCCATGATCGCTAGTGCGACAAATCCCAGCAATTCGAAGCATAGCATTAAAACGCGATGAAAGATTCTCATTTCGGCCTCTTCTGCGCTGCCGCGATGAACCACCAGTGTTGCCGGAAACGACATCAGTTGGATTGCTTCGCTGCGCCCGCAATGACGGAATGGGAACAGCATTTCACTCCGCCGCCTCGTCCAGATCCTCACCCGCGGGCGGCATATTGTGGCCGAGCAGGCGTAGCACGTCCGCAGCGCATTCGATCACGTTGCTGCCCGGGCCGTAAATCCCCTGCACCCCGGCATCGCGCAGGAAGTCGTAATCCTTCTGCGGGATCACTCCCCCGGCGATCACCTTGATGTCACTGCGGCCCGCTTCCTTAAGCAAGCCGATGAGTTCGGGGATCAGCGTCTTGTGGCCAGCCGCGAGACTGCTTGCGCCGATGGCGTCGACATCGTTTTCTAGCGCCATGTCGCGCGCTTCGGCCGGGGTTTGGAACAGCGGGCCGGACACCACTTCGAAACCCATGTCGGAAAAAGCGCTGGCAATGACATTGGCACCGCGGTCGTGACCGTCCTGGCCCATCTTGGCGACCATCAGCTTGGGTGCTCTGCCCAGCCGCCGCTCGACCGCCTTTACGCCTTCCACGACCTGGGCGTAGCGATTGTCGTCTGAATAGGCTTCGGAATAGACCCCGCGGACAGGTGATGGCACGGTGTCATACCGGCCGTAGGCATCTTCCATCGCCTGACTGATTTCGCCGAGG
Organism: Qipengyuania sp. NPDC077563; assembly: GCF_044901345.1. NCBI lineage: Bacteria > Pseudomonadati > Pseudomonadota > Alphaproteobacteria > Sphingomonadales > Erythrobacteraceae > Qipengyuania > Qipengyuania sp. NPDC077563. The sequence goes on along the minus strand of NZ_JBJDPC010000002.1, from coordinate 677,946 downwards.
GTGGCATCGTGGCGTGCGGCTTCCACCGCGAGGGCCAGCAGATTGCCTTCGCGCTGCGCGGCGCCGCGTGCGAGCGCATCGAGCGCGGCGCGGCAGGCGAATTCATCACGTTTGGCGCGCACTTCCTCGAGCCGGGCGATCTGGCTCTGGCGAACCTTGTGATTGTCGATATCGAGCGTGTCGATCTCGTCTTCCTTATCGCGGCGATATTTGTTCACGCCCACGATCACGGTCTCGCCGCGATCGACGCTGGCCTGCTTGGCCGCCGCTGCGCGCTCGATCTGCGCCTTTGGCTCACCGCTGGCGACATATTCGGTCATGCCGCCCGCCGCCTCGACCTCATCGAGCATCGCCTTGGCCTTTTCGACCAGCGCGGCGGTCAGGCTTTCGATATAATAGCTGCCACCCAGCGGATCGGCGACATTGGTGATGCCGGTTTCTTCCTGGATCACCAGCTGCGTGTTGCGCGCGATGCGGGCGGAAAAGTCGGTCGGCAGTGCAATGGCTTCGTCCAGTGCATTGGTATGGAGCGACTGCGTCCCGCCCAGCACGGCCGCCATCGCTTCAATCGTTGTGCGGATGACGTTGTTGTAAGGGTCCTGTTCCTGCAACGAAACGCCGCTGGTTTGACAGTGCGTGCGCAGCATCTTCGACTTCGGGTTCTGCGCCCCCAGATCGTCCATCACATCATGCCAGAGCTGGCGCGCGGCGCGCATCTTGGCGATCTCCATGAAAAAGTTCATGCCGATGCCCCAGAAGAAGGACAGGCGCGGCGCGAAGGCATCGAGATCGAGGCCCGCCTCCATCGCGCGCTTGGCGTATTCCTTGCCGTCGGCGATGGTGAAGGCCAGCTCCTGCACCGCCGTCGCCCCGGCCTCGTGCATGTGATAGCCCGAGATCGAAATGCTATTGAATTTCGGCATGTTGGCCGAGGTATATGCGATAATGTCCGAGATGATCCGCATGCTCGGTTCGGGTGGATAGATATAGGTGTTGCGGACCATGAACTCCTTGAGGATGTCGTTCTGGATGGTCCCGGCGAGCTTGTCCTGCGAGACGCCCTGTCGCTCCGCCGCGACGATGTAGAAGGCGAGCACGGGAATTACCGCGCCGTTCATCGTCATGGAAACGCTCATCGTGTCGAGCGGGATCTGGTCGAACAGGATCTCCATGTCGCGCACGGTGTCGATGGCCACGCCTGCCTTGCCGACATCGCCCACCACGCGGCTGTGGTCGCTGTCATAGCCGCGGTGCGTGGCAAGGTCGAACGCGACCGACAGGCCCTTCTGACCCGCCGCGAGATTGCGGCGGTAAAAAGCGTTGGATTCCTCGGCAGTCGAGAAGCCCGCATACTGACGAATTGTCCACGGACGCCCGGTGTACATCGAGGCATAGGGTCCGCGCGTGAACGGCGCGATGCCGGGCACGCCGGGATCGAGGCTCTCCGTATCTTCGCTCGTATAAAGCGGCTTAACGGCGATGCCCTCGGGCGTGTGCCAGGTGAGGTCACGGCCCTTCACCTCCTTGTCGGCGCGGGCTTTCCAGTCGTCATAGCTAGGCTTGTCTGTCATCGCATTTCCAATCGCGCAGGCGTCAGTTTGACCCATGCGCATTTTTCCTGGGCGTTTCCATGATTTCGGTGAGCTGTCCCATCATATCCTTTGGGTGCAGGAAAAAAATGGGAGTGCCATGCGCGCCGATACGCGTGGGTCCGAGGATCCGCTTGCCCTTGCCTTCGAACCATTCCCGGGCCGCGCCGATATCCTCCACCTCATAGCAGATGTGATGCTGACCCCCTGCAGGGTTTTTCGCCAGAAAGCCGTTGATGGGAGAATTTTCATCAAACGGTTCGATCAGTTCGATTTGCGTGCCCTTGCCAACCTCGCCGGAGCTATCGGGCGTGTCGACGAAACAGACCCTCACGCCTTGCTCAGGCAGATCAAACGGATCGGCAATTCCGACCGCACCCATCGTTTCGCGATAATAGGCGATACTTTCTTCAATCGAAGGTGTTGCAACACCGATGTGATTGAGGCGGCCGAGTTTCATGTCGCAGCTCCGAAAAACAAGTGGCGCGGCCCCGCTAACGGAACCGCGCCCTGTTATGCAATCACAAAGCTGGGAAATCAGCCGCCTTTCGACACGTCTCCCAGGCCATCCACATATTCTGCACCGGCTAGAACTTCTGCCGAACTGCCTTCGAAAGCATCGCCGATAGGCTGGACCCGCCCGCCGAGACATTTGCCGAGGAAGCCTTCCATCGCGGCAAAGAAGCTGAGCCGGTTCTCCGGTTTCTGGAAACCGTGCCCTTCATCGGGATAATTGATGTAGGTGACCGGCAGACCCTTGTCCTGCATGGCAGATACCAGATTGTCCGCTTCCGGCTTGGTCACGCGGGGATCGTTTCCGCCTTGGCCAACCAGCAGCGGCGCCTGAATATCGTCGATCCGACTGATTGCAGACCGAGCGATCATCGCTTCGCGCGCCTGCGGGTCGGACGGATCGCCGACATAACGGTACCAGGTGCCGGCCAGGAACGGCTTCCAGTATTCCGGGAAGCTCTCGATCAGGGTCGCAAGACTTGAAGGCCCCACGATATCGACACCGCAGGCGAAGCGGTCAGGTGTAAAAGTGACGCCGATCAGAGACGCATAGCCTCCGTAGCTTCCGCCGCCGATCGCCACCTTATCCTCTTGCGCAATGCCTTCTTCGACCGCCCAATCGACTGCATCGATCAGATCGTCGTGCATCTTACCGGAGAATTCGCCGACCGCGGCATTGGTGAAATCTTTCCCGAACCCGGTCGAACCGCGGTAATTCACGCTGAGAACCGCATATCCCCGATTTGCCATCCACTGATGGACCGTATTGTAGCCGTACCCGTCACGCGACCATGGGCCGCCATGGACCCACAGAAGCATGGGGACGGCCTTGTCCGGTCGCCCGTCTCCGTCCGGATCGCTGCCCGGCGGAAGAGTGAGGTAGGAAACCAGCGTCTTTCCGTCAGAAGACTTGAGCTCTAGCGGATGCATCGGCTGCAGAGGGGCTTCCGAGAGGTCAGGACGCGTGGCGAACCACGGCGTCAGCGTGTCTGCCTCGCGGTCGTAGATGTAATACTGTCCTGGAGCCTGGGCCGCGCCTTCGTAAACAATCCACGTCTTGTCGTCCTGCGTTCTGGAGCTGACCGAAAACTCCCCTTCGAGATTGGCATCGAGGAAATCGAGCTCGCTCTGAGCTTCCTCGTTCATCGCAGTCCACTCGCTTTTCAGGTAGTTCATTGCGTAAGCGATTGGTTCATAGGTCTCGTTGTCGACCATGATGTCACTGAGATCGGCCTTCTCGGGCTCGACCAGAACGGTCCGTTTACCCGTCGTCAGATCGACAGCCACACCAGCGGCCAGATTTCGCTCCCGGCTATCGATCATGTAGACCGTATCGTTGTCCCGCGAAAACTGGACGATATTGGTGTTCAGCATGTCCTCGCTGGGAATGTCGGCGAAGACTTCTCCCGGCGTCAGATTCTCGTTGAGGAAGACCGTTTTCATCCCCCCGTCAGGCTGAGGCACCATTGCCATGCGCGGCTTGTAAGTGTTGTCGGTAATGAAAGACGCGTAACCCGGATTTTCCGCGATCAGCTTACGTTCGCCCGTCGACAGACTGTATTCATAAAGATCCGTCAGCTGCGGGTTTCTTTCATTCGTGCCCACCAGGATCACGCCCGGACGGTCGCGGCTCACACCCATCAGCTGTGCACGGATGCCGTCCGGAAGCGGGGTAAGGTCACGTGTCGCCCCAGTACGGGGATCGGTCGCATAGACGTGATAGTTTTCGTCCCCGTCATTATCCTTCACGAACAGCACATATTTGCTGTCTACCGACCAGAGGTGGTTTGAAATGCCGCGGTGACGGTCGTCGGTGACGACGGTCCCCTTCGAAGGGTCAGAAGCAGGGGCCACCCAGACATTCATCACGCCATCGTCAGGCGCAATCCAGCTGACCCAGTCGCCATCAGGGCTGATCCGTCCTTGTGATGCGACGGGATTGCCGAACAGGTCCGTCCTGTCGATGAGTTCGTATTCGGACAAAGCATGGTGTTCGGCGTGCCCTACACCGGTCATCATGGTCGACGCGGCAAGCGCGGATGCCGCAAGAAAGCTCTTCTTCATCGAAACACCTCCTCCTGGTTAACGACAGGCAAGGTATCGAAAAGGAGGTGTATTGTCTAGGCGACACACATCAGGCACGCTGCAGCGGACGCCGACACCTAGCGGCAGGTCGTGCAATGGCTATCGTTAGAAGCAAAAGTTCGAGACGGCTTCCGCTTCTGGGGAAGTCTCAGAGCGGAATATTATCGTGCTTCTTCCACGGGTTCTCGAGCTGCTTCGTCCGCAGCTTTCTCAGACCCAGCGCAATGCGCCGCCTTGTGGAGTGCGGGTAGATCACCTCGTCGATGTAACCACGGCTAGCCGCAACGAACGGATTGGCGAAGCGGTCTTCGTATTCCTTCGTCTTCTCGGCGATTTTTTCCGGATCGTCGCGGTCCTGGCGGAAGATGATTTCCACTGCACCCTTCGCGCCCATCACCGCGATCTCGGCGGTAGGCCATGCGTAGTTGAGGTCGCCGCGCAGGTGCTTGGAGGCCATAACGTCATAGGCGCCGCCGTAGGCCTTGCGGGTGATTACGGTGATCTTGGGCACGGTCGCCTCGGCATAGGCGAAAAGCAGCTTTGCGCCGTGCTTGATGATGCCGTTGTGCTCCTGGCTCGTTCCAGGCAGGAAGCCGGGCACATCGACAAAGGTCAGGATCGGGATTTGGAAGGCATCGCAGAAACGCACGAAGCGCGCAGCTTTCTTCGATGAATTGATGTCGAGCACGCCAGCAAGCACCATCGGCTGGTTCGCCACTACGCCCACCGTGCGCCCTTCCACCCGGCCGAAGCCGCAGATAATGTTGGCGGCGTGGTTCGGCTGGATTTCGAAAAACTCGCCCTCGTCCAGCGTCTTCCGGATGACTTCGTGCATGTCATAGGGCTGGTTGGCATTATCGGGGATCAGCGTGTCGAGGCTGTCTTCCTGCCGGTCCCACGGATCGCTGGTCGGGCGTTCGGGCACATCCTCGCGATTGGATAGTGGGAGGTAGTCGAAGAAATTGCGCGTCGCGAGCAGCGTTTCGATGTCGTTCTCGAAGCTGTTGTCGGCAACGCTGGTCTTGGTGGTGTGCGTCTTCGCCCCGCCCAACTCTTCCTGCGTAACCACCTCGTTGGTCACCGTCTTCACCACTTCGGGGCCGGTGACGAACATGTAGCTGCTATCCTCCACCATGAAGATGAAGTCGGTAATGGCGGGGCTGTAAACCGCACCGCCGGCACACGGCCCCATGATGAGGCTGATCTGCGGCACCACACCGCTCGCCAGCACGTTGCGCTGGAACACCTCGGCATAGCCGCCGAGCGACGCCACGCCTTCCTGGATGCGCGCACCGCCACTGTCGTTAAGACCGATGACCGGCGCACCGACCTTCATCGCGGTGTCCATTACTTTGCAGATTTTCTCCGCATGACGCTTGGAAAGAGAGCCGCCAAAGACAGTGAAATCCTGGGAAAAAACGTACACCAGACGACCGTTGATCGTGCCCGAACCGGTGACCACGCCATCACCGGGGATCTTCTGGTCCTGCATGCCGAAATCGACGCAATCATGCTCGACATAGGTGTCCAGCTCTTCGAAGCTCCCTTCATCGAGCAGTATATCGAGCCGCTCGCGCGCGGTCAGCTTGCCCTTGGCGTGCTGCGCAGCGATGCGCTTTTCACCACCGCCGAGCTTGGCAGCATCGCGGCGGCGTTCCATTTCGGCGATATTGGCGGACATGCTCTCTCCAATGGGTACGTTTGCGCTGAGCGCCTAGAGCGAGGCTTGGTGCTACGTCAATCGCGGTAAGCGGAAATGAGGAATTCGACATTGCCTTCCGGCCCGGTGATCGGGCTCTCCACGATGCCTTGCACGAAGAATCCACGGCTTTCCACCCAAGCGCGGACCTCCTCGCACACACGCGCATGAAGTGCCGGATCGCTGACCACGCCCTTCTTGCCGACCTCCTCGCGTCCGACCTCGAATTGCGGCTTGATGAGCGCGACGAGGCGGCACTTTCTCTCCGCCAGTTCCAGCGGGCGTTCAAGCACTTTGGCAAGCCCTATGAAACTGGCGTCACACACGACCCATGTCGCTGGCCGGTCGATCATCTCGGGGGTCAGTACTCGCGCGCTGGTCTGTTCGAGCACGGTGACACGCTCATCTTGCCGAAGCTTCCACGCAAGCTGGTTAGTGCCGCTGTCGACAGCAAAGACATGATCTGCCCCGCCCTCCAGCATGACATCGGTAAAGCCGCCGGTAGAACTGCCGATATCCATCGCGGTGACACCCTTGGGATCTAGACCGAAATGCTCGATCGCATGGGCTAGCTTGATACCGCCCCGGCTGACCCAGGGATGGTCGCGCCCGCGCACATCCAGCGGTGCATCTTCGGCCATCTGCTGGCCGGGTTTCACCAGTTTTTCTTCACCTGAAAACACGAGGCCGGCCATCACCAGCGCCTGCGCACGGGTGCGACTTTCGACCAGTCCCCGGTCGACGAGCATCTGATCGAGACGACGTTTCTTTGCCATTCCTGCTCACTTACATGAAACCAGAGCGCCTAGCGGGCATTGGTCTGGCATGAAAGCCTCTGAACATGCCATCGCCCGTGTCCTTGTCCTGTCGAGCGCCTTGCTCGCGGCGGCCTGCGTACCGGCACCGGATTCGACCCCGGCCCCCACCCCTGCGCCCGTGCAAAAGGAACCATCGCCCCCAACGGCACCTCCTCCCGCTTCGATTCCCAAATATTCGAACTGGATGGATGCGCCGCGGACCGCCGGCGATTGGTCTTATCGATCGAATGGAAGCGGTTCAGTCGCTCTCTATGGGCAATCTCAAACGGAACCGAAATTCTCGCTGCGATGCGATCGCTCGCGAAATGAGGTGGTGCTCTCCCGCGCTGGAACGGCTGGACCCAACGCTTCCTTACGGATACTGACGGAAACGACCGAACGCTCGCTGGCGGCGCAACAGGTCAGTGGGCAGCTTCCGCAGGTAAGAACAAGCCTTCAGGCCCGCGATCCTCTGCTCGATGCCATGGCTCTGACGAAAGGTCGATTCGCTGTGGAAACCTCAGGCCTTCCCACACTTTACGTTCCCGCCTGGGGCGAAGTGACGCGCGTTATAGAGGATTGCCGATAGGCCGAGTCCCGCCTCCGGTTCATCGCCTGCGAGTTCGGCGTAAACCTGTCATGACAATGGCCTGGAAATATTACCGAGCCACAAACGACAATTCTGACGTGGGAAAACTTTTTTACAAGGCTTGTTTTGTGCTGCGGAAAGACTCAAATTGATCTCAAGATCGGCGGCGAACGCGATCTTCATCCCCAGTGAAATGCGGGATGCAGCTCACAAGCTTGAAAGGAGGTGATCCGATGTCTCATGGTTCAGTAGCGAGGTCGGTGAAGATCCCTACGGAGCATATTCGGTAACATTCCTGCCGAGTAAGGCGACGTGAGCGGCACTTCCGGCCGCTGACCATGCGAAGGCCAGTCTCTCCACGGGCGAGAGGCTGGCCTTCTCATTTTCAGGCCCATCTTCAAGCGTACGATACTTGCGTCGTCCTGCCCTTCCCAGTAACCGCCCAGACATGGATTTCGAGCATCTTCCCCACGCCGCCCCCGTCCCCGGAGAAACCCGCGATCAAGCACTGAAGGATCCCGGTTTTGGCAAGCTGTTCACCGATCACATGGTCGTGATCGATTACGATGCTGATAAGGGCGGCTGGCATAAAGCAACGCTCGGCCCGCGCGAACCCATCGCGCTCGATCCTGCTGCCGCCGTGCTGCATTACGCCCAAGAAATTTTCGAAGGCATGAAAGCCTATAAGCAAGGCGATGACAGCCTCGCCCTGTTCCGGCCCGAACAAAATGCGCGCCGCTTCAATGAGAGCGCGAGACGGATGGCAATGCCCGAATTGCCGGAAGAACTTTTCCTCGAGTCCATCCGCCAGCTAGTAGCCAAGGACCGGGACTGGGTGCCGTCCGACCCTGACGGCTCGCTTTACCTGCGGCCCTTCATGTTCGCTTCCGAGGCATTCCTCGGCGTGCGCCCTGCGCGGCAATACAAATATGTCCTCATCGCCAGTCCCGTTGGCCCTTATTTCAAGGGCGGTGCAAAGCCGGTAAAAATCTGGGTCAGCCGCAATTTCACCCGCGCTGCGCCCGGCGGCACCGGCGCGGCCAAGACCGGCGGGAATTACGCTGCCAGCCTCGTTCCCCAGGCCGAAGGCATAGAGAATGGCTGTGACCAAGTCGTATTCCTCGACGCGGTTGAAAAGAAATGGGTCGAGGAACTGGGCGGCATGAACCTGTTCTTCGTGTTCGATGACGGCACTGTCGTCACTCCTCCGCTGACCGGCACGATCCTTCCCGGCATCACCCGCGACAGCCTGATCCAGCTTCTTCGCGAGGAAGGTCTGCAGGTGCGCGAAGAACCTTACAGCATCGACCAGTGGCGTGCCGATGCGACGACAGGAAAGCTGCTGGAAACGATGGCCTGCGGCACAGCTGCCGTAGTTACCCCGGTTGGCACGGTGCTTGGCCCTGATGGAGACTTCACCATCGGGACCGGTGGCACCGGGCAAATGACACACAAGATCCGTGAAAGACTGGTGGGCATCCAGAAAGGCTCTTTCGAAGATACTCAGGGCTGGGTGACGAAGCTCTAGGCGGTCCCACTGACCGAAGCATCGACGCCGCTGCAATTCCCCAACCGGTCCCGAATTGTGTCGATCAACCAGCTGGTAGCGGGCCCGGTCCTCTCGTTGCGGCGCCAAAGCGCACTCAACGTATAACTCGCACCCGGTTTTTCAGGCAGGTCGAGCTCGCGAAGCCTCCCCGCGGTGATGTCGTCCATCACCATATGACGCGGCATATTACCCCAGCCGATCCCCTCCTTCAGCAGTGCATGCTTGGCTCCTAGATCTGCCAGTCGCCAGCTTTGGGGTGAAAGCACTGAAAATTCACGCCCCTGGGTCAAAGACGATCGGTCGGACAGGACCAGTTGCAGATGTCGGCGGCTCTCTCCCGGCTCTACGCCCGCGCTCGCAAGTGGATGATCGGGTGCTGCAACGGGTACCAGTTCGATGGCGCCGATTGCCTGTCGTTCGAGTTCTGCATGGTCGGACAGTACCGGCCCCCCGATGGCAAGATCCGCGCCTCCGTCCAGCACGCAGGCTGCCACCGCCCCCAATGCTTCGACTTGCAGACGAAGGGCGACTGTCGGAAACATTTCCCGGAAATCGCGCAGCACGCTGGCCGTCACGTCGCCCGGCAGCATCACATCGACAACCAGTGACACCTCGCTTTCCAGGCCTGCGTGAAGGCTTTGCGTCTTGGCCAACAAATGATCGATGCCATCGGCCACCGCCTTGGCTTCTACGAGCAGGCCCCTCCCCTCTTCGGTGAGGACGGGCCGCCGCGATCCCTCGCGTTCGAAAAGGGTCACGCCAAGCTGCGTTTCCATCTGCGAGATGCCATAGCTGACAGCGGATACCGCACGGCCCATTCGCCGTGCCGCTGCACCGAAGCTGCCTTCTTCGGCCACGGCGAGGAATATCCTGAGCTGATCGAGGCTCGGCTCCCCAAGTTTCATTGTTCGGATTTCCTGAACATCTTGGTGTGTTTTATCGCAGTTATCGGAATGACGAGCAATCTCTATTTCCAAAGAACAAGGCAGTCCTGCGAAAGGAAGACCGCTATGATCGAACACAGACCATTCGAAAGCCTCGGTGCAGCCAATCATGGCTGGCTCGATGCCCATCATCACTTCTCCTTTGCGGGCTATCATGATCCGGCCCGCGTAAACTGGGGCGCCCTGCGCGTCTGGAATGACGATGTTATCGCGGCGCAATCCGGCTTTCCGACCCATTCCCACCAGGACATGGAGATCATCACCTACGTCCGCACCGGTGCCATTACCCACCGCGACAGCATGGGCAATGAAGGGCGTACCGAAGCAGGCGATGTTCAGGTGATGAGCGCGGGCCGCGGCGTGGCCCACTCGGAATTCAACCTGGAAGACGAGGAAACGACCATCTTCCAGATCTGGATCATTCCTACGCAACGTGGCGGCGAGCCCGATTGGGGAGCCCGGGAATTTCCGAAAGGCAACCGTGCGGGCGCTTTCATCCCGCTCGCCAGTGGTGCTGACAATGATGAGGATGCCCTCCCCCTCCGCACCGACGCCCGCGTTCTGGGAGCCACTATCAAGGCCGGCGAAAGCGTGACTTACGTCCCACGCCAGGCGGATCGTCATCTCTATCTCGTGCCGGCGACCGGGCGCATCCGAGTGGGAGATACGGAAGCGAAGGCCCGCGACGGTGTGGCCATCACCAAGGAAGAAACAATTACCATAACCGCGCTCGAGGATAGCGAACTCGTCCTCGTGGACGCGGCCTGAAAAGGAGACTGACTATGAGCACTATTCTTCACATCACCGCCAGCATTCGTGGCGAAGAATCCGTATCCCGCGGTCTGGGCCAGAAGCTTGTCGGCAAACTTGCCGAGAGCCAGGGCGCCGACGTAGTGACGCGCGACCTTTCCAAGAACGATCTGCCGTATATCGATGCTGATCGCTTCGCAGCCAACCTTGCTCCTTATGCCGACCGGTCGACCGAGCAGCACGAACTGGCCAAGATCGCCGACGAGCTGATCGACGAACTGCAGCAGGCAGACACCATCGTGTTCAGCGTGCCGGTCTACAATTTTTCAGTGCCTGCCACGGTCAAGGCATGGGCAGACCTTGTCGCCCGCGCCGGAACGACTTTCCGCTATACCGAAAACGGTCCCGAAGGCCTGCTGACCGGAAAGAAGGTCTATCTCACCGCCGCGACCGGCGGAACGCCGATTGGCAGCGAGGTCGATTTCATGAGCCCCTGGCTCAAGTTCTTCCTCGGCTTCCTCGGCATGCATGATGTGGAAATCGTCGCGGCCGATGGCATCATGGGCGAAGGCGGAGAAGAAAAGATCGCCGAGGCCCATGAGAAGGTGGAACAGCTGGTCGCATAATCCTCCCTTGCCCCATGTGACCAGTGACGTGCCGGAAAGCCTACAAGCTTTCCGGCACGTTTCTCGTGACATCGTCGAGCCAGATGTCCGCCACGGCATCGCTTGGCGCGCGCCAGTCCCCGCGCGGTGAAAGCGCGCCGCCAGCGCTGACTTTCGGTCCGTTTGGCAATGCGCTCCGCTTGAACTGGCTGAAGCCAAAGAACCGCTTCACGAAATTCTCCAGCCATTTGCGGATGGTTGCCAGATCATACTGGTTGCGGGCTTCCACGGGAAAACCGATAGGCCAGAGCCCATCATCCGCATCTTTCCATGCGTGCCATGCCAGAAACGCCACGTGGCTCGGGCTCTGACCCCAGCGGATCACATGGTGAAGAAAGAAATCGTTCAGTTCGTAGGGACCGATAATCGATTGGGTGGACTGGATGATTCCGTCCTTGCCAGCGGGCACGAGTTCAGGACTTATCTCGGTGTCGAGGATTGCTCCCAACACCTCGTCCACGCCTTCGTCGAACTGGTTAGTCGTTGTAACCCAGCGTATCAGATACTGGATCAGCGTCTTGGGAACTCCGGAATTGACGCCGTAATGGCTCATCTGGTCCCCTACCCCATAGGTGCACCAGCCAAGCGCCAGTTCGGACAGATCACCCGTACCGATGACCCAGCCACCATGATGGCCTGCCAGCCGGAAGAGGTAATCGGTACGCAGGCCCGCCTGCACGTTCTCGAAGGTGACATCATAGACTTCCTCACCCTTGGCGAAGGGATGGTCCATATCCTCCAGCATTTGCCTCGCAGCTGGCCTGATATCGACTTCTTCGGCCGTGATGGCAAAGGCATCCATCAGTTTCCAGGCATTGGATTTGGTGTGGTCCGACGTGGCAAAGCCGGGCATCGTATAGCCGCGGATATCGGTTCTCGGACGCCCCAGCCGGTCCATCGCCTTGGCAGCTACCAGCAAGGCATGCGTGCTGTCCAAACCGCCGGATATCCCGATCACCAGACATTTCGGCCGCGTCGCCTCAATCCGGCGCATGAGCGCATCGACTTGGATGTTGAACGCCTCATAGCAATCTTCATCCAGCTTCTCCCTCCGATTGGGTACGAAGGGGAAACGGCGGACGGGACGCTCAAGACCAATGTCGCGGCGCTCAACGTCGTGACTGAATTCGATACGACGATAATTGTCTTCTGGCCTGCCCTCCGCATCCGCAGAATCGCCCCAGGTCTGCATCCTCATACGTTCTGCGAGGATGCGCTTGGTATCGACATCGGCAACGGACAGCTCGGGCGCGTGGTCGAAGCGAACGCTTTCCGCCAGCAAATCGCCCATCTCGTAAATCATCCCCTGTCCATCCCAGGCGAGATCGGTCGTGCTCTCCCCATAACCGCTGGCCGAATACGCATAGGCGCAGACAGATCGGCTGGAGCTGGCCCGTGTGAGCATGTGCCGCTCGTCGGACTTGCCGATCGTTATATTGGACGCGGACAGGTTCAGGAGTATCGTCGCTCCCGCTAGGGCAGTTTGCGTCCCGGGCGGATTGGGCGACCAGAAATCTTCGCAGATTTCCATGCCGAAGGTAAAACCTGCAAGTTCCAGTGCCTGGAAGATAAGGTCGGTTCCGAACGGAACCGATCTGCCGTTCACGGAAATCTCCAGCCCGATGCAAGCCCGGCCATGGCTGAACCAGCGCTTCTCGTAAAATTCGCGATAGTTCGGCAGATAGCTTTTCGGCACGACCCCAAGGACAGCACCATTCGCGATCGCTACCGCGCAATTGTAAATCCGTCCGTTGCGGCGCAGGGGAGCGCCAACGACGAGGACCGGGGTGAGCTCTGCGGAAGCCGCGACGATTTCAGCCAAATGGCGTTCGACAGCATCGAGCAACGCGGTCTGCAAATGCAGATCGTCGATCGCGTAGGAAGAAAGACAGAGTTCAGGATAGAGCAGCAAGTCGACATTGCGATCATGCGCCTTGCGGGCCTGCTCCAAAATGCCTTCGGCATTGTAAGCGACGTCAGCCGTCCGGACCTTGGGCGTTGCCGTCGCGACCCGCACGAATCCATGCGTATGCAGGTCAAAGAAAGGATGTAGATCGTTTAAATCCATCGGTGATGGGTCTTTCTTAACATCCGCTTCGGTAGCGGCCTCTTCGTGCCAATCCGCCAGTTGGCAGATGCCTAGTTCAGCGAGCCGTTTCTGTATGAACGAACGAGCGATGCGGCCTTTGGCTTCCCACCCGTAAACGGTACGACTTGGCCAAGGATGCGGAGCGCCGTATCTCTGGCCGAATTCCTCCGCGCTCAGAGGTGGCTCTTGCGCTTCGCGCCATGCCCTGATTTTTGCGCCGGCCAAATGCATGGCAAGCCGGTATCTCTTCAGGATACTCTAGGCAAGTACTTCGTCGGCCACCCGCATTTCTGTCCGAAAGCCGTTGAGTACCGGGCCTGCGTGGTGCGTGGCTCCCGCCTGCTGCGCGAAGGCCGACAGCAGCTTGCTGCCCAAACCTCCCGGCGTTTGTGACAGCGCCTCCTCGCCAACTCCGTCATCTTCGATTGTGAGGCGCCACTTCCCGTCACGACAGTGAAAGTAAACTGCGAGCGTCCCGGCGCGGTTGTCGGGAAAGGCATATTTTGCTGCGTTGGACACCGCCTCGTTCAGGTAGAGGCCGATGGCGACCGCAGTCTCGCGCGAAAGCTTGATGTCGTCGATCTCGCGAAATAGCCGAACGTTTTGCGGCAGGGCAGCGCGTTCCAGACGGGTAAGCATCATGTCGAGGTACGGTCCGATCGCCACGTCTTTTTCCTTGCCTTGCTCCATCGCCAGACCGGAATAAGCGTCGGCAAAAGTGCGCACGCGACCGACCGCATCATCCAGCGGCCCGTGCAGTTCAGCATGGGGAATTCGCCGCTTCTGAATCTCGAGCATGCTCGCGACAAGGGCGAAATTGTTCTTCGTTCGGTGCTCGAGATCTGCCAGCAAGGTAAGCCGGCGGTCTGCTTCTTCCCTGATCGTGTCCATGGTGCTGTGCGCTGCACGGCGGAAAGCCTCCGCGAAAATAATCACGATTATTGCGCAGACCCCATTCAGCAAAACACGCGCCGGATCTGTAGCTTCGGTGAAGAGAAAAGACTGGGGAGCAGGAAGTACGAAATACCACGCCCAAGCGAAGCTTACACAGAAGGCAGCAACACCCGCGCGCCAATGCCCATATAAAGTGGCGAGCAGTACGGTGGGATAAATCATTGCAAAAGGGCCAGACGTCGGTGCCCATAGATCGTATAGCGTTCGCAAGCCGACCATCGACGCCGCACAAATAATGCCGAACGTCGTCTGCGCAGCAACCTTGCTCCACTTGCCAACGAATTGTCGGCTGACGTCGAAATTGGCAAGTCTTTGCATATGCCGTGTCCTGGAGCGCGCAGGTCAATCAGGGTGTCGTCGCTCGAACGCCACAAAGTCAACCGAAAGGGCCGTTAGCGACACTTTAGAGGTTTGCGGCTTAAATGCCTAGGATTTTTATGTTTTATGCCGCGAGTAGCTCGGCCGCGCTTGGGCAGACCTGCAGCATCGCAATCAAAGCCCGCTCTTCTCGCGTATGCCAGCGCGTCGCACGCGGCAATTTCACGCCTCGGCGCCAATCTTCCTGCCGCCCTACCAGATCGATCACCGCCGGGTGAATGTAGCTCTTCCTGGTCACGGCCGGGGTATTGCCCAGATGGGTTGCCACGCACTCGAGCAAGCTTTTCATCGGGATTTCGCCATCACCGGTGCGCAGCGTTTCGAACCCGAGCACGCTGGCGTGCCAGGTGCGGAAATTTTTCGCGGTAAAGCGCTCACCCATACAGGCTTCGAGATATTCGTTTACGTCGCTGGAGGTTACCGTTTCCACCTCGCCATCGTCATCGACATATTTGAAGACATTCTGGCCCGGCAGGTCCTGCATATTGCGCACCATTCGCGCGAGACTGCCGTCCGTCAGCGTCACTTCCCGCATCTTGCCAGACTTGCCCTTGTAGCGCAGCTTCAGCGTCTTGCCCGTCACTTCGGCATGACGGCGACGCAGGGTAGTCGCACCATAGCTCTTGTTACGTTCAGCATATCCTTCATTGCCAACGCGAATGGCACCAAGATCGAGTAAACGAACTACACTGGCCACAGCCCGCTCGCGCGTAAGCTTGCGGCCTTTCAGATCTTCTTCGACCTTTTTGCGGACCAGCGGCAGAAGATTGCCGAACGCCAGACATTTGTCGAACTTTTCGCTTTCCCGTTCAGCCCGGAAATCGGGGTGATAGCGGTATTGTTTACGCCCTTTCGCGTCGATCCCGGTGGCTAGGATATGGCCGTTGGGCGCAGGACAGAACCATTCATCGGTATAGGCCGGCGGCAAAGCGACAGCGTTCAAGCGCTTCTTCTCTGCCTTGTCGGTGATAAGTTTCCCCCTTGGATCGTAATACGCCCACCCCTTACCGGCACCCTTGCGGGTGATTCCTGGCAGTTGATCGTCGACATAGATGAGCTTCGTCATGGCAAGGCAAACAACCATGGGAAGCGTGCTAGCGTTCCCCATCTTGCGACGAACGGTTGAGCGGCATATCGCCCCGCCAAACAGGAGATATAACATGGCCAATGCCACCTACACACCGCCCGCCGTATGGAACGCCGACACCGTGAGCGGTGGGAAATTTGCCAACATCAACCGCCCTACAGCCGGTGCCCGCGAAACGAAGGCATTGCCCGAGGGCGAACATGGCTTTCAGCTCTATTCTCTCGCAACGCCCAACGGCGTGAAAGCGACGATCATGTTCGAGGAACTGCTGGAAGCAGGACATTCGGGCGCAGAATACGATGCCTTCACGATCAACATCGGAGAAGGCGAGCAATTCGGCTCCGGTTTCGTTTATATCAATCCGAACAGCAAGATCCCCGCACTGTTGGATCGCACCGGGCCCGAACCGCTGCGCATTTTCGAAAGTGGCGCCATACTGATGCATCTGGCGGAAAAATTCGGTGCCTTTCTGCCAACCGACCATACACGCGCCGAAGTTCTCAGCTGGCTGTTCTGGCAAATCGGCAGCGCCCCTTTCATCGGCGGGGGCTTCGGCCATTTCTATGCCTACGCGCCGGAAAAGTACGAATATCCGATCAACCGCTACGCCATGGAAACGAAGAGGCTCTTCGATGTCGCCGATCAGCGCTTGAAGGACAGCGAATATCTTGGCGGCAGTGAGTACACAGTCTCCGACATTGCCGCGTGGCCCTGGATGGCACCTTTTATCGAAGGTACGATCTACGAAGAGGCGAAGACCTTCCTCTCTATCGACGAGTACGAAAACGTATCACGCTGGGTGAAACAAATCGGGGAGCGCCCTGCGGTAAAGCGCGGCAGGATCGTGACTAAGGTTTGGGGCGATGAAGACACGCAGCTTCGCGAGCGTCACTCAGCGGCTGATTTCGATGGCAAAAAGGTTTAAAATCGCCCCTTCACATTCGCGATAGGCGCGCTATAGGGGCGACCGCCTGCTGGGGTGTAGCCAAGTGGTAAGGCAGCGGTTTTTGGTATCGCCATTCGCAGGTTCGATCCCTGCCACCCCAGCCAGCACTTCCCGACATAGTCCGGAACTCGAGACCCGCGCCTCGCCAGGCCGGGGGTTTCTGGCTGGCAGCTGTACCTCTCCAGATCATTGGGGTGAGTAACATTCGCCGATAACCAGCCGCCCCCTTATCAGGAATGGTGGTCAACTATCACTAGATGAGCAAGGCTCTCTTGTGCAGTATGATGATCTGCAGCCGCGACTTGTATCGTAGCTCAGAACGTCTTGTGACTAAAAGTGGCGCGCAGTCAGTGTGGCACAGCCATCAGGAGGAGAAGTTGACCGTATGACGCATCCGCTCTTCGCGCGTTCACGTGACCTCTCGGCGTTCGACTTCATCTTCGGGCCCCATCGTCCGCTAGCCCCTGCCCTTCCCTGCCAGGGCCAGCCGCTGTCATGAAGGCGCAAGCCGGCACCATTGTCTGCTTCGGCGAAGTATTGCTCAGGCTTTCCGCCGCAGCGGGCAACTCCATGCGTGATGCTTCCCGGTTCGATCTGCATGTCGGTGGAGCGGAAGCCAATGTCGCTGCTGCACTCGCCAATCTCGGCTTCCCGACCCGGATGGTCAGCACCTTGCCGGACAATGATCTCGGCCTTAACGCCGTCCGGGCGCTGCGCGGTGAAGGCGTCGACTGTTCCGGAATATCGACCAAAGCCGGGCGGATGGGCGTTTATTATCTCACCCCTGCAAAGGGCGCTGCCGGTGGCAAAGTGCTTTACGACCGGACAGCGAGTTCCTTCGCATCCTGCGATGTGCCTGATGCAGCACTGCTGGACGGGGCGCGCCACCTTCATCTTTCGGGCATATCGCTGGCCGTGAGCGCCGACGCATCCCGTGCGACGCGCGCACTCGCTCACGCTGCCAGGGAACGCGGATTGACCATCTCCTTCGATGGTAACTTTCGTCCGTCGCTCTGGGCGCTAACGGATCGCGATTCGCGTCCGGAGATCGCCGAACTTGTCGATCTGGCGGACATCTTTTTCGGAAACCACAAAGACATGGCGCTGCTCCTCGGGCGCGAGATTGGCGCCGAAGGGGGCCAGTATCGGCGTGACGCCGTGTTGGAGACATTCGACGCATTCCCGAATCTGTCTGCAATCGCTTCGACCGCCCGGCATATCGAGCCGGACGGTACACATCGTCTCGTCGCGCGAATGGACACCGCCTCCGATAGCGCCGAAAGTAGGGAACACGTGTTGACCGGGATAATCGACCGGATCGGCACCGGAGACGCTTTCAGCGCAGGCGTACTCACGGTGTGGCTCGATGATCCCGCTGCTGTGAGCAGAGCCGTTGAAAGCGGAATTGCACTTTCCGCGCTCAAGCATTTCATGCCAGGCGATTTCTGCCGCGCAAACCGCGAAGAACTCGCCGCAGCCATCGAAGGCGGCAGCGATGTCACGCGGTGATGCGCGGACCAGATAGTTTTTGCGCATAGCCCCTTTGGCAGATCGCTTTTTAATGTTACCGCTACCATGACGAGACGGTTTGGGAGCCGGACATAAGGCACTGGCACCAGCCGCCATGCCCATGGCGAGGGGAAAATGATGGCGAAGGTGGGTCGGGTTGCGTTCACGCGGATCAGGAGATCCGTCACCTCGCGATACATGCCAAATTCACCCGGCGGGCGCGACTCTGGTCGGAATAGTCAGTTGTCGGATATTCTGTCGACATGTTGGCCCGCGCGATGAATCCCGTAATCAAGCGCCGCGCCTTTCTCGCGGCCAGCGCGCTGCTGGCGGCAAGCACCCGCTTCCCAGCCCTCGCAGCGAGCAAGGTCGCTGCATCGGAAGAACACGAGCAGCGGGTCCGCGATTTAATCGCGCAGATGAGCCTGGCTGAAAAGCTCGGCCAGATGACCCAGCTCGCCGGCGGTCGTCAGAAAGCGCTGAATTCCCGGATTGATGATGCCGCGCTGGACCGAGTCCGCCAAGGCCGAGTGGGATCCTATCTCCACGTCGCTGGAGCAGAGCCTCTCGCCCGCCTACAATGCATAGCGGTCGAAGAATCGCGGCTTGGTATCCCGCTACTTTTCGCGATGGATGTGGTCCATGGCTATCGAACGATCATGCCGGTGCCGCTGGGCATGGCCGCAAGCTTCGATCCCGAAATGGCCCGCCGCGCCGCCCGCGTCGCAGCAGTCGAGGCGTCCGTCAGCGGGCTGCATTGGACCTTCGCACCGATGATCGACATCGCTCGAGATGCCCGATGGGGCCGCGTTGTCGAAGGGGCCGGCGAAGACCCATATTTGGGATCGCGCATGGCCGAAGCGCAAATCCTCGGCTTCCAGACCGACGATCTTGCCAGCAAGGACGTGCTATTGGCGTGCGCCAAGCATTTCGGCGCCTATGGTGCCGCTGATGGCGGGCGCGATTACGACCGTGCCGACATTTCAAATGAAACCTTGCACGAGGTCTATCTACCGCCATTCCAGGCCGCGATTGCTGCGGGCGTCGGCAGTTTCATGACCGCGTTCAACGAATTGAACGGCGTCCCCACTACCGGCAATGCCGATCTGGTCCGGTCGCTCCTGCGCGATCAATGGGGTTATCAGGGATTGGTGGTCAGCGACTGGAACGCCATCCTCGAACTCGTCGCGCATGGAGCGGCAAGCGACCCGGTAGAGGCCGCGGCGCTGGCGCTGCGCGCGGGTGTCGACATGGACATGACCAGCGAAACCTATGCCGATCATCTCGAAAAAGCGCTGGCCGCCGATCATACTTTGCTGCCGCTGGTCGACGAAGCGGTGAGCCGCATTCTGCATGCGAAGGCCCGGCTGGGACTGTTTGACGATCCCTTCCGCTTTGGTGACGCAGAAAGGGAAAAACTGGTCCTCGGTTCGCAAGAACACCGCGCGGTGGCGCGCGAGGCAGCGACCTGCTCGATCGTGCTGCTGCGCAACGAAGGCAACGCCCTGCCGCTGCGCAGCGATGCGCGGATCGCGCTGGTCGGTGCGCTTGCCGACGATGCGTCCTCCACTATCGGATCGTGGCGGGCGCGCGGGCAGATGGACGAATCTATTACGCTGCGGGCTGCGCTGGAATCCCGAACGGTCACCTATGCGCCGGGCGTCTCTCCGCGCGATCCCGGTACGAGCGGTATTGCCGCCGCTGTCGAGGCGGCAAGAAATGCAGATGTCGTGCTGCTCGTCATGGGAGAGGATTTCGACCATTCAGGCGAGGCCCGCAGCCGGTCGGATATTGGCTTGCCCGGCCCCCAGAAACGGCTGGTCGACGCTATTCGGGCAACCGGCAAGCCAATCGTAGCTATCCTGATGAATGGCCGCCCGCTTGCGCTCGAAGAGGTTCTGGACGGCATTCCAGCGGTGCTGGAAACGTGGTTTCTAGGTAATGAAAGCGGCCCCGCAATTGCAGATGTTTTGTTCGGCGAAGTGTCTCCTGCGGGGCGGCTGCCGATGGGCATGCCGCGCAGCACCGGGCAGGTGCCGCAATATTACGCGCATCCGCCGACCGGTCGCCCGGCCAATCCGGATTTATCGAAGGACAGCGCCCGCTATCATGATGCAGCTATCGGACCGCTCTTTCCCTTCGGCCATGGCTTGTCCTACGCCGAGTTCCGCTATTCCGATTTGAGTGTCGTGCCACAAGGCAAAGGCGGCTCGCTGGCATGGAAAATTGCAGCGACGGTGACCAACACCAGCGCGCGCGATGCGGACGAAGTCGTGCAGCTATATATCCGCGCACCCGTCGCGGGGTTGGCGCGGCCGGTGAAGGAATTGCGCGGATTTGCGCGGTTGGCGATCCGCTCTGGCGGTGCCCGGCGAGTGACCTTCACGCTCGACCCTGAGCATTTTGCCGTCTGGCGCGGCGGCTGGCAGATTTTGCCCGGATCGGTCGAGATCATGGTCGGCGCGTCATCGGAGGATATCCGACTTCGCGGCAGGCTGGAGAATCCTGAAGCTAGGGAAGTGGGCCCAGGCGAAATCGCCGGTGCAGCTCGTCTTACGACCGTGACGGTGGCGTGATGGCTGAACCCTGGTCCAGCCTCGCCATCGTGGCAGTCAGCATCTTCGTGCTCATCATCATGGTACTGCGATGGAAAGTTCCCGCTTTCATCGCCCTGCTGATCGTCGCGCTTGCCACGGGCATCGCATTCGGCGCGCCACCAGCAGACGTGCTCTCGGCCGTGCGCAAGGGGACCGGGGAAGCGCTTGGCTTCGTCGCGGTGGTGATAGGGCTCGGTGCCATGCTGGGCGGACTGCTGGAAGCGAGTGGCGGCATCGGGGTGCTGGCAAACCGGCTGCTCGATGCGTTCGGCGAAGGCCGCGCGCCCTGGGCACTGGTGGTCATCGGCACGCTGGTCGGCATCCCCCTGTTTTTCGACGTGGGCTTCATCGTGCTTGCTCCGCTGGTCATCACTCTGGCGCTGCGGGCGAAGCGGCGCGTCATGTATTTCGCCCTGCCCCTGCTTTCAGGGCTGCTGACGATGCATGCCTTGCTGCCCCCGCATCCCGGGCCGGTCGCCGTCGCCGAGCTCATCGGGACCGATTACGGACTGCTGGCAATCTATGGCCTTGCCTGCGGGATCCCGGCCGCCGTCATTGCCGGACCGGTCTTTGCCATGCTGACCCAGGGGCAGAAGGGCTTCGGAGAGAGCGGCCCGCCCCCGCGTTTCGACGAGGAAGCGCCCCAACTTGCCCATATCAGCTTCGTCCCGGCGCTGGCGGGCATGATCATACCGCTGTCGCTCATCCTGCTCGCCGCGCTGGCAAGCGGCATCCTCGCCGAAGGACCGGCGCGGACCGTTCTCGAATTCGTCGGCCATCCGTTCACCGCGCTTATCATCGCCTGTGCCTTCGTCGGGCTGTGGCTGAGACTGCGCCTTGATGCGCCGCTGCAGACCGTGTCCGATGTCATGACCCGTGCTCTCGCGCCAGCGGGTCTCATGGTGCTCGTGGTTGGTGCGGGAGCGGCGTACAAGGAAGTCCTGATCCAGTCCGGAGCGGGCGCGCAGATCACCGATGCCGTCTCGGCGTTCGATCTGTCGGTACCGGTCTTCGCATTCCTGCTCGCCGCCTTCATCCGCGTGGCACAGGGATCGGCAACGGTCGCCATGGTTACTGCCGCAGGGCTTGCTGCGCCGCTGATAACCGCGGCGGGACTTTCGCCGGCACAGATCGCGCTGGTCACCGTCTCGATCGGTGCAGGCGCTTCGATCGCGAGCCATGTCAACGACACCGGCTTCTGGCTCGTCAAACAATATCTCGGGCTTACCGAGGCGGAGACATTCCGCAGCTGGACGCTGAGCGCCACCATCGCCGGTTTCGTCATGTTCGCCATGGCGATGCTGCTGTGGCAGTTCGCCTGAAACCCAATCCGCATTTCCCCGGCCACCGAACATCGCAGTCGGTTGCATTTACAGACCCTTTTGCCCAAGGAAGCCCAAACCAGATTTTGTGCGGGAGACAGCGATGAGCGATTTCGAAATGATCCGTAGCGAGCGTGAAGGCGATGTCCTCAAGATCACGCTGGACCGGCCCGAGCGGCTCAATGCCTGCCCGCCCCAGATGGCGGACGAGATTTTCGCTGCCATCACCGATCTCGGCGGCGCACGCGCCGTGTTGCTTAGTGGAGCGGGCCGCGCCTTCTGTTCGGGCGCCGATCTCGCTACCAATTCGAAGATGTCGGTGAGCGGCGGAGACCGCGCCTTCGGCTCGCTGTCCCACCATTACAATCCGATGATTCAGGCTCTCGCCAGCCTGCCCGTCCCGGTCGTATCCGTGGTCCAAGGTCCTGCCGCCGGGATCGGGTGCTCGATCGCGCTGGCTGCCGATTTCGTGATCGCCGGCAAGAGCGGGTATTTCCTGCAGGCCTTCGCCAATATCGGCCTGGTGCCCGATGGCGGGTCGAGCTGGATGCTGCCCCGCCTGGTCGGCATGGCACAGGCGACGCGGATGATAATGCTGGGCGAGAAAATTCCCGGAGAGGAAGCGGAACGGATCGGACTGATCTATAAATGCGTCGAGGATGATGCCCTTGAAAGCGAGGCCGACGCACTCGTCCAGCGGCTGGCGCAGGGGCCGACCGTGGCGCTGGGCGCAATGAAACAGGTCCTGCGCGACGGGCTGGAAAACAATCTCACCGCCACGCTGGCCGCCGAAGCCAGGGCCCAGCGCCGGGCCGGCAGCACGCAGGACGCGGTCGAAGGCGCGATGGCTTTCCTCCAGAAACGCAAGGCCGAGTTCAAGGGCGCCTGAGCGGTGGCTAGCGTTACCCCGGCGCAGCTTGCCGAATGGCAGGAGGCGGTTGGCCGCCAACTGGTGGAGGAGGAAACGCTTCACCCCGCCCCGCTACGACGTTACGCGCAGGCCCTAGGCTACGACGGACAGTCCACGCTCCCACCGCTTGCCCATTGGGCGTGCTTCCTTCCCTCCCCGGCCGATGACGAGATCGGTCCCGACGGTCACCCGAAGCGCGGGTCATTCCTGCCCGATGTCAGCCTGCCGAGGCGGATGTTCGCAGCTTCCGAAATGCATTTCCCTTCGCCGCTCGTTATCGGCCAAAAGACGCGCCAGACCAGCGAGATTATCGCGCTGACGCACAAGCTCGGCGGGTCGGGCGACCTAATCTTCGCGAAAGTTGAAAAGCGGCTCGAGCAGGACGGGTTGGTTCGCGTGCGCGAAGTCCAGACCTATGTCTATCGTGCGGACGGACAACGGACACCTATGCCCGTGCCGGAGAACCCCATGCCGCAGGGCGAAATCTGGGAGCCGGAGGAGGTGAACCTGTTCCGCTTCTCCGCCGCGACGGCGAACGCCCATCGCATCCACTATGACCGGCCCTATGCTACCGAAATCGAGGGCTATCCCGCGCTGGTCATTCATGGCCCCTTCACGGCGGCAAAGCTCGCCGCGCTTGCCCAGCGCAGCGGTACGCTTGCCAGCTTTTCCTTCCGCGCCATGGCGCCGCTCTTCTTGGGCCAGCCGGTGTGGCTTCGCGAAAGCGACGGGGTCTATCAGGCGATCCGCTGCGATGGCGTGGTGGCGATGGAAGCAAAGGCGAGCCTGCAGTGACCGATAGCCTCGCCCTCGCCCGGTCCGCTGCCCGGTCAGCCGCTGAGTTCAGCGGCATGGTGCGCAACAAAGTCGGCGAAATCGTTTCGATAGCCGGCAAGGTCGATCCCGCGATCGCCGAACGCGAGCAGCACCGGCTTCACGGCTATGCATGGATCGCCACGCAGGTCGAAGCGCTTGGCGCGTTGTGCGACTGGGCAGATCGAGCCCGGCACGCAGACGCCTTTGGCGATCTGGAACGCCTCGTCCTCGACATCGGGATGGGCGAATATTGTGCCCAGATCTTCAGCGGCGTGGCGATGAGCCAGAGCGAGATCGTACGGCCATCCGATTTCGGCTTGCAGCAGGAAGCCTTCGCCCTCGCCGCGAGCCATGCGGCCGCCCACTGCGCCCTATCGGGAAACACTCCGGATAAGCGGGCGGAACTGGCGCGCAGGCTGGCCGATGGCGAACGCCCCTATGAAGGCACCGGAAACGACACGCTAGACATGATCCGTGACCAGTTCCGCACCTTCGCCAGCGAACGCATCGCGCCACATGCGCATGGGTGGCATCTGGCCGATGCTCTCATTCCGCTGGATGTGGTCAGGGAAATGGCCGAACTGGGTGTCTTCGGCGTCTGCATTCCAGAAGAACACGGCGGTCTTGGCCTCGGCAAGCTGGCCATGTGTCTCGTTTCCGAAGAATTATCGCGCGGCTGGATTTGCGCGGGATCGCTGGGCACCCGGTCCGAAATTGCGGGCGAACTGATCGGTCAGAACGGCACGGACGAACAGAAGGCGAAATTCCTGCCCCGCATCGCCGATGGATCGATCCTGCCGACCGCGGTGTTTACCGAACCCGATACCGGTTCCGACCTCGCCTCGGTGCGCACCAAAGCGCGGCAGACCAACACCGGGGCATGGCGGATCGACGGGGCAAAGACATGGATCACCCATGCCGCGCGCGCCGATCTGATGACCATTCTGTGCCGCACCGACCCTGCGGCCCCGGGATATGCGGGCCTTTCCATGCTGCTGGCCGAAAAGACCCGCGGCAGCGATAGCGATCCCTTCCCCGACGAAGGGATCGCGGGCGACGAGATCGAAGTGCTCGGCTATCGCGGCATGAAGGAATACACCCTCGGCTTCGATGGTTTCGAGATTGCGGAAGACGGCCTGCTGGGCGGCGTCGAGGGTGAGGGCTTCAAGCAACTAATGCGCACCTTCGAAGGCGCCCGCATCCAAACCGCCGCACGGGCACTGGGCGTGGGTTGGAATGCCTTCGACCTCGGCCTGTCCTATGCGACCCAACGCCAGCAATTCGGTAAACCGTTGCTGGCGTTTCCGCGTGTGTCGGACAAGCTGGCTCTGATGGTCTGCGAACTTGTGATCGCCCGCGAACTTACATGGACCGCCGCGCGTCAGAAGGATCGCGGCGAACGTTGCGATATCGAGGCCGGGATGGCGAAACTGCTCGGCGCCCGCGTGGCGTGGTCGAGTGCGGACAATGCGCTGCAGATCCATGGCGGCAACGGATACGCGCTCGAATATGAGATAAGCCGGGTCTTATGCGATGCGCGTATACTGAATATCTTCGAAGGTGCCGGAGAAATACAGGCCCAAGTAATCGCGCGCGGCCTGCTCGGTTCGCGCCGAAGCGCGCAATCCGCCTGAACAGCCACTTTTTACAGTTAAAGACGCGATAAGCATTTGCACGCTTAATCGGACGCGGCGCCCGGGCGTGGTCCGATTGTCCAAGTATGGACAGGATTAGCGATCGCTTAACTTGGGCACCAATCCGCAAATTCTCTCACAAGACTTGCAATTGATAATTGTTCTCAATAGCAGGCCCTCAATCGATTCGCACGCGACGGATCAATCCAGGGTCAAGGAACAGGGAATTTTTGAAATGAGGCTTTCGCTTTTGGCGACCACCGCGCAGATCGCATTACTGAGCGCGGCTCCGGCTTACGCGCAATCGGCGCAGACTGGCGATCGGGAAGACCAGCGCGAAGAAACCACGATCATCGTAACGGGCGCGCTGTCCGATTTCGGTGCGACCAAGTCCGATACGCCGATCATGGAAACAGCCCGTTCGATCTCCATCGAAACCGCGCGCGATTTCCAGGAAAAGGGCGCGCAATCGCTGGACGATGTCCTCACCTATTCCGCTGGCGTCACCGCCGAACCCTTCGGCTTTTCCACCAGGGGCGATTTCGCCCAGGTCCGCGGCCTCGATGCGCCTGAATACCGCGATAATCTGCAGTATCTCTTCGGCTATTACAATAACACCCGCCAGGACATTTACACGCTGGAGCAGGTCGAAGTGTTGAAAGGCCCCGCCTCCGTCCTGTACGGTGCAGGATCGCCCGGCGGCATCATCAATGTCGTCACCAAGCGCCCCCACGGCACCAGCGAAGGCGAAGTCCGCGTCGATTACGGCAGTTTCGACCGCAAGCAGATCGCCACGGACATCAACATTGCCATTCCGGGCGCCGAAGACAGCGCGCAGTTCCGCTTCGTGGGCCTCCTGCGCGATTCCGATACGCAGATCAAAGAGGTTTCGGACGACAAGCTGGTCATCGCACCGGCCTTTACCGCCCGCCCCGCTCCCGGCACCGAGATCACGATCCTGGCCAATTATTCCGACCAGAATTCGGATACCGCGCACCAGTTTCTACCGGTCACCGGCACGCTTCTGGAAAGCGCCAGCGGCGAGAAAATCGATCCCTACAGCTATCACGGCGCACCAGGCTTCAACGCCTACGATACCGAAAGCCTGGCGCTTACCCTGATCGCAGAGCAGCAGATCAACAGCATCTTCTCGGTCGAAGGCGTCGCACGTTATCTCGATACCCATGCCGATTACCGGCAGGCCTGGATTTCCTTCCGCGGGAATGGCGTGCCCCGCATCGATGCCGAGGGCAATGGCGGCTGGACCTTCTATCTCGCCGACAATCGCAGCGAACAGATGGCCTTCGACGTCCGCGCCCGCGCCGATTTCACCACTGGTCCGATCGAGCATGAATTGCTGGCAGGCGTTCAGTATCAGGACGTGTTCACCGATTCCGATACGGCATATCTCGCGGACCTCGGCACTCTGAACGCCTTCGATCCGCAGTATGCCGGCGTGCCGACCGTGGCCGAGGTCGAGAGCATGAAGGGCAATGGCCCACGCAACTACGTCAAATCGACCGGCTATTACATATCCAACCAGATGAGCCTCGGTAATCTGGTGGCCAATGCGGGCGTGCGCTTCGACAATGTGACCAACCGCGTGGAAAACGGCAGCCGCCAGGAAGACGATGCCACCAGCTTCAGCGTCGGCGTGCTCTGGCGCGGTCCTGCAGGCATTTCGCCCTACGCCAGCTATGCGGAAAGCTTTGAGCCCGTCGTCGGGATCGACACGCTGACCAATGAACAGCTGCTTCCCCAGGAAGGACGGCAATATGAAGTCGGCATCAAATACCAGCCGCGCGGCGTCAACGCGCTGGTCACACTAAGCGCTTTCGATATCGAGGTGTCCAACCTGCCCAACCCCAATTCGCTTGTCGGCGGGGATAGCCAGCAGGAAGGCGTCTCGAAGGTGCGCGGCGTGGAGCTTGAAGCCAATGCGCTGGTCGGCGGGCTGCGGTTGGACGGCAATGTCAGCTATCTTGATACCAAGGATCCCGACGGATACCGCCTGACGTCGATTGCCGACTGGCAGGCCTCTCTCTTCGCTCTCTACAATTTCACCGGAGCGCTCAACGGGTTTTCACTGGGCGGCGGCGTTCGCTCTGTCGGCGGGAACGAGAGCAACGGCCTCTCCGCCTTCGATGGCAGCCTGCTGACCTACCGGGTCGATGGACACACCGTCGGCGACATTTCGGCGGGTTACGATTTCGGCCAGTTCGAGCTTCGGCTGACCGCCCGCAACGTGACGAATGAGGAATATTTCTCCGTCTGCCTCGTCCGGGGCGATTGTTATCCGGGCGAAAAGCGCAGCATCAACGGCTCGCTGGCGTATAAGTTCTGATGCTAGGTCAAGGGCTTATCTGGTTCGCTCTCGCGCTTTCCGTGATCGGAATCGTGATCCTGCGCGTGTCGTGGGGGCGGACCGGAAGGTCCTCGACGCTCAACGCCCTCGGCTGGGGCACGGTCCTTCTGGCTGTGCTCGCAGCCGGGTCGCATTCCGGCGCATGGGGTGTTGCCAATGTCAGCCTTTGCGCCATGGCGGCGGCAGGGGTATTCCTGCTACTCGATGCCGCCAAACCCTTGGCAAAGCGGAAGAAATCCGCCCCGAAAGCCCGCAGCCTTCCCGCGGCCAGACGATCCACCGGCAAGGCCTTGGCCACCTTCCTCATCGCCGGTCCGCTCTCTCTCCTCGCCAGCCTCGTGATCGCGCTGACCCTCCGCGACCTCATTGCGGCCACCGGCGGCTCTGAAGCCAATGCGAATGTCACGGTGCTCGCCTTCGTCCCGCTCGCCTGGCCCCTCCTCTCCTTCGCCGTCCTCACCATGAGGTCGCGTATGAGACAATTTGCTTGGCTTTCGGCGCCAGCGCTCGCCTGCCTCCCACTGGTTCTGGTCCAGGGAGCGGTGGTATGAGAAAGGAAGCCGAGACCGGTCTGGTCCAGCGAAGCCTGGCGGCCCATTCCGCCATCGGCCTGATCTGCTGTGCCCTGCTCTATCTGATCTGCGTCAGCGGTACCGCAGTCGTGCTCTACGAGGAGTGGCAGAGGCTCGAACAGCCGGGCGCGCCGGAAATGGCGACGATCGCTCCAGCCAGCGTCCAGCGGGCAGCGCAGAACGTGCTGCAGCGGGAAGAAGGCTCTCCGACCACCACCCATCTCTATGTTCATCTGCCGGTGCCATCGCTGCCCCGTACGAAAGTGACGACCGACACGCAGGCCTTTCACGTCGACGGAGACGGCGCGGTCGTCGAGCCCGAAAAGAATGCTTGGGCCGAGTTCCTGCTTGCACTCCACTACCGGCTCAACCTGCCCGCAACCATCGGCATGACCCTGGTGGGCGCGTTCGGTGCCATGATCGTCGCCCTCAGTATCTCGGGAATACTGGCGCATCCGCGCATCTTCCGGGACGCCTTCCGTCTGCGTGCCCGCCGCCGGGACGAAGTGGCAACCGTGGACTGGCACAACCGGCTTGCGGTTTGGACCCTGCCCTTCGCACTGGCAATTGCGCTGACCGGATCGGTCATCGGGCTGTTCTATGTGACTGCAGGCGGCCTGGCCTACGTAGGGTACGAAGGCGACAGCGAAGCCGCCATCGCCCCGGTTTTCGGCGACGAGCCTGCCGAGAACGCGGCACCTGCGCCTGTGGCCAATCTGGTAACCGCACTTGAATATATGGCGCGCGAATTCCCGGAGGTACGGCCTTCCTACGTCATACTCCACGATCCCGGCACGGTCGGTCAGCATGTCCAGATTGTCGGCCTTCATCCGCAGCGCCTGATCTTCGGCGAATACTATGCCTTCGACGCCAACGGGCGGTTTCATGGCACAGCCGGCCTCGCCGACGGTGAGATCGGTCAGCAACTGGCGGCGTCGGTCTATAATCTGCATTTCGGCAATTTTGGCGGATTGCCGGTCAAGATCGCCTATATCCTGTTCGGGCTAGCGCTCTGCATCGTCGTCGCGACAGGGACCTTCATCTGGCTCAACAAGCGAGAGCGACAAGGCTCGGGCGCGCCTCTTTTGCGGGCGGGCTGGTGGGGGCTGGTCGTGGGTGTACCGGCAGGCTTGGTCACCACACTCGCCGCACGCCTCCTCATCGGGAATGAGGCGGCTTTTGTGCCGGTCTACTGGGCGACGTGCCTGCTTGTGCTGGTTGGTTTTGTTTTCCGCGGTCTAGCGCAGAAACGCCAAAATTGATTGTCAGAGTTTCCGTTGGCAAGCGTCGAAGTCGCTAAGCGACATCGCGCCTTATGTACCCGTGCCGGTCGTTACTTGCGATTGCGATTGGCCGTCATGGGATCTGGCTTTTTGGGCGGCTTCCACTCTGGCGGAGGAACCGGCCTTTGCCGGCTCGTGCCCAGCCCCATTGCTCCCGGTCGCTGACGCGCGAGGCCGCTCGTGTCTGCCTCGGCAGCCGCTTCAGCATCCGCTCCGCCGCGAATCAGATTGATCCGATCGCGGATGCGCCGTGCCTCCTCGAAATCGAGAGCATCTGCGGCCGCCTGCATGTCACGCTGAAGATCTTCGACAGTCTTTTCCATGCCTACTCTACGCACCGGCCCGGTATTCGGCACCATCCGCGATCGGATGACCGACACCAGGCCCAATATATCTTTGGCCGTACACGACAGAAACGACTTCTCCCGATGCGACTGAGCACACCGGGAGAAGTCGTTCGCCGAGCATTACGCTAAACCAGCCAGTCATCAGGCGTTTTTAACTGCCTCCAGCAACGCTTTCGCAGCGGGTGCCGACGATGCAGGGTTCTGCCCCGTAATCAGCAATCCGTCTTCCAGCACGTAGGGGCCCCAGTCGGGGCCGCTGGAATAGTTGCCGCCTTTCGCCTTCAGCTCGTCTTCCACGAGGAACGGGACCACATCTGTCAGTCCGACGCCTTCTTCTTCGGTGTTGGTGAAACCGGTGACGCGTTTGCCTTGAACCAGCGGCGTTCCGTCTGCGGACTTGACGTGGCGCAGGACGCCGGGCGCGTGGCAGACCAGCGCGACGGGTTTCTCTGCTGCAACGAAGCTTTCGATCAGGGCGATCGAGGTCTTGTCTTCCGCGAGATCCCACAGCGGGCCGTGGCCGCCGGGATAGAACACCGTATCGAAATCACCTTCGTTCACATCGGCCAGCTTCACGGTTTCCCCGAGCTGCTTCATCGCCGCCTCATCGGCTTCGAAGCGCCGCGTGTCGTCGGTTTTTGCATCGGGTTCATTGCTCTTCGGGTCGAGTGGCGGGCGTCCGCCAAGCCGCGAGGCCAGCGTGATTTCCGCGCCCGCATCCTTGAACGCATAATATGGCGCGGCGAGTTCTTCGAGCCAGAAGCCGGTCTTTTTCCCTGTATCGCCAAGTGTGTCGTGCGATGTCAGTACCATCAGTACCTTCATGATAATCTCCTTCCGTGCGGCACAGAGCGGCCGATGGTGAATAACAGGCCCAGTGAAGGTGCTCACTCCGATTTCGAAGCGCGCCACCGTGGCCCTCTGTCAAAATGGATTTAGGAATGACTAGACCGATCGTCTAGTACCGCCGGCGATTTTAATTTCCGGACCGCCGCGAAAGCCAACCGCTCCTGATAATCTTATGATTTTTCGGCAACTTCCACGGCTCGCGCGACCTCCTCTAAGCCCCATCTCATAGACGTGAGGTGCAAGCGTCCCTACATGGGGGTGATGGCTGCCACTCAACCCCACCACGACACCAAATCGGCCATCCTGTCGGTCGGACAGGCGATCATGGGACGAAAAGGATATTCCGCGGTCGGATTGGCCGAGATCCTCTCGGAGGCCGGAGTGCCCAAGGGGTCGTTTTACCACTACTTCGGTTCGAAAGATGCTTTCGGCGAGGCCATGGTCGCTGCCTATTTCGAGAAATATCTCGCCGAGATGGATGAGATCTTGTCCGCGCCCGAAGCGAGCGGCGCAGACCGTCTCATGTATTATTTCGCCAACTGGCGCGAGAACCAGGCAGCCTTCGATTGTCAGGGCCGCTGTCTCGCAGTGAAACTGGGCGCAGAAGTCTCCGATCTGTCCGAACCCATGCGGCTTGCGCTCAAGTCAGGCACGTCCGGCATCGTTTCTCGGCTGGAGAGCGCGCTGAAAGCGGCACTTGTAGATGGCTCGGTAAAGTTCGACGGAGATGCTCGCGATGTCGCCGCTTCGCTCTACAACCTTTGGCTAGGCGCAAGTGTGATGGTGAAGATCCAACGGACGCAAGCACCCTTCGAAAGCGCACTTCGCTCGACGCGGCAGATGCTGGCGATATCGGACGCCTGATCACAGCACGATAGTACCGCCGGCTGGGCTGAACCCTGTGCAATGCTCTAGGGAAAGAGGACCTTTACCGATCCGATCCGATATTGGTAGCGGAGGAGGGACGTTTAGAGAATATATAACCATTTGAATTGCAATCACAAACCAGATGCGCGGTGACAAAATACCCCCACCGATACCCCCATCCTCCGGCATTTTCGTTGAAGCGTTATTCTGGCGCGCCGAACCGCTCTGCAGTGCGGCCAGTGTCATGGCCGCAACCTCCCATTCAATGGCAAGACATGGGCCGCTTGCGGTCTGTCTGGTCTTGGCCTTCCGAATGCGCAAAGCGGCCGTCCTTCGGACAACCAATTGAGCGCGCTCAGCGTCCATCCGAACCATTCAGCGAATTCTGACCCATTTAAGAGCATTACTGGCAGGCCTTATTCGACACCTCGAAATGTGCAGGTGTCGGCTAGGGCCGGTCGCTCTCAAAGCTGCCCACGGTGAATGTTCGATCGGGGGTTTGGATCGCGGCCGGCTCACCCAAAGAAACCCCGCACTCTCCCTCGCGGCGCTCCAACAGGTCCGGTTTCATTCGCAGTTGCCTTGGTCCCGATAATATAGGCAAGCCCGAGGTAGATCGCGCCGATCAGCGCCAGGCGTCCCAGGACCGGCAGTACCGCCGCAAGCGGGGCGCCCATCTGGTCGACGAGCAGCAATGCACGCGCGCCGTGGGTTGCGGGGAGCAAGTTGCCCACGGCTGCGACCCAGCCCGGCATTGCCTCGCGCGGCCAGGTTGCGCCCGTGAGAAAGAACACGGGCAAGGTCGTCGGGATCAGGATCAGCAGCGCCGCCTCGGCCTGGCGAAACAGCGATCCAATGGCCATGGCGAAGGCGGCAGTCGCCCCGCCGACGACCAGCGCAATCGCGACGAGCACGGCGGCGCTTGCCTGTTGCGGCAGGCTCTGGAAGGCGAAGAACCATCCGAAATAGAGCACCGCCGCGATCGCCGAGAGTGCCGCCAGCGCGAGCCAGGTGCCGAGCAGCTCGCCCGCTCCCGCGAAGGCCGCGCGCCCGCGCCTGCGGCGGTAAGCCAGCAAGACGGCGGTGCCGAACAGCAAGGTCTGCTGCAGGATCACGGGAGTCACCGCGGGGAAGATGTAGTTCGCATAGCCGCCGCCGGGATTGAACCTTTGCGTGACGATCAAGGGCGGGGCGAGCCCGCGCCTGCCGAGATAGGCCTCGCCGAGGTCGGCGAAGATATCGGTCAGCGCACGCTCGACCGCGGCACCGATGCTCTTGGCGCGCACGAGGTAGACGCCGTCGAGCCAGAGCGCGATCCGGGGGCTCTCGCCGCGAAGGGCGGCGCGGGTCACGCCCCGGGGAATGATCAATACCGCTTCCACCTTGCGTGACTTCAGCAGGCGCTGGCCCTCGGCAAGGTTGTTCGGCTCGGCAACGACAGCGGCGCCATCGCTGGCATCGATCGCCCGCACCAGCTCGCGCGTCAGTGTACTGTTTTCGTTGTCGACGACAGCCATCGGCACCTCACGCGCGCGTTGGTGGGCGTAGGGTGCGGGGTAGTAGATGCCGTAGAGCAAGACCGCGAGGACGATCAGTGATACCACGTCGCGCTGGCGCGCGACTTCGCGCAGGGTGCCGAAGAACGCCTGGCCGATCCTCATCGCCGGGCCCTCGTCGCCACGAGGCACAGGCCGAAGCCGGCCGCTGCATAGACCAGCAGCAGCGCCAGACCCGGCAGGTCGACGGCGATCGGCGAACCGAGGAACTGGTCCATCTGCAGGCGCAGGTAATGGGTGAAGGGCAAGGCCTGGCTCCACCACACGACCGGCGCGGCGGAGCCTTCGATCGGCAGCGACCCGCCCGAGTAGGCGAGCGCCGATCCCGCGTAGAGCGCGCTGGCGGAAAAGGCGACGCCGCTCTGCCGGGTCAGCGCCGCGATCGCGCCGGACAGCGCCAGGCTAGCCGCCAGCAGCGCGAGCTGCCCCGTCATGGCAAAGGCGAGCGACCCCTCCATGCGCCATCCGCGAATGCCGACCAGCCAGATCATCCACATTGCACCCCACCAGCCGAGCGCAGCCAAGTAGGGCAGGTACTTGCCCGCCCATGCGCTGGCGCCGCCACCGGTTTCGGCAGCCCACCGCGCGAGCGACCCGCCGCGAAATTCGCTCGCGACCACGAACGCCCCGACGCAGGCGGCGACGAGGTGGAGGATCGCCGGCTGAATCAGGGCCTCGAGATAGAATTCGAGGCTCGACTGCGGATTGAACAGGAGGTTGACCTGGATCCCGGGCAGGTTCTCGCGATCAAGCGCAATCCCGCGCTGTGCCGCCGCGGCTTGGACCTGCCCGGCAAAGGCGCCGAGAACCGCCCGGCGCATCTCGCGCTCCACCGTCGAACCGACCGAGAGGTAGGTCGCGTTGACCGAAACCCTCACCGGCTCGGGGGTCGGGGGCGGGTCGCCGAAGGTCGCGGGAATGACCGCATACGCCCAAACTTTGCCCGAGCGCAGCAGAAGGTCCGCCTCCGCCTCGTTGGCCGGCGCCTCCGCGATCGCCAGCCCGCCTTGTGCGACCATGTCATTCGCCAGGGTGCGGCTGGCCGGGCTGTGGCTCTCGTCGACGATGGCGATCGGGAGATCGCCGAGCGATCCGCGCGACAGCATCGCTGCGATCATCAGCAGCGAGAGCGCCGGTGCCACGGTGATCGCCGTCAGCAGCGCGCGGGAGGCGCGGATCAGCGCCAGTTCGCGGAGCAACGCGGCGCGGAAGCGGCTCACTGCGGCCAGTCGAACAGCACGCTCATGCCTGGCAGCAGGCCGCTCTCGCCCGTGGCGGGGTTCAGCCGGAGCGTGAAGCTGCGCGCGTCGTAATCGCCGCCCTGCCGCGTCGCCTGCTCGCTGGTGAAGCCGGCGCTGCCGGAGACCGAGGCAACGACGAATTCGAGCTCGCGCTCGCCCAGTGCCGGGACCCGGCCGGTCAGGCGTCCCCCCGTGCGAAGGCCCCCAAGGCGGCTCTCGCCCACGCGCAGGGTGACGTAAGGATGCGCAGCGTCGATGATGCGGAACACCGGCACGCCCGGCCCGACCACCTCGCCCGGCCCGGCAAGGCGGCGCTCGATCTTCCCGGTCATGGGCGCGATAAGCTGCTTTTCCGCATCTGCCTTGCGCGCGGCATCGAGGCGTTCTGCCGCCGCCTCGTCCTGTGCCGCGGCGATCGCCTTGGTTTCCTCGCGCCGACCAGCCACTGCCCGCCGGTATTGCGTGCGTGCCGCCGTGGCATTGGCGACCGCAGCGGTGCGACCGGCCACCGCCTCGTCACGTCGCTGGGCGGAAATGACGCCCTGGGCATAGAGCCGCTCCATCCGCCGGGCGGTCACACTGGCGAGATTGGCCGCTGCGTCGGCAGCCGTAGAGACTTCGCGCAGGCTCGCGATATCCTCCGGCCGCGCGCCCTTGTCAGCCAGCGCCTGGAGCGCGTCGGCAGTGGTCAGCCCGGCTTCGCTCTGGCTGACGAGCAGGTCGAGCGCGGGACTCGATAGCTGCCCGAGGATTTGCCCCTGGCGGACCTGGTCGCCCTCGTCGACGGCGAGCGACACGATCCGGGCGAACGCCTTGGTAGCCACGCCCACTTCCTCCGCCTCGACCACCCCCTGGAGCGGCGCGGGCGCCGGCCGCGAGGCGAACCACAGTCCGGCGATCGCGATCAGCACCGCGATAGCCAGGCCGATGAGCGCCGGGCGCTGCGAGCGCGCGGGTTCGCCTCCCGATGTCTGCCCCTCGCCCTCGATCTCGCCATCACTTGCCATCGACGATCACCCTGTCCTCGCGGCGGGCATAATCGCCCATTTGCCCGGGCGTGCCACTGGCCGCCAGCAACGCGGAGAGCGACACATCGTATTCGTAGGCCGCTGCGGCCCGCTCGCTTTCGGCGGTGGCGAGCGCGGCTTGCGCCGCCATCAGCCGGTCCGTCGTGCCCACGCCCTCGCGAAACGCGATATCCTGGAGGCGCAGGTTCTCCTGCGCCGCCGCGACGCTCGAATCCATCGAGAGGAAGGCCGTGCGTGCGCCTTCCGCCATGGCATGGGCCCGCTCGACCTCGCCTGCGACCAGGTCTGCAGCGGCGCGTTCGTCGGCGACAGCGGCGGCGGCACGCGTGCGCGCGGCGGCGAGCATCCGCTCCCGGTCGAAGGGCGACACCAGCGTATAGCTGACGGTCGCGCCGACAACCCAGTCGGGCTCGGTCGGAAGATTGGTCGCCGGATCTACGCTATAGGCCCCGAAGCCATAGGCGCGCGGTCGCCGCGCCGCACGGGCGAGTTTTTCACCCGCCTCGGCCACCTCACGCTGGCCCTTGGCGAGGCTCGCTTGGCCGGTGCCATTGGCCTGCGCCGCGGCCTGGAACTGAGCAAGCGGGGGCAGCGGTGCGGTGTTGACGAACAGTGGCGTGGCGACCGCCTCTACGGGTCGCCCCAGCATCCGTTCGAGCGCGAGCACCGCCAATCCCTCCTCGCGCGCAGCGCGATCGCGGCTGCGCCGGGCCGCATCGCGCAGCACCGTCACGTCGAGCACGGCGGAGTGCGGCAAGATCCCCGCGTTTTCCATTTTCTGCGCGCTCGACAAGTGGTTTTCGCTCGCGGTCAGCCTTGTGTCTGCCGACGCGAGCAGGTTGCGCGCCAGTTGCAGTCCGAAATAGCGCTGGACCAGCGCCACTTCCCGCGCGGCTACGGTTGCTTGGCTGCGCCCCTTCGCGATCGTCACCCCGCCCCGCGCCGCCTCCGAAACCGCCTCGAGCGCACCCCCGGTATAGAGCGGCATGACCGCGCTCAGCGTCGGGCGCACGATGACGTCTCTCGCGGTGTAGTCCAGCTGGTCGGGCAGCGGGCCAAGCAGGTCCGGCAAGGCGCTTTCGACGCGTCACGCGACTGCCGCCACGACCGCCGAGAACTCGGGCGGGAATTGGCCGGGAAGTCCGTCGAGGAATTGCCCGGCCTGCCGCGCCACGTCCGCCTTGGCGCCGGTCAGGTCGACGCTCAGCGACTTCTGGTATGCGATCGCGCTCGCCGAGGCGGTTATGGTCGGGCGATAGAGATTGTCGAGCGCGGCCGCCTGGTCCTCGGCCGCGGCGAGTGAAAGATCGGCGGCTTCACGCGCAGGAGCATGCGCCTGCGCCGCAACTCGTGCAGCTTCGTAACTAATGCCCGGCTGCGCGACGGCAGCACTCGCCATCGGGAGGGTCGATAGCGCGAGCAGGATCTTCGATAAGCTACGTTTCAATTGCCAAACCTCGCGTCGCGACCGCTCGCACCCACCTATGCGCGATAGGAAGCGAGGGAAAGCAACAATTGCCGTTTGCTGTTCTTCCGCTGCATTAAGGGGCCGCTAGCGGTCTGTCCGGTTTTGAACATGATTTGAGTTGAAGCGGACATCCATCCGTGCAGATTTAAGACCGATTACTTGTTTACCGGCGACTGATGCACTGCTGAAAGCTTCGCGAGATAACGCCCGCCGAAGCGCAAGACCAGTCGGCGCAGGACGAAGAAAAACCCGTTCGATGGCACGAACATCTGCGATTTGAGCCACACGGTCTTGCGCTGTTTTTCAAGGTAGGGGCGCAAGCCCGCTTCCCAACTTTTCAGCGCGGCGGGCACATTGCCGTTCTGAGCGGCAAGGGCTTCACCCAGTTGCTGCCCGCCCATCAACCCGGCTGTCGCGCCCATGCCGGAAAACAGCGTGAGGCACCATGCGCTGCCCCCCACCAGCACCACGCGGCCCTTGTGCCAGCGGTCCATCTCCACCGTGTGGACCGAATCGAACAGATAGTCGGGCGCGTTGGACAGATCCTCCAGCGCTTCCTCCACGATGGAGTGGGGCTCTATATCGGCAAAGACATCGCGCAGCGTTTCCACCCCAGGCCGTTCGAACTGCGCATCTACATCCTTGGTGCGATAGGCAAAGAGCGCCGTCGGCGTATGATCCTGCAGCGGGAAGACCCAGAGCGAGCGTTTATCCTGATTGAGGATTACTCCGTCGCGCTGGCGGAATGTCTCCATCTGTTCTTCTAGCTGATAAGCGCAGATCACCGCATCCAGCGAATGCATGAACTTCTCTTGCAGGCCGAACACCAGCTTGCGCACGGTGGAGCGCAGGCCATCGGCACCGATCACCAGGTCGAAGCGCTCGATCGTTGAACTGCCGTCTTTCGTATCCAGCGTCACATCGACGCCGTCCGCGCGCTCGACAATGGCCACGGGGCTTGTGCCGAACCGGATTTCGACCTGCCCGTCGACGCCGTTCCACAACCCTTCTTCGATATCACCGCGCAGCAGCGTGGCAGGTGGTCGGCTGGTCGGCGAACCCGGCTACGCGCACACGTCCGCCGTCTTTCGTCATGTGCCAATTCTGCGAGGCTTCGGGCGTGCGGATATGGATGCCGGGCAGCACGCCCAGCCTTTCCGCCGCATGTTTGCCCGCATCCTGAAGGCCGATGAAATAGCCGCCTGTCCGCCGCTCAGGCGCGCGTTCGACGATGACGGGTTCCCACCCGGCCTTCTTAAGCGACATGGCGCTGGCCATTCCGGCGATGCCGAGGCCGACGATAAGAGCGCGTTGAGTCATGATTGCTGTATCCTTCCTGTCGGGGGTGAGGGGCGAAAGCCCCTGCGCCCAAATCGATATGAACACTGTATAGATACCTCGCGCGCTTTGTCTAGACACTGTTTAGATTGCGTGCCAGATTGCCCTCATGACCAAGACGAAACGCGACAGCTATCATCATGGCGACCTGCGCAGCGCGCTGATTTCCGCCGCGGAAGAGATCATCGCCGCAGAAGGCGTGGAAGGCTTCACGCTGCGCAAGGCAGCGCGCAAGGCGGGCGTATCCCCCGGCGCGCCAACGCATCATTTCGGCAGCATGGCGGGCTTGCTGACGCAGGTGGCGCGGCGCAGTTACGAGGCACTGGGCAAGCAACTGGCGGGCGCGGCAGAGGGGCTGGAAGGCAACGCGGCGCTGCGCGCGCTGACCGCCGTCTATGTTAGGTTCGCGCGCGACAACACGGGCCGTTTCCGCCTGATGGGCCGCACCGACTTGATCGAATTGGAGGACGATGACCTACGGGCTGCGGCCTATCGGGCGATGCGCCCGCTCGCCGCCGCCGCTGCCGGAACACGCGGCCTCGGCGTGCCGACCCCCGAGTTCGAGCGACTGGATCCGCGCCTGATCGCCGCCATCGCCCCCGCGCACGGACTGGCGCATCTGGCCACCGAAGGACGACTGGCCGCGACAATGCGGTCGGGAGAGGTGGACGCGCAGGCGCAAGACGCGTTGGTGGACGAGGTTTTGCGCGCGCTGTGGCCTTGAAGCAAACCGCCCAAACCGATAGCCGCTACGCAATACTGATCACGCTGAACGCGAGCGAGCCATATGCTACGACTTCGGTTTCTTGCTGTGCCTCGATATCTGACGCTGGAGGCGCGCGCGTGTCCTACCCGCCTGCTCGGGCAAACAGGACAGCTCTCCAGCGCAGGAGGTTACCTGTACCACAATGGTGAGCACGTCTGCTGTTGAAAAACCGCCACTCGCGCGCCAAACATTCCCCCAAAATGCGTAAGATCCTCGCCTTTTTCCACGCTTTGCTGGCAACCGTACTACTCACTTGCGGCGTCGCAGCTTTCGCCGCGACGTCGATTCTTCCGTCGTCCGGGGACGCCGCCGAGGCGCAGGTGGCGATGGATCCCTTCGGGCGGGAAACGCCGCGATCGACCGTGACCAATCTGCTGGGCGTGCTGGCGAGCGAAGATCCTGGTGCCCTCGATCCCTATCTCGACCTGCCTGCCGGTATGGATCGCGCAGAGGTCGTGCCGCGCCTGCGCGCTGCGCTCGATGCGTGCGGGACGCTCGCCACCTATCAGGAACTGGCCAACGAGCCCAACGGGCGGCTCGACGATGGCCTCGGCCCGACACGCGAACAGGTCGGGACACTCGCCGGGGGCGAGATACCCATTCTGCTGACACAGAGCAGCGGCACGGACGGGCCTGCCATCTGGCGGCTGTCGGCGGAAACGCTACAGGCGCTTCCGGAAATCGAACCGCAGACGATCCCGGAAGAAGAGGCTATCGTCGCCGGTGCCCCTGCGCTGGATTGGGTCAAGCTGCTGGGACTATTGATCGCCGTCTTCATCGCGACCCGGTTGCTGGCCGCGCTGGTCCTGCTCGGTCTGCGGCAGGTCCTCTCGCGCGATGGGACGGTGTACCGGGTCCTCGATGCCGCCCTGCCGCCGCTGGCGCTGGTTGTCACCATAGTCAGTTTCCGGCTGTGGTCGGACGCTGCGCCGATCTCGATCGTCGCGCGTCAGGTCGTGCTGCGCTATCTCGGCATTGCAGCGTGGATCGTGTTCCTGTGGTTCCTGTTCCGCCTGGTCGATGCGCTCGCCCGGTGGCTGTCGCTGCGCATGACGCGGCGCGCGCGGTACCAGAGCGCGTCTGTCATCGTCTTTGCCCGCCGGGTTATCAAGGCCGGACTGTTGGTCCTGGGGGCGCTCGGCATCCTCGACACGCTCGGCTTCGATGTCACCGCTGGTGTGGCGGCGCTCGGCATCGGCGGTCTGGTCTTGGCGCTGGGTGCACAGAAGACGGTCGAGAACCTGGTCGGCACCGTATCCGTGCTGGCCGACCGGCCGGTGCAGGTCGGGGATGTGTGCAAGGTCGGCGATGTGCTCGGCACGATCGAGGATATCGGGATGCGGTCGACCCGGATCAGGACGCTGGAACGAACCGTCGTCACGATCCCCAATGGCGATTTTTCCTCACGCCAGATCGAAAACTATACCAAGCGCGAACGTTTCCTCTTCAACGAGACGATCGGCCTCGAATACGCCTTGGATGCGGCCAAGCTGCGTGAAGGGATTGGCCTGATAGAAGAGGCGCTCGCACAGAACGAGCACATCGCCCCGGAGCCGCGCCGGGCGACATTACGTTATTTTGCAACGGACTCGCTGGCGATCGAAACCTTTGCCTACATCATGACCGCCGATTTCGACGAAAGCCTGAGAATCCGCAACGATCTCATGCTCGACATCTACGAGCGATTGGAACAGGCAGGCATCGGGTTCGCCTTCCCGACACAGACCCTTTACCTGCGCAAGGACGAAACCGGACAAGGGTGACGCGGTATGGTGGCGGTCACGCAACGCTATCCGGCTGACGGTTCGCCGAACATGATCTGCCTGAAGACCTTCACGTAACTTTCTTCCGGCTGGGTGCCGTCGCCCGATCGCAAGACCGCGGTATGCCAGAGTATGAGCAAGGTTTCGGTGATGACATCGGCGGGCAAGCGGAGTGGCTGCCCAAACTGGGCGGCCAGGCCTTCGATCAGAACCCGGAACTGGGCCGTTACACGCGCCTCCGCAGCCTTGTACTGCGCGCGGAATTCCGGGTTGCGAAAGGCATAGAGCTGCAATTCCAGCGCCAGCGCTGCCCAGGCCTGGCGATCGGGGATGTCGGCTAGCCACGCAGCAAGCGTTTGCATGGCCTGGTCGATATCGGCTTCCGGGATCGAGGCGGCGAGGTCTTCCAGTCGGTCCCGCTGTTCGGCCAAGTGACCTTCCATGACTTCGAGCAGCAGCAACTCCTTGCTCTCGAAGTTCGAATAAAAGGCGCCTTGCGTAAATCCGGCGTCGGCGCAGAGCTGGCGCACGGAAAGTGCCGGGATGGAATGGGCGATCATCAGCCGCTCGGCTGATTCGATCAGCTTGGCGCGTGTTTCCGCCTGGCTTTGCCGACGTGATTTGGTGGTGGTTTCGCCGCTCATGGTGCTCGATCCG
The DNA here is from genome assembly GCF_044901345.1 of Qipengyuania sp. NPDC077563. NCBI lineage: Bacteria > Pseudomonadati > Pseudomonadota > Alphaproteobacteria > Sphingomonadales > Erythrobacteraceae > Qipengyuania > Qipengyuania sp. NPDC077563. The sequence continues at coordinate 636,424 of NZ_JBJDPC010000002.1, read as the reverse complement.
TCTCAAAAGTCCTGATTTTCGGAACCAAATTTTCAGATATCACTTGATATTTCAAATGCCCGGCCAGAGGATCGGTTTCCCGTCGATCCTTTTCAGCAGGCAAAACAGGCAGGAGTTGTTGCCCATGCAGCCCATACGGTTCACCCCTGATGTCGAGCAAGTCGATCCCGACGAACAGCGGCTGACGCGCGAGATCGTCGAACAGATGAATGCGACGGCGCGCAACGCGTTCGAACGGCATCGGCACGCCCATCGCGATGCCCATGCGAAATCGCACGCGATCCTTAAGGGTAGCATGACCGTGCACGACGGTCTGTCGGCTGAGCTTGCGCAGGGCATCTTCGCTTCTCCGAAGACCTACGAGGTCGTCGCGCGGCTTTCGTCCGCGCCGGGCGATATCCATTCGGACGAGGTTCCGGCCCCGCGCGGTTTCGCGATCAAAGTGATCGGCGTTCCGGGTGACCGGCTTTCGCCCGACATCGGTGGCGAGAACCAGGATTTCCTGATGGTGAATTTCCCGGTGCTCGCCTTCGGCACGATCCCGAAATACAAGCAGATGCTGGGTCTGCTCGAAAAGAACGCGCATGCGCCCGATTTCTTCCAACGCCTCGTTGCCGGCGTGGCGCGCGGCGCGAAGGATGCGGTGGAAGCGGTGGGCAAGGTGCCGAGCGCGACGCTCGAGGGGTTGGCGCGCGACAACAATCATCCTCTCGGCGAAACCTATCATACGCAGGCCGCTGTCCGGTTCGGCGACCATGTCGCCAAACTGTCGCTCGCCCCGAAATCCCAATCCGTGCGCGATTTGACCGGTCGGGATCTCGAAGGCGTCCAATATTCGACCATACGCGACGTAATCGGCGATTTTTTCCGCGCGAACGGCACCGAATATGAAATGCGCGCGCAGCTCTGCACCGATCTCGAAACGATGCCGGTGGAAGATGCTGCCGTGTTCTGGGAAGAGGAAAAGTCTCCCCATCGTGCCATCGCCACGCTGCGCTTCGACAGCCAGGCCCCCTACAGCCCGCCACGCCAGGTTTTCGGCGACGATGTGCTGTCGTTCAATCCATGGAACGGCGTCGAGGCGCATCGCCCGCTGGGCGGCATCATGCGCATTCGCCGCGCGGCCTACGAACGGTCCAGCACCTATCGTCACGCCCAGAACGATCGCCCGCGCACAGAGCCGCAGGCCCTGTCCGACATTCCCGATTGACCACCAAGCGCAAAAGGAGCGCGCCATGACCAGAAGCACCGATCCGCGTCTTTCCGATGAGAGCAAGCCCGAAGAAATCCGCCGTCGCGCGCGAGAGCTGGCAGAAGACCTGCCGCAGCTCGCGAAAATCGCGCTGGAAGCGATGATCCGCGACCACAATCCCGATTACAAGGGTACCGCCAATAAGGCGGGTCGCGCAGGCATGCAGTCGGGCAATGTGTCCGAACTGACCGCCATCGCCAAGGTCAAACCCGGCGGGGCGGACCGCCTGCGCCGCATCTTCGACCTCACCAACGGCAATATGGACGGCGCGCAGCGGGTGTCGACCTTGCACGATATGCGCTTCGTATTTTTCGACGACGACACGCGCATCCTGTTCGCCACAACCTATGATGGCGACTGGGACACCTATATCAACGATTTCGCCACCAAGATTCCGGGGTTGATGGACCTGCTGTTCGCCAATGTCGAAGGCTGGCCGGGGATCGACAGCCCCAAGGTGAAGGACTTTATCGCCGATCACCAGATCGATGCATCGGGATGGTTTGTGGCCAATCCGCAAGTGACGGTTGTGGATACACGTCGGTACCAGCGGATGGAGCACGCGCTGGAGGACTTCCTCGAAAAATCCCGGGCGAATGCGGATACGGACCCCGCCACGCGCAAGGCTCTCGACGAGCTGAGCACGGCCATCGCGCAACCCGAAGGCGTGGATTATTGACATGGGCATTCTGCAAGATCTTTCCGCCCGCTTCCGCCCGGACAAGGTCAAGCTCCAGCTCGACGATATCCAGGCGCTGATCCTGCGATCCCGGCCCGAACCCTATGTCGGCATCCATTCGATGATCCATGTCGACGAGCCTGCCGACGGGCGGGATCTTTTACGCCGTTTGGCCGACCATATTCCTGCTGCATCGGGTTGGACGGACGAACTGGATTCGTGGACCGGCGTCGCCATCAGCTATGACGGCTTGGAGGCACTCGGGCTGCCCCAGACCTCGCTGGCGAGTTTTCCGCTGGCCTTCCAGCAGGGCATGGCCGCTCGTGCCGAGCAGCTGCGCGATTTCGGCGAAAACGCGCCCGAAACATGGGAGGATCCCTATCGCCCCGGCACTTGCCATATCGCATTGACCATTTATGCGCGCGACGACGATGCGCTCGACGACGTGCTGGCAAAGGCCGAGGCCGAACTGGAAAAATCCACCGGCATCACGCTGATCGGTACGCACCGTTTCGGTGCCGACGAGGACGCAAAGAACCCCTTCGGCTTTCGCGACAGCATTTCGCAGCCGTTGGTCGACGGGAGCGGGGTCGACCCCTTGCCCGGTCAGGAGCGCGCGATCGCGCCTGGAGAATTCATCCTGGGCGAGAACAGCGAGACCGGTAGCCCGCTCGCCATACCGCAACCCGCACCGCTTGGGCGCAACGGGTCATACATCGTGCTGCGAAAATATCAGAGCCGCGTCGGCGCGTTTAACGACTTCCTGCGCGAGCAATCCGCCGACGAAGGAGAGCAGGATTATATAGCCGCGAAGATGTTCGGCCGGTGGCAGAGCGGTGCGCCATTGCCGTTAGCGCCGGACCGGGACGATCCGGAACTCGGCGCCGATTCCCGACGCAACAACGACTTCTCCTACGAAGACGATCATCGCGGCCTCGTCTGCCCGCACGCCGCGCATATGCGCCGCCTCAATCCGCGCGACAGCCAGCTTACGATCCTCAGCGATGTGAACATCCACCGCATCATCAGGCGCTCATCTACCTACGGTCCGAAATGGAGCCGCGACGTGACGTCGGAGTCCGATGCGCAGGAGGATCGCGGGCTGTTCTTCATTTTCATCAGCGCCAGGGCATTCGATACGATCGAATTTCTCCAGCAGGAATGGATCAACCGTGGCAACTTCGTCGACCTGGGCGAAGAACGGGATCCGATCGTCGGTCTGCACCAGACGCCCGGGACTTTCACCATTCCCGAAACGCCGGTGCGCCGAAAAATCGATGACGTGACCACCTTCAACCGGCTGCGCGGCGGAGAATACATGTTCATGCCCTCGCTCACGGCCCTGCGCTGGATTGGCGACGGCGCATGGGACGAAGGCGCGAGCCCATGAACCCACAGAGCGGGCAGGAGGGCGGTTCGGCTTTCGTCTATCCCATCACGGTCGGCCCTGATGCGATCGACGAGCTCGATCACGTCAACAATGCGGTCTATCTGACCTGGGTGCAGCAGGCGATCACCGCCTATTGGGTCGCACATGCGCCGGCGGAGGAGGTCGTAAAGATCGCATGGATCGCCCTGCGCCACGACATCAGATATCGCAGCGAGGCGTTTCTCGGCGACCAGCTCGAGGCGAAAGTCCTCCTCAGGGGCTTTCGTGGGTCCCGCTCGCAATTCGAAATACAGTTCAGCCGCGGCAGCGTGTCTGTCGCCGAAGTGGACACGACCCTGTGCTGCATCGACCGAGAAACACGGCAGCTGCACCGCATCACGCACGAGTTGGCGAGGCATTTCGCCATTGTAGCTTAATGCACATGGCTTCTTGCCCTTTTTCTCCGAGCCATTTGACAATCCCAACGCGAAGGCGCGAGAACTGTATAAGTTCTATTAATCGCAGCCTCACAACTATCCCCGTTCTAGCGAGGATACCGACCCGTTATCGTTGCATTTGTTATGCAATGCCTCGGCGCTGCCGACCAAGGCGGTCGCAATAGGAGCGCACATTTGCAGCGATCCCTTGTGCTGAACCGACGCCCACTCTCGGGGGGGTCAGCACGCCGATCGCAAGGAGTGGTTGCTAAGGTGCGAAGCTGCCATCTGGGCTGATGCTGACGACAGGCAGCTTTCGGAAAAGATTCAAGCGAGCTCAAATGGCCGACATTAGGGCGCATTCCTGACCGACCGATCTTGGGCCGCAAGCAGACTGTCGGGTTTCAGATCACAGACGGAGAAAGCTGCCCACCACTAAGCGACAAAGAATGGAGCGCGCCAAACTTCCGATTGGCATGTGCGACTATGAGCTGGCCGGATGATGCAGCGGAATATTGCCGATGGCCGCATTGATTTTTACGAAACCAGTCTGCAACCGGTTATCGCTGTCAATCAGGTCACGCCGGGCCTGTAGCCACGAACGCTGGCCGTCGAGGACTTCCAGATAGGAAGTCAGCCCACCCTTATAGCGCGCCTCCGCCAGTTCCCAAGCGTCGTCCGTTGTTGCGACGCGCTCTGCTAGGCTGGCGTTGTTGCGCCGTTCCGCGCCATAGGCGTTGAGTGCGTCGTCGATTTCCTGCCATGCTTTCAGAACCGTCTGCTGAAAGGCAATCGCGGCTTCTTTCTGATCTAGCTCACGCAGTTGCACGGTGCGTTTGCGCCTGCCGCCATCGAACAGGGGCAGATTGATGCTGGGGCCGATGCCGTAAGTGCCGCTGGCCAGCTCGAACAGGTTCGACCCGCCGACGGATTCAAGTCCGACACTGCCGCCCAGCCTGATGCTGGGATAAAGATCTGCTTTGGCTACTCCGATCCGGGCCGTTGCCGCGTGCAGCCGGGCTTCCGCCGCGCGGATGTCGGGGCGGCGCAGCGCAAGTTCGGATGGCAGGCCAAGCGCCAGATCGGGATAGGCGGCATCGGGCGACGCGGCGGGTGGATGCAGGGCATCACTCAGTTCGCCGGGACGTGCATCCAACAGCAAGCCAAGCTGGTTGGTCAGAGCGGCTTCCTGCGCCAGCAATTGCGGCAGCTGCGTTTGCATGGCTTGCAAGGCGCTGCGTTGCTGTTGCACTTCCAACTGGCTGATGAGGCCGCGCTTCGCACGCGCTGACAGCAAATCGACCCGCTCCTGCAAGGCTGCGATATCGGCGCGGGTCATGGCCACTTTGCGCTGCGTGGCGCGCAGGTTGAAATATTCCTGCGCCACATTGCTGGCGATGCTGAGCCTTGCAAGGTCGAGCAAGGCAGCCTGATACGCCAGGTCTGCATCGGCTGCCTCAATCGAGCGGGCGACCTTGCCCCACAGATCAATCTCCCATGAAAGATCAAGCCCGCCCTGATAAAGCGTAAACGGTTCGCCCAGCAACTCGATCAGATCGGAACCGTTGCCGCCCAACCCTTTGGCAATGCGGGTCGCAGCGCCGTTCTCGCTCTGCCGCTGACGGCTGACCTGGCCACTAGCGTTGACCTGCGGCAAATCGCCAGCGTCCGCATTGCCACGCGCAACCAGCGCCTGCGCATAGTGAATGGCGGCGGTGCGCAGATCGGGGCTGGCGGTGAAAGCCCGATCTATCAGACCGCTCAGCATCGGATCGTTAAACGATGTCCACCAGTCGGCGGGGAGAATATCCCGATCAGAAACCGGGATTCGCAGGCTTTCGTCACCGCTGCGCCAATCCGACCAGTCCTGCGGAGCGGCCACGGTAGGTTTCTCAAAATCAGGGCCGACGGTGGTGCAGGCGCCGAGCGCAGCTGTGGCAAGTAGCGCCAGACTGTATTTCAGCGCGGAGTTCGGTTGAGTGTTCATATCAGGGAACCTGCCTTTCACGCCAGTCGGTTGCGGAACAGCCATGCCGCCAGCGGTAAGGTGACCAATGCAATTGCCATCAATGGGATGAAATTGAAGGCGATGTCGGAAAACTGCGCGCCTTCCAGATAGACCCGCCGCACGATGTCGATGCCAAAGCGTAGCGGGTTGGCATAGGTCGCGATCTGGAGAACCTGCGGCATATTGCTCACCGGTGTCAGCAGGCCGGAAAGCAGCATCAGCGGCATGATGAGAAAGAAGGTATAGAGCATCGCCTGCTGCATATTCAGCGCCACCGCGGAAATCGACAGGCCGATGCCGACGGCAGCGCCGGTGAAGCTCAGCAGTCCAAAGTAGAGCAGCAGGTAAGACCCGTTCATCGGCACCTGGAACCAGAAGCGGATCAGCAGCAGGATCAGTGTCGATTGCACCAGACCGATCACAATTGGCGACCCAGCCTTGCCGATCATGAGCTGGATCGGCGTCAGCGGCGTTACCAGGAGCTGATCGAAGGTGCCCTGTTCCCGCTCCCGCGCCACAGACAGGGCAGACAGCAACAGGGTTTGCAGGATGGAAAGCGCAGCGATCAGCGCAGGCATGATGGTCCAGCGCGATTCCAGATTGGGGTTATACCACGCTCGCTGTGTGATGGTGATGGGACTGCGCACGCCGCGCTCTGCATTGAGGCTGCCCACAACTTCAGCGATATAGGACGCTGCCGTGCCCGCGGTTGTCGAATTGCGACCGTCCAGTATCACCTGAACAGGGGCGGCCTCCCCTGCACCCAGCCTGCTGGCAAAGTCAGACGGAATACTGATGGCAAGGACGACATTGCCGCTGTCGATCTGATCTGCAATCTGGGCATTGTTGGCCAATGTCGCCTGCCTCTGGAACACACCGGTCCCATCGATCCGGGCTAGCAGCTCCGTGGATTCCTGGCTGTGACTTTGATCGACAAGCGCGTAAGGCACGCTGGTAAGGTCATAGGTGGCGGCGTAGCCGAACAGCAGACCTTGCAGGATTGCCGGCGCGATCAGGATCACCCGGTTGGCCGGGTCTTGTGAGCGATGATAATTGCCGCCAGAAGAAAGCTGGTAGCAGTAATTATCAGGACCTGTGACTTACGGCGATTTTTAAATTCGTCGCTGGCAGCGACCGCCGCAAAATGTGAAGTAAGCGCAGGAAGGTTTTAACTTTCGATGTCCCTAAGCCATTTCAGCGACCCAGCTTCCATTCCTTTGAACTTGGGGTCATCCGCCAACGGGGCGACCAGAAGTGCCGCGCCATCCTTCAGTTGCCATTTGATCCGATGATACAGTTTTGAGCGGGTCAGTTCGCTCTGGATGAGATAGAGTCCGTCACGCAATCTGATGCCGTCACCACACAAGTCGAGGTCCTTTGGACCATAATCCGGATCAAAGAACAGGAGATAAAGATTCATCTAGTTAGAAATAGCCTGATAAGATGAAGTTACAAATTGAGTCTTAGCAGGCTGTGCAAGCCAATCTCGCCGGGTATGACGTGACCCCCTGATTTTCCTCCACGAGCGATTAGAGTCTGGCCTTGAAGGAAGGACAGACGAAGAAACGTACGAGGTTTTCAGAAGAGCAGATTATCGGGGTGCTGAAGGAAGCGGAGGCGGGAGCCAGGACCGCTGACCTGGCCCGTCGGCACGGTGTATCTGAAGCGACGATCTACAACTGGAAGTCGAAGTATGGCGGGATGGAGGTCTCCGGTGCCCGGCGGCTCAAGGAGCTGGAGAGCGAGAACGCGAAGCTCAAGCGGCTGCTGGCCGATGCGATACTGGACAAAGCGGCGCTGAAGGATCTCTTGGCAAAAAAGTTCTGACGCCCGCCGCGAAGCGGGAAGCTGTCGTTCGTCTTCAGGCCTGTCACGGGATGAGCGAGCGGCGGGCGTGCCGTGTCATCGATGCTGATCGCAAGAGCGTGCGTTACCGTTCCACCCGGGACGATGATGCCGAGCTTCGCGAGAAGCTTCGCGAGCTGGCCAATGAGCGTCGCCGGTTCGGCTATCGCCGTCTGCACATCCTGCTGCGTCGGGAGGGGAACATGATCAACCGGAAGAAGACCCAGAGGCTCTACCGTGAGGAAGGGTTGGCGGTCAGACGACGACGCAGTCGCAGGCGTGTCGTTGGCACGAGGGCGCCTGCTCGGGTGCTCGCCTTGCCGAACCAGCGCTGGAGCCTGGACTTTGTTCACGACCAGATGGCTTCGGGAAGACGGTTCCGGGTGCTCAACGTGGTCGATGACGTGACCCGGGAGTGCCTGGCGCGGTGTCGGACACCTCGATCTCTGGTCGCCGTGTCGTTCGCGAGCTGACCGCACTGATCGAACAGCGCGGCAAGCCAGGCACGATCGTCAGCGACAATGGCACCGAGCTCACCAGCAACGCTGTGCTGGCATGGTGCGGCGAGGTCGGCGTGGAGTGGCATTACATCGCGCCCGGAAGGCCGATGCAGAATGGCTATGTCGAGAGGTACGCCTTCGGCCAGCTGCGCTTCCAATGGCCGCATGCGCGCCGAATTGCTCAACGAGACGCTGTTCTTGAGCATGGCCCATGCCCGGGTCGAGATCGCGGCCTGGGTCGAAGACTACAATCGGGAGCGACTACACTCGTCTCTCGGTTACGCAACACCGGCGGCGTTCGCCGCTGAACTGGATAAGCAATGGCCTGTTCCGCTACGCCCTACGGGCTCCGCTACGCAGCCCATTGCTTCAACCGCGCTTATGCGCAACACAACCGCCCGGCTCTAATCCCAGCTGGGGGAAAGCTGGGGGTCACGTCACTTACTTTCAAACGCCCTGCGACCGGTGATTTCGATGTCGTCTTCGTGGACCACAAGATAGACATCTTCATCCTCAAGGCTCGCCAATGTGTCGGCTTCGAGCTCTTCACCTGGAATGTCAGCGATGAACGTCGCATCGCGCAGCATGCCTTTCGCAACGCGACGCTTTTGACCGACATTAATATCAACCGGCACTTCGCGAAGGCGAGCGATAAGCACAGCGAAAAGCCGCGCGCCGTCCGCTTCGATCCAAAAGCCGCGATCGGTCGGAACCGAGGGCATGCTCACCCCGCCGCTAAAATCGTCTCGTCCGATAAATTCTGTCGGGTTCTCGACTACGTCGCCAAGCGCATAATTCGCTTTAGCAACCGTCGCGGTAGGAAGGTCATCGTTTACGACCGTTGCTCGATGGGAAGCATCGGAAAGCTCGGCAGTGGTATCGACTACCGCATCGTCATCGTCGGCAGCTGTCGCCAATCAAAACAAGAGTGCGGCCAGTAACACCAATGCCAGCAATATCCATGGCCACCATGGTCGTCTTCTTCTTCACTGGTATTTCGTCCACCTTCATCCTCCATTGCTGCGAAATGCCACGACCAAACAATGGGATGCCGCCGGGTCCGGCTCCGAACTTTCGGACCAACATTTATCAACTCGGTGTCAGTCGACGAACGCTAGAGCAATTGCGCAATAGATGCAGAAACCCAATCAGAAGGGGCTACGGCCATGACCGGAGACATCAATACGTGGTTCAACAGTGTGAACCGCTTGGAAGATATTCTGCTTTCGGCAACGGTGATTTATCTGGCGATCATCATTCTCGTACGAATCTCGGGGAAACGCACCACTTCGCAGATGAACAATTTCGACTGGATTATAACTGTGGCTCTGGGCGGCCTGGTTACATCTGGCATACTTCTCGAAAACGTCTCGGTCGCAGACGCTTTGGTGGCAGCCTCATGGCTCATGCTCCTCCAATGGCTGACGACGAGCATCGTGCTGAGAAGCGATATGGTCGCCAACCTTATTAAGGCGAGGCCAACCCTCTTAGTTGATAACGGCGATTATCTGCGCGACAACATGCGGAAGGAACGCATCAGTGACGCGGAAATCATGGGCGCATTGCGCGAAAACGGTTTGCACGAGATCGGCCAGGCTAAGTGGGTCATTCTGGAAACCGATGCCAGTTTCAGCGTTATCGCCGATAGTGACGAACGGCCCGAAGAACCGCAAATTCTTGCCAATGTCGGTGGCCGTCCGCAGGCAGACGGATAGCTAGTTCTACTAACGCTAGAAGCACCCATAATGACAATGGCCCTACTTCGGAGCCAGACTTTCGTCTCCGACGTATTCAGCGACCGAGGCGAACATGCTGATTGATAAATGTTACTCCAAAGAAACTGCGTAGCTATCTTCGCGTTCTCAAATCGTTCGCGAAAGGAAATCGACATGCTGATGAGACTTGCCGCCTTGGGCGTACTGGGGTATTTCGGATATCGTCAATTCTCGAAGAAACGAAGCGCGCCAGCCTACGCTAAAGGGGAACCCGACGATGGTGTACGCAACGCCGGTCCAGAAGCAACCCGTGATGAGACCAAGGGAAATTGGGACGAAACCGACCAGGCTCTGGACGAGAGTTTTCCGGCAAGCGATCCGCCAGCGAAGTATTGAATGACTTTCAAGCAGCAGGCGATCGACGTTCTTGCGGAGCAATCCATTGGCGTCGGGTGAAGATCTCAGCGAACAGCGCACCGACTTAGCCGAAGACCGAACGATCCTTGCGAATGAACGCACCTTTGCAGGATGGATGCGCACCGGCATGGCTGCGGTCGGTATTGGCCTGGCCTTCAATGCGGTCTTCACGAAGATCGAACCGGCATGGGTGGCACGCGCGATTGCCAGCGTCTTTATTGTCGTCGGCATCACAATTTTCTACCTTGCCGAAAACAAGGCGTGCAGCGTGATCGAACGTATGGATCCGCACGAGATCGAGCCGATCAAGCAGTTCAATATGAAGCTTATCGCTAGCCTGATGTCCCTCGCAGCCGTTTTGCTGCTCATCGCGATCTGGTTCTTGATGTGACGGTGTTCCGCATCGTCGCATTTCGGTTCATACGCTCATAGTCGTGGACGAACCCTTCTTCGCTTTTGCACCTTACCACATCCTGCTCGCAGGGTGCGGATTGGCGATCGTTTTTGCTTATTGGCTTCCACGATGTTTCTCAGGTCGCGAACCAGCAGCTTCCGGACTGTTGATCCTCGGTGGACTGGCGGTCTTCGGTCTTTTGCCAGGCGTACCGGAGGCCTTCAGCCCGCTTGATCAGCCCGTTTTTTGGAATTTGCGTCCGAACTTGCCGTTATCATAGCGCTGTTTGGAACGGGCCTTCGGCTCGATCGCATTGCCGATTTTGCTAAATGGTCGCGCGATCAGGCTGCTGTTGATAGCGATGCCGTTGTGCATTCTGGTGGTGGCCCTCGGTGGAATGCTGATCGGTATGACACTAGCTGGTGCAGTGTTGCTCGCAGCGGTCCTGGTGCCAACCGATCCCGTGCTCGCTGCCGATGTTCAGGTGGGTCCGCCGCTCGAGGGTGGCGAACATCCAGTACGCTTTGCGCTAACGACCGAAGCGGGCCTGAATGATGGACTGGCGTTCCCATTCGTCTATCTCGGCATTTTCCTTGTTGCCGCAACAGGCGCAGCCGAAGAGTGGCTATGGAAATGGTTCGGGCTGTACGTCATTTACAAGATAGTGATCGGCACTCTCGCTGGATTTGTCGCTGGATGGCTTCTGGGCAAGGTATTGTTCGCCCTCCCCCGCAACAATCCGCTTGCAACAACGTCCTCAGGCGTGATTGCGTTTGCCGCCGTTCTTCTGACCTACGGCGCGACCGAATTGATTGAAGGATATGGGCTCATTGCAGCGTTTGCGATGGGACTTATTTTGCGGCGCGGGGAATCAGATCATGATTATCACACGCGCCTACATAGCTTTTCCGAAGCACTCGAGCATGCGTTGACAGCAATCCTGTTGGTCCTGCTCGGCGGTGCTTTGCCGGTGCTATGGCCCTACCTTGATTGGCCTCATGCGCTGCTCGGCTGCGCGCTCATCTTTCTCATTCGGCCAGCGACGGGAATGGTATCGCTGTTCGGCAGCGATCTATCTCTTCGGCAACGAGCGATCATCTCCTTTTATGGTGTGCGCGGGCTGGGCTCGATCTATTATCTCGCTTATGCTGGAGGACAGCTCGATCTTGTCGATGAAGGCGAATTGTGGGCAACGGTCGGTTTCACGATCCTTCTTTCCACGCTCGTTCATGGCTTCACTACAGGGTCGGTGGTTTCCAAAGCCACAAACACCGCGCATCGATAGTTCTTGGGTCGGCCGCTCAAATCGTGACCCTTGCTAGAATCGACAAACACCAGCATGAGAAGCTGCAACTTGCGAACCAGCCATATCAACGGCTGAACAATGACATAGCGATCCCAAAACGCGAACTGACGCAATTTGGTCCGCTGCGAAAGGATCGCCATGCTTACCGATTTATTTTTGAAGGGTCGTCTGCGGCACGACTTAAGCGACGAAGAAAAACGTGCCTTGGATAATGCGGTCGCGCGCACCGTCGATTTGGAACCGCGAAAGACGATTTGGAACCGCGAAAGACACTTGTAGAGCGCGGAGAGCGGATCGAAAACTCCTACTTCATCGTCGAAGGATCCATGCTTCGACAGTTGGACGACCAGAAGGGCGAGCGACAACTGGTCGGGGTTAATATCGTTGGAGATTTCGTCGATCTGCATGGCTTTGCCATGAAGCATCTGGACCATTCGGTCGGGACACTGGACGCTGTGAAAGTGGCGCAGGTGCCGCATAAAGCAATGGCAGAGCTAGTGGATCAGTATCCACATCTTGGACGAGTTATGTGGTTTTCCACCATGCTCGATGCTGCCATGTATCGAACATGGATATTCCGGCTTGGTCGGCTTAACGCGGAGGGACGCATTGCGCATCTCGTCTGCGAGCTAATCGAGCGATTGAGGCTAGTCGGGCGCTATGACGGGCAGAATTTCCCGATACCCTTGCTACAACGCGATTTCGCCGAAGCGTGCGGCATTACCACAGTGCATGCCAATCGCAGCTTTCGTATGCTGCGCGAGCGCGGTCTGCTCATCGCACAAGGTGACGGCGTAATAGAAATTCTCGATGAAGTTGGCTTGTGCAAGTTGGCACAATTCTCGCCCGATTATCTCTATGGTAAAGGTGAACTTGCTCTTGATGGCCTCTATGATCACTGAGCGAGTACGTCTCGATAAATATCGATGGTTTCACGCGCCATTCGCGTTGAGGAGAAGCGCTCCTCAAACCGCCCGCGGATTTGCTGCCTGTCGAGCTCCTGAACCTTTTCGATCGCGCGCTCCGCTTCTTCGATCGAGTTCACGACATACCCGGTAAGACCATCTTCGACGATTTCGTTAGCGCTGCCTCGGTTCCATGCAATAACCGGCGTCCCGCAGGCCATCGCTTCGATCATCACCAGGCCAAATGGCTCGGGCCAGTCGATTGGGAAGATAAACGCCATTGCATCGCCTAAGAGGGATTGCTTTTGTGCGTCATCTACGCTGCCAATGTGCTCAATGGTTTTGCCAAGATGCGGCGCGACTTTTTGGACGAAATAGTCTGGGTTGCCCGGATCGATCGGCCCAGCGAGCTTTAGCGGGAGCGCGGAATTGTGCGCGACCTGAATGGCTCGATCTGGACGCTTCTGGTCGGTCATGCGGCCTAGAAAGGCGAGATAGCGACCTGAGCCTTCGCCTCGCGTATAACGATCCTTCGGCAGCCCATGATGGACAATGCCGGCGAGCGAGGAGTGCGGCACCGCGCGGGACTGGTCGTGCGAAATGGCGATGATCTTCTCCCTGGGAAAAGCGCGGAAGTGTTCGACATGATCTGGTTCGTCTGCACGCCAATGGATAGTGCGCACCGCCGGAACATCGAGAACAGCACAAACTCCGCTCGCATGAGCGCTTCCATGCAGGTGAAGAATATCGAAGTCGCGCGCGTAGCGCACGAGATCGCACAGCTGCTGCGCTTCCAGTTCAGCCGGTAACCCCGGCGGTGCCTGTGCTACGTTTTCTTTGTATGCGGATACCGAGGAATAGTCGCCGATCAACTGCGCGCGCTCAATCTTGCAATCGGCGGGTCCGAACACGGTTACATCATGATCGTATGTCTGCTCACGCACCAGATCGGCGATGACCCTTTCGGTTCCTCCATATTGTTTAGGTGGGACCGGATATATGACCGGCGCGATATGCGCGATCTTTAGGCGATGTAACATTTATTACTCGATTCATTAGAAACAAGAATGGGTTACGCCAGTTAGACCCCCTGTGAAAGGTGGTTCTGGATGTTTGTTTGCCATATCGCGTTGCAGGGATGCCTAACCCTTAGCGATGTTCCTTATGGCATTACCGCTGATACAGGCGGGCATATCAAATATCTGCTTGAGCTTGCTGAGACGAGCGCACTGGACCCGGAGATTGATCGGATCGATATCGTAACGCGTGGGTTTGAAGATCCCGCACTTTCCGATGAGTTTGCCCCCGGAACGGGCGAGATCCGCGGCGACATTCGGCTTGTGCGGCTTGCCGATGGCAACGAAGGCTACCTGACAAAAGAGGAACTGCACGAACAGCATGACGCGCTTTGCAAAGCCTTTCTCGACTATCTGAAAAGCTGTCCGAAGCTACCCGACATCATCCATGCGCATTATGCCGATGCTGGTATCCTGGCGCGGGCAGCGTTTGAGGAACTGGGCATCCCCTATGTTTTTACCGCCCATTCCTTGGGAGCCGTAAAGCGTCAGGCGAATGGTGCGACGAGTGATGAACTCGAACGGCGGATCGAAATCGAAGAGAGAGTGCTTGAAAAGGCGAGCGGCGTCATTTCGAGTTCGCGGGACGAAGCGGAAGCCCAGTACGCCCACTACTCGAAGATAGATAGCGGCCGCATTCGCGTCATCCCGCCTGGCTGCGACTTGGAACGGTTCAAGAATGCGCCTGTGAGCAACAAGGTCCGCAGCGATGTTGCAAGATTTCTATGCGATTCTGAGAAACCCATCATCCTCGCGATCGCGCGGCCTGTACGTAAGAAGAACCTGGTCGCGCTCGTTGAAGCTTATGCTGCACACTCAGAACTGCGCGAACGCGCAAACTTGGTTATTGTTGCCGGGTGCCGGTCACAGCTATCGGAACTCGAACAGGAATGCCGCGAGGTTATCGAAGAGCTTATCGCCGCGGTCGAAACCCACGACCTTTACGGCCATGTGGCTTATCCAAAGAGCCATGAACCAAGCGACATACCGGCTTATTACGCGCTCGCGAGAGAAAGCGGCGGGGTGTTCGTCAATCCGGCGTTGAACGAACCCTTTGGGCTGACCTTGCTCGAAGCAGCCGCTTCGCATCTCCCAGTGGTAGCAACCGATAGTGGCGGCCCCAATGATATCATTGAGCGCTGCGAAAACGGCGTATTGGTTCAGCCGACCGATCGCAGCGCGATCGCAGACGCCTGCTTTTCGATCATTGCCGATCGCAAGAGCTGGATTCGCTATGCCTCTGTCGGCGGTGACGCAGCGAGTGCATATGATTGGCAAGCGCATTGCCGCATCTATCACCGATTGCTGAACGATCTGGTTTCGCCCCCGCAAAATGCGCCCTCATGGGGCCGGCTTTTGGTCTGCGACATTGACAATACGCTGCTGGGCGACCGGGAGGCTTTGCGCGAATTTCTTCGGTGGCAGACCAAGAACAGCGAGAATATTGCGCTGGGCATTGCAACCGGCCGCAGCTTCCACAGCGCTCAAGCTATTCTTGCCGCGGAAGGGGTTCCCAACCCCGATGTCATCATCAGCGGAGTCGGTACGGCAATGCACTGGTACGATCGGGAGCGTCGCTGTTTTGTTGAAGATGAAGCCTGGAAGGCCGGACTCGCACGCGACTGGGACCACGAACGGGTGCACGATGTTGCGACAAGACTAAACTTGCGGTCGCAGGCTTTGCTCGAGCAGAAAGTCGGCAAAGCCAGTTTCTTCACGGGCGAGCTTTCAACAGATGAAATTCGCGCTGCCTTCGATAAAGAAGGTTTGGCGGTCGAAATCATTGCCAGCCATGGTCGGTATCTGGATATCCTTCCGCGTGGCGGGGGAAAGCAAGCGGCCGTTGTCCACGCTGCAGCTCGATTGGGGCTGACCCAGTCAAGAGTTGTTGTGGCCGGTGATAGCGGTAACGATCGTTCGATGCTCGTCGCCTGTCCTCATCCGGTGATTGTTGGAAACTGGTCGGACGGCCTGGGCGAAGATCCCGCTCTGTCCCATGCGTTCGTCGCGTCGAAAACGCATGCCGCCGGGGTTCTCGAAGGCGTGCGGCACTACCAATCGGCAGGCAGCTGGTGAGCAATTACCGGTCTTTATCGATCCTGACGCTCATTCGCGGACGCCAGAATCATTTCGACCATCTGCTTGCAGGGTTGGCCTCGCAAACTCGCCAACCCGACGAGATCGTCGTCGCCTATATGCAGGACGAGCCCCCTACACTTCCGGAAAAGGCGGTTTGTCCGATCCGATGTGTTCATGTGCCGGGCGATTCGCTACCCCTAGCCAAGGCACGAAACAAAGCAGCCAAGGCGGCTAGCGGAGATATCCTCGCATTTCTCGATGTCGATTGCATTCCCGATCCGGAATTTGTTCGCCGCGTGGATGAAGCATTCGAAGAGGATTGGTCGGGGGTCTATCTTCCGGAAGTAAGATATCTTCCCGCCTGCAAAAATGGTTGGTTCAGCGCTTACGATCCCAAACCTGACTATTCTCGGTTGGTGCAAGAAGCGGTGAGACATCCCGCCAAGCCCGAAGTGTTCAACAAGGCAACCATGCCAATCGACGATTACGGCGAGCTATGGGGACTGGCTTTCGCGCTCAGTTTCGACACCTGGCGCAACGCGGACGGAATGGACGAAGCCTATGTCGGCTACAGCGCTGAAGAAACCGATTTCGCCGAGCGGCTCGCAGCTATTGAAGCGCCGTTATTTTGGCTTGGCGGCACGCTCTGCTTTCACCAGCATCACGCCGTACACAAACCCCCTCTGCAACATTTTCAATCTATCGTTCGCAACGCGCAGCTTTTTCGCGAGCGTTGGGGCAAGTGGTGCATGGACTATTGGCTCGACGATTTCGAAAGACGCGGCCTAATCACGCGGTATGACGATGCGATAGAGGTACGTCGCGAACCGAGCGCGCAGGAGGTCGAGGCTACCCAGCAGGGGTCGGACATTCGCTTTAGCTAGCGGTCCAGTACTCCCTGGCTTTCGCCTCCAACCATTCCGCAGCTCGTCGCGCTGCATCCGGCTCGTGAAGTTGCGCCAGATTGGCCGTATCTAGATTATCTGTAGCAGCAAGCGCTTCCTTCCACTCCGGAATCGACGCTGGCCAGGTTTCGCGATAGATCGCTCCCCCAACCCGGTCGAGTTCGATCGCCTTGCGGCGCTGTTCATCGAAATAGCGCCACTCAGGAATGCAGAGAAACGGTTTGGCGAACCGTGCAATCTCATGCACGGTGTTGTCGCCGGCCGAGGCGACGACGCGATCGGCTGCGGCAAGATACTCGTTCAGATTGTCGACCCAGCCAAGCTGGCGCAAATTCCCGAAATCGGTCTCGTGCCCCTCTTTGTGTAAAGGCCCTGCGATGAGCCACAGTGCATCGGGCTCGGCTCGTGCGGCCACCGTTAGCGGCGCATAGGGAGTCCCCGACCCACCGCCCCCTGCAATTACCAAAGTGATCGATTTGTCAGTTGGAAGACCAAGCCTCTCGCGTGCCAGTTCGCGTTCAAGCACTGAACCGTCGGTCGTACACAGTCCGCCGGTGTAATAGGTGCGCTCACGTGCCCAGGCAGGATAGTCTTCCTGCTCGATCACTTCATCGAAGGGGGCGAGCATACCTACCGAAGCCTCGTAAGCGGCCAGATGTCCCGTATCATTGCGAGAGCCATGCATGCGGATCGAAATGGCCGGAACGCTCATAATCCGCGCCAGTAGGGCAATTTCGGCCGAAACATCGATGACGAAGAGCGCAGGATCAACTTCGCCAAGGGTATTGGCAATGATCCGCATGTGCTCACGCATCTCGTCGACGCCCAATGGCACACAATGCATAATTGATGGTGTCGGCTCTTCGTGAAGCGCGTTGCTACGCGAAGGCGCCCCGATCATATCAGGCAGCTGCGTGATTTTCGAATGGCGCGGCATGTCGTCGAATTGGTCGGGCTTCGCGGTGAGAATGTGAAGCGGGCGGTCGTGAGGAATGTACGCCGCAATAGCCATAATCCGATTGGCATGGCCACGCCCCTGGTGATGCGCGAAGAAGACGAGCGGGCGTTTAGGCATGAAGCATTCCGGAAAGCCTTTGAGTTTCAGCGGTCATAAAGCTCATAGTGGTATGCCGTTCAGACGTCGTCATGAGGCGTGATCTTCACAATAAGCGTCCGGATGGCGGTAAACAGCAGCGCGACCATAGCGACTAGCATGGCGCTCAGAATTACGACCAGCCAGTAGAGAACCTTGTAGAGGCTCGGGAACCAGACCGATGGTATTTCATCGAACTCCCCAATCGGCATAGTCATCAGCAGCAGCATCACGACCGAGCCACCCAGTAGGAAGGCGCTGAGTAAACTGATATGATAGACGCGCTTGTACATCGATTGGTCGAACTCGGAATCGACCCGCCGGACAAGCCCTAGAAGGGTCAGCATTAGTGCCATTGTTGTTGCTGAACTCGCTGCGATTGCGCTGCCGAGATAAAGCGCCGGCGAACTCAGTGCTTCGATCATCTCGCGCGCATGAAGCGAGGAGTAGATGGCCCCGTTCGCATAATGGCCGCCAATACCCACTGCCAAAACTAACCCAGCAGCAAGAATGGAGATCCAGGCCGATTTCATGCAGTCTTCCTTTCAGTCGATCCTGCATCAGGTTCAGCGCGAATCAAGTAGCGATAGACGCCCCACAGATTGATCGCCAGAAGGCAGATATTCTGCCATCCAATGCCCTCGGCGTCTTCGCTCATAAAAGCCCATACTATCAATGCGGCTGAAGATGTAACGAAGAGTACGAACGCCCAGCCCGATACCCGGGTGGAGATATTGGACGCAACGACCAGCGCGGCGACTACCGCTGAAATCGCGCCATACCACTCGAGAATATCGAGGAAGTTCATCGCTTCGGCTTTCCTGGTTCGATGCGATAATCGATCGGTTTAAAGCTGCCGCCATTCGAAGCGTAGGCCGAACATGCCGTCAGTCCGATGATCAGATCCATATTCGCGCGAAAGCGAATGAAGTCGCCTGGTTTGCTGAGCGGCGGCAACACTTCGATCGTACCGGATGAGGATACCGGCACGTTCATAAAGATATTGAACGCGGTCGGTATATGATCTTCGTCGATACCATATGGCTCGAGCGCAGTGGCCAGGTTTCCAAAGCAACCACGATGAGAGGGTCTGTCCGGGTAGAAGTGTAAAAAGGTGTCCTTCGAACACGGGGTGAGCAGAAAATCGTGTTTGCCGACCGTGTCGTCCTCGATACCAAGCATGATGCGCGATCGGTTCGACCACAAGCGCGATCCGATCCCGAGATCGATAGTCTCTTCGTAATCGAAGGTGCGTCCGTTGGATAGCCATTCGCGTGGATCTTCGGCTGCAAAGGCAACGAGATCGCTCACCTGCGATCCCTCCGGATCGAACACGGTCAGAGCGTCTCCAGCGCGGAGCTCGAAAGCTACACCAGTACGCGGTTCGATCCGCTCTTTCCCTATTGTCTCGGATCTTTGAACGGACATTCCCAATCTTCCCCCACTATTCGCCCACTGTATTGACGCGCTTCGCTCGCTTCCCCGTGCCGGGCAAGCATTGGATTAATCGACCCGGCGAGTTGTTCGTCGCGCTGGAGAATGGCTTTGCGAAGCTTCTCATAGCGCTGTTCGGCTCGTAGGCGCTCGAACTGATCGTGTAGATTGAACACGAGCGTTGGATATCGCGTGCGCCGCGCGGGCCGCGAGGCGTTAGGGTGCATTCCGACTACGAAATATGCCCTGCCCCCGAAGCTCAAAGAGAAATGCGGATCGCTCGGATCGCTGCTGACGCTCGGATCATAGCGCTGCCCACGCCACCCATCTTTGGCTGCGAGAGAAGACAATCGCTCCCACATCGCTGATTCGAACGCTTCTTCGCTTAGGTCCAACGGACCGGAAAAGACCACCACGAAACTGCGAAGTCCGCTTGGATCATTCTCATAGAGATCGCGCCAGCGAAGCAAACCCTCATGGATCGAAACATCGTCCCATGCGCTTGTCAGCTGCCAAGCCGATCGTACCTCAAGTAGCCCGGAATTGAGCGCGGACTTAGCGCCGACGCAGGGAAAATTTTGGTCTTCAATATGCGTCTGAAGAGACGAAACCAGTGGCTCCGCATCGACTTCCATTGGCACCCGTTCACGTTGACGCAGCTTACCCATGCGAGCTCTACGCGAATGTACCGCTTAAGTTTCTGCAACATAACAAAGATCACACGATTTTTCGGTCCGAAATCTCCCCGAGTTGGTAGTCGCCTAGGGGAACATGCGAAGAACAAATGAGGCGGTTCATGATCCGGCGAGTTCAAGTCTACGGTCAGCGTTGCAGCGGTACCAACGCGCTGATCAAATTAATCGAAGCCAATTTCCCCGAACTGACGTTTACTGAAGAATACGGCTTCAAGCACTGGCTGGTGCCGGAGTGGTTCAGCTTACCCAATGACGTGCTGGTACTCGTCATCGCACGCAGACCAGATCAATGGTTACGAAGCCTGCACAGAAACCCGTGGCATGCTGACTCCGATCTTAAGAAGCTCGCCTTTTCCGATTTCATCCGCGCGCCATGGGAAAGTGTTTGGGACGATGACTTTTGGGGCGTTTCGTCAAATTGCGATTTCTATCACACCCCATCATCGAAGAGCGCTGTCCGTCGACCGGAAGACCATTCGCCAACGCGATCGCTAAGCGGACGGCCAAGCTGAAAAACTGGATCGCAGTAGCCGATCAGGCGGGTGCTCATGCTTTTGTGTCACACGAAACTTTAGTGTCGAAGCCGGGGATTATTTTGGACAAAATCGCAAATGCCGCGGGTGTAGCGCGACGGAATGACTGGACTTACCTCACATCCTACAAAGGCGCGGGAGAAAGGCTATTTGTGCCAACCGTGTACGAATCTTTGTCGCGCGCTGATCGCGAGCATGTAGCAAAGTCCCTTGACGAAGCGGTAGAGCGGCAGTTTGCCGATCCGATCAAACCAATAATTGAGACGAGAAAATGTTCGTAGACGGAAGTCTGCCCGATCTTCTTGTGCGAAGCGCCGCATTGACCGCGCTCGCGGTGCTTTGAGTTATTGGTCTGGTGCGCCTAGTGGGATTGCGGTCCTTCTCGAAGATGACGAACTTCGATTTCGTCATCACGGTCGCATCCGGATCCTTGCTCGCCGGCGCTGCGCAGGCTTCGACCTGGACTGTATTCAGTCAGGCGCTCCTTGCCCTTGCAGCGATCTTTGCGGTTCAGTGGGCGATCGCACGCATCGGAAAGGAGTCCGATACCTTCGAACAGGTCATACAGAATGAGCCCATCTTGTTAATGCGCGATGGTGTGATCGACGAGCGCGCGCTAGGGCGCACCCGTGTTGCGCGAAGCGATCTTATTGCCAAGCTGCGCGAAGCAAACGTTCTTCGCTTTTCAGCCGTGCGTGCCGTGGTGCTTGAGACGACTGGCGACATAGCGATGTTGCACGGAGGCCAGCTCGAGGTAGACCTTTTGGAAGGTGTGCAAAGAGCGAAAAGCTAGTAGGTCAAGCGTCTGCATCCACAGCCGTTTCACGTTCCCAATAACGCAACGGTCCGAGCTCGTCGATAAAAGCGCGTGCTGATTTCTGGGTTGTCAACTCAACGCAACCCTCGTCGAGATCGCCCGCCAGTCCGACCGCTTCGAACATCGCGCGTGCCGGCTCGTTGAACGCGATAAATTTGCAATGCGCAAAAGCGTCAGTCAAAAAATCACGCGATGGTGCGTCGTCAACGAGGTGCTGCGCGCCTTCTTCGCTCATCACAAGCGCGACAGCATCGTAGAGAACCGATGGGCCGCCATCGATCTTCTCGTCACCTTCCAATTTATCACCGTTATCAAGCATTACACCGCCGATCTTGGGTGTCACGATTTCACAAACCGCATCGGCCTTCTTTACCGCCGAGCGCAGTCCTCTCACCAGGGCCGCTGGCGCCCCTTCAGATACAAACAGTCCCAGCCTACGCCCCTCAAAGGTCTGAGGACCATTCTTGACGATACTCAGAGCGTCGGAGGGTTTGAGATCATCCTGTACCTTTACTGTCTCCCGTCAGCGCCTATGGCACAGATTTGAGGTTGTGATTTAAGGAGGGTTTGGGCTTCGTCGTAGTGACGAAGGAACGAAGACGATGCCCAAATCCTCCAATGCAAAATCGCGGACCAAGGCCCCTGCCGAACAGGTAGTGAAGGACATCCGGCGCAAGACCCGCCGACACTTTTCAGCCGAGGACAAGATCAGGATCGTCCTTGATGGCCTGCGCGGCGATGACTCCATTGCCGAGCTGTGCCGCCGTGAAGGGATCGCGCAGAGCCTGTATTACACCTGGTCCAAGGAGTTCATGGAAGCAGGCAAGCGCCGCCTGGCTGGCGACACTGCGCGTGCTGCGACCACGGACGAGGTGAAGGGTCTGCGCCGTGAAGCGCGATCTGAAGGAATGCGTGGCCGATCTCATCTTGGAGAACCGGCTGCTCAAAAAAAGCATGACCGGGCTTGGGGAGACGACGAATGAGGTATCCCGCATCCGAGAAGTTCGAGATCATCCGGATCGTCGAGCAGTCGCATCTGCCCGTCAAACGCACGCTGGACCAACTTGGCGTGGCACGGCGAACCTTCTACCGCTGGTATGACCGCTACCTTGAAGGCGGGCCGGAAGCGCTCCAGGACCGCCCTTCAGCGCCGAGCAGGGTGTGAAACCGCATCGGAGACGATATCCAGGACCAGATCGTCGGACTCGCGCTGGAGCAGACCGATCTATCCCCGCGCGAACTGGCGGTGCGCTTCACCGACGAGAAGCGCTATTTTGTTTCCGAAGCCACGGTTTACCGGCTGCTCAAGGCCCACGACCTGATCACCAGCCCGGCCTATACCGTGATCAAGGCGGCAGAGGCGTTCCACACCAAAACCACGCGGCCCAACGAGATGTGGCAGACCGACTTCACCTACTTCAAGATAATCGGATGGGGCTGGGTCTACCTCTCTACCGTGCTCGACGATTACTCGCGCTACATCATCGCCCGTAAGCCGCGCACCACCATGTGCGCCAGCGACGTAACCGACACGCTGGACATGGCGCTGGCCACCTCAGGCTGCGACCACGCCAATGTGCTGCACAGGCCGCGCCTGCTCAGCGACAATGGCCCCAGCTACATCGCCGGAGAACTGGCCGAATACATCGAGGCCAACAGGATGAGCCACGTGCGCGGCGCACCCTTCCATCCGCAGACCCAGGGCAAGATAGAACGCTGGCATCAGACATTGAAGAACCGCGTCCTTCTGGAGAATTACTTCCTGCCCGGCGATCTCGAGACCCAGATCGAAGCCTTCGTCGAGCATTACAACCACCAGCGCTACCACGAGAGCCTGGACAATGTGACACCTGCCGATGCCTACTTCGGCAGGGCATCAGCCATCATCAAACGAAGAGAAAGGATCAAGCGAAAGACACTCGAATATCGGCGCTTGCAACATCGCAGGCTTGCCGCCTAAACATCAATCCAAGACGAGGCAATCGCGCCGTAAATCTACGCCGTGAATTGTGCCAAATGTTCTGACGACGGACAATTAGCAAAGCCAGTACCCGAAGGTGATCTCTTAGCGGCCGTTCAGAATGGTTTGACGGGAACCGCTGACCATTGGACGCCATAGAGACTACATCACTCCCGGTTCGCGGCTAGCATCGGACCAGTACGTACGAGCGGCGCTCGACCCTTTTGCGGCCGCATTTGTGTCTGAGTGAGATTTGTCTATTCTTTGCGGATGGAACAGGAAAAGCGTGAACTTCGCCATGAGCTCGTAAATGCTGAGCAGGAAAATCTTGCGCTCAAAGGGATGTTGAAGCGAGCCGCTGACGAGATTGACGACTTGGCAGAAGCCGAATGTTCAGATGCAGCGGTCGAACGCGCCGAATCACAGGCTGAGCGGTTGAGAAAAGCGAGTAAGACACGTTCTGAATGAGCGTCCGCTTCCCATCCATAATCAGACATTGGCGAAGCTCATAACCGGAACAAAGCTGCCGGTCCGCTTTCAGGCTTTCTCTGGGAGGGTCCGAACGTCCGAAATAGGGGCCCTTCGCGGACCGGCAACTAGGGGGCCGGAAACGGATTGTCCGGATATGGTGGCTGCAGCGTCGAAAGCCGACATTCCACGCGCGACCAAAGGCGGTCCCTATGGTGCTGCTGGCCCCCTTTCGCAAGCAATCCTTCCATCAGACTATCTATGGCTCGTGTCGATCTCTGAACATGGGGCCTTTCTTTGGTACAGATTTCCCGAAGGCAAGATGCGCGGACTTTGGACGCTGCAATTCGATTGATCTTGGGCAACTTGCGGAACAATCTCAGCGCGATACCGCTCTAGTGTTATCTTTTTAGGAGATTAACCATGGTGGACACCCCACGAAACCGAACAAGTAGCTCTCAGCACGGCGACGTAGCCGATGATCTCAAGGGCGACGCCCGCGACCTCAAGGAAACGGCGACCAGACAGGGCGAAGCGAAGGCCGCCGAAGAAAAGGATCGGGTCGGACGCGCGGCACATTCCGCTTCTTCGGCCATGCAAACCGCCGCCGACGAACTGCAGGGCGACCACCGGGCACCCGATTGGCTTGCTTCTGCATTCAGCAGCGTGGCACGCGAAGTGGACGGGCTGGCATCGCGATTGGAGAACAAGTCTCCGCGTGAACTGGCTAACGAAACGCGCCGGTTCGCCCGCGACAATCCGTCGGCCTTCCTCGCCGCATCGGCTGCCGCCGGGTTCGCTGCCGCCCGCTTCCTTCGTGCTGGCGCCGAATATCACGATGACTACGATGTCGGCCAGAACGATAGCGACCGCGGCAACGCTTACCATACACGCGGAACCTATGGTGCTTCGACCGGCATGGCCGAAACGACCCCGGCCACTACCGCCGCCTCAACCACTCCTACCGCGACGACGGGTTTGGGGGATCGCGAAAAGACTGTGGCACAGGCGCGCACCAGCGTTGCGTCTTCCCGTTCAACGGGAGAAACCCGGTGAGCCAGATTGACAACAGAACCGACCGCGCGACGAAGACCAGCAGAACCGACGATAACGTCGTCGACCTGCTCGGCCGTCTTACCAGTCAGAGTGCACATCTGGCGCAGCAGCAGGTCAATCTCGTCCAGGCGGAAATGCGCGAATCCGTGGCAGACATACAGAAATCGGTTGCGAGCCTTCTGGGCGCAGCGGTGTTCGGCATAGCCGGTCTCGGTGTCACACTGATGGGCATTGCCTATCTGATCGGCGACGCCATCGACGACCGCGATCTGGCAACCCTGCTGGTCGGCCTTGCAACCCTCATTCTGGCCGCCATCCTCTACGGCGTCGCCCGAAGCAAAATGAAGGCAACCAATCTCAAGCCGGAGCGCACGATCGATACGGTCGAACGCACGCCTGATGCGGCCACCGGCGACCTTACCCATTCCGGAGCAAAACGATGACCCAGAACCAAACTCGCGACCCCGATGCCATCGAAGCCGACATCCGCCGCACACAGGAAAACATGAGCGAAACTGTCGATCGGATTGGCGACCAGATGTCGCCGCGCAGCCTGTTCGACGCTTTGCTAGACAAGGCGGACGAGAACGGCATCGACGCGCGCTACATCCTTGACGGTGCCCGCCGCAATCCGCTCGCCATGGCGCTGATTTCTGCCGGTGGCATTTGGCTGGTCAGCGATTACGATGCCAAGCCGTCGGCGTTCACGTCCAATTCCGGAAGCGATGGCATTTCGAGCAACGCGTACGATTACGACCCTGATCATCGCGGCTATGTCGAACATATGTCGCGTGTCGAGCGGCAGCCCGACGAAGACGACACGATCTATCGCCGCCGTCGCGACGAACATCGCGGAACCTATCTAATGATCGAACGCGATCACGACGAGGACGACAAGTCCTATCGCCAGCGGCTCGACGACGCGACCAACCGCATGCGCGAAAAACGCGACAGCTTCGCCGATAACGCGCGCCAAACGCGAAGTGACCTGGCTAAACGTGGTCGGCGCACGATGGACAAGGGACGCGATGCCTATAACAGCAATCCGCTCGTCGGCGGGCTGGCAGCGGCCATCGTCGGCGCCATTGCCGGATCGGTGATACCGTCCTCGCAAACGGAGCGCGAAAAGCTGGGCCCCCAAGGTGCCAAGACACTGGACCAAGCCAAGGCGAAAGCCCGCGAGGTTGGCCGCGAAGCACGCGCGAAGAAGGACGAAGCGGTTGCCAAGGCCGACCGCAAAATGGAAGAAAAAGGGCCGGCGTAACGCATTGCCTGCTCGCCAGTTGCGCCAGTCCGATCGAGGTTTCATCTCTGTCGGGACTGGCGCACGGGTATTGAGCCCGGATGCATCGGGCAATTGTCTGAAATCATACCGGCGGCATCAAACGGTGTTCGCCGGTCTGACGCGTTAGATCACCTTAGGATAATTCGACTGGCAATCTATGACTTCGACTGACGAACCACGTGGGCGCACGGCAAAGAAACCTTCGCACATTCCTGCGAAAGGCTGGAAGGACATCCTTCTGAGAACGAAGGACGAGCTCGATGCCGACCATGTTTCGGTCGTGTCCGCAGGCGTCGCCTTCTTCGGCCTGCTCGCGCTCTTTCCCGCGATCGCCGCGATCATCCTGATCGCGGGATTAGTCGTTGATCCGATGGTGGTCGAACAGCAGATCGAAAGTTTCGCCGCCGGGCTACCGCAAAACACAGCCGAAATACTGGAGAACCAAGCCCGCAAGGTTGCCGCCGGCGCGAACACCACGTTGGGCTGGGCTGCGCTCGGCAGCATTCTCTTCGCGATCTACGGCGCGTCGAAAGGCGTCAAAACGCTGATGGTCGGCATGAACGTCGCCTATGACGAAGACGAAACGCGTGGCTTTCTTCGGATCAATGCGACAGCCCTTGTGCTGACGGTTCTCATGGTGCTCGTCCTCGTTATCGCGATGGGCCTGATGATCGTCCTGCCCCTGCTTGCCGACGGACTTGGACTGCCGTCCTTCATTCAAACCTTTGTATTCTATGGCCGGTGGGTGTTGTTGGCTCTTATCGCTTTTGGCGGGTTGTCCGTGCTCTACCGATATGGTCCCTCGCGCGATGCGCCGGAATGGCGCTGGGTCACGCCGGGTTCGGTCGCGGCGGTGACGGTTTGGTTACTCGCATCGATCGCCTTTGCCTTCTACGTGCGGAATTTCGGTAGCTATAACGAAACCTACGGGGCGCTCGGCGGCGTTATCGTATTGCTGATGTGGCTATGGGTGTCGTCATACATCGTGCTGCTTGGTGCAGAACTCGATTCCGAAATCGAGCACCAGACCCGCCTCGATACGACGGTCGGACCGAACGAGCGGATGGGCAATCGCGATGCCATCAAAGCGGATACGCTCGGGGAAGAAAAAACCTGAACTGCCGAACGCCGAATGTTGTGTTTGGCAACCCCGCATACCATTGCACCGGACGGGATTTCGGGGTCTGGCCAGGATTTCGGTGAGAACCATGCGAGAACGGTTGCGAAACGCCGTCATTCTCCTTGTGTCGCCGATTGCACTCTGCCCTGTCGGTGCTTAGCTATTCATTCGAGGACCAACCGCCGAACCCTTGCGAGCGTATAAATGACTTCACCGAGCAGCGATATTGATACCTGGTTCAACAGCTTCGATCGGCTTACTAGCGTCGCTATCGGTGCGGTCGTGTTCTATATCCTGATCGTTGCGATGACCCGCGTTACGGGCAAGCGCACGACCAGTCAGATGAACAATTTCGACTGGATGGTGACCGTCGCGGTGGGGAGTCTCGCGGCCTCGGGTATCTTGCTTAAAGATGTCAGTATAGCCGACGCTGCCTTGGGTATTGCAATCATGTTCGCGCTTCAGTGGGCGACGTCCTGGCTGGTGCTGCGCAGCGATGTTTTCTCCAAGCTTATCAAGGCAGAACCGCGCATGCTGTTGCACAAGGGCGAACTACAGAAGGACGCGATGCGCGCCGAACGCATCTCCGAAGCCGAAATCTACAACGCTTTGAGGCAGAAGGGGCACCTGAGCCTCGACGATGCCAACTGGGTAATCCTTGAAAATGACGGAAAGTTTTCGATCATCCCTCGAGACGATACATCCTTGGACAATGCGCAGTTGATGAAGGACGTTGGACCGGGCGGCTCGTAACGTTGTTTGCATGCATCTCGCAAACGGTCGTTACATCGAGCCAGATGAAAACCATGTTCCTTGCGAACCATTTCAATTCATAAGTGACCGCAGGAACCGTTGTTCAACGGCGTTTGCCGATAATCACCAAGACATCCCAGCATATCGATTGTTACGGCTATACCGTTAATTCCTTGGATTTAAATTATTCGAAACCAAACGGCCCGCTCAGAGATTACCCAATCAGAAGCTGCCGTGAGTTTTCATGGCCATCAAAAAGGAGGCCTACTGTGTCTGCACCGAAAAACCTCGAAGATTGCTACAAGGAAGAACTGGCCGACAACTGGTCTGCAAATGATCAGATGTCGAAAATGGTCAGCCAACTGGCCGACAAAGCGAGCGATCCCAAGCTCAAGGAACGTCTCAGCAAGGCTGCCGAGGGTATCAAGGATCATACCGCGACCCTGGAGAAGCTGCTGAAGGATTGCGGCGAGAGCGAGAAAGAGCATTGCAAGGGCATGGAAGGCCTCGTCAAAGAGGCGAAGAAGCATGTCATCGATGCGGATATCGACGATGATGATGTTCGCGACGTCGTCATCGTGTCGCAGTATCAACGCATGTGCCATTACGGTATTTGCGGCTTCGGCACTGCCAAGGCGTTTGCCGAAGCGCTCGGCAAGAATGACCACGCCGCCAAGCTTGATACAATTACGGCCGATATCTACGGCGCGGACGAAAACATGACCGATCTGGCGGAACGATCGGTCAACCTCCAAGCCAAGGGCTGACATGATGATGGGTGCTGGCCCCTTGACCAAGTGGGTCGGCAGCCGACGCATTCGCACCTCGTCGATCATCGAGGAAGCGGTTGCCGGGTTGCCGTTCAAGAACCGGATTGCAGTCGGAACGGTTGCCTCGTCACTCCCCGCAAAAGCGGATTTCGCTATCTGCGTTCCCGCCCGGAACGAGGAGCATATCCTGCCCGCTTCTCTGGCGTCACTCTTCGATACGGTTGGGCGCAGCGGCGCGGTAGGGGCAATTGTCCTGCTGATCAACAACAGCGCAGACCGTTCTTGGCAGATCGCCTCCAGCATGCTCGAGGCTTCGGGATGCAACTATCTGCTCGTCAAGGTTTCGCTGCGGCCAGCCGTCGCCGATGCACCGCACGCACGCCGTATCGCGCTTGATATCGGGGCGCTACTCGTTCCGGATGGCGCGCTACTCACAACCGATGCCGACACCCTTGTTGCTCCGAATTGGGCGGCGGCGAACCTTCGGCATATTCGCGATGGTACCGATCTGGTGTGCGGCACCGTTTCGATCGACCCGCAAGAATATACTGGCCTGCCCCACTCCGTTCGGCGTTGCGGGGAGGTTGAAGCAGCTTACTCGGCAGAGCTTGAACAGCTGTGGCAGCGTTGGACCAGCGGAGATGCGCCGAGTTTCCAGATCGCCGCGATGGGTGCCAGCTTAGCGCTGCCGACTGCGCGCTATCGTGGTATCGGCGGTATGCCGATACCACCTGTTGCTGAGGACAAGGCGCTGGCCATTCTCGCCCGTCGCCGTGACTGGTCCATCAAGGTAGCGAGCGACGTGACAGCTAGTACCTCCGGACGACTTTTTGGGCGCGCGGCTGGCGGAATGGGCGATGCATTGCGCGACCGTGCCACGCACGACGATCCTTACTGCGATGAGCAGCTGGTGCCGCTCGCCCTGCTGCAACGCCTTGCGGATGTCTGGAATGGTTTGCAATTCGGCATGGGGAGATACGCGCAGTTCCAGGACGCAATAGCGCGCGATCCTGCATTGCAACATCGCCGGATGCGCATGTCCCAGGTCATGGTCAACCTGTCCAATGCTCGAAAGGAGACACTGGATGACACAACGAGTGCGCTTCGCGCAGCGGGTGTCAGAGCGTGACTGACCGTTTGGCAAGACCCGGTATCAATCGAGCAATATTCTCTTCGCGGACCGGGCACCTCCAGTCCGCTGCCGAAGAGCAGGCACCCCGACGCCAAAGCACGTCTGCATGGATGCGTCCATACCGGGCCGCTGCATGATAGCGCCCCGGCCTGATCCTCGTAAGGAAATGCTCGCTGCCATTGCCGCCCGCGCGGCGGCCAGTGACCGGATGGGTGGTGACCTCTCCCACGATGTCGCGGCGCTCCACGATGCTGGGTGGCTTGCCTCCTGCCTCCCGCTTGAGCACGGCGGACAGGGCTGGGGTTGCGCGCCGGAAGGGATGGCGGGGGCATTCGAAGCCTTGCGTGATCTTGGACGGGCCAATCTCTCGGTCGCGCGGTTGTTCGAAGGCCATATGAACGCGGTAAAGCTGGTGGCGCTTTATGGCCGGGAGGACACGCAGCAGCGTCTCGCGCACAGTGTTCATGCAGGCGAGCTGCTCGGCGTATGGGGTGCGGACGATCCAGCCAGCCCGCTGACACTCTCGAACCAACCCGCAGGCATTGTACTGGGGGGCGCCAAACGCTTCGCATCGGGCCTCGGCCTCGTTCGCCACGCGGTGGTGGCGATCAATGGAGAGCAGGGCGTCTTGCTGGCACTCGCCCCGGCCAACGATCCTTCGCGCTGCGATCCTTCCGGCTGGAACGTCTCGGGGATGCGCGCCACGCGATCTGGGCGTTACGATTTTACCGGGAGCGAACTTGCAGACGATGCCGTGCTCGGCGAACTGGGGGATTATTCCCGCGAGCCGCATTTCGAGGGCGGGATCTGGCGCTATTGCGCTGCACATTGTGGCGGTGCCGAGGCGCTGTTCGCGCATTTCCGCGAAGCCTTGCAGGAGCGCGGCAGGATCGAGGATCCTCACCAGTTCGACCGTATCGCGACTGGCGCTATCGCGCTCGAAACCATGCGGCTGTGGCTGTGGCGAGCAGCAAGAGCGGTAGAGACGCGCGATGCGAAGCCCAACACCGCCACCCTCTCGCTACTGGCGCGGCAGGTGACCGAGGACAATTGCCGCACTGTGCTGGCGCTGGTCGAGCGCGGGCTGGGGATGGCAGCGCACGAGGAAGGCACCGCGATCGAACGGATCCGCCGCGATCTGGGGCTGTTCCTGTGCCAAACGCAGCCTGATGCCAAGCGTCAGCGCGCCGCGCGGGCTCTGGCCGGGCGCGGGTTGCGGGCAGAAGATCTGTGAGCGTTCCTGTCATCGCGCAAGGCAGCGTGCTTCGCGCTGCGGAAGGCGCGGCCGCGATCCAACTGGACGAACTGTCGCCGCCCGGCGGGCTGCTGCTGGTGATGCCGCATCCCGACGACGAGACGCTTGGTTGCGGTCAGGCTCTGGCCGCAGCGGCCGATGCGGGGCGAACGATCGGGGTGGTGCTGGTGACCAATGGCGAGGGTTCGCACCCCGGCTGCGATCGCGCCAAGCTGGTTGCAATGCGCCGCGCCGAGCTGGAGGAAGCGCTATCGAGCCTCGCCCCGCGGCGTCCGGCCGCGGTTCATGCGCTTGGACTGCTCGACAGGCAAAGTCGCCAGGGCGATCTCACCGACGCGGGCCAAGAGGCGCTGTTCGCCTTTGCAAACATCATCGATCCGCAGGCGATCTGGACCACCTCCTATCTCGATCCGCATTGCGATCACATCACCGCGCATGCGATCGCGCGCGATCTGGCACAGCATTACCGGGCACCGCTGTGGAGCGCGCCGATCTGGGGGCGCTTTGGCGAACGACGGCTGCCCGAGACCGAGCTTCGCCTGTTTGAAGCGCCTTCGCTGGCAGAGCGCAAGCGGTTTGCGCTTTCGGCCTACCGGTCGCAATTCACCGACCTCATCGACGACCCGGAGGCCTTTATGATGCCCGCACCGCTGCTGGCGCATTTCGCCGCGCATCCGGAGATATTCCACCGTGACTGAGGCACCCAGCGAGCGGCAGGCACGCTTCGACCAGTTGTTCGCCGAAAACCCCGACCCCTGGGACATCGACACCAGCGACTATGAACGCAGCAAGCGGGAGGCTGTGCTCGCCGCACTGGCCAAGCGGCGCTTTGCACGCATGTTGGAAGTGGGATGCGCGGGAGGGGCGCTGACCGAACGCCTGGCGGAACTTGCCAGTTCGATAGTGGCACTGGATGTCTCGACAAAGGCGATCGATTTGGCGGCCAGGAGGCTACCTCGGTGCGACAGTGTCGAGTTCGTTGTCGCCGAAGTGCCCGATTATTGGCCAGCGGGGCAGTTCGACGCGGTGATCCTGTCAGAAGTTCTCTATTTTCTCAGCGTCGGGGAAATTCGCCAGGTCTCGCAGCTTGCCCATGAAAGCTTGACCGGGAACGGGCTGTGTCTGCTGGTCAACTGGATCGGCCAAAACGATTTAACGGTCGATGGTGACACAGCGGTCAAACTGTTTCTCGACACCGCGCCCTGGCAGGTGGCCAAAGCGCGGCGCGAGGAGTTCTACCGGCTCGATCTGCTCGAGCGGACGCCCGGCGACTAGTTCGCCGCAGGCATGTCCATACCCGGCTTGAGCACCACCTTGGTCCAGCTGTCTTGCTCGGTGCGGAAACATTCGTAGCCGCGGGCTGCATCCTCGAGCGGGAGGCGATGCGAGATCAGGAAGGTGGTGTCGAGCGTGCCGTCTTCGATCTTCTCGAGCAGATCATTGGTGTAGCGCTGAACATGGGTCTGGCCGCTGCGGATCTGGAGACCTTTCTCCATCAGCGCACCCAGCGGGAATTTATCGGTCATCCCGCCATAGACGCCGGGTATGGAAACGCGCCCACCGGGCCGGACCGCAAGGATCGCCTGCTTCAGCGCACTGGCGCGATCGGCACCCATGCCGACCTTCTGCTTCACAACATCAACCAAGTTGTCGACCGCGAAGCCGTGGGTTTCCATCCCGACAGCATCGATCACCGCGTCGACACCAATCCCGCCCGACATTTCGATCAGCGCTTCGCGGACGTTCGTCTTGCGGAAATCGATCACCTCAGCACCAAGCTGTTTGGCCAGCGCGAGGCGGTTGGGATAATGGTCGATGGCGATCACCTTGCTTGCGCCCATCACGATCGCGGACTGGATCGCGAACAGGCCGACGGGCCCACAGCCCCAGACCGCGACGGTATCGTCGGGCTGGATTTCGGCGTTTTCCGCCGCCATCCACCCGGTGGGTAGGATGTCGGAAAGGAACAGCACCTTGTCATCGTCAAGATGGTCGGGCACCACGATCGGGCCGACATCGGAATAGGGCACGCGGACATATTCCGCCTGACCGCCCCAGTAGCCGCCGGTCATGTGCGAATATCCGAACAGCGCCGCCATGGAGTGACCGTAGAGCTTGGCCGACATATCCTGCTTTTCTGCCGGATTGGAATTTTCGCAGGCCGAGAACTGCTGGATCTGGCAATGGAAGCAGCCGCCGCAGCTGATGGTGAAGGGCACCACGACGCGCTGGCCTTTCTTGAGCGTGCTGTCGCTGCCGGTTTCGACCACGCGGCCCATGAATTCATGGCCCAGCACGTCGCCGGGAAGTACGCCGGGAATAACCCCGTCGTAAAGGTGGAGGTCGCTGCCGCAGATCGCGGTGGAGGTAACCTCGATGATCGCATCACGCGAATTGATGATTTCGGGATCGTCGACGGTGTCGACCCGGACGTCGTGCGTCCCGTGCCAAGTGAGGGCTCTCATATTTCCTTCTCCTGCTGCTTGGCAGCGCGGGTGTTTTCCTTGCGGTGGGCGGAGGTGGCGATCTCGCCGGTCTCCATTAGCCCCTTAAAGCGCTTGAGATCGTGGCGCGCCTGCACCTCCGGCTCGCGCTGGAACAGCTTTGCAATGGTACGGCCGAGGTTTCCGGCGGGCGGATTGTAGGACATCACCAGCGAAACGCGGGTTCCGCGATCGCCCGGTGCGTCAGCGAATTCAACGCTGCCGCGCGTCTCGATGTCCGAGCCTTCGACCGAGCGCCAGGCGATGCGTTTGCCTTCGACATCCTCGCAGACCTCAGTCTTGATCTCGACCGTCTGTCCGGCGGGAGCCTTGATCACCCAAATGCGGTGGTCGCCCTCTTTCCGGATCGTCTCGACATTCTCCATGAACCTTGGAAGATTGCCGAAATCGCGCCAGAAGGCATAGAGTTCGGCGCGCGGCTTGCGGATCGTAACCGTGCGCCCGAGCACCGCATTGTCGCTATCGGGGCTTTTGCGGGTGTAGAAGGGGGCATCGTCATCGCCCCCCTTGCGCCGCTGCGACAGGAAGGCGCCGAAGGCCAGCCCCCCGATCGCAAGGCCGAGGCCGGCAACGGTGCCAGCCAGGCCGAGTTGCTTGTCATTGGTCATGGTCTGTCCTCAATCCTTCTTTACCTCTTCGCGATCCCAGAAGCGCAGCTTTGCGCAGCGACTGATGAAATCCTTGGCGGCATCGGGCTTGGCCAGTTCGACGAAGCCGTCGTCCATCCGCTTTGCCACACCGGCGCCTTCGAGCAGCGCCATTGTCTCGGGGACGTAGGCAATGAACTTGGCGTGGGCGAAGGCGTCGTTGACGAAGTCGATGCTGGGCTTGTCCTTGCCGAAATTCTCGGCGGCCTTCTCACCCATCACTAGCGCCACGGCGTCGTAAACCACCGAGGGGCCGCCATCAATCTTCTGGTCGGCTTCCATCATCTCGCCGTCGGAGAGTTTCGCACCTGCCACATGCGGGGCGATGATCTCGACCATTGCACCCGCGCCCTTGGCCGCGTCCTTCAACGCTTTCACCACTGCGGCATCACCGCCTTCGGCGATATAAATGCCCAGCTTGCGGCCCTTGAAACTGTCCGGTCCGTTCTTGAGGATGGACAGCGCCGGGCTTTCGGGCAGATCGTCGATCGGCTTGCGCGCGGCGGTGATCTTTTCAGGCATTTCGGTCAGACCGATGCCGTCGGCAACCACCTTGGCAAGGCCATCGTCGATGTGGCGCAGATGGCTTACCATCCGCTTGCGAATGTCCGTCCGCTCGACCTTGGAAAGCTCGAACACCAGCGCATTGCCCATATGGGTCTGCTCGATCGCGGTCTGCGAGATGTAGAACTGGCGCGCCTGGCTGTAGTGATCGGCAAAGGTCTCGCTGCGCACCCGAACCTTGGGCCCGGTAACCGGCGCTTCGTAGCTGGTGAAGCCATGCTCGGCACTGGAGCGGGGGCCACGCGGTTCGCGGTTGTCGGCCATATCGCCCGACCAGCTGTTAGGTTCGTAATTCGCCCGCCCCTTGGGGTTGGTCATAGCCATGTGGCCATCCTGCTGGAAATTGTGGACCGGACACTTGGGCGCGTTGATGGGGATATGCGTGAAGTTCGGGCCACCCAGCCGCTTCAGCTGCGTGTCGAGATAGGAGAAATTGCGGCCCTGGAGCAGCGGATCCTCACTGAAGTCCATCCCGGGCACGATGTTCTGTGTGCAGAAGGCGACCTGCTCGGTTTCCGCAAAGAAATTGTCGACATTGGCATCGAGCGTGAGCGTGCCGATGATTTCAACCGGAACCTGTTCCTCGGGAATGATCTTGGTCGCGTCGAGCACGTCGAATTCGAAA
This sequence comes from Qipengyuania sp. NPDC077563, assembly GCF_044901345.1. NCBI lineage: Bacteria > Pseudomonadati > Pseudomonadota > Alphaproteobacteria > Sphingomonadales > Erythrobacteraceae > Qipengyuania > Qipengyuania sp. NPDC077563. The sequence continues at coordinate 600,826 of NZ_JBJDPC010000002.1, read as the reverse complement.
CTCTCGGCGAATTCCTCATCGAACACCTGAATGCCCAGATCCCACTGCGGGAAGTCGCCCGCCTCGATCGAATCCCACATATCGCGGCGATGGAAATCTGGGTCCATACCGTTGATCTTCAGCGCCTCGTTCCAGATTACTGATTGCAGACCCTGCTTAGGCTTCCAGTGGAACTTGACGAATTTCGCCTCGCCCTTCGCATTGATCAGGCGGAAGGTATGTACCCCAAAACCCTCCATGAAACGGAAGCTGCGCGGAATGGTGCGATCGGACATGATCCACATCACCATGTGCATGCTTTCCGGGCTCAGGCTGATGAAATCCCAGAAGTTGTCATGTGCGGTCTGTGCCTGGGGGAAGCCGCGATCCGGCGCGGGCTTGGCCGCGTGGATCAGGTCCGGGAACTTGATCGCATCCTGGATGAAAAACACCGGGATGTTGTTGCCGACCAGATCCCAATTGCCTTCCTTCGTATAGAACTTCGTCGCGAAGCCGCGGACGTCGCGCGCCAGATCGGGTGAGCCCTTGTTCCCGGCCACGGTAGAGAAACGGGTGAAGGTAGGGGTCTTCTCACCGACATTATTGAAGATCGCGGCGTGTGAATATTCGGGAATTGCCTTCTTCAGCTCGAAAGTGCCGTGAATGCCATAGCCGCGAGCGTGGACGACGCGCTCGGGAATGCGTTCATGATCGAAGTGAAAGATCTTCTCGCGGGCGACATGGTCTTCCAGGAGTTGCGGACCGCGCGGACCGGCGCTGAGCCAGTTCTGGTTATCGGCAACCGGCGCGCCCTGCGCGGTGGTCAGGATATCATCTTCACCCTTGGGTTCTTGATGGGGGGCACCGCCCTTGGTCAGGTTAAGTTCGTCCGACATGCGCATTCTCCGATCTGGTTGGAATTCGTAAAGCCAACGAAGAACGCGGGATTCGGTTGCGAATATGAAGAATAATTAAGGATCTAAACCATTGTTAATGGATCGTGATGTGCTCCCCTGAAATGTGACCGGTATTTGGTAGAGTCCAACGCAAGGGAGTCGGGCGACAATGAAGCGAAGCAGGTTCAGCGAAGAGCAGGTCACCGCGGTATTGAAGGAGCAGGAGGCTGGGATGCCGACGGCGGAAGTGTGTCGCCGTCACGGGATCAGCTCGGCCACGTTCTACAAGTGGAAGTCGATGTTCGGCGGGCTTGAAGTTGGCGTTCACTGAAAAGGGCGGACCCGGCTGGATCGCTGCTGCACCACTGGTCGCCATTCTCTTCACCCTGCTGGTCGCCTTCGCCTATCTCACGAGTGGTACGGAGGTTGCGGCAATGCTGTTCGCCTCCGTGACGCTGGTGGGGGCGGGCCATGCCGCATCTCGATCACCAACAACCATTACGCCAGTTCCATCCGATCGACCGGTGGCGGGTGCGCCAGCTTCATATCCAAATTCGCCGCCGTTGCGGCACCGATCTACGGAGCGCAGTTCCTCACCGGCTTCGACGGCGCGCTGGATGGGTATCTGTTCACCGCCGGATGCTCTGGGCGTTGCGCTGTGCATTATGGCGCTCTCGTAGTTCGCACGCGGCCTGCAGCCTTGAAGAACGCCGCTAAGCATGGGTGGCTGAAGAGATTGTCCGCTTTCGGGTCGAATAGAAGTCGAGTTGAATGTCCGAAATTGGGGCGCAAATCGGTCACTTAAGAGAAAAAGGATGTGACCTCCCCTGCCCCAACTCGGCCGCTTCTATTCGAATCCTCCGGCAGGACTCGAACTCAAAAATGAAATTGGGACCTTTGCGAGGAATCTCGTCGGGCAATGCTCTCTACAAGCCATTGCACATGCGAGAAAAGCCGCTCCTCAGCTCGATCTCGCGGCTGGGGGTATCGCCCAGTCGGAAATACCCCCACAATACCCCCACAAAGGTCCCGGCTTCAAGCGAACACATACGGACGCATACGGCTCCAAGCGGACCGGCGTGGTAGCACATCTGCTATTAAGATCAGAGATTTGGGTCGAAAATCCGGACGCATACGGACACAAGCGAACCCATGCGGACACTATTTCCTGGTAGCGGAGGAGGAACATATAGTGAACATCTACCCGCTTGTTTCTGCTCGCTTATTTCAACGAACGTCGAGAAAATACCCCCATCGGTACCCCCAAAAGCTGAGCTTTGCGCCAAGTCGTTGCAATATCGCGATTGGTGGAATTAGCGCGCGCCGAATGCCTTCTTTGCTGCGCCTCAAACAACAGAGACCAAGGGGTTTGCAGCCTGACTGCCTTCTTGAAATAACCCAGCGAAACAGACCTACGGCCGACCGCCAGAAGGCGATCCGAGCAGATCGGACTATTTTGGTTTTGCGCGAGATCGACGTGGTTTGGGGAACCGATTGGCGAGAAGTATGAATCCCGAACACGCGATGAGCGTCCCACCGATGCCAAACAAAAGCAGCCACCAGCTGTTGATCCGGTCGCGCTGCGTCCAGTCCATGATGTGGAGCCCCCAGACGAAATCGAAGAAGCGCCACGTGTCGCTCCGCGCCGCAAGCACCGCGCCGGTGGATGCGTCGATGTAGGGGCGTGTGCCATCGGCGAAGTGCACCTGCCAGGCAGGGAATGGCCCGGCGAATTCGGTGCCGACCGGCGCTTCGATGGACTTCGAGGATTTGATCGTGGTGTCGGGCCCCGTCCAAGCAGCCAAAGCGATTTGCTCCGCGGTATCGCGTTGGAGCGGCGACAATTTCCGTCCGGTCACTGCGTCGTGCAGCGTGGCGCTGCCATTGACGCGCTTCAACTCGACCACCGGCTTGCCGTTGACGGTCTTCGTGGTTGCTGAAACGAGGTCGCCGGCATTCGTTGCCCAAGCGGGTAGCGGTGCGTCAGTACCCAGGGGTAAAGGCTCGCGCGAGATCACGTGCTCGGAGCGGGCGTGCTCGATTTCCAGGAACGACATGATCGTCCCGGTTGCCATCCACAGGAGGGCTTGCACGCCGACGAAGACTGCGAGCCACTTGTGGACCTTGCTACCGAAAATGTGCAGCCGCAGCTTACGCGAACGCTGGATTGTCATTGCAAAATGCGCCGCCTGTTTAGTTCGGCCGCGGCGCGCGAGACGAGGAATGGTACTGGACTATTTTCCAAGCGCCATCCTCGTGAGTCAGCACGGACGTCGCAACCCCATCGCGCTCGATTACACGGCCATCCGTAAGGGCGATCCGGTAGCGGTAGGTTTCATGGCCAAACGCCACATGACCGACCATCCGGACGTTCACTGTTGGATTGGTGAATGTGAACTCGGTGATCTCGCCGAGTTCCGGGCCGAGGTGGTGCTCCATGTACTGCGCGAACGTGCCCTCGTCCTTGCCGTTTTCGAACACCAGCGAGTCCGCAGCAAACAGCCTATGCATGGCAGCCTCGTCGCGGGCAACCAATGCGTTGCGGTAGGCAACAAGCACAGCCTCCGCCTGCTGCGTGAGCGCGTCGGGCGCCGCAGTTTGGGTGCCATGGGCCGAATGATCGGCGTGATCGGTGTGATCGGCATGCTGAGCCTGTGCCGCAGGGACGAACGCACCGAGTGCCGCTGCAGCCGCAGCCGCGAAACCTATAAACCTCATAATTTACCCCTCAGAACCAGAACCGGACGCCTACGACGTAGTTGGTCACGCTCGGATCTTCGCCCGCAAGGCGGGCATAGTCAGCGCTTTGGCCCACCTTCCATTCCTGTTCAACGCCGACATAGGGTGCGAATTCGCGGGCGAATTCGTAGCGCAGCCGCAGTCCCAGTTCGACCGAATCGAGACCGGCTCCGACACCCAGTTCGGGAATGTCCTGCGCTGCCAGGTACACCTCGGCGCGCGGTTGCAAGATGAGGCGCTGGGTGATGCGCTGGTCCAGTTCGGCTTCGACACGCGCCGTCAGATCGCCCTTGGTCGACAGGAATGCTGCCGCGTCGACCTCGAACATATAGGGCGCAAGACCCTGCACGCCGAGGACGGCGTGGGTGCGTTCGGGACCGGTCAGGTCCTGCCGCACGCCGGCCTGCAAGTCCCACCATGGGCCAATCGCATGGCTCCACAGTCCCTGGATTTCGGCGGACTCGAGCTTCTCGCCGAAGGCGCCTTCGCCCTCGCTCTTGAACCAGAACTTGTCGAGATCGCCGCCGTAGTAGCCCTGCACGTCCCAAAGATAGGCATCGCTATCTTCTCGCGCGCGGTATTCGGCGCGGTCGCCTTGGAACCAGAAGACCTTCATCCCGCCGTTCTCGGCTCGCAAAGCATCGCGCGAGGCGCGCATCGCTTCCGCGCCCCAGATTGCATCGGCGGCGCGAGGCGGTCCCGATCCAGCCGCAGCGGGGGGCGGTGCTTGCGGGATGGGAGCCATGTCCATCGTGCCATGGTCCATTGCGCCAGGGTCCATGGGTCCTTGGTCCATCGCTCCGTGGTCCATCGCCTGATGGTCCATCGGCGCTTGGCCGGACGATTGCGTCCCTTCATGGTCCATAGCCGCGTGGTCCATGCTTCCCATGTTGGAATGGTCCATCCCCGGCATCTGGCTATGATCCATCGCCGAGTCGTCCACGCCTTCCATCTTGGAATGATCCATGGTCGAGTGGTGCATGCTCTGCATCTGGCCATGGTCCATCTGCGAATGGTCCGTTTGAGAATGGTCCATGCCGGTATGGCCGTCGGCGTGACCGGACTGCGCAGGTGCGGCCGGATGCGCTTTGGTTGCACACGCCCCCTCAGACACCGGATGGCCCATGGCGCGATGTCGTGAAGCTTCCTTTTCGCATTCGGTCTGGGTAGTTGTTTGCGCGGCGGGCATTGCGTGGCCCGAATGGTCCTGCGCAAAAGCTGGGGTGGCGGTGCTCGCAAGGAGCATGACGAAGAGCAAACGCATCAGTCTTCTCCCACCCGCTTCACGTTGGGCTGGTTGCCCCGCGGCGCAACGGTCACGATCTGGAACATGCCAGAGTGCATGTGATAGAGCAGGTGGCAGTGGAAGGCCCAGTCGCCCTCTTCGTCGGCGGTAAGGTCGAAGGTAGCGCTGCCACCGGGTTGCACGATAACGGTATGCTTCTGCGGCTGGCGATCGGCAGGTGCACCGTTGACCAGTTCGAAGAAGTGCCCGTGCAAATGGATCGGGTGCGCCATCATCGTGTCATTGACGAGCTTCACCCGGACACGCTCATTGTAGGCGAAGCGGATGGGATCGTCGCTCACTGCACTGAACTTTTTCCCGTCGAACGACCACATGTAGCGCTCCATGTTGCCCGTCAGATGGATTTCCATCTGACGCGATGGGCGGCGCAAATCGTCATTTGATTCGAGCGCAACGAGATCCCTGTAATTGAGGACCTTGTGGGGTACGTTGTCCAAGCCAAGACCCGGATCGCCCATGCGATCGACAGGGTTCATCGACACCATGTCGATACCGGGGCCGATCTTTACGTCGGAAGGCAGCTTGGAGGTGTCACGCATGTTCATGCCGCTCATGTCCATCCCGCCCATCGTCTCGGCAGCGCCTCCTTGCGATGGCATGTCATGGCCCATGGCCGAATGGTCCATCCCGGCCATGTCACCACCGCCATGATCCATGCCGCCCGACCCGTTGTTCATGCCCATGTCCGCCATCGTCAGCAGCGGGGGGTCGCGTAGGGGCGGTACACTTGCCCGCGCACCGGGGCGGGATGCCAAAGTGGCCACAGCCATGCCTGACCGGTCCATGCTCTCGGCGATGATCGTCCTGGCTTCGCCAGTCGGCTCGACAACGATGTCGTAAGTCTCTGCCGTGCCTATCTGGAATTCTTCAACTTCGACCGGGCGCACGTTCTGGCCATCGGCGCCGACCACCCAGAACTTAACCCCGGGAATACGAACATTGAAGAACGTCATGGCGCTGCCGTTGATTATGCGCAGCCGCACCCGTTCGCCGGGGTTGAAGAGATACTCCAACCCTTCTTCCGGTCCCCGCCCGTTGGCGAGATAGGTGTAGGTCGAACCCGTTACGTCCAGAATGTCGGTCGCCATCATGCGAATACGCGCCCACATCCTGCGGTCCTCGCCCGACAGGGGATAGTCGTCGGTCCAGGTATTCTGCTGGTAATTGAAGTAGCCTTCGCCCTTCTTGAGCTTGTCCATGATGGTATGTGGATGGAGAGGGGTGAATTCGCTCAGCAACAGGACGTAATCGCGGTCGGCCTGGACCGGATCGGTTGCGGCGGGTTCGACCACGATCGGGCCGTAGTGCCCCGCCTGCTCCTGCAGCCCCGAGTGACTGTGCCACCAGTAGGTGCCGCTCTGTCGCAGCGCGGGAATGTCATAAACGAATGTCTCACCCGGCTTGATCCCCGGGAAGCTGACGCCGGGAACGCCGTCGAACTGGAAAGGCAGCAGCAACCCGTGCCAGTGGATCGAGCTGTCTTCATCGAGCGTGTTCGTGACCGCGAGCCGAACCGGCTGACCTTCCTTGAGGCGAACCAGCGGACCCGGCACGCTGCCGTTGACGGCGATCGCGTGTCCGCGACGCCCCTGCACGACGCGAGGCCCTTCGCCGATTGTCAGAGCGATGTCGCGGCCCGACACCTCGTCGAAACCGGGGCGGATAGATTCATTACCGTGCAGATCGGCACCGCGGGCCCAGGCAGGCAGGGCCAATGCACCTGCGCCCAGCGCTCCAGCCCCTAACAGTCGTCGACGTGAAACCAGCAATTCGGACATGGGTCTTGCAACTCCTTTGGCCCTTGTCATATATACCCCCCAGGAGTATTGCAAGATACCCCGCGGGGTATTGCGGCAGATGGAGTGCAAAACGTGTCAGCAACCGATGGTTCCCGCATCGTCAATCGTCTTCGCAGGATCGAAGGACAGGTGCGCGGCGTCGCGCAGATGATCGAGAACGATCGCTACTGTATCGACGTCCTTAATCAGGTGCAGGCAATAAAGGCCGCACTGGGTCGGGCCGAGAGCGAGATACTCAAGCGCCATGCTGCGTGCTGTGTGGCTGACGCGATTGCCAGCGGTGACGCTGACGAGCAGAAACAGAAGTTCAGCGAGCTGGTCGACCTGTTCGAGAAGGCAAAGCGGTGACTTCCGTTCTCCGCTTTTTCGCCAGCCTGGCCCTCTTCCTCTCGGCAACGGTTGCGTTCGCGCACGGTGACGAAAAGCACGGCGGCGAAGAGGCGCGTCCAGCGGCAAGCGAGGTCGCCCATGCTCAGCCCGGGCACGATATGGAGGCAACGGGAAGCGCTGCGATTTCGAATGAAGCCGTGGAAGGTCACGATGACGAGCAGGCTCAGAGCGAAGGTATCATCGGCGTTCTCAAGAGCCTGCATCCGGCAACGGTCCACTTTCCGATAGCGCTCTTCTTGATGGCCGCGCTTACCGAGCTGTTCGTTATGTCCCACCGTACACCCGAACGTGAAGCGGCCGTAAGGATCATGATCTTTGGCGGCGCTGCGGGAGGTGTCCTCGCCGCCCTCTTCGGGTGGATACACACTGGCCTGTGGTCCGGCGGCGATTTCGTCATGCAAGTCCACCGCTGGAACGGCATGCTGATTGCTGTCCTGGGCATTGCAGCAGCCTGGATTGCTTACCGCGCTTCAGGTTCGCGCGCTGCTCTGCGCGCATTGCTTTTTCCGATTGCCGCATTGCTCATTGTTCAAGGCTTCATGGGTGGAGAGCTCGCTCACGGACTCAATCATCTTAAGCTCTAAAGGAACCTCTCATGCGTCCCGTTACCCTCGCATTCGCTGGAAAGTTGCTTGTTGTGCCTTCCTGCCTGTTGACGCTTGCAGCATGCGGTGACCCCGAAATGCCGGTCGATGATGGAGCGCCGGCGGCTGAGACGACGATCGCTTCTCCCGCTGCGACCAAGCCCGAAGTTACGGCCACGCCCGCAACGGATGAGCCGATTGCCGTTCCTACCCAGGCTCCTTCGCCCAGTTCATCGCCCACTGCTTCGGCTCGCAAGGCCAGCCCTGCCCCTGTGGCGACACCTGCACCTGCCCCGACCGCAACGGCCGCTGCGGATCCGCATGCCGGGCACGACATGTCGAACATGTCGGAAGAGGACATGAAAACCATGGGACACGACTGATGAACTCGAATGGAAACAAGACCCGCCGCCCCTTTCTGCCCGTGCTCGGCACTGCACTTCTCGTAGCATGCACAGGCGCAGCTCAGGCTGCGAACTTCACCATGTACCGCGATCCCAGTTGCGGATGCTGCGAAGCCTGGGCAGCGCATATGCGCCACGGTGAAAAGCACGAGGTCGAGACGGTCGATCACCCCGACATGGCGTCGGTAAAGACTGAGCACGGCGTGCCAGATGACTTGCGTTCGTGCCATACGATGATCGCGGACGGCTATGTGATAGAAGGACATGTGCCTTCAACTGACGTCGAGCGCCTGCTCGCTGAAAGGCCCGAATGGGTCCAGGGTCTGGCGGTCGCAGGTATGCCGCTCGGCTCGCCAGGTATGGAAGCCGGGGGACGGACCCAGCCCTATCAGGTCATCGCTTTCGGCAATGGCCGCCGTGAGATTTTCGCGTCCTATCCCTGATCTCGATCACACACTCCTGCCACGCAGAGGAGGCCGACTATGAGCTGTTGCGATACCCATCACACGGAGGATGCGAGAGGGGAAGGCAGCGCGATCGATCCCGTCTGCGGCATGAGTGTTACGATCGAGGGCGCCACACATGTCGCTGAGCAGGATGGTGCGACCCACTACTTTTGTTCGGCGCGGTGCAAGGACAAGTTCGTAGCCGACCCGGAGCACTATCTTTCGGGCGCGCGTCTCAATCAGGTTGAGGACGTTCCCGAAGGGACGATCTATACCTGTCCCATGCATCCCGAGATCCGCCAGGTAGGACCGGGAAGCTGCCCCATCTGCGGTATGGCGCTGGAGCCCGAGACGGTCAGCCTGGAGGATGGACCCGATCCCGAACTCGTCGACATGACGCGGCGCTTCTGGGTCAGCACGCTCTTCACCTTGCCGTTGTTCGTCTACGCGATGAGCGACATGGTACCCGGGATCAGCTTCGACCGGCTGATCGAGCCGGCAAGTGCGCAATGGGCCCAACTGTTTCTCGCTACACCGGTCGTGCTGTGGGGTGGCTGGCCTTTCTTCGTGCGGGCGTGGCAATCCATCAAGACCCGCAATCTCAACATGTTCACACTGATCGGTTTCGGTGTGGCGATTGCGTTTCTGTTCAGCCTCGTAGCGACGCTCCTGCCCGATATATTCCCGCCCGCCTTCCGCGATCACTCTGGCCACGTCGGCGTCTATTACGAGGCGGCGGCGGTCATCACCACGCTCGTCCTACTTGGCCAGGTGCTTGAACTCAGGGCGCGGGGCTCGACCTCGAGCGCCTTGCGGGCGTTGCTCGAACTCGCGCCACCGACCGCGCTCAAGATCTTCGGCAGTGGCGATGAACGCGAAGTCTCCCTCGACCAATTGGCGAGCGGAGACCTGCTCCGCGTCCGTCCGGGTGACAAAGTGCCGGTCGATGGCGAGGTGACCGAGGGCGCGAGCACTATCGACGAGTCCATGATCAGCGGCGAGCCATTGCCGGTTTCCAAAAAGGTCGGCGACCAGGTGATCGGCGGAACGGTCAACCAGACCGGCGGATTCGTTATGCGTGCGGGCGCGGTCGGCAAGGACACGATGTTGTCCAAGATCGTCCAGATGGTTGCCGAAGCTCAGCGCAGCCGGGCACCGATCCAGCGTCTGGCCGATCAGGTCGCGGCCTGGTTCGTGCCTTCGGTGGTCGTGATCGCGGTCGTTACCTTCATCGTCTGGGCCATCTGGGGGCCATTCCCGGCGCTAGCCTATGCGCTGGTCAACGCGATCGCCGTTCTCATCATTGCCTGTCCATGCGCGCTCGGCCTCGCAACGCCGATGTCGATCATGACCGGGACCGGCAAGGGCGCCCAGCACGGCATCCTCATTCGCAACGCCGAGGCGCTGGAGACGCTCGAAAAGATCGACACGCTGGTGGTCGACAAGACGGGCACTCTCACTATGGGCAAGCCCGATCTCGTCGCCGTCACTCCCCGTGTGGGCCTGGACGAGGCCGAGTTCCTTTCCGCCGTCGCCGCGGTCGAAGCGGGGAGCGAGCATCCGCTCGCCCATGCAATAGTTGAAGGCGCCAAGGCGCGAGGCGTGGCGTTCGAGGCAGCGTCTGATTTGTCGTCGACTACCGGCGAGGGTGTCGAGGCGCGCGTGGGCCCGCGGAAGGTCGCCATTGGCAACGAGAAACTGATGCGGCGGTTCGGTATCGATGATGCGGAATGGCTCGCATCCGCAGAAGCCGGACGCTCTCAAGGCCAGACCGTGATGTTCGTGGCCATCGATGGCGCACCGGCAGGGCTGATCGCGGTCGCCGATCCGATCAAGCCGACCAGCGCTGCGGCCATTCGGGCGCTGCACGAGCGCGGGATCGAAGTGGTCATGCTGACCGGCGATAGCCGCGCCACCGCCGAAGCCGTGGCCCGCCAACTCGGCATCGACGAGGTCGAGGCAAACGTCTCGCCCGAGGACAAGCATCGCAAGGTCGAGGCGCTCAAGGCCTCCGGTAAGCGTGTCGCAATGGCAGGGGACGGCATTAACGACGCGCCAGCGCTGGCGGCTGCGGATGTCGGCATTGCAATGGGAACCGGCACCGATGTCGCGATCGAAAGCGCCGGTGTCACGCTGGTCCGCGGCGATCTGACCGGTGCGCTCCAGGCTATCGTGCTGTCGCGCGCCACCATGCGCAATATTCGCCAAAACCTCGTATTCGCGTTCGGTTACAATGCGCTCGGCATACCGGTGGCGGCGGGCGTGCTGTTTCCCGCCTTTGGCCTTCTTCTCAATCCGATGATCGCTGCCGCGGCCATGAGCCTCTCGTCGGTGTCGGTCATCGCCAATGCCCTGCGTCTTCGTGGGCTCAAACTTCCAACCTTGAGCGAAGGTCGGCCATGATCGCGGCAACGGCTATTGGGATTTCACTCTTTATTGCGTCACTGATCTTGCACTTGGCCATGCTGAGACTTGCGAAGAAGCTTTCACCGCCGGGGCTTGCGCCGACCGGTTTGCGGCTGACGGGCGGATCGCTGCTCGCTCTCATCAGCCACATGATGGTAGCCGTTGTTTTCGCGGCCGGTTTTGCATGGGCCGCCTCGCTCGGTCTTGGCGGGTTTGCCAAGGAACCGGCCATGTCGGGCATGGATTACTATTACTTCGCCCTGATCACCGTGACGACAGTGGGCTTGGGCGACATCTATCCAACCGATCACCTCAGGGTGATTGCGGGCATCGCGTCGCTGACAGGTTTCGTCCTGATCAGCTGCACAGCCCAGTACGTATACAAGACGATGAGCCAACAGGAGGATTGAATGGCCGACAACCACAGCGCGGATCACCAGCAGAACGGTGGTGGAGGCAACTACTGGCGCTTCATGGCGATGGTGGCGACGTCGACCGCGATCATGTTCGGCCTGATGTATCTAAACACATACGAGCTTGATCACGTGTTCTGGAGCGAGACGCGCTTCTGGATGACCTTCGTCATGGGCGGCATGATGATGATCGTCATGCTCCTCTTCATGTGGGGCATGTACAAGGACAAGACCAAGAACTTCATCATCCTGGGCGTAGGCGCGCTGGTCTTTGCGGTGGCGCTGTGGCTGGTCCGCAGCCAGGCGACCGTCAACGACGAAGAGTACATGTCGGCTATGATCCCGCATCACTCGATCGCCGTTCTGACCAGTTCGCGAGCCGAGATCACCGATCCGCGCGTTCGCAAGCTCGCAGATTCCATCATCGAGGCGCAGGTCAAGGAAATCGCCGAAATGAAGATGCTTATCGAAGACATCGAGACCAATGGTGAGATGGGCGATGGCACCCCTCTCCCTGCACGGACTACCGACCTGACCCCAGAACTCTTGGAGGAAGCCAAGAAAGCACTCGAGCGTCCCGTGGAACCCGATGTCCGTGACGAGGTCACAATCGACAAGTGACGCTCAAGAACTGTGTTTTCCAATGCAGGATCTTTGAAGCAGCTGAAGAACTTCCCGCTTTTGGTCGGCTTTGAGTGTTTCCTGAAGGCCCGGATTGAGGGCGCGAAGGGGGCATTCCAAGAATGAAATGCCTGTGCCCTCCCCTACCCCAACTCTGTAGCTTCTATTCGAATCCTCAGGCGGGACTCGAACGCAGCGGTGATCTTGGGACCTTTTGATTGATCCGTTCTTGAAATCGCTTCGACAAGCCGTTGCAGTTGGATGAAAATCTTTTTCTCGCCGCAAGTTCATAGGTGGGGGTATTGCCCGATTCCGCGGAGGCCGAAAATACCCCCATCGATACCCCAAAAATGCCACGGTTTCAGGCGAACACATGCACACGCATGCGGCTACACACGCCGTTCGACCTGATCGCGTATGCACGGGAGCGAAACATACTGACCGAGGCCTTTTCGCCCTTCGGTCATGGTGAAATCTTGGACAGTGTGGAGATCGCTGAACTCGCTGAGAAGTAAGACGTTTCGGTTCCTCAACTGGCCATCCGATATCTGCTCCAGCTCGGACTTCTGCCGCTTCCCAAGACTGTGACGCCTGCGCACATGCGGACGAACTCTGACGTCGATTTCGTTATCAGCGATGCTGAACTGATAGTCCTGAAATCCATGAAACCCTTGGAAAATTACGGCGCTGCCCATCACTTCCTCGTTTATGCCAAAAGCAGAGGGTGAACGAGGAACCGGACGATCGCCAAAGCCTCCATCATCACGCTGCGGGCCGGTCCTTTTTGGGCCGGCTCGACAGCTTGCAAAAAAGGTGCGGAATGCAGTTCGGTTTGCAGAATCATTCTCGACTACAAACTTGCTCGATCCAGCGGTCGATTTCCGCTTCGAGCCAGACTGTGCAACGCGGACCAAGCGAGCGAGACCGCGGAAAGCGACCTTCGCGCATCCGCTGATAGATTGCAGTTCGGCGCAGTCCCACGCGCGCCATGACCTCGGGAAGACGGATGAGCCGGTCGGGCGCTGCCTCGCCAGCACCCGCTTCCGCATCCGTGTGGTCTTCGGTCGCCGTTTCAGAGAGCAAAGCTCTGTTCATCCTGCCTCTCCAGTTGTGCGAGGTGGTCCGACAGGAGACCGGCGGTGCGGTGCGCGGCCCCCCTTGCCCAGCGCGGTCTAACATCGAGCAGCCGCTCACCCAGGGCCTGATCCAACGCGGCCGGCAGCTCGCTGATGAAGGTTTCAAGAAACTGCAGCACAGCGGAGCTCTGCCAATCAACCGTCTGCTGTGAATAGCCTGCGAGAGCCAGCATAAGGGAGGTCCGAGGCGCGTGTCCGCACGCGTCGAGTATGGTGAGCGCCTCTTGTAGCGTGGCGGGCCGTGTCCCGGCAAGAATGCGTCGGAGCGCATCCTTGTTGATATTCGTCTGCGCGGCAATCGTCCGCCGGGATTGGCCACTCTCTCCTACGGCATGGTCGAGAAAAGCAGCGAGGTCACGCGATGCCTCTCCCCATTTGTCCTGTCTGCTTTGCGTCATGGCACCTGCTTCCGGTTGTCTCAAGCGAATCGACAGCAGGCTATGCGACGCGTCAAACTGTAGGAAAGTAAAAAGAACAAATGAGGAACTTATAGGAAATCGACACATCGTCGGACGATGTGATTCGCGCAGATTCCGGTCCCTCGATCTCACATGGCGGTATTGATGGCGTAACAATCGGTAGTCTCGGCTGCAAGATCTGCATCGATCGCGCAAAACCCGGTCAACTCATCCTAAATCGACGAATTCTCTTGGTCGGAATGCGGCGCGCGGCAGTTTCCGTTTTCCTACACCCGGCCTTGGAATCGAGGAAAGAACATACAGCGAACGTATCGCTGCACATGTTCGAAACGGAGTTCCTCGATGACCAAGGCAATCACCCTTCCCCGCCAACCCGCCAAGGGCATTCGTGCCCGCGACTATATTTTTCCTGCCGCGATCGCGCTCGCTTGCGCCGGTGCCGCCTATGCCGGTGCCGACACTACCTTCGACCCGGCGCTGCAGAAATTCACCGACTTCCTCGAAGGGTCGGGCGGCAAGATCATCACGGTCCTCAGCCTCGCCGGCGGCCTGATCGCGCTCGCTTCGGGACGGTTTGCTCTCGGTCAGGTCGCGGTGCCGGTGGGCGTCGGGATCGGCGTCGGCACGGGCGTGCCGATCGTCACCTCGGTCGTCACCGCGGTCATCTGAGCCGCGGTTAGCGACGGGAGGGCGGCATGGCCGACAGATACCTCGTTCCACGGCGGCTCGACGATCCGGAGCTCATCGGCTTCTGGACCATCGACGAGTTTGCGGGACTGCTCGTCCCTTTCGCCTGGGGCATCCTTGCGCAGCACATCATCATCGGCACAGCCCTGTCCGGGCTCACCTGGTTCGCCCTTCGAAAGGCGAAGGCGTCAGGTGCCGGGTCGAAACTGGTCCATGCTGCCTACTGGTATCTGCCGGGGAGTTTCCTCGGGCTGAAAGCCACGCCGCCCTCCCATTGCCGCCTGCTTGCGGGCTGAGGGAAGACATCCATGAAACACGAATTCGCATACGAGGAAGCGCAGCGGCACTTGCGCCAACGCAACCGCTTCGCCGCGCTCGCCGCCGTGCTGGGCCTTACAAGCCTACTCGCCGTTGGCGCTGCGACAACGCGCGAAGAGTCTGTGATCCTCGTCCCCGTCACATCCGAGCGCCTGACGCTCGGGAGCGATGCAACCGATGCGTACTACCTCGAGCTCGTCACCCGCGACACGGCGCTGATGCTGCTCAACCGCGCGCCCGAAAGCCTCGACTACTGGATGGAGCAGGTCCTGAAAGTGGCCGATCCGGCCGCGCACGGACGCCTCAAGGCCGAGCTCGTCAAGATTGTGGACGAGCAGCGCGGGTCGGACATCAGCCAGGCCTTCGTGATTTCGCGAATGGAGGTCGACCCGCAGGCGCTTACCGCCGTCGTCACCGGCACGCTCAAGACCTTCGTGGGCGCACAGGTGATCGCGAGCCAGCAGCGCAGCTTCGCATTCAGCTGGAAGCGCCGCGGCCTCAGCCTCGGCCTCACCGGCTTCCGCCAGCTTCCCAATGAGAACGAGGAGGAAGACCAATGAGTCTCCTTGCCCGCCCCTTCCCTGCAGCGCTGACCGCCGTGGCGCTCGCCGCCGCCAGCTGCGCCTTTGCTACCGCCGCTCATGCCGACCAGTTCGTCGAAGCCGCCGACGGTGCCGCGATCGACTGCGTGCTCGCGCGCGGTGCGCTGACCCGCATAGCGCTGGTCAACGACGGTTTCGCCAATGTTTCCAAGATGGCGAGCGGCTATCCCTACAACGATTTCGAGGTGACCTACGAGCCGGTCCGCGGTGACATCTATGTCTCGGTGCCGCTGCAATATGCGAGCGCGAAGGTCAGCTTCTTCGCCACCAGCAGCGCGGGCCATGTCTACAAGTTCGCCTGCAAGGTCGATGGCGAGGAAGCGAGCCAGCTCTTCGTCACCAACCCCGCGCTGGCGAGGCCCGACGCTGCCGAATGGGAAGGCCAAGCCCCGACCCGCGACGAGGCTGCGATCCGGCTGATCGAGGCGATGGCAAGCGATGCCGTGCTGCCTGGTTTCCGGGCGCGCGCGGAACTCTCGCGCCCGCGCCGTAGCGACAGTCTCGAAGTACAGCAGGTCGCCGAATACGAGGGCGCCGAGCTTACCGGCCAGGCCTCCACGCTGCGCAATCTTGGGCCCGAACCCATCGAACTTTCGA
Organism: Qipengyuania sp. NPDC077563; assembly: GCF_044901345.1. NCBI lineage: Bacteria > Pseudomonadati > Pseudomonadota > Alphaproteobacteria > Sphingomonadales > Erythrobacteraceae > Qipengyuania > Qipengyuania sp. NPDC077563. The sequence goes on along the minus strand of NZ_JBJDPC010000002.1, from coordinate 585,084 downwards.
GCGAACGCGAAGCGCCCGCAGGCGCGCTCGCCTTTGCCTTTGGCCGAGACACGCTCGCCCCCGGCGAGACCACCCGGGCCTTCCTCGTATTTGCCAAGGGAGGGCTGGAATAATGGCCGACACCGACACACGCGCCGCACCCACAGAACAGCCGCGGGACGAAAGCCGTTCGGAAGCCCGACGCGACCTGAACAAGACCGTCGCGCAGCGCCAGAAGCTGCTCCTCGCAGGCATCGGCGGGGTCGCACTCATTGCCGGTTCGATGTTCATCTTCGGCGGTGACGACGCGGAGGATGGAGAGGGCGGGGGTTCGACCACGATCGAGACCGGCGCACTGGTCAATCGCAACCTCTCGCAGCGCGAGTTTGTCGCCACCTATGGCAACCGGCTCGATGCGCAAGGCAAGGCGATCAAAGACCTGCAGGAAAGCCAGCTCCCCAAGGCCTCGATCGAACAGGAACTCGAAACGCTGCGCGGCGAGAACGCGCGGATGTTGAGCGACGGCCAGGCGGCGATCGACGCGATCTCGGCCGAGAACGCGGCGCTGCGCTCCGAACTCGAGACCCAGCGCGCCAATCCTCCGGTCGCGCCGGTCACCCCGCTCGATCCCCGCGCACCGGGCCCCGCACCCGCCGCCCTCGATCCAAGTGCTGGCCCCATGGCCGAGCCGAAAGCGAGCCTGCTGAGCTTCACCGGCGACAAGCCCGTCGCTGGAGGCAAAAAGGCCGACGCCAATGCGCCGCAGCTGCTGCTCGAGGCGAGCCGCGACTATCTGCCGCCCAACAGCTACGCGCCGGCAACCGTGATCGTCGGGGTCGATGCCTCGACCGGGGTTACCAGCCAGAGCGATCCCCTGCCCGTGGTGCTGCGCATCACCGGCCCCGCGCGCTCGGTGCTGAAGGGCAACCGCCTGCTGACGACCGACCTCACCGGTTGCCTCGTCAACGGCGCGGCACGCGGCGATCTCTCGGCCGAGAAGGTCTACGTCAAGCTGGTGCGCATGACCTGCGCGCAGCCCGGCGGGCGCTTCGCGGTGAGCGAGGTCAAGGGGTTCATCGCCTTTGCCGGAAAGTCGGGCGTGCGCGGCCGTGTCGTCAGCCGTGAAGGCAGCCTTGTCAGCCAGGCGCTGCTCGCCGGGATCGTCGGCGGGTTCGGGCGCGGCTTCTCTGCCAACGCCAACGGCATCTTCGCCGGTCAGGTCGGCAGCGACGGCAAGCGCGAGGCGCTCTCGCCGACCGACATCCTTGCGGGCGGCTTCGGCCAGGGCGCGGGCGAAGCCGCCGACACGGTCAGCAAGTACCTCATCGAACGCGCAGAACAATATCAACCCGTCGTCGAGATGCCGACCGGCATCGAGGTCGAGATCGTCTTTCTCGACGGCGTCCATGTCAGGAGCACAGACCAATGAATTTCTGCCACCACCGGCCGGGCCTGAAAGCCCGCGCGGCGCACATTTCGCTTGCTGCCGCCAGTGCAGCCGCCCTCCTCACCAGCGGCGTTGCCGTGCTGACCGCCATGCCCGCGCAGACCGCCATCACCCGCGATGTCGTCCAGGCGCTCAAGCTGCGGCTCCCGAAAACTCCGATCGACGCGCTCGATTGCACAAGCTTTGCGCCGTGGTGCGAAGTCGTCTCGGGCGAGACGCTGTTCTACACCGACGAAGCGGCGCGCTATCTCTTCGTCGGACGGCTCTACGATCTCGAAGAGCGGCGCGACGTCACCGCGACGCGCCTCATTGAGCTCAATCCCGACTTGCTCGCCGCGGGTGCTGCGCGCGCGTCGGGCCGCTCCGAAGCCTCGCACAGCGAAGCCGCGCCCGCACCGGCCAAGGCAAAGGTCGACCTCTCGCAACTACCCAAGGACGGCGCGATCCGCTGGGGCAACCCCAAGGGTCCGCGGCTCGTCGTCTTCTCCGATTTTCAGTGCGGCTACTGCAAGAAGCTCACCGGATCACTCGAGCAGGCCGGCGTACTGGTCGAAGAGCGGCCGATCTCGATCTTCGGCGCGGCGAGCCGACGCCTCTCGGAAAGCGTCCTCTGCGCGAGGGATCCGGTCGCGGCGCTGCACGCTGCCTATACCGGCAAGCACGTGCCGCGTCCCGCCAGCTGCAGGGCCATACCTGCGCTCGACGCCAACGAGGCCTTTGCTCATGCCAACGGCTTTGCCGGGACCCCGGTGATCGTGCGCGCGAGCGATGGCACGGTGCTGCACGGCTACCGCGACGCCCAGACGCTCCACCGCTTCGCCAACCAGCGCCCCGGAGCAGGCCAATGAACGCGCGTCACTTGAGGGCATTCGCAGCTGCCGGTGTCGCGGCGAGCATCGCCGGATGCGCCACGCTCGGCGGCAACGTCAAAGGCGACTTCGACTGCCGCGCGCCCGAAGGCAGCTGCGCGCCCACCACGCTGATCGACAGCGCGGCGCTCGGCGAAGCTGGCACCGGCATGGCACCGGGTACTTCGACCAACCAGCCTCCCTTGACCGGTGGCCTGCGCCAGGCGGACGCCCGCTCGCTGCGGATCGTTATCGCCGCCTATCGCGACGCGGCGGGCCGGGACCACGAAGCGCGGGTCGTCCATGTCGCGCTGCCCTATCATCCCGCCGAGAGCTGGCATGCCCCGCGCTCGACCGGCGAAGTGCTCCGCGCGCTCGGACGCGCGGGTTACGATGCGCAAACCCCGCCGCCACCGACAGGCCCGCAGAACGCCCCTGTCATCGCCCCCCTTCCCCCGCAGCTTCCCCCGCAGCTTCCCGAGGTTCTGGTTATCCCCTCCCAGGCCCCGGAAGCGCAGCCCGGCGTTTCGGCGCCGGTCACCGGGGCACCTGGCCGTCTCCCCTCCCCCGGCCGGGTGTCCCACCCCCTTTCGCCTGGCGAACCCGAAGGAGAGAGCCAATGAACCTTTCGCTCGCCTCGGCGCGCGACGCGCTGCTCTCAGGCCTCTTCGGCGATGCACGGCAGGCCGACCATGCCCAGCCAAGCTTCGCGCTCGACATGCTCTCGGACTGGCTCCCCTACCGCGTCTACGACGAAGGGCCGGGTCTCTACCGCAACGCGCATTCGAAGGGCTTCGTCCTTGAAGTGATCCCGCTGATCGGAGCGGACGAGCGCACCGGCGAGATCCTCGGGCAGTTCTTCTCCGAGAGCCTGCCGCAGGGCGCCTGCCTGCAGGTCCTGAACTTCGCTAGCCCGAGGATCGGATCGATCGTCGGCCCCTGGTTCGCCCCGCGCTATGAGCAGGGCGGGATCTACGAAGCCATCGCCAAGGCGAGGACCAACCGGCTCTACGACCTCGTCTGGCATTCGGGATCGGCGCATGCGCCTTTCCATGCGCGCCATGTTCGCCTCGTGCTCTCGCTCGGAGTGCCGGTACCCGGCAGTGTCACCGACGCCGAGATCACCGAATGCCGCGACGGGATGGCAGGGATGCTTAACTCGCTCGGCCTTGCCTCGAACCGGCTCGAACCGGCGGGTCTCCTCGCGCTGATCGACGAGCTGACCTCGCCGACCACCGCGCGCGAACCCGACCTCACCCACTGGAACCGCGAGGACACGCTCGACGTCCAGGCGATCCGCCGTGACATCGAACTCGAAGTCGAAGACGATCGGCTGATCCTGCGCACCGAACGCTTCCGCGAGACCGGACGCAGCCGCGATGGCATTCCCCAGATGGGCACCTGCTATCCCGACCGCTTCGACGTGCGCCACTACGGCGTGCGTTCGACACCCGAGCGCTGGGCGCCGTGGGAGTGCGCGCGCCTCATCGGAGACATGTTCACCGACAAGCTGCGCTTCCCTTGCCCTGCCGCGACCATGCTGTGCCTGCACTATCCCGACCAGGAAGCGGCCTCGGCGCGCGCAGGCTACAAGTTCATGCGCACCACTAGTCTTTCCGAGACCAAGAGCGCGCGCTTCCTGCCCAGGCTCTCCGAGCAATCTGCCGAGTGGAAGCACGTCCAGGCCGAGCTCCAGGCGGGCAAGAAGCTGGTCAAGCTGTTCTATGGTCTCACCACCATCTCGCCGCTCGGCGATGGCGATGCGCACGAGCGCACGGTCAAGGCGATCTACAAGGCGGCCGGTTGGGACCTGGCCGATGAGCGTTTCCTGCAGCTGCAGGGTCTCGTCGCGGCCTTCCCGCTGAGCCTCGCCGATGGTCTGGTCCACGACCTTTCCCGCCTCAAGCGCTTCCGCACCATGCTCTCGACCACCGCGGCGAACATCGCCCCGCTCCAGGGCGAGTATCTCGGCGGGACGATTCCGCACCTGCTGCTCCTCGGCCGGCGCGGCCAGCCCTTCTTCTGGTCGCCCTTCGAGAACACAGCGGGCAACCACAACATCGCGATTTGCGGGAAATCGGGTTCGGGCAAGTCGGTGTTGCTCCAAGAACTCTGCGCAGCACTCCGCGGTGCCGGTGCCAAGGTCGTGGTGATCGATGACGGGCGCAGCTTCGAGCATTCGGTCAAATTGCAGGGTGGCCGCTTTGTCGAGTTCACGCTTGCCGCGGGCTTTTCCTTGAACCCGTTCTCGATGGTCGACGATGCCCGCGCGCACGAGGACGAGGACTACCGGCTCGACTGCTTCGCGATGATCAAGGCGATCATCGGCCAGATGGCCCGGCCGAGTGCAGCGCCCTCGGACACCGAGCGCGGCCTCATCGACCGCGCGGTAACGCAGGTCTGGGAAGCGCTCGGCAGCGGCGGGGCGATCGACGATGTCGCGCATGCGCTTCATCAAAGCGAGAACGAGGCAGGCAAGGATTTGGCGACCGCGATCGCGCCCTTCTGCCGCGGCGGCAGCTATGCCGGGTTCTTCTCGGGCAAGGCGAGCTTCGCGCTCGAAGACGATTTTACCGTGTTTGAGATGAGCGATCTCGCATCCCGCGAGGAACTCAGAAGCGTCGTCCTCTCGGCGATCATGTTCATGACCGGCCAGGCGATGACGCGCTCGTCGCGTTCGACCAAAAAACTGCTGCTGATCGATGAGGCCTGGGCGATGCTCAAGGGCGGTTCGATGGGCGAGTTTGTCGAGACCTATGCCCGCACCGCGCGCAAATATGGTGGCGCGCTTGCGACCGCCACCCAGTCATTGAATGACTATTACAAGTCCGATGGCGCGCGCGCCGCGCTCGAAAACAGCGACTGGATGCTGGTGCTCCAGCAGAAGCCCGAGACCATCGCCGATTTCCGCAAGGAAGCGCGGCTCGACATGGACGACCGCACCGAGACGCTGATCCGCAGCCTCAAGCGCTCGGGCAGTGAATACAGTGAGATCTACCTGAAAGGCCCCGAGGTCGAAGCCGTCGGGCGGCTTGTCCTCGATCCGCTGTCGGCGACGATCTTCTCCTCCGATCCCGACACCTATGCCGCGATCCGCCGCCATGTCGAAAACGGCATGCCGCTGGAACGCGCGGTTGCGCTCGTCGCCGGCGTGGAAGGAGGCGCATGATGGTGCTCGAGACCACCACGCTCGTCGACCGCGTGCCGCTTCCGACTGTCAGACGCGCCCGCGAAAAGCACCGTGCCATCGACTGGCTCGCGCTGTTCCAGGGCACCTGCCTCGTCCTCATCGAAGCGGCAGGCTTCGCGGTGAGCACGCTGTTGCTGGTCCTCGGCCTGCCGCTGTTCGTGTTTCTGCTCATCGCCGGCTGGGACCTCACGGCACTGTTCGCACAGCTCGGCAATCTCGCCGACCACTACCGCACCGCCGAACCGATCGCGCAGCGCTTCTTTGCGCAGGACCTCCAGATCGCCTTCCTCATCGCTGCTGGCGGGCTCGCGCTGCTGCGGCTGCCAACCTTCCTGCGCCGCCTCGACCGCCGCCTCTCCGAAGGAGCTCCCCGCCATGGATAGATTGAACCTCTCGCTTCGCCAGCTGGGCCCAAAACTCCTCGCCGTCGCACTGCTCGTTGCCGCGCTGCTTTGGGGCGCATGGCTTACCCAGCAGGTCACCAGCGCCCCCAAGCAGCGGATCGTCACCGTCCGGCTCGCGGAGACAATCGGCACTTTCGTCGAGGAGGCTGCGCGCGCTAATGCCGATCCGGCGGTCGTCAAGGCGGCGAGCCTTGCCTATCTCAAGGCCGCCGAGAGCGCCGTCGCCGATATGGGCCACGACGGCCGCGTGGTGCTCGTCGCCGAGGCCGTGCTCGCCGGGGCTGCCGAAGACGCAACCCCCGAACTCGAGCGGCGTATCGCGGACAAGCTCACCGGGGAGAAACAGCCATGAGCCTTCCTCGCTCGCTGCGCCGTCCGCTGCTCCTCTCGGGCCTTGTCCTGCTGCCGCTCGCCTGGGCGCCGCTCGATGCCTTCAGCAGGGACCACGCCTTCCTCATCAATGCGAGCCCGAGCCTCCCCAACTGGGCCTTCTGGCTCGACAAGCAGGCACCCATTCACCGCGGCAGCCTGATCTTCTTCGAGCCGCCGCCAAGCGAACTTGTCGATAAACACTTCGGGGAAGGAGCGCAGATGTTCGGCAAGCGCGTGCTCGGCATGCCGGGCGATGACGTGCGTCACGAGGGCGATGCGGTCTTCATCAACGGCAGGAAGGTTGCGAGCCTGCTCAAGGTCACGCGCCTCGGCCTTCCGCTCACGCGGGGTCCCGAAGGCGTAATCCCGGAGGACTGCTACTACACCGGCACCAGCCATCCGCGCGGGCTCGACAGCCGCTACGGCGCAATCGGCTTCGTGTGCCGCGGACAGATCCTCGGCAGCGGGAGGGCGATCCTGTGATGCGCTCCCTCTTTCCGCTTGGCGCGCTTCTCCTCGCTGCGCTCCCGGCCAGCGTTCAAGCACGCGACTACGGCCAGCGCGGCGCGGTCTTCCCGGTGATCGAGCGCGACCTGCTCGAGCAGATCCACACGCGGCTCGCACAAATGGAGAAATCGGGCGAGACCGCCAGACTGAACCAGGAATTGAAGCGTCGGACGATCGCGCGGGTCAACCGGCCCGATCCGGTTGCCGGCCTGATCCGCGCCCACGAAAGCCGCACTTGGGATTTCGATCCGACGATCACGCTTGCCGCCGATATCCGCGGGGCAAAGGGCGAGCTGATCCATGCGGCCGGAACGCGGGTCAATCCACTCGACAGCGTCATGCTGCGCGGCCCCCTGCTCTTCCTCGACGGCGATGATCCGGTGCAAATCCAATGGGCACTCAGGCAGGACGCCAACGCCAAGCTGATCCTCGTGAAGGGCGCGCCGCTCGAGCTGATGAAGGCCCGCCAGCGCCGGTTCTTTTTCGACCAGGGCGGCAAGCTCACCGAGAAGTTCGGCATCAAGGCCGTCCCCGCGCGGGTGCGCCAGAACGAGCGAATCCTCGAGATAAGCGAGATCGCGCTGCCTCCCCGAAAGTCACGGCCATGAACAGCATCCGCGCCTTCCTCGTGCTGTTCACTGCAGCGCTTTCGCTTGCTCTTGCCTCGCCCGCCTCGGCCGATGCCGGGCCTGGCAAATGCACCGGGCAGTTCGTCAACCCGATCACCGACATCTGCTGGTCGTGCCTCTTCCCGATCTCGGTCGGCGGGCTCGAGATCTGGCCGAGCAATCGGCCCGATCCCGACAACCCCGATTTCCCGCTCTGCCTGTGCGGTCTTCGGCCCGGGATCGCGATGGGCTTCTGGGAGCCCGTCCGGCTTGCGGATGTCAGCATGAAGCCGTGGTGCTTCGTCAACCTTGGCGGGATGAAGCTCGATCCCGGCTTCGATATCGGCTTCCGCTCGATCTCGGGCCCCTCGGCGGTGGGCGGTGCGAGCCAGTATTATTCGAGCTGGCACGTCCACTGGTACGCCTACCCGCTGATCTACTGGATGGAGATCGTCGCCGATTTCCTGTGCCTCGAGCCGGGATCGATCGACATCCTCTACATCTCCGAGATTGATCCGCTGTGGCAGGATTCCGAGCTCACGGCGATCATCAATCCCGAAGCCGTGCTCTTCGCCAACCCACTGGCATTGGCCGCCTGCGCGGCGGATTGCGCTGCTTCGACCGCAAACCTGCCGCTCGACGAGATGTTCTGGTGCGCGGGCTGCCAGGGTTCGATGTATCCGATGAACGGCAATGTCTCCGCCAGCATAGGTCACGTCCAGGCCTCGCGGCTCGTGCTCTCGCGCTTTGCCTACAAGCTTCACCGCGAGCTCGTCTCGTGGGGCACGATGGGCTCGAAGGGCCTGTGCGGCAAATACCTCATGCCGGTAATGCGTAAGCAACAATACCGCTTCCAGGCTACCAACCCCAATCCGGCGACCAAGGGCCGTTACGCCTGCCCGCCCATTGGTGCCTCCACCACCTTCCAGTCCCCCGGACAGGTCATCCCCGCCATCGGCGAAGACATGGGATACCTCGTCTGGCGCAAGAGGAATTGCTGCGCGCTATGAGAAACACCTTCCCCCACCTCGTCCTCATCAGCCTGGCAACAGCCGCTGCCTTCGCTGCCGCATCGGCGCAGGATACTCCGCCCGATCTCAACCTTGCCCAGGTCCGGGCGCGCGCGAGCGAGCATGCCCAGGACGCCGAAGCGCTCGCCACGTCGGTCAGGACCAGGGCCGACACGCTTGCCGAAGACGCACGCACAACGCAGCAGGCGGCACGCGACAACCGCGCCGCCTATGCGAAGGACGCGCAAGCGACTGCCAGCGCCGGGCCGCTCGATCTCGACGGCATGATCCGCAGCGCAGCCCACGCCGAGGTCGCGGCCATGGGCGAAGCGCCGCGCCTCATCGCCTTCGTTTCGCTGTCGATGCCCGAGCCTTCCCTGAAGGCTCTGGTCCGCGACGTCACCCGCGCCGGCGGTGTCACCGTGTTGCGCGGTTTTCCGCAAGGCGACAGTGGCCTTTTCAAGAAGCGGCTCGCTGCGATCTGGCGCGATGGCAGCGAGGCCGGCGCGCTCGGAATCGATCCGCGGCTGTTCCGCGCCTTCGATATCGGCGTCGCGCCGAGCTTCGTGATGATCGCGAGCGATTTCAGCCCCTGCGACGGGTTCGATTGCACCGACACATTGCCGCCGCACGACCGGCTCGCGGGCAATGTCAGCGTCGAGGACGCACTCGAAACCTTCGCCGATGGCGGCGGCCCGGGCGCGCAGCTTGCCCGCCTCCACCTTGCCCGTCTGAGGGAGCAGCGCCCATGAAACATCCGATCCAGCTCGCCGTGACCGTTTTCACGGCGCTCCTCCTCAGCGCGAGTGCGGCAGCCCAGCAGCAGGATGCGAAGGCCGACGGCAAGGCCTTTGGTGAGAGCCTGCGCGGCGAAGCCCAGCAGGCGGCGCAGCAACAGCCCAACGCTTCCAACCTCCCCAATTACGATCGCAACGCGGTCCGGGGGCTCGAGACCCTCGCCCAGGATCCGGACCGGATCGAGAGCAATGCGGCAGCAGCGGCGAGCGGCCACCAGGGGTACCGCGCGATGCGCGACAGCGTGGCCAATCGCGCGCGGTTCGATCCGGGCGAGATCGAGGATGTCATCGCGCGTAGCCTCGCGATCAACGAGACGCCGCTCGACTACACCAGCGGCATGGCGATCTCGGGGGGCCAGGGCACCTGTGTCCCGCTGCCTCCTGGTTCGGGCTCGGCCGGGACCTACACCGCGACCTGCAACACCGGCACAAGGATCGACCAGTCGGCGGGCCAGTGCGCGGTACCGCTGGTTACGACGGTGAGCCAGCGTCCGCAGTATCATTACCTCTGCAACCGCTTCGGCGATTTCAACGGCTCGGGCGAGCCCGAATGCGCCGGGTTCGACGGCTATTCCTGCCGCGTGACGGGACGGCGCGATACCTGCCTGCAGTGGAGTTCCTCGGGTGGCCGGCCGTGGTGTTCCGAACCGGGCGACCCGATCACCGAATTGACCTGCGACGAAGGAGTGGCGGGCCAGACACCCTACATGGTCACCACTGCGACCTCGGTTACGACGACCCCCGACGAGAGCCAGTGCTCAGGCTTTGCCGACAATAGCGACTGCACGCTCGACAATGAGATCTGCACCGACGCCGATCCGCAGACCCGTATCGTGAACGGTGTCTCGGTCACCCGTCCATGCTGGGAATGGCAGCGCAGCTACACCTGCACCGCGCGCGAGGCGGCAACCGACTGCTCGGACATCGAGAGCCAGGGCGCCTGCCGTTTCTTGCGCGAGGAATGCCTTACCGACGAGACGCCTTGCGAGACCTGGGAGCGCATCTACGAATGCCCGCTGCCAGCGACAGACAGCAACACTCAGTATGTTTGCGACGGCGATGTCTATTGCATCGATGGCAGCTGCGAGACGATCGAGCGCACCGCCAACGACGAGTTCAAGGATGCCGCGGTCGCATTGCATGCGATGGACGAGGCGCGCGGCCAATTCGATCCGAACACGCTGACGCTGTTCCGGGGCACCCGCAACACCTGCTCGTCCAAGGTCTTCGGCGTGCTCAATTGCTGCAAGGGCAAGGGTTTCCCGCTCATTCCGGGCATCAGCCTGCTGGTTGCGCTCGGCTGTGATCGCGAGGAAGTGCTGCTCCACCAGCGCGATGCGCAGGGGCTGTGCGCCTATGTCGGGACCTATTGCTCGGACAAGTTCCTCGGCGTCTGCCTGACCAAGAAGAAGGTCTATTGCTGCTTCGAGAGCAAGCTTTCGCGCATCCTGCAGGAACAAGGCCGAAAGCAGCTTCCCAAGCCGTGGGACAAGCCCAAGGAAGAACAATGCGAGGGGTTCACTCTCGACGAGTTCGCCCGGCTCGACCTGAGCCGGATGGATTTCAGCGAGGTCTATGCCGAGTTCACCGATGCCGCGCGGCTGCCCGATGAGCTCGAGACCTCCATCCTCATCCAGCAGAAGATCGACGACTACTACGCAAGGGGCGGCCAATGACCCATCTCAATCGCATGGCGGCACTCGCGCTCGGCTTCGCCGCTTTCCCCGCCGCTTCGACGCATGCGCAGGAGCGACAGGAAACTGCATCGATCACGACTGCAGACGCGCTCTACTGCGAGGAGCGCCGGCTCGGCTACTGGTTCTACTGCGTCAAACCCGCTCCCTCAGAAGAAGCGCAACAGCCCGAAGCAGAACCGGTCCCGGCAACCCAGGAACTCGATGCGATCACGTCGGAGCTCCGCGAGTTGAAGGCGCGCGCGATCCTCTATCCCACCGAAGCCAATGTTGCGGCCTATATCCGCTTCCAGCGCGCGCAGCTCGACCGCGCCTCGCTCTTCTCGGATGTCTGGCAGCGCGCGATCTGGCAGGACCCGAACTCGACTACACGCTCGAGCGACCCGTCGGAGCGCTCGCCAAAAAGCAATGGCAGGATGCGCGTAGCGCCGAGCGCGATGCAGTCATGGCAAGGCTGTCGCAGCGCTACGGGCTGTTCTATTTCTACAGCTCGACCTGCGGCCCGTGCGAAGTGATGAGCCCGATCGTCAAGGGCGTCGCCGAGCGCTGGCGCATCGCCGTGCGCGCGATCTCGACCGACGGCGGGCCCTCGCGCCATTTCCCGGATTACAAAGTCGAGACCAACCAGCGCGCCAGGCTCGGGCTCGAAGGCAAGGCCACGCCGGCGCTCGTGCTGTGGGACAGCGTGACCAAACGACCGATCCCGATCGGCTACGGCGTGCTCTCGGCCGACGAGCTCCAAGACCGCATCTACCTCCTCACCTCGAAGGAAGCCGGATATGATTACTAGCATCCGCAATGCGGCACTGACCGTGGCCGCCGCCAGCCTGGTTGCCTCTCCCGTCGCCGCCAACGTTGGCGACAGCATGGACCGCTTCATGGACGATATGGGCGCGGCGGCCAATGTCACCGGCCCGACCGCCTTCGAAGGCCAATCGGCGGGCTACTACAGCCTCGGCAATGTGTGGACACGCTTCCCGCAGAAGACGACCAACATCGCCAATCTCCAGCTACCGCGCGCCAGGGCCGGCTGCGGCGGGATCGACATCTTCGCCGGGTCCTTTTCCTTCATCAACGCAAGCGAGATGGTCGCGCTCCTGAAGGCCGTCGCGAACAATGCGGTGGGGTTCGCCTTCAGCCTCGCGATCGATACCGTCTGCCCCGAGTGCAACAAGATCATGCAGGAGTTTAGCCAAAAGGCTCAGCTCATGAACAATCTCTCGATCAACTCCTGCGAAATGGCGCAGGGACTGGTCGGCGGCCTGTGGCCCAAGGGCGATTTGGCCGACAAGGCGATCTGCGAAGCGATCGGCAATTCCGAAGGAATCTTCACCGATTATGCCGCAGCGAAGCACGGCTGCGGCACGCGCGGACAGCGCGCCTCGACCAACGAGGGCGCCGGCGCCGATTATGCCGACGTCAATCCTGGCGTGGCGCGCAACTACACCTGGCACGTTCTCAAGAAGAGCGCGTTCTTCAATCCAGGCGGGACATTCGACCGCGAGCTTGCCGAATACGCCATGACGCTCATTGGCACGGTGATCTACGTGCCGCCAAAGGACGACGAGCCAGGCAAGTTCGTGCCTTTCGCAGGCGATGCGTCCTCGACGCTGGTGAGCGCGCTGCTCGACGGGACGCAGGGCCAGACCGTGCGCGTGTTTCGCTGCGACGAGACCGATCTCTGCCTCAATCCGACATTCGAGCAGATGAGCCTTTCCAACGCCAAGGCGATCCGCCCCCGCGTCGCGCTCCTCATCGGCAACATGGTCGATGCGATCCGGGCCGATACTGCAATCGGCAATGCTGAGAAGGAATTGCTCCAGGTGGCCTCGGTCCCCTTGTACAAGATCCTCACGGTGCAGGCCGCCTATGGACGGGGAATGCCGACCGATGATCGCGACACGCTCGCCGAGATCGCCAGCATCGACCTGCTCTATGCCATCCTCGACCGGATCGTGTCGGAAGCCGGGCGTTCGATGGCGAGCTTCATCGCTGCCGACGAAGCCAAGCTCGCAATCTGGCGCGGCCAGGTCGCCGAGGTGCGCTCTGGCCTCGTCCAGCGGCAGGCAACGGGACAGGCCAAGGTCTCGGCGATCATGCAGATCATCGAGAAGACCGCGATGATCGAGAACGCGCTCGCCGCCTCGATGGCGCCCTCGATGTCTGCCGCGCTCGACTGGTCGCGCGGGCTCCAGTCGCGCTCGATCATCCCATAGGGGGCAAAACATGGTCGAGATCTTCACCACCGGCGGCGGCGAGTACATCGTCAATGTCCTCAACGCCGTCGCCGCCTGGACCGGTGCAGGTGGCTACAAGAGCCTGATCCAGGTCGCGCTGGTGATGGGGTTCGCGCTCGCCGTAATCGTCGTCGCGTTCAACCAGGACTGGCGCGCCTGGCTCAACTGGTTCCTGGGCGCGACGCTGATCTACATGTGCCTGATGGTGCCGCGGATGGACGTTCAGGTTACCGACCGCGTCAATCCGAGCCTCGCTCCGGCGACCGTTGCCAATGTCCCGCTCGGCCTCGCGCTGATGGCGAGCTTCACCAGCCAGGCAGGCGACTATTTGACGCGCTCAGCCGAAACCGTGTTCGGGCTTCCCGACGATCTCAATTATTCGAAGAACGGCATGATCTACGGCGCGCGGCTGCTCGAGGCGACGCGATCCCTGCGTATTGCCGATCCCGAGTTCGCAGCCAATTTCGACGAACACGTGCGCCAATGCGTGTTCTACGACCTGCTACTCGGTCGCTACTCGATGAAGGAACTGTCCGAGAGCAATGACATTTGGGCGACCATCGCGCCCGGGAGCGCTGCGCGCGCGCAGAAGTTCTTGACCCGCGAGGCCGATGACAGTGTCACGGCATCGATCGTCACCTGCCGGGAAGCCTACACCGCTCTCTCGAACCAGTGGGCGGGCATGGTCGACGACATGACGCTCGTTGCCGGCCGCCAGCTCTATCCCAAGCAGACCGAAGCGCTCGCCAAGGTCAAGCTCATCGCCGATCTGCCCATCGCCTACCAGTATCTCACCGGGGTCTCGAAGGACGCGAGCAGCATCTTTCGCCAGGTGCTGACGATCAATGCGATGAACCAGGCGATGCACGGTTTTGCCGGAGCGAGCGGCGCATCGAGCGTCGATGTCTTCGCGCAGACCCGCGCAGATATCCAGACCGAGCGAACCTATTCCTCGATCGCGCACAATGCGATGAAATGGGTGCCGATCCTCAATGTCGTGCTGACAGTGGTCTTCTACGCGCTCTTCCCGGTGCTCTTCCCACTGTTCCTGATGCCGCGGACAGGCCCGGTCGCGCTGCGCGGCTATGTCACCGGGTTCTTCTATCTCGCCGCCTGGGGACCGCTGTTCGTCATCCTCCACATGATCCTGATGCTCAAAGGGGCCGGCGACGTAGCCGCCGCGGGCGGTGCGAGCGGCCTCACGCTTGCGACCTTCTCCGGCATGACTGACGTCAACAACGATATCGGTATCCTTGCCGGCTATCTTGTCGCCTCGATCCCCTTCCTTGCGGGCGGCGTTGCGCGCGGGGCCATGGCGATCTCTGGACAGGCGACAAGCTATCTCAATCCGAGCCAGAACGCGGCCGAGGAAGCCGCACGTGAGGCGAGCACGGGCAATCTCTCGCTTGGCAACACCAGCCTTGAGAACTCGAACGTCTTCTCGCGCCAATTCGCTCAGGCGAGCCTTGCGCCGAACGTCGCCTATGGCGCAGCGCAATCGCGCGGGTTTGACGACAACGGCACGCAGACGACTAATTTTCCGCAGGCCGAGTTCGCGACCGTGCCGACCTCGAGCTACCCCTTTACGCCGACGTTCGGCCAGGACTTCTCGAGCAGGCTCGCGACCATGGCGAGCCAGAGCCGCGGGCAGAGCGAGACCTTCTCGAACCTCGCCCAGCAGTCGACCAGCTCGGCGGTCACTCGCTTCAGCGAACTGCGCGATGCCTATACGCGTTCGCGTTCGAACGAGAGCGTCAGCGGGACTTCGACCAGCGACAGCATCGGCAGCGCCTTCAGCGAAGTCGACAACGCCTCGAAGACTCTCCAGCAGCAATTCGGGCTGTCGCGCCGTGCCGCCGACGACATAACTGTGTCGTGGTTCCTGAACGGCGAAGCGGGGATCGGTGCGAAGAAGGAAGGGCGCATTTTTCAAGGTTCAGGTGGGATCAAAGGGGGTCGCAACCAGAGCTGGACCGATAGCGATATCGGGATCGCCTCCGAAGACCGCTCACGCATCATGGGCGCGCTGCGCCAAATCTCGGACAGCCGCAGCTGGTCGAGCACGCGCGAGGGTTTCCTGCGCGAAACGAGCTCGAGTTCCGAAGCGCTGGTCTCAAGCAGCTCGGCCGGCATCACCACGTCGATCACCGAAGCGCAGAGCTATGCCCGCGAAGCGCGCCGCGCCGAGGAGATCGCAAGCCGCCTCGAGAACCAGGCAAGCCGGTACGAAAGTGCCAATGCCGCAGGCACGCTCAACCTCAGCCAGGCTTATCGCGAATGGGGCATGTCGGAGATCGATGCCAACCGGGACTATTATGGGCCGGTTCGCTTCGATGATATCGACTTCCAGATGAGTGCGCGAGGCCAGCAGCTTCAGGCGCGGTTCGTCGAAAGCTATGCCGAGCAGTTGAATGCCGACATCGCGGACGAGCTGGTTCTGCCGCCCTTTGCGCCCGTCGCTCGACCCGCGGTGAGCAGCGCCGACGGTGTTCGGGGATCAGTACGGCTTGGCGGGGTACCAGGAAGCCTTGGTGATCCTTCAAGCGATCGCGAGGACATCGCCCGCGATGTCGATCGGGTCCAGCAGCAAGGGGAACGGCGGGTCGGGACCGTGAAAGGATACCTCGACGGCAAGACCCGCGATGCCAAGGGAGCCTCGGCTGAAGCGGCCGACGATGTGAAGGAATGGTAGCTCAGATCAGTCCGTCGTAGATGATCACATAGATGACGAAGCAGGCTATGACGAACGCGGTGAGATACAAAGCCTTCCGCTCCCAGGGATCAGCCCACGCCTTCTGAATCGAATACTTGAAAAGCTGATTCTCGGCGATGGCCCGGTCGACTTCGCGAAAGCCTTCCCAGTCCTGCTTGCCGCCGGTGGGAGTGTTGTCTGGATCGCTCATTGCTCATTCTCCTTCGGGAGCAAACCTGCACTCTCCCCTCTGGGCCGCCCCCTCGCATTGCCGCGAAAATAGCTGAAAACCATCGGGAAAGCGAGCACGGTGTCTTGGCGTGACAGTCCGGAAATGAAAGAAGGTGGAATGTCCAGGAAGCCGCCCCGCGATAATCTTGTCGAATTCCGGACCCGACGTGACCGGGGCACGGGAGCCGGACGCAGAAGCCTCGTTCTTCTTGGAGCTGGCGGTCTGCTCGTCGGCATTCTTGGAGGTCTCGCTGGTATCTATTGGCCATTTGGGTCGGCGAGTGCCGAAGCGCGAAGTACACACAGTTTTGCGGTCTGCGGCATGGTCAGACGCACCTGCGTCGTCGACGGCGATACGATCTGGCTCGAAGGCGTGAAGATCAGGATTGCCGATATCGACACGCCTGAAATCTCGCAGCCGAAGTGCGACTACGAGTATGAACTGGGCATCAAGGCCCGCGACCGGCTGGTTGCCCTGCTCAACCAAGGCGACTTCGAAACGGTGACGATTGGAAGCAGGGACGAAGACCAGTACGGTCGCAAGCTGCGCGTGCTGTTGCGCGATGGACGCTCGATCGGCGACCAGCTGGTCGGAGAAGGCCTTGCGCGAACCTGGTCCGGGCGCAGGGAGCCATGGTGCTGATGCGCGACTGGCCCGACAGCGACGATCCCTTGCCGCAGGGCGAACCAGAATAGAAACTGAAGCTCGAGGCGTGGCTTCTGGGTATTCCCATCATTCTCATGCTTGTCGTCGGCATCGGGTCACTCTTTTGACGCTCACTCGCGATCAGGAACTTTGGGGCATGGCGCTATGGGTTGAGAAGCACCACGGCGATGCCGGGCATGAATTCATTGCGTCGAAGATCGATCAGTTGACGCGGGCTGGCGAGGAGGACGGGGCAAAACTCTGGCAGGACGTAGCAAATCGTTATGAGCAGATGAGCGAGCGTAAGTCCCATTCCGCTTGATACAGTCGGGGGCGGTAGCCTCGACAGACTTCAGGTAAGCTTCGAGCCGTTCGATCGTTCTGCGGCGCGGTCTGCGCCCCATCCTGAGGTCGAGTACGAATCGCGGATCGCCAACCGCGCGCCGTCCGAAGCGCGTTGCGGAAATATGATGATCTTTCAGATGCTTTTCGATCCGTTCCAGCAAGGTCATGTCCCTTTCGCTCCGACTCGCAAATCCCTTGTGTTCTTGTTATGTTCTTAGTAGGATCGTATCCGCGAGTCTAGGAAAATTCCTACGATCAAGATTCGAAGGACAGACGAATGGAACATGTGAGGGAAGAGCTCGACCGGCTGATCCTCAAGGGCGGATACGGCTACGCGTCGATATCGCGACTGCTCGGCCGCAACCCGGCCTATGTGCAGCAGTTCATCAAGCGCGGCTCTCCGCGAAAGCTCGATGATGAGGATCGAAAGACGCTCGCCTGCTTCTTCGGCGTCGACGAGCAAGTACTCGGTGGTCCCGCCAATCCGGTCACCGACGGCATGATCGAGATACCCGTTCTTGATGTCGAAGCATCAGCTGGCTTCGGCGCGGTTGCTGCCAGTGAGACTGCACACACCAGGTTTGGGTTCGACGAGCGCTGGCTGCGCCACCTGACGTCAGCCAAGAGCGCGAGCCTGTCGATCGTCGGCGTGAAGGGTGACTCGATGGAACCCACGCTCAGTGATGGCGACGAGGTGCTGGTCGATGCGTCAGATCATGGCTCGCGGCTGCGCGATGGGATCTATGTCCTTCGCTCTGATGATGCGCTCGTGGTGAAGCGGATCGCGATCAAGCCTGGCGGTCTGCAGATCACTATTGCCAGCGACAATCCGGCTTATCCGACCTGGCACGACATGGACCGGTCGGAGGTTCACGTGGTGGGCCGCGTCATCTGGTTCGGCCGAGCATTGTAGCGGCAGGACTTGGGCCGTTTCCGGTCGGTCCGCTTTCAGGGTGAGAGCATGGTAAAGCGGGCATTCCGTTCGCGACTTCAGTATCGGACGCCGGCCCATTGCTTATTCGTCGAAATCGACGGCGTTTAGACCCGGGTTCAACGTTAAGACTACGTTGTCCGTTATTGCGGACGAACATCGTTCGGGGACCGCCCGTTGCAGCACATTCCGATTTCCAAGCTCCGCGACGGTTTCGCCGCTTCCACCACCCCCAGCCAACACCATTGTGCGATCACGAATGTATTCTTCTGTAAAAGGGTCGTAGACCCACGCCCCATACCGGTCGCGGCCTGCAACAACCCCGTATTCGAAGACTGGAAGAACGACCCCTCCATCGAGCCTTTCGAACAGGACGCAATCTTCTACGATTACAACGCGACCGTGGAGCGCTGCGAGAAGATAGATGCGGTTTTCGTCTTTGGTCAGCTGCTTCTGGACGGCAACATATGGCGCCCGACCAGTTGGCTGGCCGGCGGGGACGACTTGCCCGGATGACGTGCAACCCACGGAGATGCCGGCAAACAAGACTATCGAAGTTTTGGCGAAGTTCATGAGAAGATAACGCTATTTTGACCGCTAGGTTTCGGCAGCTTCCCATCCAAATTTCGGACATTCGCTACCCACCTCGTCGCTTCCGAAAGCACTCCAGCAGCTACAATGCAAAATCCCTGAAAGGGTCCTGTCAAGTAACGACGACAACGTAGCCGGTCGGCAAGAGCGAACAGGATGCCAACATCAGATATTCTTTAGGTCTGGAAGCAGCTCGATCAAACCGTCTCGTGCGCGCTGTCGTCCAACCGAATTGTGAAACCAATCGCAAACGGTCGTGCCCTTATTGATCAGCGCTCAGGTTCCGAGGCGGTGCGGGCGGCGGCGGTAGCGTCAGCTCCTGGGGCGTGGGCGGCGGCGGTGGAGGGTTGAGGACACTTTCCTCAGAGCGGAAATCGATCCGTCGGCCTTTTTCGCCCGTTCCATCTACCAGCGAGATGTAGTCCTGCCCGGTGCGGATCACCGCGGGGTTAGCATTCAAGATCGTCATGATGGCCCGTGGTCCATTATCCGAGGAGTGAGCTACCGCGGCGCACTTGGCGATGTCGACTCCATCTGTCGCGGTAAGCCGCGCGTCGGCGGTCCAGCGTATCTGAATAGGCACGTTGGGACATTGCGACCACACGATGCGTCGGCGCTCGATGGTCAATACCCCCGGATTGCCACCGATTCCAAACCCAGCTGATCCCCATCCGTCATATGCAGTAGACATTTGGGGCACCCAACGACCTTCAATTTCCGCAAAGTCGGGTTTGTTGATCTCACGCCAGCGGTCCGGCCGAATAAGCACAAGTTCGCGCTCACCGCTTTTCAGCAGAATGCGATCCTCGGTCATCCTGCGCACTTGCGGACTGCTGCCAAAAAACGCGAAAAAGCGTCTATCGCGTGCCTCGCGAGCTTGTCCGCAACCCTGTAGGGTCTGCATCCGCAAGCCATCACTAGTATCTCGCAGGACCCCGTCCCGCCCAAGAGTGGCGGGATTGCCAGACTGGTTGCAGCCTACGTTGTAAGTCAGGCGGTCGCCCTCGATCTGCACATAGGCGCTACGCCAAGGTGTCTCGTTTTCCCATGATGGCTCAAACTCTTCAAAGCGCAGAATTAGCCAAAATCCTTTGACGTCTCGCAACGATGTGACGGGTTGATCTACATCGGATGGTGCGACTGCAGCAGGGTCTCCGCCACCATCTGACACCCCATTGCAGGCAGCGATGGATAAAAAAACCAGCGATGCAAAGCAGGAGAAGCGAGGTGATCTACTCATTATCGAGTGTAACGATCGAACCTCGATTGGGCTCCGAGGACCCTTTATGCGATACTGTCCGCTCACGGGATTATCTCACCAAACAGGGGACGGTCTGAAAACCTCCCACGATCTGACTTAAGCGTTGGTTCTTGTCCGAACTTAGCTGCCGATCGGCATTTGGGCATTCTCCAAAATAGCCCGAACGTCCAAAATGAGGGCGCCTAGCTGCCATCGATGCTAGTCTGAACCAGCGGTAGCTTTCGGGCAAAAACCGCGACCACGCGAATGGCCGGGATTGTGGCGCCTAGCTGCCATCGATGCTAGGCTTCGTGGACAAAGGGTATCCAGAGTTTGACTGAAGCAAGCGCAACGAAGCCGAGGTAGGATTCCTTGGTCTTGTCGTATCGGGTTGCGATCCTTCGCCAATTCTTGAGCTTGTTGAACAGCCGCTCGATCTGATTGCGCCACCTGTATTTCGCACGATCGTGCGGGGCGGGATTGCGCCGGTTGGTTTTGGCCGGGATGACAGCTTCGACGCCTGCCGCCTCGATCTCATCGCGGATCGCATCGGCATCGTAGCCCCGGTCTGCCAGGAAAGCCTCGATCCGGTCGGTTATCAAGCGGAACAGCAGAGCAAAGCCCTGCACATCGTGCGCCTGTCCGGGTGTCAGCACGAAGCCGAGCGGTAGCCCTCTGGCGTCGCATCTTGCGTGGAGCTTGGTGGAAAAGCCGCCTCGCGATCGGCCAAGCGCCTCTCTTTGCTGAGTCCCCTTTTTATGCCGACTGCACAATGATGTGTCCGGACAACCGTGCTGTCGATCATGTCGGCGGAAGTGTCCCGGCCCGCCAGCTCGGCCAGTGTCTCGAGCATGGCATCAAACACTCCGGTCGCAACCCATCGTCGATAGCGTCTGAACACGCTGTTCCACTTGCCATACTCGTCGGGAAGATGCCGCCACTGAGCCCCGGTCCGCGCGATCCACATCATGCCCTCGAAGTAGGGCCGGTTATGCTGCGCCGGGCGACAGCCACGACCGCGTTCCGGCGGCAGCAGCGGCTCGATTAATTCCCACTCTTCATCCGTAACGCCAATCCGTTCGCCCAAGACTGCCTCTAAAAGATAGTCTTGAATCAGCGGATGAGTTACGCGTCAAGGATTGCTCTTCGTTCCTGCCGCTCGACAGCGACGTCTACATCTCCGTGTTCGATATTGTCGTCTGGATATCTTGCGGTTTCGGAATGTCGGAACCCGGGGTCTTATAAACGGTCAACTCGCCGCTTTCCCAAAGGCCGACCTCGACAGCCTTGGCTGGCGGATCGACGAGCAGATAGAATGCGTCGCTACCCCCCTCATTATCCTTGTTGCCCGACGTGAAGAAAACTTCGCCATCGCGTTGCAAGGGGGCGGCTGTGTCGCTGTTCTGCATCAGCACGTTCAGCTTGTCTCCCAGAAGGTTCCTGAGTTGCGGCGCTATCGGGCTTTCGTCATAAAACTTGCTATCCACGGGATGTTGACCGACATATTCGCTGAGTGATGACCAATCGCCATTGCTCTCGCCCGCAGCCGGTGCCGACTGATTCTGAGCTTGTTCCGCGCCATTTGAAGATGCCGTTTGATCGGTTGACTGCCCGCATGCTGCCAGCGCCGCCGAAAAAGGTATGAGCAAATATGCTCCACGCACTCGGTTGTCTCCACAGAAATTAATTGTTCAATTCCCTCACTTACCAACAGATGGCTGGTATGCAACCTTTGTCCACGAAACCTAGTCTGAACCAGCGGTAGCTTTCGGGCAAAAACCGCGACCACGCGAATGGCCGAGATTAGGGCGCAAACCGGCCATTCAGATTCCAAAATCCAGCGTCTTGCTCTTGCTCCGGGTGAGCTCCTTCTCGGCCTTGTTTGCCTCCTCCGGTTTCGGCTGAATCTTCCCGCCACCATTCTCTTCGGTCGACTTTACCCCTGCCGTGACCTCGAGGGCGGAGGCCTTCTCGCCCTTGGTTCGGGCAACTGCCGCTCCGAGCTTTTCCGCACTGTCGACCACCAGTGTGAGGTGATCGCGCAGCCTCGTGACCGTCACCAGAAACGTCTTCTGGTTCGACAGGTTGTGCTCGCGGCTGTCCATCACCGCGATACCGCGATCCGATGTCAGGCCCTGCGCCATGTGAGCGTTGAGTGCATAGGCGAGGTCAATCCGCTTGAGCATCGGGTCGTCCTTCTTGAGCTCGACCTGCCCACTCTTGGAGGTTTCGAAGGTGACCTTTCCGTCCGCAATTGCGACTACCCTTGCCTGGTCGGCGTTGAACAGGCCGCGCCGGTGATCATTGCGGGTCCAGCGGATCCGGTCACCCTCGTGGATTTCGAGCTTGCGCGGCTCAAGCAGGGTGAGATTGTCGCCACCATTCCCCGTTTTGATCCGCGCCGGATCGAACCGGAACCGCTTGCCACGCTTGTCCTCGACCTCGACCAGCTTCCCTTTCCGGTCCTGCCCGATGACGCGGTACTCACCTACGGAAAGGCCGAGGGCCTGCTGCTTCCTGCAGACCTCGAGCACCCGGCCCGCCCGGTAGGCTGGAAGGTGTCGTAGCTCTTCCCGGGTCGCGTTCACGCGGTCGAGGACCTCCAGCTTCATCTTGGCAGGACCGATCTCGCGACTGGTGAGAAGGCCGTGCTGGACCGCTGCGTTGACCGCTGAACGAATTGCGCGTCCAGAAGCGTAAATCGAAGTCCGCGCGCGGGTTTCCTTGTCGAGCGCAAGCCAGGTTTCAGCGGCGACCAGTGCGCCATCGCCCTTGGCCTCGACGGTGTGCGACTTCAGATGGCGAAGTGCCTTGCGCACGTCGCCTGCCTGCGCCGCCGCCTGCGCTTCGCGCACGATCGGGTCTCGGGCTCGCAAGTTCGTAGTCATCTCTGCCCGCGCAATCCCTGCCCGCTGAAGCAGCGCGAACGGCTTGCCCGCGTCGACCGCACCCAGCTGCTTACGGTCTCCCATTAGCACAAGGCGATGAACGCCTGCCAGGTTGGCAAGGCGAACGAGGTTCTCCTTGTCCTCGTTCGAGACCATCGAAGCCTCGTCGAGCACCAGCACATGGTCCTTGAGGCTCGCCTGCGCCTCGGCGCGCAATGCGACATTGCCCGGATCGTCGAGCAACCTTGTCCAGCCTCCGAGAAAGCGTGCCAGCGTCTGCGAGCCGATCCCGGTGTCACGCTCAAGCATCTGGACGAGCGTGTTCTGAATCGCGAGGCCGATGACCGGGTGTCCTTCATCGCGCAGCACTTCTGCGACGGGCTTCAACACGCTACTCTTCCCGGCCCCCGCGATGCCCTGGACCGCGATCGTGCGATCCTTCGATGTGAGGATCAGCTGCGCCGCCGCCAATTGCCCCTCGTTGAGGCGGAACCCCTGCCCCGTCAGCGCGGCCGTTTGGACAGATGCGGCGGATTTCTGGGGGATGATCGTCGGCGAGCTGTCGCCCTTACCAGCTGCGACTTCGGACAGGATCCGTTGTTCGGTCGCTACCGCATCGCGCGATGCGAGACAGTTCTTGTGCTCGCCCTTGCCGGCAATCAGGTCACCTGAACGCACCAAAGCCTGGGTCCGCTTCTCGATATCGGCAATCGTAGTCGGCAGCCCGAAATCTAGCGCGGCCTTGTAGAGCGCGGTGCGCTCGAAGGCCGCTTCGCGCTGCGAGAGATGCCGCACCGCCGAGGCGACAGCCTGCGCTGCAGCGATGGTCTGGCGGTCCTGCTTCAGCACCGACGCCGGTACCAGGGGATCGGCGGGATCGCCCCTGACATGCGCGGCAAAGCGGCTGAGCCACGCCCGCCCGCGCTCGACCAGAGAACCGATCCGCGTGGCTTCCATGCTCTGTCCAAGGGCCCTGGTCCGGGCTCGATCGACCAGTGGCATCAGATCAAGCCCGATCGATTGCGCAGCCTCGCTCCATTGCTTACTCAGGGTCGCTCGGTCTTCAATCCCTTCCTTGCTCGCGCGGGTGTCGAGCGCAGCGATGCGGCCGGCTTCAAGACCCGGACCGCGCCGCGCCTCAATCACTTCCTTGCGGCGGGTCGAGAACGCCATCACCTGCTCGCGCGAAATCCCGCGCGCCTCGAAATTGCCGTGCTTCAGCACCGGTCCCGGCTCGTAGCCGAGCTTCTCGATCGCAACCCGAAAGCGCGCCATAGCGATCGAATTGAGCGTGGTATTGAGCTGCCAGAGCCGATCATTCTTGAGCGTGCGCCACTTGCCGTCCTTGCCTTGCGTGACGTTGGCGATCACCGCGTGGAAATGAAGATTGGGTTCCTTGTTGCGGTTGGTGTCGTGCTGGAACAGGCCGATGGCGAGATTGCCGGTCGCTAGCGTCACCACCTTGCCCTTCTCGACGATCCGCGTCTCGGCCGCGTTCTTCTCGGCCCAGTGCAACGCCTCGACGACAGCTTCGCGGTAGGCGGCAATAATCCGTTCGTCCTTCCCGACGAGTGCCAGCAGCGACCAGCTCTTGGGGACCGAAAAGGTGAGATCGGTGCCCGGTCGGTGTGCCTGGCCGGGATTGCCGACGCTGCTATTATCGGGCAGCTCACCGCGCAACAGCGCGTCGAACGCCTTGGCCTCGACCTTGCCCTCAAGACCAAGGCGTTTTGCGCCATCGCCGATCCACTGACCCGAGCGATCGGCATCGGCGCTGGCGTAATAATTGTCCGAGGCGAAGTAGCTTGCCGCTGCCGATGGCGAGCGGACATTGGCGACGGAAAGCATGGGGCAAGATCACCTTTCGCGAGCCCTCCCCCCTCCCCTAGTCGGCGTCACATATCGGGATCGTAATCTCCTAGGTCATGGTCGTGGTCATGGCCGTCGTCAGCGCTGCGTCCTTGCTTCGCAGCGCCGCCCAGGAGCGATTTCTGCTGCTCCTCTTGCATCTTCTGGTCGGCCTTGCCGCGGGCGTCCTGTGCTCGCTGTTGGGCCGCAGGATCGGGAACGTCGGACCGTCGCGACTGTGCAGTCTCCTGTTGCTTGTCGCGATCCTCTTCGGCCTTGCCGGACAAGGGAAGCTCGGACTGCGCTGGCCGAGGTTGGGCAGGAAGCGCGCTCCTTTGTCCTCGATCGCGAGGGTTACGCGCCTTAGTTCGTTCCGGCCGTGCCTGCTCGGTCTTTGTGGACTGGCGAACCCGGCCACGTTCCTTGTGCTGGTCCTTGCGGGGCCTCCTTGCAGGGCGAGCGGAGGGATCGTTTTTGTCCTTCATCCGGCGCGGATCACCGTCATTGTCGCTCGTTTCCGAAGCTCCGGTCGGCTCTGAACCGTTTCCCGCTTCGCCGCCTGCGGACGCCGCCTTCTTGGTCGTCTTGGGGATCTCCCGGGCGATAAATCCTTCCGCTACCCGGGGCCAATTGCGCGGGCGGAGGACGACTGGCGCTGCGGGAAATCCTTCCGGAAACTTGATAAAGCCGTGGAGGTTTTTGAGCCTCATCAGCTCGTCCGGGAGCAGCAGCGGGACCACCTGCCGCCGCGGCGTCAGGCTGACCGCATCGCGGGCGTTGTTGTAGCCGTAGCTGTAGCCTTCCTCCATTTCGCGCACCTCGCGGTGACCGATGACATCGGAACACCAGGTGGCGGTTTCGCGGTCGGCGGTGCCGAGGATCAGCTTGGTGCGGGCAAGCGAGGACAGCGTCATCGCCATGTTCTCACCGTAGACGTCCTTGAGCTTGGCAAAGGCATGGATGCCGGTGACGATCGCGCCCCCGAAATTGCGCGCGGTCTGGAGGCCTTTCTCGAGCGAAGGAAGGCGATGCAGCGCGCCCAGCTCGTCGATCAGGAACCACAGCCTGAGGTCGCGCGAACGCTCGCCTGCCATCAGAGTGTTGATCGAGGTGTCGAGCCACAGGGTAAGCAGCTGCGAGAGCACGCTCATGTCGATGTAGCGCGCCGAGAGGAACAGGATCGAGCCCGGTTTGCCTGCCCCGTTCACCCATTCGCGGACCGAGAAGGGTGTCCCGTCCTCGGGCAACATCTGCAATGCCTTCGCGTTGACGTTGAACACCGCGCGCACCGATTCCGCCATGCGCGCCGCGCTCGGCGTGCTGATCGGTCCCGCCATCGTGTCTTCGAGAAGCTGGTGCAGGTCGGAGAGATCGGCGTTCATCAATTCGTGCGCGAGCGCGGCATTGGTCCCCCGTCCCGCCTCGGCGAGCTTGAGGCAGGTCTCGACGAACAGGGTGCGCGCGGCGAGCACCCAGAACTGTTCGGCGCCGCCACCATCATGAGGAACCAGGGACTCCGCAGCCGCATGGAATTCTGCGCGGGTCGTGCAGTCGTTGAACACGCTCCAGGCCGGACAACGCGCGTCGAGCGGGTTCAGGATGATGTCGCGTTCAGGATCGTAGAAGGTCTCGACGAAGGCCCCGGTGAGGTCGAAGATGACCGCTCGCTCGCCCCGCTGACGGATCTCGTTGGCCAGCTCGGTGAGCACCACCGTCTTGCCGGTTCCGGTGGTGCCGACCAGCATCGCATGGCTCTGCTCGAGCCGCCATGGCCAGCTCACCCGGGCAAGTTGCGCGGGAGCATAGAAGCCTGCATCGCGAAGGTAAGTGGAGCCGGCGAGCCGCCATTTCCAGCCCATCGTTTCGCCGTATTCGCGCGAGCGCGCATCGCGGTTGTGCCGTTCGATCTCGCGCTTCAGTTCTGTAAGGGTTGCAAGCTCCGCGCCGCGCACGTGCTTCTTCTGTTTCGAGTGCTCACCGAAGCGCTCGGCGACCCACCAGAAGAGCAGGAAAAGGGGGGCAAGGATGAGTGCGGCAAGCCAGAGCGCGCCGACAGCTGTCGACCGGAAAAGCGCAACTGCCTCGCGCATTGGCGGATAATCGGTGACCACCGAAATGGGGAAGGCAACCATGCTGCCATCGGCCAGCTTGAGGTTCATGAGCTTGTCAGGATCGAACTCCATGAAGCCATAGGCCGAAGCATAGATATGCATCCACAGGAGGTAGACCTGATGGTCGTCGAGCGCTCCGCTCACTTTCCAGTAAACGAGGCCCAGGGCGACCAGAACGGTGACGATGAGCGGTCCCTTGAGACCCGCCGCAAACATGAAACCGAAGTGGCCAAGGAGCTGGCTGCCACGGGTGAAGTTGACGAGATTATGCTTCATCGTCGCCTCCTTGTGCACGGGGTGCAGCGATACCCAGACGCTCCAACCGACGCTGATAGGCTGTGACCGTCTTCTCGCGCAGATCGGCCTGCGGATGGTGCGTCAGCAAGGCGTCGAGCGCGACCGTGATGAAGATATTCTGGCGCACCGGATCGGTCGCCGGGGTCCTCAGATCGGCCTCGGTCGCGCGGTGCCAGGCATCGAAAATGCAGTCGCCTATGACGATGCTCGCGCTGACCCTGCGCTCGTCGGATTGTTTCCTGATCCATTCGGCGATCAGGGGCGTGACATAGGTCACGAACCGGTGGTGTCTTTGCATTTTTCCAAGTTCCTTGTGTTCAAAGAACCTGGCTCACCCTTCGAAAGGCAAGTGCCACTCTAGGCCGCCGCCAAGGGTGTAGGAAAACGGAAAATTCACATAGCTTTTCAGCAGGCTAGATGGATCTGTGCCGACTCGGCACGGACAGACGATGAACTGGACCGCATCCGGCACAGAAGATGCCACAAGCGAATTGCAGTGAATTCGCGAGGCAATTCAGCGCCTTCCCTTGCAGCACCCACTGCGTCCGGTGTGCCTGTCAAGTTCCAATGTGTGCGGGGCTTTTCAGGAGGCCCTGAGTTCCGTTCAATGGGTTGAATTCTAATCCTTATTCTTGGAGCGCGAGCAATTGTGTCCTCGTAGGGAAAAGCGAGATTCAGGGCGAAAATGCCGGTGGGCTACCAACTGGCCTTAGTTATGTGAGAATCCCCCTCGGCGGGTCATTCCCCAGGCGGGCCAATTGCCCGGTCGTTTGAGAGGATCATAGGGACCAGATAGCCATCACCGGACTGTCCCAAGATCGAATGGAGATGAGGTGCAGAACGATCGGGAATACCCATCTCTCCTAACCCTGCGAACAAGAAAAAAGGCAGGAACCGTTCCCGGTCCCCGCCCTGATCCTACGGTCAGAACTCATCGAGCATTGCCCCATGAACCGTATGCACCACGCGCGCTGCAAGATGCGCAGGAAGCGCGTTGTAGTCACCCTCATCCAAAGCAAAGTATCCGAGTTCTCGGTCCTCAACGATATGCTGATCGAAGAAGCTGTGCAACGCCCGACGCTCTGCCACAGCCAGCGCGGCAAAGTAGCGTTCCGAGTTCGAATTGATCCGAGCAATTGAAGCCATTGTATCCTCCTGATGTCTGCCGTTGACGGCAGGAGCAGGACGGATGGGCGTGCGGCCGGCGGGTCAGGGATCGCCCACTTGGGCGACC
This sequence comes from Qipengyuania sp. NPDC077563, assembly GCF_044901345.1. Lineage (NCBI taxonomy): Bacteria > Pseudomonadati > Pseudomonadota > Alphaproteobacteria > Sphingomonadales > Erythrobacteraceae > Qipengyuania > Qipengyuania sp. NPDC077563. Next base: position 556,937 of record NZ_JBJDPC010000002.1, on the reverse strand, counting down.
GCGAAGCGGCGGTAGGGGTAACGATTTTGTCGGACCGTAGCGTAGCGAAGGGGAGTCAAAATGGTGGGACCCTGCCGTCCTTGACGCGCCTGTTGCACGGCCATCAGAATGGGAGAACGTGAGCCAGGCCCCTCCCCTCCGGTCCCAAGCTAGATAGCTCCCGAGACCTTCTGCGCGACCTCTGTCAGCGTCGCCTGCAGGCGGTTGATCTCCGATAGGCTGGTCCCGCTGGGCACGTATCGCGTCACAAGAAATTCGCGCGACTGCGACATGGCATGCAGGTGTTCCCGCGTCCGCTTCCGCAGCACCAGCCCAAGCTCGACTGCGAGGTCCGCCCTTGCCGCGAGGTTGTGCTGGAGACCCCGGACCTCGCCCGCGCTGTGACCCGATCGGAGAAGGAATGCGTTGAGGTAAAGCTCGACCGCATGAATCGCGACCATGCGAAACGGCGCCCGCGACCTGGGTTCTCCGGGCCGTCCATTCTGCACGAGAAGCTGGGCCGCGATCCGATACTCATTTGCAAGTGCCACAACCTCGGCTGCAGTCGCGGCCTCACCCGGATAGCAAACGATCGCCTGGTCAGTCATGGCGCTCTTCGTAGCACCGCTTTTGCAAACGATTACTGAAAGTTCTTCGGCGTTCCATACGCGAGGAAGGGGCCCTGTCCGGCTGGGACAGGACCCCTTCGGGAGGCGAGATCGAGGTGAGAGTTCAGTCGATCTCGGGAGCGTCCTGGTTGTCGTGATCGTCACCGCTGCCGTTGCCGCGCGAGAGGAAGTCGACCTTGTCGGCGAGGATCTCGGTGCCGTAGCGCGTGCCCCCGTCCTTGTCCTCCCACTGGGTGTAGTGGATGCGGCCCTGAACACTGACCAGCTGGCCCTTGGAACAGTACTGGCCGACGGTCTTGGCGAGGCCGTTGAAGCAGGTAACCCGGTGGAACTCGCTTTCCTTGGCGGTGTAGCCGTTCTCGTCCTTGTAGGTCTTGCCGTCCTTGTCCCGCGCAGGGCGATCGGTGACGACAGTGATCCCGGTGACATTGGTGCCGCCCTTGGTCTCGCGGGTGTCGGGATCGCGGGCGATGCGGCCGGTAATGATGGCGATATTGGTCATGATGGTAGTCCTTCAGTTCCTTAAACCGGAGACCATCTCCGGCTTGCGAACATCCAGAAGAAGCAGGGCATGGGAGGACTGCACCGCAGGGGCAAAGCTCCAAGGGAAACCTGTTCATGACGGGTGGTGCGGGCAGGCAGCGCAGCTGCCAACACGGCCGGAAAGGAACGGGTTGCCGTCCTCAGCTGACCTGGTTCAGGACTGTTCGCGACTAAAGCCGGATGGGTATCGGGTGTGGGTCTGCAGGCTCACTTGACCTTTCCTGCAATCAGCTAACGCCATCGCCCTCCGATGCCTCCAGGAGATCCATGAAGTTGCAGGCTGCTTCTCGGTCTTGCTCGTTCTCGAACGCCACATCGAGATCGGGGGCTGACCCGAACATGTGCAGGAACGATCACAGGGCAAAGTGCTCAGCGGCAGCGTAATTTGAGGCAGATAAGTCCGTACTGCGCCCTCTAGGTAGCCTTTCGACATGGCTCGCATCGTCCTTAAAAGTGGTCGTCCGTCGGGCCGATGGACCGCAGTGCAGGAGCAGGATCAAAACGCCGTCGCTGCTGGTGAATCGGAAGTCGCGGTTGGCACGCGCATCGCTGCATAGTTCAACGATGACCTGGGGCTCGTACTAGCGGCCTGTCCAACATGCGCTGCCACTTGATCACATGGCTACCGCGCTGGCCCCGAAAAGCGCCTCGATTTTGGCCTGGGCCCCAACCCCGAGGTCAGCCACAATCAGCTTGTCTTTGGCGCGCGAGCAACAAACATAGAAGAGGTGGCGGGTTCTCCGCTCCCGGCTTTCGCTGGTGTCGGTTCCTGCCAGCAGCTTGCCAAACGAGTATTGGTTCCAGTTCGCGCCAGCGTCATCCAAAACCACGATCACGTTCTGAAATTCATCGCCTTTCACGCCGTGTTTGGTTGAGAACGGCATGCTGTTTTCCAGCACGGCGCGGTAACGACTGACTTCCAGATAGGGCACCGCCAGAAGAAGATCCAGAAAGGCCTGATGCGCTGCCTCGGGCGATCCTGCCTCGGCAGCCACCACAGGGCCTGCCACGGCCGCTTCCAAGTCATCAAGGAGTGTGACCAATTGCGCTGCCCGCAGATGCATTAAGATTGCTTCAATCGTTCCTCCGGCATCAATTAGTTTGATGAGGTCATCTAGGGCCGCCTTCACTCGCGCCTTCTCGGCTGCCCCCGCGATCGGGATCGGGCGTTCCTTCAATGAACTGATAGCGCGCCCCACCCGCCCTTCACGCCAAGCAGTAATAAATGGCTCGACTTTTTTAAGGAAGAAGGCTGCAATCGGGTCTTCGCCGCTCTGAAACTTATCTTGCGCAAAGCTTCCCCGACTGGCGAAGGCTGCCAATAGATCGGCATATCCGGCCTTGCGGGCGATAAGGCGGTGAGTGAGGAATAGAACCTTCAACTCGCCCTGTACACTCCAGCCGAAGACATCCTGCGCTTTCTGGACGGCGAGTTCGGCAATGTCCGCGTCCGGAGCCGTGCCGGTGAGACTGACATACACCGCGCCCCCCGGTAAATTGGCACCCGCTGGCTCCTGCTGAATGTCAGTTCGGACCTTGTTGAGAACGTCGATCACCGCCTTGGAGCACCGATAGTTCTCCTCCTTCTTGATTTGAACCAGCTGTGCCTGCTGATCGGCCGACAATTCGCCGACCCCTCCCGAATAGATGTTCTGCATCTTGTCGCCAAAGAAACCGATCAGCGGGGGATGCTCTGTCTTAAGAAGATGATCCAACAGGGCGGAGACAACCAGCGGATCAGTGTCCTGGTATTCGTCTACAAATATGAACGGGAATCGAGCGGCGACCACTTTCGATAAAAGCGGATGGTCGTGGAACATAATGTGAGCCACGCCCAAAAGGTCGTCGTGAAAAATTCGGCCTTCCAAGAAGTTTGCGCCGCGATCGGAGTAGGCGATCGTCGGTACCGTCTTTAAAGCTTCTGCCAATTCCTCCTGATCTTGCTTTCTGCGGCTGCTTGCAGGCAACCGGTCATTGAACGCAAGAAGGGCGGGCCTCAGCTCTTTCTGAAAGTTTTTGATCGAGGCCCATAAGAAGTCGTGGATCGTTGAGACCACAAACAAGGGGTCGTGCTCTGTACGCTCGATGATCTCATTCTTTGCTACATTCGTGAAAGTAATGCAGGCCACACGCTGGCCTTCCCCGATAACGCTCGAACGGTCCGGTCCTCGAATGAAATCAAGAGCGCGAATGAGGGACGATGTTTTGCCCGAGCCCGCCCCGGCGTCGATCAGGAAGCTCTGTCGCGTGTGCAGACAATCCAGGATTTTTTCGTCCGCTTCCGTCATCATTTTGCGGGATGCTCGGCCAGCCATTGGAGGCCTTGTTGAATATAGAGGGGAATCTCCCAGCCTGGTGCGCCCATCAGATCGAGGGCGAAATCGACCTTCCCGAGCTTGCCGCTCAACTCCCACGCTTGTGCTGTCAGGCCTGCGTCTATCGCTTTCTTGACGGCAGCCTTAGTCGTGCTGAGCTTGGCATGATTGTCAGTCAGCCAAGTGATGTTGGCGTAGATGAATGCTTCCTCGAATGAACGACCACAATGCCCGTCCTGGGTGACCTGATAGGCAACCCGAATGCAGCCTTGCGTCTTGGCCGCATTATCGCAGGCTTGCAATTCTTCGACGGTTTCCTTCTCGGGAATCCATTTGCGGAGACAGGCGTTGCTAGTGCTTTTCCCCGTCGCGACCGGGCATTTTTTTCCTCCGTCATCGACCGAGTCCAGGTCGGTAATGATCAGGCTCGGAATGCCAAGAAAGTCGATGATCGGCTTAAACTTATGGGCGTGCCCCCCGCCCACCTCAGAAATGCTGACATACTGACTTCCGAGCGTCTCGCAGCCAGCCACCTTGGCTTGCTCCTCAATCATCATTGGGAGCAGCAGCCGCTCGACCTGGCCTTCCACGAAGATGGCCTTGTCCGCGAAAAACAGATCGCAATGAGTCAGTCGAACATAGCGGCGCAGGAAGTCGAGAAGGTCGGGGTTGTGTGGTGGCAGCGGTAGCTGCGAAAGGTCCTGCATGACGACCTGACGGCCAACCCTGCGGAAATAGCGCACGGGCTCGAACTCAGAATGAGCGATCATGTGGGACGAGTGTGTGGAGAGCAGAACTTGTGCTGTCGTCCCTCCGTCCGTTTCCAAAACCTTCGAAATCTCGCTGATGAAAACCGTCTGCATCTGCGGGTGCAGGTGCGCCTCGGGTTCTTCAATCGCGATTATATGAACGCGCGGCTTGTCGCCCATCGTCGCGTCGATCGCAGCGCGGAAGGACTCCAGCTGCAGGACAATGTAAATCAGGTTTTTGTAGCCGAGCCCGTTATATTTTTCGGGCAGCTCGAACTCCTCCATTACTCCTTCTTTTTCGGCGTGTTCGCTGGCATAATATATTCGCGCATTGTCACGGTAAATTGTTTCTGCGCTCAGTTCAGCACGTACCCTCAGGTCCGGCGCTTTTTGGCCTGGCGGATAGCCAAAACTCTGAAGGCGCTTCGTCAAACGGCCAAAGGCTTTGCCGTACATCCCCGTAAGGTCGCCTGCGCTCGCCGTGAGTGCATCTTCGATCGCTTGATAACCGGCAGCGTCATCGACCCGATAGAAGCGTTCGTAATGATCGTGGAGAAGTTTTGAGAGCTTCGCGGACCGGCTTCCCTCATCGTCATCGACGTGCCGCTGAGCGGGCACGATGTCGATGCGCAGTAGGGATTTCAGCAAATTGCCGTCTTCGAGTTGTTCCACTTCTTTGCCGTCAGGGGACACTTTGAAGAAAACGCGTTTGAAATGATCTCTAAACGTCTCTTTCAGATAGTCGCACAGCGAGACGTCTTTGCGAGGCCTGGCCCCAAACTCGTCGAGAAGCTTTTTCGCGTTCTCCAGTCGATAGTCGATCCGCATGCGCACTCTGCTTGTGCCAGGCGTAAGGTCCATCAAAAGCTTGGTGGCTGCAACGAGGTCGGCGGGATCTTCGCCATAGGAAAAGGTCAGATCGAGCCGCATACGCGGTGTAAGCCGCCTAAGCAGCTCAATCTTCTTTTCTGGATCAGCTTCAGCCGCAACCTTTCGCTCGATCCGCTTCAGGTCCCGGTGGCGAAGCTGAGAGAGGTCGTGGAAGGAGATTTTAGGAGCCTCGGCTCCTTGCCCGATAAACAGCCGGAGAGCCTCCATTACTGAGGTTTTCCCGCTATTGTTCGGCCCCACCAAAATGGTCGTCGTTTTGTCCTGGGCGAGATCGATTGAGAGTCGGCGCAGCAACCTGAAGTTTCGGATCTTAATGTTCTCAAGGCGCATGCGGTCATTATCTCAAATGGCTCGAAGATCTCGAAGGTGACTGTAGGGCCATCCTGACACAAGGGGGAAGTAGTTTGCTATCGAATTGAACCGGAATCGCCTGTCACTCGATCCCGGGTGGCTTGATGAATTCCGTGATCAGCCGGCGAGCGCGGTGCACTGATCGCTAAACGGGTCACCTGGCTACGGTCCGCTTTCGGTCCAAGGCGTGGCATATCCCGCTCGGGCTCCTTTCCTCTGGGCTTCGAGGCAGACCTTGGGCGTGGGACGCGGTCGTTCATTGTGCATGACAATCACAGTTTGGGTGTAAGTCGATGTAAGTTCGGCTACTCCACTCAAGGTATGGAGGGTCTTAGTGTTCCAAGGCGCATTGTTCACTCGTGATTGGCTGAAGCAAGGGGTCACCGAATCCCCTGAGTGGCAGAATCTCGAAATTAGTGAAGTTGAGCAGCTCTACGAAAGCGCCCAGCATTTGCTGCATGAACATTCAGGCCACAAGAAGCCAACCGAAGCAGAAACCGAAGACCAACTTATTTATCCGCTGCTCGAATTGCTGGGCTGGCAACACAAATCCGTTCAACAGAACATGACGACAAAGGGACGCAAGGACGTTCCCGATGCCTTGCTTTTCGCCGATGGCGACGCCGCAGAAAAGGCGAAGACACTCGAGCCATGGCAACGCTTCCGTCATGGCGCTGCTCTTGTCGAAGCGAAGCGCTGGAACCGCCCGCTCGATCGCGAAGGGCAAGGCGACCAGGGTGTTCCGTCGACCCAAATCATGCATTATCTGCGCCGCGCTGCCGTCGTGGCAGATGGAAAGATGCCGTGGGGCATTCTGACTAACGGACGGCACTGGCGGCTCTACTACCAAAACGCTCTTTCTGTCGCTGAGGACTTCTTCGAAATTGACCTGGGCAAGGTCTTTGGTCTGCCCGGATGCGAACCGGATCTACTCGACGAACCGATCGATCCAGATTACGCATTCCGATTGTTCGTGCTGATTTTTGGTCGCGAAGCGTTTCGTCCGAGCGAGCAGGGCCGCAGCTTTCACCTGATCGCGATCGAGGATGCGCGCCGGTGGGAGGAAAGGGTCCGCAAGGATCTGGCAGATACGGTGTTCGAAACCGTCTTTCCCGAACTGATTACTGCCATCTCGTTGGCAGACCCGGATCGCCCCGAGACGCTCGATGATGGCTACGCCGAGCAGGTTCGCCAAGCGGCCATGTTCCTTCTCTATCGTCTATTGTTTGTGCTTTATGCCGAAGATCGGAATCTGCTCCCCGACGAGCGCGGTCCCTACGCGGACTATTGCCTGACCCGTCTTCGAGAGGAGATCAAGGAACGGCATGTGCAAAGGCAAGCACAGCTCGCCCGCAGCACTGCCTACTGGTCGCGCCTCGAGACAATTTTCGGCGCAATTTCCGAAGGCGACGATGATCTTGGCATTCCGCCCTACAACGGCGGCCTGTTCGCAGCGGAAGGCAATTCGCTACTCAGTCGCATCAAGCTGTCGGACGAGACGCTAGCCAAGGCTATATTACCGCTCTCACACCGCGAGGAAGAAGGGCGGCTTCGCTACATCAACTACCGCGACCTTTCGGTTCAGCAGCTCGGCTCGATCTATGAATCGATCCTCGAATACGGTGTCGAGATCGAGGAAACCGGGACCGTCCGACCGCGCTCGGACAACGAGGCACGGCACCGCTCGGGTTCGTATTACACACCAGAACCGCTCGTATCGCTGATCATCGAAAAAACGGTCGGCCCGGTCGTCGAAGAGAAGCGCGAGGCATTCGAAGCCGCTCTAGCAAGCGGCGCAAAGGGTGATGACCTTCGCGCACACGATCCGGCCATGGCACTGCTTTCGCTCCGCATCGTCGACCCCGCAATGGGAAGCGGGCATTTCCTCGTCAGCTTGGTCGATTGGCTTTCGGACAAGGTCTTGACCGCAGTCGGCGATGCCGAAAGCATGGCCGAGGGCGATTATACTTCTCCTCTCGTGAAGCTCATTGCCGAGTTGCGAGAGGGGATCGTCGCCAACGCGCGGGAGCATTACTGGCCGATCGTCGAAGACCAGCTGGATGACCGCCATATCGTGCGCCGCATGGTACTCAAGCGCTGCGTCCACGGGGTCGATCTCAACCCGATGGCCGTGGAGCTCGCCAAGGTCGCGCTCTGGTTGCACAGCTTCACCGTAGGTGCGCCGTTGTCGTTCCTCGACCATCATTTGCGGTGCGGTAACAGCGTGCTTGGCGCGTGGGTGCGCCCGACGATGGACTGGATGCAAGAACGCGGTGCCCTTATTTCCAACCGCCACCTCGCCCCGCTCGCCAACATCGTGCGCGAGATGGAAAAGATCGAAGGGCTGACCGACACCGACATTGCTCAGGTTGACCAGTCGAAAAGCCTCTTCACCACCGTCTCCGAAGCCAGCGCTCCGCTCGAAGCGATCCTCGATCTGGCAAAGGCGGATGATCTGATGGGCGTTCTGGAAACGAATGTCCGCCGACCCCGCGAACCGGCTGATGCCATTCGCAAGGATGGTGACAAACGCCTCGCCGACATGCGCAAGGCGCTGGCCGACAGCACCGACGAAGCAAAGGCGGAAAAGGCGCGGGTCGCGCTCGAAAAGGAATCTGCGAAGATTGACCGCGCGGTCGCCAAGGCGCGCGAAGCCGAACGCAAGTTCGACCGGGCTGAAGCGATGAAGCTGGTCCACGAAGGAACCTTCGGCGATCCCAGCCGGATCGCAAGCGGTGAAATCGAAGTGCTCGCAGCCGACGCGCGAACCGAGCTAAGCTTGGATGCACCAGAGCCGGTCCAAGGCAGTCTGATGCCGAGCCATAGGCCCGATGATCGCCGCCGCGCGCTGGCAGACAGCCTAGTGCGCGAGGCGCGCGCAATCGCGGCTGAACAGCGGTTCTTCCACTGGGAAGTGGCCTTCCCCGGCGTATGGCGCGACTTGTCCTCTTCGGGTCGGTCAGGCGGGTTCGATGCGGTCATTGGCAACCCGCCTTACGTCCGGCAGGAAGAAATCTCCCCGATCAAGCCCGCCCTGTCGAAAGCCTTCGACACCTATGCCGGCACCGCCGATCTCTACGTCTATTTCTACGAACAGGGGACCAAGCTGCTCAGGCCCGGCGGGCGAATGGGCTATGTCGTCACCAACAAGTGGTTGAAGGCTGGCTATGCAGAGAAGCTTCGGCGGATGTTCGCCGAGGATGTGTGGGTCGAATTTCTGGCCGATTTCGGCCACGCGCGCCATTTGTTCCCGGATGCCGACGTCTTTCCATGCGTCATCGCAGTGCAGAAGCCCGATGCAGACGCTGTGCCCGAGCAATACGATCTTGCGGTAATCCCGCGTGACGATGTTCCGCGTGAGGGTCTGTCGGCAGCAGTCCACGCCGCGACCTATCGTGCCGAACGCTCCGACCTGACCGAAGAAGCATGGGTGCTGGAGCCGCCAGACGTAGCCGCCCTGCTCAAGAAGATTCGTGAGCGCGGCGTATCGCTTGAGGAATATGCCGGGGCTAGTCCGCTTTACGGCGTGAAGACGGGCTTCAATGAGGCATTTCTGATCGACACCGCCACACGCGATCAGCTTGTTGGCGATGACCCGAAAGCAGCCGACATCATCAAGCCCTACCTGCGCGGTCAGGACATTGGCCGCTGGCTGCCGGAGTGGAACGGGCTCTGGATGATCTTCGCTCGGCGAGGTATCGACATTGAAGAATATCCGAGCGTACTTCGGCATCTCGAGTCTTTCCGAACACAGCTAGAACCCAAACCAGCTAATTGGCAGCCTCCGAAGAAGGATGCGAAATGGCCAGGTCGGAAGGCCGGAAGTTATCGCTGGTATGAGATTCAGGATGCTGTCGACTACTTTGAGGATTTTGACCGCCCGAAGGTCCTTTTGCGGCGCATCGCTTTCTATGCCCAAGTCTGCACTGACCAAGGCCAATACATGGTCAATGACTCAGCTTTGATACTGCCGACCGTTGATGAATGGATCGTCGCCTGCCTCAACTCACCGATCGGCTGGTATTTCCAATTCAAAAAGTTCCCGCACAAGAAGGATGAGGCGCTCGCTTTTGATATTCCTTATATCCGTGAGTTCCCAATTCCGCAGCTTGAACACGGAAAGCGGGAAGCGTTCCAAGATAATGTTGAGTGCATTAAGACGAACACCGCCATCGTGGAAAAAGCGGATCGAGCCATTACTGACTGGCTTGGGTTCGAGTTCCCAAGAGTTACTAGCACCGCCCTTTCCGAGGCCAGCAAGCTCGACAGCGACGGCTTTGTCTCAGCGGTCCGCGCCGCCCTGCCCAAACGTGAAGGCTTGACCCCGACCCAACTCCGTCGGCTGCGCGAAGCGTTTGCCGAGACCGCCGAGCCTGCCCGGCAGGCACGGATCGAATTGCTGGCCCATGAGCGCAGCCTCGCTGCCATGGTCGAGCGCGCCTATGGCCTGACCGACGAGGAAGTTGCTCTCATGTGGCGCACGGCCCCGCCCCGCATGCCGCTGGCCCCTCCACCCGGGTTAGATCTAAGCGATGACACTGGTGACTGAACTACTCTAGGTTTTTGCTGTCACTGCTAAAGTCCGCAACCGGCGCACTTCCTGACCTTTCCGCAACCGAACTCCATTGGCTGACTGTGGGCCGGAAGCAGAATGGCGGCTCTAGAGCGGCCAAACCCAAAAAGCGGACTTAGGATGCGCCGACTTACACGCACACTGTTGGAAAAGTTCGTCAGTGCTCGCTATCGGGCTCTATGGCCACGACACCAACAGCAACAAACGCAACGAAGAAGGGGCACTGTCCCACCTGCGATGGCGAGCGCACCTGCGAAATCCACGGCTCGATCTACAAGGCTTGGGACTGGGAGGACAAGCAATATGGCCATTCGGTCAACGGCGGTGTCGACCACTCTCTGCTCGAATGTCAAGGGTGCGAGACGGTCTTCTACGAAACTTCCAGCTGGAACAGCGAAGACACCGATCACTACTACGATGCGGCGGGGCAGGAGCAGTATGAGCATCCGAGGGAGATACAAACTTATCCGAAGCCAGAGGCCAAGACGAAGCCGGTATGGTTCGACGCCATGCAAAAGGCTGACCCCCAGCTGCGCAATATCCTGAGCCAGATGTACGTAGCGCACGACAACCAGGCACACATCCTCACGGCGATAGGACTCAGAACGGCACTGGACCGTGCAACCGAAGTCATCGGCATCGACCCGGCCAAGACATTTGATGAGAAACTGAACGAGCTGCGCAACGGAGGGTGGATCGGGCAAACTGAGCGGGACATCCTCGGCGTTGTTACGGATGCGGGTAATGCGGCTGCGCATCGCGGCTGGGAGCCCGACAGTCAGGAGGTTTCCGAACTGCTCTCATCGCTAGAGGTGTTCCTCCATCGCGCTTTTATCGTCGGCCAGAAGGCATTAGGCATCAAGAAAAGTATTCCCGCAAAACCCGAGCGGCTGCTCGCCGTTGGGAAGAAGACTACTCCCTGACCACAATTGGGGCCGGAAGCGGAAAGGCAGCTTTTATATCTTTGAGCGGATTAAGCGGACAGCGACTGCTGACCGAATCGCAAGCCGGTGCATTAGAGAATGGTCTGGAGAAACCCCTCTTGGAATAGACTTTTGCCGTCGTTAAAACGCACTTGCAGGACAGCCAACACGGAGCCGAGAGCCACAAAGTAAATCGGTTTACTATTTAGCGCGCCTTTCCTACCATCCAGTGATGGCGAGAGAAACCTTTACGATTGAGGGCGCAGGCGCAATTTCTCTTACAGCCGAGGCTGAGGGGGATGCCTACGCCATACCCGTCCTTCTTGCGCACGGCGGCGGGCAGACACGGCGCGCGTGGAGAAGGGTGGTCAGCGAGCTGGCTCAAGCCGGCTTTCGCGCAATCGCCTTCGACATGCGCGGTCACGGAGACAGCGATTGGTCGCCATGCGGAGCTTATGAAATGCGCGACTTCGCGGCGGATCTGGTCGCTGCAGCGTCGCGCCTGGACCAGAAGCCAGCGCTGGTCGGCGCTTCACTGGGCGGGCTCGCCGGACTGATTGCCGCAGGGGAGCTTGCTCCAGGTAGCTTTGCTTCACTCACATTGGTCGACATTGCCCCGCGCATGGAGCCTAGCGGTGTGATGCGCGTGGTTGGTTTCATGGAAGAGCATGTCGATAGCGGCTTCGCCTCACCAGAGGAGGCGGCCGACGTGATCGCTCGCTACATGCCGCATCGTCCCAGGCGGGGCGCGAGCGATGGTCTGAAAAACTATCTGAGGCAGAAGCCGGATGGGCGCTTCTATTGGCACTGGGACCCTGTGTTTATCCGTAATATAATGTCAGCCAGACAAGGCGACCCAGACAGCCAAGAACGTCAATCGGCAATGCTGAGCCAAGCTGCGGCGAATCTCACGCTTCCGCTTCACCTCATCCGAGGCGGCTCTAGCGATCTTGTTTCCGAAGAGGCCGTTTTGCATCTGCGACAACTCGTCCCCCATGCAGAATACACCGATATTGCCGATGCCACGCACATGGTCGTGGGCGATGCGAACGATGCCTTTTCCGCCGCTATCGTCGATTTCCTAGGGCGCCATCACTCTCGCGATACGGCTCAGCCACAGGGGACGAGGGAGCTATGATCGATCGAGAGCGCTTGCAGGAAATGCTGCATATAGCGCCGTTTCACCGATGGCTTGGGCTGGAGATTGCAACATGCTCCGACCAGGGAATCGCGATCACCATGCCATGGCGCGAAGAGATCGTGTCGAACCCTATGATTGGGTCGGCGCATGGAGGGATCCTGGCTTCACTGGTCGACCTCACCGGGCTTTATACTCTGCTTGCGGCGGGCGTCGCGGCGAGAGCGACGGCCGATCTGCATGTCAATTACCACCGTTCTGCAACCTCAGGACCTCTCACTGCTCACGGACAGATCGTGAAGCTCGGGCGACAGATTTCGGTGGCGGAAACCCGGGTTCTCGAGCCCGACGGCAAGTTGGTCGCCAGCGGCAGGGGCGCCTACTTCTCGTCAACCGGATCAATTGATCAGCGCGGCGGGACTATTGATCTCGAACAGGCTCTTGCCACCCAAGGCCCAGCGACTTCTGCAGCGCAATCCACGCCAGCGTAAGGGCGCCTTTTGCCCGGACGAGGTCTGCTGAGGCCTGCTGCTGTTCTCGCAGGGCCCGGTTGAGGTCAGCCTTCGAGATCGCTCCTGCAGCAAAACGTTGGCGGTTCAGGTCCGCCGCGACGTCAGCCTGCTTCTTGATTTGCATACTGGCAGCGAGCGCAACACGCTGCTGGCCGAAGCGAGCCAAGGCACGTTCGGCGTCTTGCAGTGCCAGAAGCACCGTCTGCTGGTAATTGGCGACTGCTTCGTTGCGCGCCGCCCCGGTTTGGTCGATCGCAGCGTCTACCCTGCCGAAATCCAGAAAATTCCACTGGAGGCGCGGGATCGCGAGTGCGGAGAATTCGCCGACATCGACAACGTCGTCCAACGAGGATCCGCCGAGGCCCAGGATCCCTGTGAAGGACAATTTCGGGAACCGCGCCGCCTCGGCCACCCCGATCCGCGCCGTCGACGCGGCAAGAGACCGTTCGGCCGCCCTTATGTCAGGCCGACGCGCCACCAGGCTTGCCGGATCGCCAATCGCGACCTGCTCTGGCGGCATGGGAATGGAGCGCACAGTCGTGAGCGCTGCATCAGCTGATCCCGGCACCTGTCCGGTCAGTATAGCGAGCGCATCAGACAGGACTGCGATATCCGCTTCAGCTTCGGCAAGTTGTGACTTGAGCACCTCCAGTTCGGCATTCGCGGTGCCTACCGGGAAAAGCGGCAATGCACCGCGCTGATAGCGTTGGTATGTCAGCGCCAGGATCTCTTCCTGCAACGAAATCTGCGCCTCAAATTGCTCTGCGCGGAATTGGGCCTCCCGCAAATTGACGTAGGTGCTGGCCACTTGGGCAGTCAACTGGACCTTAGCGTCCTCTGCATTGGCCACCGTTGCAGCAGCTTGGGCATTGCTGGCCTCAATGCGCCTGCGCGAGCCACCGGCAAACTCCAGCTCCCAGTTGGCGTTAAGGCCCACATTGTAAAAGCTGAGCGAGTCATCGGTTTCTGCGTCGGAATTGGTTTGCTCTGACGGGGGGGGCGCCCCGCCTTGAAGGTCGAGACCAGGAAGCCGGCCCTGCACGGTGGTGGCCTGTGCCCCAAGCGATGGCATTCGACCCGCACGGTCTTGCCTGATGGATGCCCGTGCCTGAGCAATGCGCGCCTGCGCTGCGGCGAGCGAGGGATTGCCGGACAGCGCAGCCTCCACCAGCCGCGTCAACTCGGGATCGCCGAGCAGCAGCCACCATCGAGCGACAACCGGATCAGATGCGCTCACATCACTGCCAGCGCGCACAAAGCGAGTGCCCGTGTCTGCTGACATAACTTCCGGGGGGCCTGCATAATCGGGCCCTGCCGTGCATCCAGCTAGCAAGGCGATAGTGACAAGCGGAGGTAGCAAGTGGCGCATCGTGTAGGGCTCAGTGCATCGAAAGGGAGACATTTTTTGGAAGCGGCCTCAGGAAGAGGACCAGCGGAACCGTCGCGAGGGTCAGAATCCCCATAACCAGGAACACATCATTGTAGGTCATTATGAACGCCTCGCGTTGGAGGGTGCGGCTCAGGACGGCCATCGCCCCCTCCATGCCGCCGAAGTTTCGCGCCAGCCCTTCGAGATAGGCCTGTAGCGAAACGCTGTTCGCATTCAGGGTCTCTTCCATCCGCCGGCTATGATGCCAGATCCGCTGGTCCTGGAACGATGCCAGAGCCGAAAGAGCGAAAGAGCCACCGAGATTGCGGGCCGCGTTGAAAATGCCCGAGGCATCGCCCGCGTCTTCCTTGGCCACCGACGCAACCGTTGCCTGATTCAGGAACATCATCGCAAGTATCATTCCGGCCCCGCGGATAAGCTGACTTTCAGTGAAGACTGCGCCGCCGGATTCCGCGGTCAGACTCGTGCTGACAAAGCAGCTGATCGCCATCAGCAGCATTCCGGTGCCGACGGCAATGCGGATGTCCACCTTGCGGATCATCAGGGGCAGAACCGGCATCAGGAGAAAGGCCGGGACACCCATCCAGAAGATGACCAGTCCCGTCTGAAAAGCATTATAGTCAGAGATGATCGCGAGGAACTGGGGGATAACGTAGGTTGAACCATACATCACCATGCCCAGGGCGAGAGCCATGATCGCGACGCTGGCGAACTGTCGATTGAACAGGAGCTGCAACTTCAAGACCGGCTTGCGTGCTTTCACTTGTCCGTAAATCAAACAGGCAAAGCCGATAATGGTCACCACCGTTAGCCAGCGAATGAGTGAGGACTCGAACCATTCTTCACGGTGCCCTTCCTCGAGTACAACAGTCAGACCGCCCAGTCCGAGGATCAGCCCGAGAATGCCAGCCCAATCGGCGTCCGTGAGATATTCCCACTTGGGCTTCTCGTGAGGCAGCCCGATAAACAGCAGGAGCAGCAGGATTGCGCAGACTGGCACATTGACGAAAAAGGCATAGTGCCAGCTCAGGTTCTCGGTCAGCCAGCCGCCGATCAATGGCCCCATCACGGGGCCAAGAACCACAGTCATGCCGAACAGGGCCATTCCGATGGGCTGTTGGTGCGGCGGCAATCGTTTAGCCACAATAGTCATTGCGGTCGGAATGAGGACTCCGCCCATGAAGCCCTGGCCCGTTCGGCCGATGATCATGGTCGTAAGGTCGGTGGCTACACCGCATAGCACCGAAAATGCGGTGAACGCGCTGACAGCGATGATGAGGAGGGTTCGCAGACCGAACAGCCGTTCCAGCCAAGCGCTCAGCGGAATGACGACGATTTCAGCAACGAGAAATGACGTAGCAATCCAGGTGCCTTCGGCGCCTGTGGCACCGATCTCGCCCTGAATGACGGGGAGTGCGGAATTGACGATTGATATGTCCAGCGTCGCGAGCATGGCGCCGAGCGCGCCCGCGGCCACAGCGACCCAGGCAGTCACGTCTGCGTTCTTTCGGCTCCCGGCCGGCCCGATCGAAGTGTCCTGCGCTGCCAGTATCTCGGTCATTGAGTCCGACTCGAGATCTCTTCCAATTCGCCGGCAGCATTCCGGGTGTCGACCGTAGCCACTACCGACATGCCGGGAACGAGCAGACGCCGCACTTCAGGGGGAGCATCGATAGCGATGCGGACGGGTATCCGTTGAACGATCTTGGTAAAGTTGCCGGTGGCATTTTCGGGGGGGAGGATGGAAAATTCCGCGCCCGTTCCCGGCGATATGCTGACCACTCGTCCCGCGATCTCAAGGCCTGGCAGGGCGTCAACTTCGAGCCTGACGCTCTGGCCGGCCCGGATGAGGCCGACCTGCGTTTCTTTGAAGTTCGCGGTCACGTAGATCGCGCTCACCGGAACCACCGTCATCAAACGTTGACCCGGTTGCACGAACTGGCCCACCCTCACCGAGAGATCGCCGACGCGGCCGGCCTTGCTGGCGCGCAGCAAGGTCGATTCAACCGTAAGGTCGGCTGTTTCCAGCTGAGCGCGGGCAGCGTCCGCCTGCGCCTGGGTCTGGCTGATCTGCTCGAACAGGGTCCCCCGGCGAGCGGTCGCGGCAGCCACCGCCGCCTGCGCAGCGGCGAGTTCGGCCCGCGCCTGCCGCGCCTGCGCCTCATACTGGTCTAGCTTTTCCCGCGGTTCGGCTCCTGTCGCGGCAAGGGGCCGATATCGCGCCACCTGGTCGTTCGCGAGGTCCAGTGCTGCGCGCGCGGCGGCGAGTTGGGCCCGCGCCTGGCGAATGGCTGCATCCTGTTCGGCTACCTGAGAACGGATTGTGTCGGCACCGGCCAGGGTCGCAGCGATCTGCGCGCGCGCCTGTTGCGCTTGCGCCTGATAATCCCGCAAATCCAGTTGTACGAGGGCTCCGCCGCGAGCAACCTGCTCGTTCTCCCCCACGAAGACCTCTTCGACGTATCCCGCTACCTTGGAAGAGATAACGACGCTGTCGGCAGCGACATAGGCGTTATCGGTCGACTGCATGTACTGTCCGTAGGTTACGTGCCGGTAGTACCACCAGATCCCGCCAAGCAGCACGGCAAGACCAACGATGATTAGCACGATGCGCAAGCCACGCCGCGATTGCGGTTTCGTTGGGGTTGTGCCCTCCTGCTCCGGTTGGTTGGAGTTATCGGTCATCTGACTCTTTCGGCAGCCTCAGTAAAAGGTGAACGCGTCTCGCGCCCTATGAGCCGTGAGTCAAATAGTAAAGGCATTTAGCAGTTTGCATTTGGGCATCCGAGGCTATCCGACTACACAGCGCTATGGATGAAAAACCAGATACCATGTCACGGTCTCAGCGTCGGCAGAAGGTCATCACCGATAATGACCGCATTCTCTATCTTATGGACGAGATCAGTCGCGGCGCGCGCAGAGTGTACGATGCGAGGGTCGCCAGGATCGGTCTCAATCAGACACAGTGGAGGATCATCGGACAACTTCTTCGCGATCCTGCCCTTACGCAGGCTGAAATCGCCAAGAAACTGGAACTGGAATCGGCGACCATCGGCCAGGCGGTTGCAGGTCTTTGCGCACGCGGGCTGATGAAAAGGCTTCGAGCTGAGACGGATCGGCGAGCGTGGCAGCTCATCCTCACGGAGCAGCTTGACGATCTGCTGCCCGAACTGAGAGGCTCCGCGGATAGGCTTCATGATCTGCTTTGGCGCGACATTGCCGCCGACGAGAAGCGAACGCTGCAGCAGATTCTTGAAAGGGTATCGGAAAATCTGGACCAACACCGTGCCGAGGCTGAATAAAATCATGGCATCGCCCCCGGAAAAGCCTATCGGCAGCATCGCTCGCGCCGCGGAGATTGGCCGAATCCTAATGAGGCACGGAGCGAAGAATCTCGCCGGAGCCCTCGGGTTTATTCCCTCTTCGAACAATGTCATCGACCCTCGCGAATTTCGCCCGGCCGCAGTTGTCGCGTTCCTCCGTGACATCGGGCCAGTCGGCATAAAACTGGGGCAGCTCCTCGCCACCCGAAGCGATCTGTTCACCGAACACTGGATCACGGCATTCTCAACCCTGCACGATCAGGTGTCGCCAGTGCGCTTCGCAGATATCGAGCCCGTACTTGCTTCAAGCTGGGGTGAGGACTGGCGGAACGACTTTGCGCAGTTCGACGAAAAGCCTTTGGCGTCCGCCTCGATTGCACAGACCTATTCCGCCGAGCTAAGGGACGGTAGCAAGGTCATCGTGAAGGTTCGACGCCCGGGCACCGCCGCGCGGATGGAAGCCGATGTGCGTCTGCTTGTGCGTCTTGCCGAGATCGCAGAAGCACGCTCTCCTGACATCGCGCGTTACCGGCCAGTCGAGTTTCTGCGGACCTTCGGCCGCAATCTTGCCTGGGAGATGGACCTCGCTGCGGAATCCCGAGCCTGCGAGCGGATCGGCGCATATCTCGATACCATCGGCGTCAGGACCCCGGCCATCCATTGGGAACTGACCGGGCTGCGGGTGAACGTTCAGGAACGCCTGTACGGCAGGCCCGCGTCTTCGCTGGGCAGCCCATCGGGCGACCCGCGGGTGGCGGCTTTCGCTAAAAGCTATGCCAACGCTGTCCTGCGGATGATCATCCTGAACGGCGAATTTCACGGCGACCCCCATCCGGGTAACGTCTTCCTGATCGGCGAGCAGGATGTCGGCTTCATCGACTTCGGATCAGTCGGGACGCTCACCAAGGCCAGGCGCGACGAGATCGTCCGCCTCGTGCTTGCGATTGCTGGTGAGAAAACCAGCGATGTCGCGAATGTCCTGCTCGCATGGGCGGGGGAGCCGAAGGTGGATCGCGATGCGCTCGCGGTGGATCTGGATCAGTTGATCGGAGAGTTCAGGGGAACCGTGCTATCTGGCATCGAGTTCTCGCAGATTTTTTCCCGCGTTTTCGACCTGTTGCGGGATTATCGACTGGTTCTGCCACCTGATCTGGCCATTCTTCTGCGTACCTTGCTTACGGCAGAGGGTGTCGTCCGATCACTGGCACCCGACTATAACATTGCCGAGGACACCCGGCCGATCATGACGGAGCTTTTCGCCGAGCGGTTCTCGCTCGCTAGCGCTCGGTCGGGTTTGAAGAAACTTCGCGGTCAGCTGCTGGGGTTGTCGGCGTCCTTGCCCGACATACTTGCCACTGCGAACTCGATCGCAAAGTCAGGATATGTGCCGGTTCAGCTCGATCCGCTCAGTATCGAGCAACTCGCAGGACTTCGCAATGAGCGTCAGTCCTTGAAAGGCCCTCTAGCTGCCGCATTGATCGTGGCTAGCGCATTGCTTGTCGATCAATCCTGGCTTCTGGCTGGCGGCGCGCTTGTGATTGCTGGGGTGGTGCTCATCCGAAAATCATAATGAAGGAGCAACTTAATTCGTGCACGGTCACGTTACGGCAAAGCCGAACTTAATGAGGATTTCATACGCCGCACTTCAGCGACCAAGACGCATCGCGAAAAAAATTTTTCGACCTATTGCGATTGAAGGCTTATTTTCCTCAATCAGACGAAACTATGGAACGGCAGCTTTCAGGCTTGTCCTCGCCTGACTTTATGGCCGCTATTAGGGCGCATTGCTGCCAAGCGAATTAGACCCCACGACATTGAATTCGAATCTCTGGAGCGCGAAATCTCACTGACGCCAGGGGGCTTCGGATAGCGCCAGTCTGCACGCGATTTCATCACCAATTTCGGTCGCAGCCTCAAGGAGGGAGGTATCATCCAAGTGTGCATACCGAGCTGTTGTCGAAACCTGCCTGTGGCCAAGGAGGCTTCCAATCATCGGCAAAGTCTCGGATGATCGCGCTGCCAGGCTGGCATAGTTGTGCCTCAGATCGTGGAGCCTGACGTCATCCAGACCGGCATCACGCCGAAGCTTGCGCCAGAACCAGTCGATCGCTGAAACCGACTGCCCCTTGAACGGAAACACTAGCTCATCCTTCTTCCCACGCGGCAATCCATCGAGCACCGCCCTCGCCTCCTGGCCAAGCCAGACGATGCGCGGACCTGTCTTGGAATCGGTCAGTTTGAGCTTCCGCCCCTGAACCTCGCCCCAGGTGAGGTTGAGGATTTCGCCGCGTCGGCATCCCGTCAACGTGAGCAGTGTGACTACCGCCGCCTCGACGGGCTGGTCAGCGCGTCGGTCGACAAGGGCTTTCCCGAGCCGCGCCATCTCGGCGTCGCTCAGAAACCGTTCGATCTTGCGCCCCCTGTTCTTCTTCACGCCTCGAAAGGGGTTTGAATGCTCCGGAATATAGCCCCAGGCCTCGGCCTTGGCGAACATGGCTTTCAGAATTTCCATGGCGCGGTTTGCCGCGCCCGGCCCTGCCGAGCGCGTTACCTCCGCGTGCCAGCGCACCGCATCGGCATGATCGATCTCGTCGATGAACTTGCCCGCAAACGCATGGTCGAGATGGGTGCGGCGGTAGATGTCCTGGATCTCGCGCGTGGACTTCTTCCAGGTCGGTGCCGCCACATCCCAATACGACTGAAGGAACGCCGCATAGGTCGGCGTCTTCGTGCCGCGCTTCTTCTTGTCTGCCGGGTTCTGCCCGAGCTCGATCCGGAGGATCAGCCGGCGGGCAACATCCTTCGCGATGCGCTCGGTAAGGATGGCGGCATCGCCGATCGTTATCAACCGCTGCTTGCCACCGATGGTCCGCTGGAGGACGTAGCTCTTGCGTCCTGAGCGGTGGATGCGCTCGCCAAAGCCCGGAAGCACGTAGTCAAACCTCGTCCGGCGCTTCCCAGCCTCTCCCGGAACAACGCGCGCGAGTTCCTCGGCCAGGATATGCTTCAGATCGTATCCGGTCACGCCGCGATGCCCAGCGCACCGGCGAGGCTCGAACAAATCCGGTCGGCGCTCTCCGAGATGATGTCGTCTGCAAGATGCGCATAGCGCGCGGTCGTCTCGGGAAGCGCGTGCCCCAACAGCTTGCCGATGGTCGCGAGTGGAATGCCCTTGGCAATGGCCGCTGAGGCAAAGCTGTGGCGAAGATCGTGGAGCCGGACATCGGGAAGAGCGGCCTTGCGCCTGATCCTGATCCAGTGTTCTCCAAGATTGATTGGTCCCTCCCGATGCAACGCCGGAAAGACAAGCTGGTCGTCGGCCCGGCGGTCGAGGCCACTCAGAATTTCGATCGCTTGCGGGTTGAGATAAATGGTCTTCGGGCCGGTCTTGCTGTCGGGTAGCGCAAGTCGAGGAATCTGGACGTAGCGCCAGCGCAAGGTCGCAATCTCCGAAGCACGTGCACCCGTGTAAACGAGCAAGAGAAGCGCGGGGATCACGAACGGGTTCGCAAACTCGTGATTGGCCAACGCGCGCCCGAGCCTGCGGTATTCGTCGGCGGAAAGGTAGCGCTCCGGGAGCTCGCGCTTGAAGCGGGACACACCGCGACACGGGTTGGAGCATTTGGCGCGATACCCGAGCTTTTCCGCATACTGCATCATGACAGACATGATCGGGATGGTGCGATTGAAGCTCCCTTCCCTCTTTGTCATGGTGTCGCGCCAGCGGTTGATGTCTGACCGTGCGATCATGTCGACCGGAAGTTCGCCGAAATGCGGAATGAGCAGCTGATCGATGCGCGAGCGCGAGCTCGTCCTGGTCGACGGCTTCCAGTGCGGCGAATAGTCGGTCCAGAATTCCTCGGCGAAGTCGACAAAGAGCGGGACCTTTTTCTGCTCGGGCGCAGACGGCAGGTCGGCAAGCGTAGCCCTGATGAGCAATCTGCGCGCGGCAGCGCGCGCGGCGGGAGCGCCCAGCGCACCTGCCGCCACTCCCGCGCGTCCCAGCGTCACCATCCTCTGCACGCCTCGGGGCCTGTACTTCACTATCCAGCTAAGGTGTCCGGACTTGCGCTTGCGCAGTCCGAAGCCAGGCAGTTCATTATCCCATGTAATCCCGAGCGGAAGTGAGGCTCGACGGGCCACATGACCGGTCAGTTTCAGCTTATTGGATTGGCGTTTGTGGGTGACGGCTGTGCCTTGCCCACCCACAGATTGCCGGTGGGTTAGAAATTTCGAACTATCTGTTTTTACTAGGTTTTGCTCCATAAATGCAGCTTAGGCTGCGTCCGGTGTGCCAATTCTGTTCCCCATTGCGCGGCGAAATCCGGTGATCTTGGTCGTTCCGTTCTCGAAGGCATTTTCCAACGGAGCCCTTGGCGGCGCGAGCATCCAGTTCGCGGCCGTAATCGAGCCTGATCTTCAAGCGCATGAATACCGCGCACAAGGACCGCACCCCCGCAAAGGCAGCGGCAAAGGAGCGCGTGCGGGGCCCGGGACCGGGGTCTGTCGGTCCCGCGGCACTGCGCCGGTCCGACCCACTGTCGTTCGGGCGTGCGTGCGGGGCCCAGAACAAAAATGGCCGCGCCCGCAGGAGCGCCGCCGAAGGCGGGGCGGGACCGAGCGCGACCCCAGCCCCGCTCCGCTTTTCGCCCGTTCCAGCACAAGCGAACACGAAAAAAGGGCAGGAACCGTCACCGGCTCCTGCCCTCGTATGGTCGTCAGTATTCGTCGAGCATTGCCCCATTGACCGTGTGCACCACGCGGCTGGCGAGATGCGGAGGAAGTGCGTTGTAGTCACCCTCGTCGAGGGCGAAGTAGCCCAGGTCTTCATCTTCCACCACGTGCTGGTCGAAGAAACTGTGCAGGGCGCGCCTTTCGGCAACTGCAAGCGCTTCGAAATAGCTATGCGCGTTCATGTCCAAGGTGCTGAGTGCAGTCATGATATCCTCCTGAAACCTGTCGCGGAGACGACAAAAAACAGGCGGAGGGGCATGGGGCCGGCGGGTCAGGGATCGCCGCAATGGCGACCGCGAAGCGGCGGTGGGGGCAACGATTTTGTCGGACCGGAGCAAAGCGCAGGGGAGGCAAAATGGTGGGGCCCCGCCGTCCTTGACGCGCCGGTCCCATGCCCATCACCCTTGGAATTCGGTGAGCCAGACCCCTCCCCCGCTCCGTTATGAGCGCAAGGGGTGACCCGCGTGATTGGACTTTCCTACAGGCTGTACCCGGGTGCATGTTAATCGAAGGGAGGAACCACCGAGGGGTGCAGGAAAGGAACCCCGGTGCCAACTAAACGAAGCGCTGTCGCAGCACTCCGGAAACTCGAAGCCGACCGGCTGGCACTCGCCGAGCGCCAGAAGCAACTTGAGGAGCAAGCCGCACTTGAACTGGGCCGCATCATCTTGGGAACGGGACTTGAGACCTTCTCGAAGAAGGCGCTCGCAAGAGTTGCCGGAGAGCTCGGAAAGCTCGGCGAAGAAGCATCTCTGATGAGGCTGCTTCCACCGGCTCGCTCATCTTCTCGCACCGAACAGACAACCGGAGAGTAGGAACAGTAAGAAGGGGCCCTGTCCGGTAGGACAGGACCCCTCCGCGAGGGAGACCGACGGGAGAGTTCAGTCGATCTCGGGAGCGTCGGTGTTGTCGTTGTCGTCGCTCGAACCACTACCGCGGGAGAGGAAGTCGACCTTGTCGGCGAGGATCTCGGTGCCGTAGCGCGTAACCCCGTCCTTGTCCTCCCACTGGGTGTAGTGGATGCGGCCCTGGACGGATACCAGCTGGCCCTTGGAGCAGTACTGGCCGACGGTTTTGGCGAGGCCGTTGAAGCAGGTCACCCTGTGGAACTCGCTTTCCTTGGCGGTGTAGCCGTTCTCGTCCTTGTAGGTCTTGCCGTCCTTGTCTCGCGTAGGGCGATCGGTGACGATGGTGATCCCGGTGACGTTGGTGCCGCCCTTGGTCTCGCGGGTATCGGGTTCGCGAGCGATGCGGCCGGTGAGGATTGCGATATTGGTCATGATAGTAGTCCTTCAGTTCCTCAAACCGGAGACCATCTCCGGCTTGTGAACATCCAGAAGAAGCAGGGCATGGGAGGACTGCACCGCAGGCCTGAAGGGCCGAAGGGAAACCTGTTCATGACGGGTGGTACGGGCAGGCGCGCGAAGCGCGACAACACGGCCGTCAAAGGAACGGGTTGCCGTCCTCAGCTGACCTGGTTCAGGACTGTTCGCGAAGAAAGCGGGATGGGTATCGGGTGCGGGTCTAAAGGTGCCAAGACCCTGCTGCATTCAGCCTGCCCCATCACTCTCCGATGCTGCCAGGAGATCCATGAAGTTGCGGGCTGCTTCCCGGTCTTCCTCGTCCTCGAATGCCACATCGAGATCGGGGGCGGACCCGAACATGTGCAGGAATGACCAAAGCGCAAAGCGCTTGCCCCGGTCCTTCTCAAGGCCGAAATCGACCCGGCAATGCTCGATACCAGCTTCAAAGGTGTCGGGAGCCACACCGGCGAGGTCGGTGGTGGCAAAGTAGCGCTGCAGCAGATCGTCAAGTTGCATGTGCGGTCCTGTAGCCCGAAGTGTCGGGTAAGAGAATGGAGAGATCTGCTTCAATCGCTGAGAGAAGGAACTTGATCACAGAAGAAATGACTGGAAGGTCAACTGCATCACTGAAAATGAACGCAATCGGGTTGCTCGAAAGCGTACCTATTCGGGCCTGTCGCAAGCCTACAATCGACTAATCCATGAATGATGGTATTAGCACCGCGCGACCCGAAGGGCTCGGAGCAGCAATGCAATGAGTTCTCTCCTAATGGGCGGTCCCGAAAGGGGCCGCCCTTTTTCCGGCTGAAAAGAACTTTCGATACAGGTCGTCGAAAGAGTCTCAGCAATTACGCTGGACTGGTTCCGAGCGGGCCGCGACGATCGACCACGGTGATCCGGCGCGTCTTAGCATCGATCACCAGTCGTTCGGTGACGCCATTGCCCGGAAAGGCGACGACATAACGCGGATTGAGCGAAAGCATTTGCTCGTTGCGCTTGAACCCGGCGCGGGCACCAAGCCGACGATCGAGCGAATAGGTCAGCTGCTGGACTTCGCGGCGCTCGGCCCAGCTCGCTGCCAGGCGATCGGCACCCTTGCCGTCGCCGCCATGGACCAGAAAGAGATCGGGAACCACATCGCGAACCTTGTCCAGAGTCGCCCAGATGTTCTCAGCATAGGCACGCGCATCTTCGGCGCCTTCAAAGCTCTGGCGACCACCGGCGAAGACGATTGGAGTTCCTTCCGGTATCAGGGCGTGACGCCGGTTCTCGGCGCGTGCGCGGAGGAAGTCGCGGGCATCGATCACAGCCGAGGTAAGGTGGCGCGAATGGCTGGTTCGCGAGCCCGAAACGGGCTTCCAAGAGGAACCGGTCTCGTCGCGGTATAGTGCTGCTGCAGCCTCACGCATCTGCTCGAAGGCCAGCATACTGGCTTCGGCAGCCTGCGCGCGCTCGACCTGCTCTTCCAGATTCCTCGAATGCACTTCAGAGCCATCGGCGGATGCGAGCAGGACCCGAATCTCGTCGCTGGCTCGATCAAGTTGAGCCGACTTGCGGCTGGCTGCGCGGTGGAAAAGATTGACCACGCCCCAGGCAATATCCTCGGCATCGGCTTCCAGGGCCGTGTCGGAAAACATCGCGAAGAGGTCGGACCATACGGCGCCAAGCGTCTGCTCGATCGCGTCCTCGCAGGGAAAATCTGTTTGGTTGAAGGGGGCCGGCCTGATGCTGAGGCCTGAAAGGTCAAGGCCGCTCAATTGATCAATGAAGCTGTCGTACATGGGGTGTCTCCTGATCGCGCGGACATGGAGAGGAGGCACCATTGCCTCGGCCCTGTCCGCCGGAGCCCGATCAGGGCCGGGACAAGGGGCATGACGCACCGCGTAGCGGGAAACCTGCGGCCCTAAGGCTGGCGCGGGCAACACGGGCTGACGGGCCGCGGGTTGCGGCGCGCCCCGACCGGCCCAAGGGCCTCTCCCGGCGGACAGGGATGAGGCAGGATCAGGACCCGACGTCGCTATCAGGGCAGGAGCGCTCGAAGATCGCTTCGCCATTCGAGAACCGACCGACCATGCGCAGCTCGCCGAACAGGTCGATGAACCTTCCTGACACCTGGGCGAGCCAATGCCGTGCCCTCGGCACGCGCGGGTTGTAGAGATCGGCTTCCCAGTAGCGAGCGTCATCGCGCTCGGCGAGCCAGATCGCGGCGAGCCCGCAATATGTCGATATGCCGCAATCAGCGAAGGCGTTCCGCAGGAGGATGCGATCCTCGCGGCCGCGCCATCCTTCGAAGCGTTCAAAGGAAGGAAAGGTCGCCTTCGCAGTATCGATGATCTCGGCGACGAGGCACTCGTAGGCCCAGTCGACATCTGCGTCTTCGCCATCATCGAGCAGGCGAAAGGCAACCACGGATCCGGCCGGATAGCTGACGGAACGTCCCATCTCACTCCTCCTCAGACTGCATCAGCAAGATCGACGTCGGGCTCGCTTTCGTTGGATTGGTGACCCCCAAGGTCAAGCAACAGGCTGGCCGCTTCCTCGGCCTTGGCCGCAGCGGTCAGGATCGCGCGCTCATCCGATTTGAGGATCTTGAGCCAGGACGCGATGTAGCTGGCGTGATGGTCGAGGTGGGTGACCGGCAGACCCAGTTCTGCCCCAAGGATGGCTGAGGACAGTTCGGCGATCAGTTCTTCGACAGCATAGGCGTCGCTGCCGAAGCGGTTCTTGAGATCGCGGTCGAGCCGCGAGGAATGCCCCGTCCAGTGCGACAGCTCGTGTGCAAGCGTCGCGTAATAGTGGTCGTAGGCTTCGAAGAGTTCGGCTGGCGGCATCGTGACGCGGTCGCGCAGCGGTTCGTAGTAGGCCTGGGCACCATGATGGCGCAGGTCTGCGCCGACTTGACCGAAGAAGGCATCGAGCCGGTCTTCGCGTCCTTCGGGCTCAAGCGCGGCAACCAGCGGCTTGGGATGATAGAATGCGGGGAGGCCGTCGCACTGGTCCGCGTTGAACACGGCATAGGCCTTGAGCACGCGCCGGTTCTCGGTGTCCGTGTCGCCTTCGGCGTTCTCGACCTCCTTGGTATAGCTCTTGTAGAAGATCGCGATGGTCGATTTCTCGCCCTTGCGGACCTGTCCGCCTAGCTTCTGGCACTGGCGGTACGTCATCCAGTACGGCGAAGCGAAACCGCAGCCATCGGCCACCATCCAGAGCCAAAAGGTGTTCATTCCGCGATAAGGCGTCCCGCAGGAGCGCAAGGGCCGCGAGACGGGCACACCGCGCCACGGCTTGACCCAGGGCTTTGTGCCTTGCTCGAGCTTTTCGATGATCGCGGCGGTGATGCGCTTGGCAGGCGATGTCGAAACGGTGCGGCGGGACTTGGTCATGGGAGATCTCCTGATCGCCGGAACGGAGTTGTCCCGGCTCAGGAAGAGCAAAGCTCCCTCCTCTCTCCTTCAATGATGACCGCAATGCGCCCTCAATTCGGGACGTTCAGGCTTCCTGCGGATGCCTGAAAGCGGCCCGGCCGCTTTGCTCCGGTAATGATTACCGCGAATGTCCGATTAGGGCTCGTTTGCAGTCGGGCCGCTTTTGCAGTCGGGCCGCTTTAATCGTGCGTGTGCGATTAGCGGACAGTCAGCTTTGAGGCGCTCCGACAACACGCGGAAAGGTTTGAAACGGGGGGAACGGAATGTCTAGTTTGTTGTTTATTTTGGTCAAAGCAGACATAAAAACACCTACCCGTCAGTTTTGAGGACCTACAGTGAACATCGAGATCGAGCGGAACCCTTCGAAAGCTGAGGCGGACCTGCTCAGTCGCGGGATTAAGTCATTCAACGAAGAAACCGTTCGCGATCTCGAGCCGGCCGAGGAAGAGAAGCGGTTTCACGTGATGGCTCGAGATGACGAGGGATCATTACAAGGTGGCATCCGCGCAACATGCTATTGGAATACCCTTCACATCGAACTTCTTTGGATTTCCGAGACTGCGCGCGGCAGTGGAATCGGGCGTAGGCTGATACAGAAAGCCGAGGCTTTTGCGCGCGACAATGGTTGCGAAAATGCTTTAGTTGAAACGACCAGCTGGCAGGCAAGGCCATTCTACGAAAAGAACGGCTACAACCACATGGCGACCCTTTCCAACCGACCCAAGGGACACTCTTCGCACTATCTCAAGAAGGTGCTGATTTGATTTTCGGGCGTCCGCTTTCGAGGTAGTTTCCGCTCAAGTTAAACAACCGCGCTTAGGGTCGTTAGCCGAACGGCAGCTTTCAGCATTCAGCCACCTAAAAGCGGACCGTCTTCAACCGGCCGAAAATTTGACATGGAAAAGGCGGCCCGTCCCGATTGGGACGGACCGCCCGCCGAGTGACCTGGACCTGTGAGGAGGGGTCAGGCAGCCTGCTCGGCAATTTCGTCAGTCGCGTCGTCGCTGACCGGCTCGTCACCTTCAGCGGCAACCGGTGCGACCTGCTCGGAACCGGCGAAACGCATGATCGGCGGAACCCAAGCCTGTGCCCGTTCCTTGACCTCGGCCTCACCAATGAAGTTGCCGGAGAATATGCGCTCGGCAGCGCTCGCCAGTTCGGCCTTCTTCGATGCGGCATAGCGACTGACGAGTTCGGGACCACCGGCGGCATCGAGCGTCTCGAGCGTGCGAGCCTTGGCCACACGATCGAAGTAGTTCGCAGCCGTGGGACGCCACCAGTGTGCGGTCTCGATTTCGAGCAGTGAGCCCAGCTCCTCGTGCAGTGGCACCGAGCGCTCCCCTTCGCAGGCAAGGCTGGCTACCAGAGTGCGCGAGACGACATGGCCGAGCCAGGCCGAGCGTGCCTCGTCGGAAAGCGCCCGGAACCTGGCAAACCGCTCGACATCGCTTTCACCAGCACGCCAGCTTTCATCGAGCGAACCGGCGAACTCGGCCAAGGCAGCGCTCGACGGTGCATCCTTGGCCTCGAACCCGGTAACCGGGCCGGAAGCAACCGAGCCGACCAGCGTCGACGCTTTCTTTGCGCGCCAGTCGTGTCCATCGGCATCGGCGAGCGTGAAGACCATGAAGTCGAGCGCCAGTGCCGGATCGTTGGCGAGATGGATCGCAAGGATGTCGCGGCGCTGCATGGCCAGTTCGTCGAGCAGGCGCTGTGAGAGCGAGCTCCCTTTAGGCCTCACCGTTCCGTTCTCCTCGACTGCCTCGATAGCGCAATCGTCGTCCGTGATGACTTCGGTCTGAGTATAGAACTGCGGGACCAGTGTCGGCTCGCCATTGCGCGAGAGGACAAGGAAGGCACCGGCCTCGGCTTTCAACTCGTCGACAAGCACAGGAGGGCGATCATTGATCGCGCACATGGCCCGGTCGATGACGACCAGTTCGCGTTCGGCTTTGGCGATCTCCTCCTCGTCGCTGTCCTCGTCTTCGAGCACGGCGGCGACGCGGTCGTAGTCGGCCTCGAGCTCGCCGAGCTCCTGCACTTCCCGGTCGGTCATTGGCGCAGGCTCGCAGGGCAAGCGATTGAGGCCGTCGACAAGGTCATGACTGACATAGGTGCCAAGTGTCGGGCGTACCCAGGCAAGGCCATATTCGATCGCGACCTTTTCTGCGGCTTCTTCCATGGCCTTGTGTGCGAGGTCCTCGAGCAGCGCGACATCGATCCAGCTTTCGCTGGCATCGTCGTCGAACAGTTCGCGTTCGATCCGGCCGCCTGCGGCGAGGTAGGCATCGCGTCCGACGAGAACCGCTCGCGGATCGGAGCCACGAACAGTTGCGTCGAGCACCATGCGGCGGATCGTGTCAGGCGTGATCTGGTACCAGGCGTCCTGCAGCTCGGCATAGACATGCGCCTGGCGCTCCACGTCGGAGATCGCGCCGTAGGCTTTGGCCATGTCGAGCGTAATCGTGCCTTCGGCGAGCGCTTCGAAGACGCAGGGTGCGAGACTTGCTAAGCGCAGACGCCCTTCGACGAATCGGACGGTGAGGCCGAAGCGGCGCGCCACGTCTTCGGTGGTAGCGCCTGCTTCGATGATCGCCGCGAAAGCCTGCGCTTCGTCGGCCGGGTTCATCGCGAGACGCTGGAAGTTCTCGGCAAGGCTGGCCTCGCGCACTTCGCTTTCCTCGCCTTCGATGACGAGGCAGGTGACCTAATGGCTTTCGGACAAGGTGCCCTCTTCGGCCAGTGCCTGCAGCGCGGCGAGACGCCGGCCGCCGGCCTCGACCTCGAACTTGCCGCGCTTTCCTTTGCGCACGACGAGGTTCTGCAGCAGACCGCGCGCACCAATGTCTGCCCGCAGCTGGAGGTCAGCCAGCACATCGCTCGACTTGCGAACGTTGCGCGGGCTCGGGACGAGCTTCTTCAAGGGAATCGACTGGATCATGGGTGTTCTCCTGATGGAATGAAGGCGCAGGTGAGGATCACGAGGCCCACAAGCCCAAAGGGCTCCCTCCACTCTCATTCTGAGATTGGGGTCTGCCCGAGGGATCAGGCGGCAAGCGCGGGGAGGACCGACGAGGCTTTCGACACCGGGACGAACAGCCGCGTGCGGTAGCGGATGATCTCGGTGAAGCAGCCCTTGTTCTTGTACCAGTCGAGGCGATCGGGCGAGAACCCGGTCAGTTCGAGGCGCTGTTCGCCGCCGACCAGCGAGCGCTTCACGGTAAGTGGATCTTGGCTTGCAAGGCCCAGCGGTTTGCCGCTGGCCAGGACGAGGTTGCCGATCTGCTCAGGCACCGGTCCAGTAACTCCGGAAAGACCAAAGGTTTCGGCGATTGCGGCGAGATCGATATCGAGCACTTCGCGGCCGATGATCGCTTGACCATCTTCGGCAACGAGCCGGGTGACCCGAACATGATCGCCGGGCAGGCGCTTCCAGACAGGGAGCAGCAGTCCGGTGGCGAGATGGACGCGCTCGGTGACCGGTGAAGCAGCGGCCTCTTCTTCCTCGGCCCGCCAGGCGCTGGTGAACGCTGCAACGCCGATTTCCTCCCAGTGGCTTTCAGCAAGCGCCTCAAGCGTCCAGTTGGCGGACTTGAGCGGTCGGAGCAGGCGCCGGCGCTCGATCGCGGCGCCGTCGTCAGCGATGAGGCGCCGGGCCGGAACCGAGAGCGCGACTTTGCCCGAGCGCGCATTGCGCATCGGGATCGCGTGCGAGCTGCCGATCTCGTGCTTCCGCACCAGGCGCTGCAAGCTCAGAAGCCGAAGGTGCCTCGACACTTCGAGCGAGACGAGGCGGGTCTCGGCACCGGTCACGGGGTCGGTGCGCAGGAGTTCATCTGCCAGGACCGTAAAATGATCGACCCTCACGGTTTCCAGTCCCTGGTCGAGCGTTCCGGCCTCGCGCGCGGCTTCAATCCGCGCTTCCACGAGGTCGAGATATTCATCGAATATGGCGTTCTGGAGCGCAATCGGCAGCGCGAGGATGCGATTGAGCCAGCGCTGGATCGTGGGGAGATTGTCGGTCAGCCCGCCATCGGGGTTTTCGAGTCGGAGGCCGGTGCGCTCGACGAAGTTGCCAAAGGTGGTGGCTTCAAGCTTGCCGTCATAGAGCAGCTGGAACCAGCGGCTGAGCGCGTCGCGCGCATAGTCGCTTTCGAGATTGTCTGCCGGGTCGAATAGGTTCTGTCCGCCCGTCTGGCGCTGGCCGCGCGTAAGCGCGCCCAAAGCGTCGAGCCTTCGTGCAATAGTCGAGATGAACCGGCGCTCGCCCTTCACATCTGTGGTGACCGGGCGGAACAGCGGGGCCGAGGCCTGATTGGTGCGGTTCGTGCGACCAAGACCCTGGATGGCGTTGTCGGCGCGCCATCCCGGTTCAAGCAGGAAGTGAACCCGGCGCTGCTGGTTCCTGGCGCCCACGTCGGCATGATAGGAACGCCCGGTGCCGCCCGCGTCCGAGAAGACCAGGATGCGCTTGGTTCCTTCCATGAAGCTTTGCGCTTCGGCAACATTGGCGTTGGGGCCACGCCGTTCGAGGCGCTGCTCACCATCGCGGCCCAGGACCAGCCTGCGGGTCCGGCCCGTGACCTCGGCGACGGCGTCGGTTCCAAAGTGCTCGATAATCGCATCGAGCGCAGTGGCGATGGGCGGCAGTGCGCAAAGCTGTTCGATCAGTGCATCGCGCGCAGCAATGGCGCGCGGGCAGAAAACGGGATTGCCCTCTTCGTCGCTCATTGCCTCGGAGCGAAGATTGCCGTCCTCGTCGGCAAAAACCTGCATCAGGCGCACCGGGAAGCTCTTCGTAAGGTAGTCGATGACATATTCACGCGGGGACAGATCGATATCGAGAGCTTCGCGTTCTTCCACGGTAAGGTCGGCGAGGCGCCGGTCGAGCATGGCCTCGGCGGTCGAGACCAGCTGCACGACAACCGAATGGTCTTCGCCAAGCGCCGCGTCCATCGCGGGGATCAGGCTCGGCAATTTCATCGAAAGCAGGAGCTGGGCAAAGAAGCGCTGTTTGGTGCCTTCGAAGATCGATAGCGCCGCAGCCTTGGCATTGCGGTTGAGCGTGTCGCCGCTGTCCTCGTCGACCACGCGGGTTGCTTCGAGCGCAGCTTCGAGGTTGCGGTGAATGATCGCCCAGGCATCGGCATAGGCATCATAGATTTTCATTTGCGCTTCTGTCAGGCTGTGTTCGAGGATCTCGTACTCGACCCCGGCGAAGGACAGCGCACGGGCAAGATAGAGGCCTTGGGCCTTGAGATCACGGGCGACGAGCTCCATCGCCGCGACGCCGCCAGCGCGGATCTCGGTCATGAATGCCTCGTGGGTCGGAAAAGCGGTCTCGGGTCCCCAAAGGCCGAGGCGGGAAGTGTAACCGAGGTCGGCGATATCCGAAGCGCCAGTGGCAGACGCGTAGAGCACGCGGGCGCGCGGGAGATGGTTCTGCAGCCTGAGGCCCGCCATCCCTTGTTCGGAGCCCTTGACCTTGCCGCGGATTGAAGAGCCCCCGAGCGCATTAGCCATCGCATGGGCTTCGTCGAAAGCGATCACGCCGTCGAAATCCTCGCCCGCCCAGGCAAGGATCTGGTCGAGCCGCGTATCCTCGGCGCGGCCCGAGCGCAGCGTCGGATAAGTGATGAAGAGAATGCCTTCGGACATCGTTACGGGCTGGCCGAGTTTCCAGCGTGAGAGCGGCTGGAGATCGAGCGGTAGCCCGCCAAGCGCTTCCCAGTCGCGGCGCGCATCTTCGAGCAGCGCCTCGTTCTTGGTGATCCACACATGGCGGCGCTCGCCTGCGAGCCAGCGGTCCATGATGACCGCTGCGATCTGCCGTCCCTTGCCCGCTCCGGTTCCATCGCCAAGGAAGAAGCCTTGGCGGTAGGAGTCCCCGTCTTCGGACAGTTCGAGCGAGGTGCCTTCCTGGCTGACCTTGAACTGGCCCGGCAGGTCGCGCGCAAATGCCTGGACTGCATAGACCAATGTCTCGCACTGCGCTTCGGACAGAAGGCCATCGGTCTGCCAGCCAGCGGGCAGACGCGGTGTGACGTCCGGCTGAGGCGCCGCGACAGAACCCATGGCGACCGATTCCACGAGGGGCGTGGGATGGACCGGCGCGTCTTCGAACGCGATGCGGCTGGGCCGGTATGGCAGATAGATGCCGGTCTGTTCGGGCACCGGTGCGGGGTCGGCCAAGACCGAATAGGTAAGACCGATCGCATTCGCTGTGGCTGGTGTTGTCGCTGCAAACGGCGCCAGCGGCCGGACCGGCGCGCGATGCGTTGAAGTCTTACCAACGAGGCTCACTGGCTTACCGACTGGCAAGCGATGGATGTTGGCGGAGGTCTCTACGCGTGGCGGAAGCGCAGTGATAAACTCGTGGACTTCGATCAGGTCGCCAGTATCTCCGGTGATAACTGGCGCGAACGCAGTCTGCGTTTTGTCGAACACGACCAGGCGAACGGCGATACCCGTCCCGGTGCGGCGAAACACCTGCTGCAAGCGAATATCGAGCAACAGCGATGTTTCGCCCTGCGCCTTGGCGAAGGCGGAGGCGTCGAAGCCTTCAGGCATAATGGCGACGATCCTCGCCCGATTAGCAGCGGCCCGGATTGCACCGCGTAGGTGACGCATAGCGGTCTCACCGTCCTTGCCGCGTTCCAGGCTGTGAGCGAACGGCGGGTTAATCAGCACGGCAGACGGAACAGGGCCGCGAAGCAAGTCGGCGATCAGTTCCCCGTCATGCGCAGTGATGGTGGCCGTGGGGAAAACGTGGGCCAGACCGTCTCGTCTTGCCGGATCGATCTCGTTGAGGAGCAGCGAAGCGTTCTGGAAGCAACCCCAGAGAGCAAGGGCACCATTGCCTGCGGACGGTTCGAGCAGCGTGTCTTGCGCGCAGACAGCTGCGGCCTTCGCCATCAGCCAGGCCAGCATTGGCGGGGTCGAGAACTGCTGGAGCTCGACCTGTGCTTCGCTGCGAACGTGCCGCGGCGGCAAGGCTGCTTCGAGCCAGTCGAACCGCGCTTCGGCTTCGTGTACATTCGTCGCCAGATCGATCCGTGAGGACTCTCGAAGCCAGAGCAGCGCGCCTATCTCGACCGCGTTGTTGTAATCATCGATCGTCCAGGCTCTTCCCCAGTCCAAGACGCCGGTCTCGTCGGCGAAGAGGCCGGAAATGTCGGTTCGGGTAAGATGACGCCCTGAAGCGAGAAGGTCGGCAACTCGGGTGCCAATGGCATAGGCCAAAGGCATTGACGACAACTGCTCGCCGGCGGGAAACAGGTCTGATTGAAACATGGCAATTCGTCCTCCTGATGATGGCATCGGGACACGCCCTCTGCCGGATCAGGAATTCGAGAAGCCCTCTCTCCTCCACGGCGCCGCTTTGCGGCGCAGCCATGCTGTCAGTTCATCGTTCCAGTCGGTACCGCGCGAGGAAGGCTTGCGAACATGGATCGTCCGTCCTTCACGGGCATAAGCAGCAAGGCCACGCGACGCAGCCAGCTCGCCGCCAGCATCGTGATCGACGAAGAGATGAAGCTCGGTCACGCTCTCGGGCACGCTGACGAGGCCGAAGCGCTCATTGCCCAGGGTCGCCCAGACGGGAATACCGGTGAGAGCATAGGCCGACATCGCGCTCTCGACCCCCTCAGCAAGTCCGAGCTTGCCGGAGGCCGGAGCGAAGAGGCGGACAGCAGCTTCACCGAGCGCGCCGAGCGCGCGCTTCGGTTTGTCGAAGTCGGCCTTGGCATCGCCCGATAGGAACGTGCGGTGGATGGCGATCGGCCCCTCGTCGAGGCTGACTGCCGCGATCATGGCGGGCAGAAAGCGGGTCCGTCCTTTCGGGCCAAGCGGCGTTCGTGGGTGGAAGCGCAGCGCCGCCGATGCGGCGAGGATGTCGCGGCTCTCCAGATAGGCTTTTGCCGGACTGGCACGCAGTGGCTGTGCATCGCGCCAGATCCTCAGCGCTGCCGCCGAGGGTTTGCGGGTGCTGGTCGATTCGGGTTCGTTGGTGATCGCAGAACCTGAAAAAAGCGCCGGTGCCTCGAAACCTTCACGCGCCAATGCAGACAGTACGCCCTGCTGATCGCACCCCGCGAAACAGTGGAAGAGGATAGCCTGTCGGCCGAGCGACACACTCAGAGACGGCGTGCGGTCATCATGCGCGGGGCAGCAGGCCATCCCCTTTGTGCCGGACCCTTTGCCCCCTCGGCTTTCGCAGATCTTGCGGGCGGTGTCTTCAAGCGAGGTACGTGACAGGGTTGAATTCGAAACGGGCATACCGGCTCCATCGCCTCACAATTGCCCCCTCCAGACGAACCCCTCTCCTCTCGGATAAACTTGCAAAAAAACGTTTTCCTACACCCATTCGTTCTATTTATGTTCTCTTGCGGATCGAGGCAAGGTGAAAGGTAATTCGATGCGAATGTCTCTGGTGGCCTGCGGTTGCGCTGCGCTCGCGATTGCGATTTCGGGATCCGCGCGCGCGCAGGAGTTTCAGGTCTTCGACCATGACCTCGCCACAGTTGAGGCTACAACCGACAAAGGGCGCGCTTTCAACCCGACTGCAATCTACTTGGGCAAGCCAGAAGGCGGCAAGGCTTATATCGATAGAAGCTTCAAGGAAGCTTTGTACGAACCACTCATCCGGCAAGCTGAAGCGCGATACCAATTGCCACCTCGACTGCTTCAGGCCCTGATTTGGCAGGAATCGCGGTTCAACCCGATGGCGATCAGTCCGGCTGGCGCCGCTGGGCTCGCTCAACTCATGCCGGGAACGGCAAGGGAACTTGGTGTGAGCAATCGTCACGACCCAGCTCAGAACATCGATGGCGGCGCGCGGTATCTGAAGCAGATGCTAGAGCGCTTCGGTGCGATCCATATGGCGCTGGCTGCATACAATGCTGGACCCGGCGCCGTGTCGCGAGCCGGCGGGATACCGGAAAATCGGGAAACACCTGGATATGTGAAGAGCGTTATCGGCCGATGGATGGCATACAGCTCGATATGACTACGAATCGGAAAAGGATCAGCGGACGGCTCGAGCACCTTCCTCGGGGAACTGCAATTGTAACCGATGCCGGAGATCATTGGGTTCTCGAAGACTACGAACCCTCGAACGAAGACTTTGGATTTGAGGTTACCGCAGAGGGTATCGTTGTCGGGTTCGACCGCCTTCGCGTCGAATGGCTGGGGCAGGTGCCCGCCTAGGAGCAGGTCAAGCGGCTCTCAACACAGCTATGTTTTGTGCTTTGCCGCCGATGGAATCGAGGAAGTCTGCCCAATCCTGCAGCATTGCACGACGGGGAGCGAGATATTCGGCAGCATTGTATGCCCCGCGAACCTCGTTCTCTTCGCTGTGTGCCAATTGCAGTTCGACCCAGTCTTCATGATATCTGCGGATCCACATCGGTGGATCGCCGACCTCGACCAGCTGCTCATTCGCCCAGGTGCTCGCCAGACCCCTGAAGCCGTGAACAGTTTGTCGCCCGTGGTAACCGAGCCGATAGAGACCATAGATCATCGTATTCTCGGAAAGTGGCATCTTGGGGTTCTGGCCTGGAAAGACGTATTCGCCTTCGGACTTGCTGATCATATCTTGAGCAAGAGAAGCGGCTTGTCGCGACAATGGCACGATATGCTCGCGGCCCATTTTCATCCGATCAGCGCCAATGCGCCAAACTGGTGAGTTTCCAGCTAGATCTTCAAACTCTTGCATCTTGGCAAACCGGAGTTCCTTTGTCCGGACCCATGTAAGAAGAGCAAAGGTCAATGCCGCCCGCGTAATTTCGGATCGTCTCTCACCCTCTTCCTGGTATCGCTCCATCTTGATGATGAGTTCGGGCAGCTGTGCCAGAGGCAGCTTCGCCATATGCTTGACCCGAGGACGTGGCTTCAAAGCCCCCCGAAGATGCGCCGTTGGATCGGAATCGCATAGTCCGCTGGCAATCGCGAACTGGAATACCTGACCAATACATTGCTTGGCCCGTCGACTGATGTCGAGCGCGCCGCGCTCCTCGATCTTCCGAATGATCTTCAGGACTTCTGGTGGAGTTATCTCATGCATCATGAGCTCGCCCAAGACAGGAAGCACGTCCTGCTCCATCCGCGACCACACACGCTTCGCATGGGCGGGATTGAGACTACTTGCTCTGTTCTCATGCCACATGGTGGCAATCGCCCTGAAGGTCTTAGCCTCTTCGAAGTCCCGACCCGGTTTGTGAACCATCGGGTCCCTGCCTTCGGCCAGCACACCCTTGGCAGCTCTCTTGAGCTCTCTTGCGGCTGCTATTCCGACTTCGGGGTAGGCACCGAAAGAAAGCAGCTTCTCTTTCCCGTGGTACCGGTATTTCAGCCGCCAGAGCTTCGAGCCGTTCTTTTGCACCAAGAGGAATAATCCCTCCCCATCCGCAAGCTTGTATGGACGCTCAGCCGCCTTCGCTTTTTTGATCTGAATTTCACTCAAGGCCATTGGGGGTATCGCTCCTTTTCGCTACCCCCGGAAAATACCCCCAAAATACCCCCACACCAAATCCGGCTTCAAGCGAATGCATGCGCACGCAAGCGGACGCGAATCATTCACATCATTCTGTTTTAATTGAATTTTATGGATGCATGCGGAAGCAAGCGAATCCATGCGGATTCGAGATTGGTAGCGGAGGAGGGACTCGAACCCCCGACACGCGGATTATGATTCCGCTGCTCTAACCACCTGAGCTACTCCGCCCCAAAGGGCCGCGCGGCGGGCAGATGCCCGCTCGGCAGGCGGCGCATTTAGGGCGGGAAGGCCCCACGGTCAACACTCATTTCCCCCTAAAAGCGAACCGGCGGATAAATTCCCATGGACCGCCACGATAGGCATGCAGCGCAAGGCCGGGAAAAGCGATTTCGCGGGTCTCGATCGTGCCCGAAAGCCGCGCCTGCAATGCCTTTGCTTCCTTCGACGTGACCTTGTTCTGGATCGTCACGTGCAGCCGCGGCCGGTGCTGGTCCTGCTGGGTCAGGAGCCCGCGGAAATGCTCGGCAATCTCGTCTCGCAGGGCCAGCAGGTCCGGACTGGACAGCTTGATCGCAGTTCCCCCGCCAAGCGACATCAGCCCTTCCACCTGCCCGCGGACCGGGGCGACCTCGCCCGCGAGGCGCGCCAGATATCGGCGCAGCTCATCCTCGCATTGTGCAGGGATTGCGTGGAACAGCGTGACATGCGCTTCGAGATAGTTGCGCTCCGGCGGGAAATGCTCGGTGCGCAAGGCTGTGTACCGATGATGCAGCTCGGGCGGAAGCTCCGCCGTCAGGATCAGAGGGGCGTCCGCCTCGCTCAAATTTCGCCGCGCTCGCGCCGCAGCTTGCGCCACGCTGCCGCATTGCGATTATGTTCGTCGAGGGTCTCGGCGAAGACATGGCCTCCGCTGCCATCGGCCACGTAATAGAGCGCCTTGGTCTCGGCAGGATCGAGCACGGCGGCAATCGCCTCGCGCCCCGGATTGGTGATCGGTCCGATGGGCAGGCCCGCAATCGCCCGCGTGTTATAGGGGTTCTTGTCGCGCAGCTCGGAGATCTTGATGCGCCGGCCCAGCGGCTTGCCCTTGGTGATGGGATAGATCGTGGTCGCATCGGCGCCCAGCGACATACCGATGCGCACGCGGTTCGACAGCGCGCCAGCCACCATGCGCCGTTCGTCGGGGACGGCCGTTTCCTTCTCCACCACCGACGCGAGGATGACTGCTTCTTCGGGAGATTTCACCACGGCTTTCGACGTGCGCTTGGCCCAAGAATCGGCGAGATATTCGTCCATAGCCGCCTGCATGCGGGCCACCACGGATGCCCTGCTCTCACCCCGTTCGAAATCATAGGTATCGGGCAGGATCGAGCCTTCTTCGGGGACTGGTACTTCGCCTGTCAGCAAGTCTTCCGCCATCAAGCGTTCCCACACCATGATAGAGGGCAGGCCTTCGGGCACGGTGACGAAACGGCGGATCACCTGGCCGTTCTGGAACGTGTCGAGGATCTGCGACGCGCTTGCGCCAGCCGGAATGAGAAACTCGCCCGCCTGGATCGGATCGCCCGAACCCAGCACCTTCGCCCGCAGCAGGAAACTGTCCGACGAATCGATCAGTCCTTCCTCGTCCAGCAGGCGCGCGACGGCAGTCAGCGTCGAACCCTGCGGCACGATGAAGCTGGTGTCCTCCTCGACATCGGCCGAGCCGTACCAGCCGCTGGCGAACCATACGAGGCCCGCCAGCCCTATCAGGACCACGGCCCCCAGTACGAGGCCGAGCTTCTTCATGTCAGTCGACCTTTCGCATGATCAGCGATGCATTCGTCCCGCCAAAGCCGAAGCTGTTGTTCAGGACTGCCTCGACTTCTCGCTTCTTGGCCTCGTGCGGCACCAGGTCGACGCCTTCCGTGCCTTCGTCTGGATCGTCGAGGTTCAGTGTGGGAGGAACGATCTGGTCGCGGATGGCAAGGATGCAGAACACCGCTTCCACCGCGCCAGCGCCGCCGAGCAGATGGCCGATGGCGGATTTCGTGCTGCTCATCGAAGCACCGCACAGATCTTCGCCAAGCACGCGCTTTACCGCAGCGAGTTCGATCGTGTCGGCCATGGTCGAAGTGCCGTGAGCGTTGACGTAATCGATGTCGCAGGGTTCGAGCCCGGCCTTCTTCAGCGCCATGCGCATGGCCAGTTCCGCGCCGCGGCCTTCGGGATGCGGGGCGGTGACGTGATAGGCATCGCCCGACATGCCATAGCCGACGACTTCGGCGTAAATCTGCGCACCGCGCGCCTTCGCGTGTTCGTATTCTTCCAGCACGACGACGCCGGCGCCCTCGCCCATGACGAAACCGGCACGGTTCTTGTCATAGGGGCGGCTCGCCTTTTCAGGCTGGTCGTTCATGTCGGTATTGAGTGCACGCGCCTGCGCGAAACCGGCAATGCCCAGCGGGTTGACGGTCGATTCCGCGCCCCCCGCCAGCATGATGTCGGCGTCGTCGTCGCGAATCATGCGCGCCGCATCGCCGATCGAATGCGCGCCGGTCGAACAGGCGGTTACGACGGCGTGGTTCGGGCCCATCAGGCCGTAGCGGATCGAAACCTGGCCGCTGATCAGGTTGATGATGCGTCCGTGGACGAAGTGCGGGCTGACACGGCCGGGGCCGCGTTCATGCAGATTGACCGATTCCTTCTCGATGCCCGGCAGACCGCCGATCCCCGCGCCGATCGAGACACCGGCGCGTTCGCGCGTCGCTTCATCCATCTCCATCAGACCGGCATCCTCGAGCGCCTGACCGGCGGCATCGAGGCCGAAGACGATGAAGGGATCGACCTGCCGCTGGATCTTGGGATCGACGCGCTTGTCGGCATCGAAGCCCCAGGGGTGGTCTTTGTCTTTCACCTCGCAGGCGATCGTCGCCTTCTGGTTCGAGGCATCGAAACGGGTGATCTGCCCCGCCCCGCTCTTGCCAGCAATCAGGTTGGCCCAGCTGGTTTCGACGTCTCCGCCCAACGGGGTGACGAGGCCAAGTCCGGTAACGACCACACGACGCATGAATTTCTCCGCAAAAAAGACAACAGGCCCGGCCCATCGTCAGGGTCGGGCCTGTCCAGTCCCGCACGCAAGGTACGGGTCGTGAAAAGCTTGGGGCTTAGCCCTTGTGCTCTTCGATATACTTGGTCGCATCGCCGACGGTGGTGATCTTCTCAGCCGCATCGTCGGGGATTTCCACGCCGAATTCTTCTTCGAACGCCATCACCAGTTCGACGATGTCGAGGCTGTCTGCGCCCAGATCATCGATGAAGCTGGCTTCCTGGGTGACCTTGTCGGCCTCGACGCCGAGATGCTCGACGACAATCTTCTGCACGCGGTCGGCAGTATCGCTCATTCTTTTCCCTCTCAGTCTTGGGGGTTTGATAGTTGGCCATCGCCCTAGTCAACGCCGCAGCGCAGCGCAAGGGCAACTCGTCTCCTTCACCGAACCCATTGGCGCTTTTGAGCATTGAGTGTGCAATACCCAATTCGAAAAAGGAAGACATTTCAATGGCTACCACAACCTTCAAGAGCCTTACCGACACCACCTTCGATTCGGTCGAAGGCTATCGCCAGGCAGGTGAAAAAGCCAACAATCCCCAGCTCAAGCAGGCGTTACAGCAGCGCGGCATCCAGCGTGAAGCCACGCTGCGCCAGATGAACGCCGAGCTGGAGCGTCAGGGCGACGAGCTCGTGACCAAGGGCACCTTGACAGGCGAAGCGCACCAGATGTGGCAGAGCATTACCTCGGCATTCGAAAGTGATGACGAAGCCGCGGCAGAGCGCGTCGAGGAAGGCGAAGACTACATCAAGGGCAAGTTCGAAAAGGCGCTCAACGGCGACCAGCTCGAAGCGCAGGAACGTGCAATCGTGCAGCAGTGCTATAATGAAATCTGCGAAGGTGAGCGGTTCGGCGACATGATTTCGAAGCAATACGACTGATCACCGAGTAGTCGTTTGAAGGAGGGCGCGGAGCTTAGGCTTCGCGCCCTTTTTCGTGTGCAAAGCGTTCGCTGAGAATGCGCCTATCGTTTTCGCTCGCTCCGTTCATCGCCGCGCTCACCGGTTGCGCCACGATGCCTGCCCCGCCCCCTTTTCCCAGCTATGAATATGCCGGGATCGATCTGGGGGCGACTGTGGAAGGTCAAGTGGACCTGATCGATCGCTGCCTGATTATCGAGCCGGTCCTCGGCGGAGAGGTTCAGCCGCCCGTCAATCTGATCATGCCCCTCGGCACGCGGCTTGAAGGCGGCGTGATCGTCCTGCCCAAGGAAAATGGAGGTGCCCGCATTGCACTGGGCAGCGCTGCCCGTTTCCAAGGCGGCTACAAAACGATCGACGAGAACATCACATGGGCGCGCAACCCCGGCAACTGCCGGGGCGACGCTTTCATCGTCAATCGCACCTACCCATAAGCTTCAGCCTTGGGAGCGGCGGCGATCAGCCTTCTGGCGGAGCGTCGCGCTTGGTGGCTTCGGAGTTCATGTCGGTCTTTTCCGCAGCGCTCGCATTCTTCTGCGCTTCGAGCGCGCTGGGGGCGAGACGGACATGCACATCGCGCAGCTGGTTCGGAGCGACCACGCTCGGCGCGCCCATCATCAGGTCCTGCGCTTTCTGGTTGAGTGGGAATGCGATCACCTCGCGGATGTTCGGCTCGTCGGCCAGCAGCATCACGATCCGGTCGATCCCCGGGGCCGAGCCGCCATGCGGCGGTGCGCCCAGCTTGAACGCCTCGATCATGCCGGAGAAGTTCGCGTCGACGTCTTCCTGGCTGTAACCGGCGATCTCGAAAGCCTTGTACATGATGTCCGGGCGGTGGTTACGGATGGCGCCCGAAGACAGCTCGT
The DNA here is from genome assembly GCF_044901345.1 of Qipengyuania sp. NPDC077563. NCBI lineage: Bacteria > Pseudomonadati > Pseudomonadota > Alphaproteobacteria > Sphingomonadales > Erythrobacteraceae > Qipengyuania > Qipengyuania sp. NPDC077563. The sequence goes on along the minus strand of NZ_JBJDPC010000002.1, from coordinate 514,788 downwards.
AACCGTTGCAGACGATGTCATACTGCCATGCGAGAATATCCAGCGGGTCCTTGGTTTCCAGCGCTTCCATCTCGCCCTGCGGCATGGAGAAGGGGTTGTGGCTGAAATCGACCTTCTTGGCGTCTTCGTCATATTCGAACATCGGGAAGTCGACGATCCAGCAGAACTTGAAGCAGCCTTCCTCGATCAGGCCCAGCTCCTCGGCCACGCGGGTACGCGCGGCACCGGCCAGCTTGGCGGCGTCCTTTTCCTTGCCAGCGGCAAAGAACAGGCCGTCGTTTTCGCCCAGGCCCAGTTCGGCATAGAGCTTTTCCATGCCTTCGGTGCCGTGGTTCTTCGCGATCGGGCCGCCGAATTCGCCGCCCTTGCGGGTGACGTAGCCGAGCCCGGCGAAGCCTTCGCGGCGCGCCCAGTCGTTCATCTCGTCGAAGAACTTGCGGCTCTTTTCATGCGTGTTCGGGGCCGGGACCACGCGCACGCGGCCGCCGCCGCCGACGATCTTCTCGAACAGGCCGAAGCCGGACGTGGTGAAGTGATCGGTGACGTCGCTGATGATCAGCGGGTTGCGCAGATCGGGTTTGTCGCTGCCGTATTTCAGCATCGCTTCGGCATAGGGAATGCGCGGAAATTCGCCCGCAGGCGTCACCGTCTTGCCGCCCGAGAATTCCTCGAACACGCCGGCCAGCACCGGTTCGATCGCCTGGAAGACGTCTTCTTGCGTTACGAAGCTCATCTCGAAGTCGAGCTGGTAGAATTCGGGGCTGCGGTCGGCGCGCAGGTCTTCGTCGCGGAAACAGGGCGCGATCTGGAAATAGCGGTCGAAACCGGCCACCATCAGCAGCTGCTTGAACATCTGCGGGGCCTGCGGCAGCGCGTAGAACTTGCCCGGATGCAGGCGGCTGGGGACCAGATAGTCGCGCGCGCCTTCGGGGCTCGATGCGCCCAGGATCGGGGTCTGGAATTCGCTGAAGCCTTGCGCGATCATGCGCTGGCGCAGGCTGGTGATGACCCGGTTGCGCAGCATGATGTTGTTGTGCACGCGCTCGCGGCGCAGATCGACGAAGCGGTATTTGAGGCGCGTCTCTTCCGGATAGTCTTCCGCCTGGTTGACGATCAGCGGTAGGTCCTCGGCGCGGCTCTGGATTTCCACCTCGCGGGCGAAGACCTCGATCTCGCCGGTCGGCAGATTTTTGTTCACCGCCACTTCGTCACGCGCCTTTACCGTGCCGTCGATGGTGACCACCGATTCCAGCTTCAGCTTTTCCAGCACCGGCAGCGCGGGGCTGTCGCTATCGGCGACGATTTGGGTGATGCCGTAATGATCGCGCAGGTCGACGAACAGCACGCCGCCGTGGTCGCGCTTGTTGTGCACCCAGCCCGACAGGCGAACGGTGTCGCCGACATTGTCCTTGGTCAGCTGTGCGCAGGTGTGGGTACGATAGGCGTGCATCTGGAATTCTTTCCAATTTAGGATGTATGGCGCTAAGGGCGCGGGCGTGGCGGCTCCTTAACTCGGAATCGCGCGCGCTAACAGGGCACCAGCGGGCTTTTGTCAAGTTCGCTCGCGGTGCGGGAGTGGTACTCCGCTCGACAGACAGAAATGATACGATGAAAATACACGATCTGATTACCGACACCGACACTCTCGCCGAACTGTGCGAGCGCCTCGCGAAAAGCGACTTCGTCACGGTCGACACCGAATTCATGCGCGAAAACACCTATTGGCCGGAACTCTGCCTCGTGCAAATCGCCAATGAGGAAGAAGCCGCGGCCATCGATCCGCTTGCCGACGATATCGACCTGACCCCGCTGTGGGACCTGCTGTGCGAGAACGAGGAGGTCCTCAAGGTCTTCCACGCCGGCGGGCAGGATGTGGAAATCGTCTACAATTTCACCGGCAAGACGCCCCACCCCATCTTCGACACCCAGATCGCGATGATGGCGATCAGCCAGAACGAACAGATCGGCTATGCCAATCTGGTCGAAAGCTGGCTCGGCATCACGGTCGACAAGGGCGCTCGCTTCACCGACTGGAGCCGCCGCCCGCTGACCGATCGCCAGATCGAATACGCCATCGGCGATGTGACCCATTTGTCCAAGATCTTCCCCAAGATCCTCGCCAAGCTCATCAAGACGGGGCGCGGCGTCTGGCTCGATGCGGAAATGGACAAGCTGGCCGATCCGGCGAACTATGCCAACGACCTCGAAATCGCCTGGAAACGCATCCGCTCGCCCGGCCGCAACCCCACCGTCCTCGGCCGGCTCAAGGGCTTGGCCGCCTGGCGCGAAACCGAAGCCCAGCACAAGAACATCCCGCGCGGCCGCATCATGCGCGACGAAACGCTGGCCGATATCGCCAGCCATCCGCCCAAGAAACAGGCCGACCTCACCAAGGTCCGCGGCCTGTCGAATGCGTGGAAAGACAATGACATCGGCAAGCGTCTGATGAAAGTGCTCGAAAAGGCCGAACCGCTGCCGAAGGACGAAATGCCCGACAAGCCCAAGCGCGGTGCGCCGCTGGGCAAGGAAGGCGCGCTGGTGGCCGACCTGCTCAAGCTGCTGCTCAAGATCCGCGCGCGCGAGATCGACGTGGCCTCGCGCCTGCTCACCCGCGCCGACGAGATGGAGGCGCTGGCCGCCGGCGTACGCAAACTGCCAATCCTCGAAGGCTGGCGCTATGAAGTGTTTGGCAAGGACGCGCTCGAACTGGTCGAAGGCCGGCTCGCCTTCGCGGTGAAGGATGGCCGCCTGCTGATGACCCATGTCGACGATGTACGCGCCGGGATGATGGCCGCCGCGCAGGACGAAGTGATCACCGCCAGCGAGGTTGGGTAATCCCAACCCGTTCGTGCTGAGCCTGTCGAAGCACCTTCTTTTTCTTCGAATGGCACCTCGAAAGTGAAGTGCAGCCCTTCGACAAGCTCAGGGCGAACGGTTAAGGGCGTAGCATAATGTCAACTTACCTCCCCACCCTCAAGCAGCTGCAATATCTCGTCGCCCTGCACGAACACGGGCACTTCGGCCGCGCCGCCGATGCCAGCTTCGTGTCGCAATCGACGCTGTCGGCGGGCATTCGCGAGCTGGAATCGCTGCTGGGCGTGACGCTGGTCGAGCGCAGCCGCCGCGTGGTGCGGTTCACGGCGCTGGGCAATCAGGTGGTCGACAAGGCGCACCGCGTGCTGCGCGAGACCGAGGAACTGGCCGATCTGGTCCAGGCCGCGGGCAAGCCGCTCGCCGGGCAGCTGCGCATGAGCGTGATCCCCACCATCGCGCCCTTCATGCTGCCGCGCTTCCTGCCGCGCCTGCGACGGGAACGGCCCGATCTGGAACTCTTCCTGCGCGAGGAAACCAGCCATGATGCGGTCGAATCGCTCCAGCACGGCCGGGTCGATTGCGTGCTGCTCGCCCTGCCCTTCGCCACCGGCGAGGTGGAGAAGGCGCATATCGCCGACGATCCGCTGTACGTCGCATTCCCCAAGGACGATCCCCGCGATCCGCCCGCAACGGTCACCGCCGACATGATCGACGATGGCCGCCTGCTGCTGCTGGAAGACGGGCACTGCCTCAAGGATCACGCGCTGGCGGCCTGCAACCGGCCCGAACTGCGCGGGTCGACCACCATGATCGGCACCAGCCTGCATACGCTGGTGCAAATGGTCGACAATGGTCTGGGCCTGACCATGCTGCCCGAAATGGCCGTGGATGCCGGCATTCTCAATGGCACCGAAGTCGTGGCGCGGCCGCTGAAATCGAGCCAGGCCAGCCGCGAGATCGCGCTGATCTGGCGCAAGAATTCGCCCCGCCGCGACGATTTCGAGCTGCTGGCCGAGGAATTGCGGGCGGGCTAGCAGGCGCCCCGGCCCGCCGCGGAAGAGCTTAGACCCGCTCGTCCTGCCGCAGGGTCAGCACTTCGACCCCGTCGCTCATCACAGCCACCGTATGCTCGAACTGGGCGGACAGTTTGCCGTCCTTCGTTACCACGGTCCAGCCATCGTCCAGCGTCTTGGTGCGCGCGCTGCCCAGATTGACCATCGGCTCGATGGTAAAGGTCATGCCTTCGCGCAGGCGCAGGCCCCGCCCCGGTTTTCCGTGGTTGAGCACTTGCGGGTCCTCGTGCATTTCGCGCCCGATCCCGTGGCCGCAATATTCGCGCACCACCGAACAGCCGTTCTTCTTGGCGTGCTTTTCGATCGCGAATCCGACATCGCCCAGATGCGCTCCCGGACGGACCTGCCGGATGCCCGCCCACATAGCTTCCTGCGCGATCCTGACGATCCGCCGGGCCTGCGACGAGGCATTGCCGACCGTGTAGGTCTTGCTGGAATCGGCGATGAAACCGTCCTTTTCCAGCGTGATGTCGAGATTGATGATGTCTCCGTCCTGCACGAACCTGCTCGCTGAAGGGACGCCGTGGCAGACCTTCTCATTGATCGAGCAGTTGAGCACATAGGCAAAGCCGTACTGCCCCTTGCTGGCGGGCCGCGACTGTAAATCCTCGCGAATGAACCGTTCGACCAGATCGTTGATCTGCATGGTCGACATGCCCTCCAGGCCCAGCCCGTCGAGCATTTCGAACACCGATGCCAGCAACCGCCCGGAGGCGCGCATCAGCGCGATTTCGTCCGGCGTCTTGACCATGTCAGGCCGCCTCCCGCACCGCGCCTTCATCCTCGCTCGCCAGCGCAAGCTGCTGCGAGACGATCTCGTTGAACGACAGCGTGGGATTGGCTTCTGCCAACCGCCCGATCTTCATCCAGAACTCGGCCTGCGCATTGATCGACCGGCACATCACCGCACTGGCGGCCCGCACCTGCTCGTGCAGCTCTTCATTGATTTTGACGAGGCCCATGGCAATTCCTGACTATATGGATAGTATATGTTTTATATACGTTTCATATTTCGGAAATGTCAATCAGGCTGATATTCCTCAGGACGTTCCTATCCCCCGTAACCTCTGTTACAGCCCGGCAGCCAGGGAGAGTTCGAATGCCATTTTCATACCTTAAAGACGGGTCCTTACCTTCTCTTCCAGATGATGAAGGAATGCTCGACTTTATCCTGGATCAAGGGCCATCCATGATCTTTATCAAGGACGAAAACAGCCGTATCGTCTACGCAAACCGGGCTTTTCTGGCTCTCTATGCGCCAGACCAGCGCGACTCGATCATCGGGACGACCACGATCGAGAGTTTCCCCAAGACGAGGCCGAACTGTTCCTGAGCGAGGACCGGCGCGCCATGCGCGAAGGTCATTCGGAACTGGTTGAAGAAATCACCGACTGGAAGGCGGACCGCCACACGCTGCTTACCCGCAAGCTCGCCTTCGAAACAGCGTCCGGTGAAAAGCGTCTGGTCTGCATTGCGACCAATATCACCGCATTGGCAGCGCGAGAGAAGCGCGTCGTCAAATTGAATGCCCAGTTGAAGGTCTATTCGCACTCGATTGCCCACGATCTCAAGAATCCGATCGCCAGCATCATCAGCGGCTTGAATATCCTTCAGCGGGACAAGGCCTCGACGCTCAGCGATCGGGCTTCCATGGTGATGGGTGCGCTGAAGGAAAGCGCCACCGGATTGTCCGGCTATATCGGATCGCTGCTGAAAGCGGCGGCGGACGAGAAAGAAAGCCTCGATTTCCAGAAATACGATCTGAACATCCTGCTTGAGGAAGTGCGGTTCAATCTTTCGGCCGCGATCGAAGCCGCCGACATGAGGCTCAATGTAACCCGCCTTCCCTCCGCAACCATTGCGCCCAGCCTGCTTCGCCAGCTCTTCCAGAACCTCATCGAAAATTCGATCAAGCACGCAGGCAGTGACCGTCTTGTCGTCACGATCCACCACAAGGAGGACAATGGCGAGCATGTCTTCTATGTCGGTGACAACGGCAAAGGCATTCCCGACGAGAAAAAAGACATGGTCTTCACGCAGTTCTTCAGGGATGGAAGCGCAGAGGGCCTGGGCCTCGGCCTGACGATCTGCCAGCGCATCGCCAATCTGCACGATGGCTACATGGAGATACACGACCGGGAAGAACCCGGCTGCTGCATGGTGGTCCGCATACCCGCGCGCTGATCCTTTTGCGGCCAAGGGCTCTGGCCTCTCGAAATCCGGAAAGTGGCCAGCCCTCACCGAAAGACGGAGTGGTATCAATCGGGTCCGGCCCTTGCCGATCATCACAAGGAACCGCCGAATGGCCAAGCGCCGCTATATTGTCGATGTGCCCGGTGTGCCGAAATCACCGTCGCCCATCTCGAACGCCGTGGTTGTCGGCAAGACTTGCCATATCTCCGGCCAACTGGCGGTTTATGACGACGGCTACCGGCGAGGCAGTGCGCGTGAGGAAGCGGCCCGCGCATTCGAACTGGTGTTTGCGATCGCTCGCGAAGCCGGCTTTGCCCCCGATGAAATCGTCTACGTAAACCTCGCCTTCGCGGACCTCGACGACCTGCCCGAGGTCAACGCGCTTTACGCAGAGCTGTTTACCCATCCCCCGGCCCGCACGATTTACGAGGCGGCCCGCCTTCCCTTTGGCGCGAAAGTGAAAGTTCAGGCCATCGCGATGAAGGATTGAAATACGCGCGGTTCCCGGGCGCCTCCATCGCCGCCGCAGAACCCGTTTTCCTACACGCCGGTTTTCTGCCAGCCCTCAGAGCATGCTGGCCCAGCTCGTCCCGACGGAAATTTCCCTTGCTGCTGACGGGACCAGATCGGCCGAATTTCAGCGCAAGCGGAAGTTGACAGCCAATGCTGCTGAAAATCGCTGTCAGCGGCAGAAAACCGCGCTTACCGGGAAAGGAGGAGTTTTTGCAAAACCCCCGGTCGGTGTCACACGGTCAGTCCATGTGCTTCAGGCCGACTCGCAGGTAATCCCAGCCGGTCACCACCGTCATCACGGCTGCGGCCCACAGCGTGATCAGGCCCACCGTATGCGGGATATTCGCCTCGACCGCGCCCACCGTCATGTTCCAGCCGGGCAGGCCCTGGCCCAGGATCAGCGAGCCGAGCGCGAGCAGCTGGAAGGTGGTCTTCCATTTCGCCAGCCGGCTGACCGGCACGGACACCTGCAGGCCGCCAAGGAATTCGCGCAGGCCCGACACCGCGATCTCGCGCATGAGGATGATCAGCCCGGCGATGACATGCGCATCGCCGACATAGGGCCCGCGCAGCACGCCCTGTGCCGCGAGCACGAGGATCACCGCCGCGACCATGATCTTGTCCGCGATCGGATCGAGGAAGATGCCGAGCTTGGAGACCGTGCCGCTGGTGCGGGCCAGATAGCCGTCGAAATAGTCGGTGATGCCCATGGCGCAGTACAGCGCAAAGGCCATCAGATAGCCGCTTGCCCAGCCCGGCCACCACAGCAGGAAGGCCAGCAGGGGAATCGCGACGATGCGCGACAGGGTGAGAATGTTGGGCAAGTTCAGCATCGGGGCCCTCCCCTAACGGCAAACGTCTTACCGCAAAAGAAACAATGCAGGCTTGTCCGCTGCGGCGATGTCTCTACGAAGGGCAGCCAAACGGAAGGGTTCTTCCCGGGGGTTCATGTTCACAAGCACACATTTGCTGCGGTCCCGGCGGTTCTTGCCGCTGTTCGTGACCCAGCTGTTCAATGCCTTCAACGACAATCTCTACAAGACCGCCATGGTCCTGTTCGTGGTCTATCAGATCTACGAATCGGAAGAAGCGGAAGGCATGTTCTCCGCCGTCGCATCGGGCCTGTTCATCCTGCCCTTCTTCGTCCTGTCGGCGCTGGCGGGACAACTGGCGGACATGCGCGACAAGGCGGTGATCATCCGCCGGGTCAAGGCCTTCGAAATCCTGCTCATGCTGATCGGGGCGAGCGGCCTCTATCTCGCCTGGCGCGGCTACGATCTGCCGGTGAACCTGTTCGGCATCCAGACGACCTTCCCCATCATCCTGATGCTGCTGGCGCTTTTCATGACCGGGATTCAGTCGACCTTCCTCGGGCCGATCAAATACGCCATCCTGCCCCAGCATCTCAAACGCGAGGAAGTCCTCGCCGGCACGGGGCTGGTCGAAGCGGGTACCTATATCGCCATTCTCGCTGGTACGATCCTCGCCGGGTGGATCCCGGTCGAAGTGGCCGCGATCGGCATCATCATCACCTCGATCGCAGGCTATCTCGTCAGCCGGCAGGTGCCCCCTGCCCCGGCCCAGGGCGAGGTCGAGGCGCTGGACTGGCACATTCTGCGCGCATCGAACCGGCTGATCCGCGAAACGATGCACAATCGCGAGATCTACTATGCCATTCTCGCCATCAGCTTCTTCTGGACCATCGGGGCGGTGCTGTTCATCCAGTTCCCTCCGCTCGCCAAGAACGTGCTGATGGCCAGCAAGGAAGTGGCCAGCCTGTTCCTCGTCGTCTTCTCGATCGGCGTGGCAATCGGTTCGGTCGCCGTGGGGGCTCTCCTCAAGGGCGAGGTTTCGGCGCGCTATGCACCGCAATCGGTGATCGCGATGGGAGCTTTCGTCGTGGCCTTCTATGCCGTGTGCAAGGTGTGGGAAACCGACCAGCCCACGCAATTGCTGAACGTCGGCGGGTTTCTCGCCTGGCCCATGGCCAGCCTGATCCTGCTGTGCCTGCTGGGCGTGGCAATCGCGGGCGGGATGTTCGTGGTGCCGCTCTATGCGTTTCTGACCACGCGCGCCTCGCCCGAAAAGGCATCGCGCACGATCGCGGCGAACAACATCGTCAACTCGGGAGCCATGGTCGGCGGATCGCTGCTGGCGATGGCCATGAGCGCAGCCGGGGTTCCGATCGTGGAGCAGGTGCTCATCAGCGCCGCCATGTGCCTCTTTTCGGCATGGCTGGGGCGCAAGCTGCTGCTGGCAGAGCGGGAAGCTGCGGCAACTGCCGCCGCCGCGGGCTAGATCAGGAAGGCGAGCACCGCCACCAGCGTGGCGAAGTAGGTCGTCGCGACACCGCGAACGTCGCTCGCGGTAAGCTTCCAGTCGAAGCTTGCGGGTGTCGGCATGTCGGCGAAGAACGCCCGGCGATGAGGAATCTGGGCCCGCATCCAATGCCGGGCACCTTCACTCGTGAGGACAAGGGCGCGTCTCATAACATCGGCTTTAACGGTTTTTTAACCATAGGTTTCCCGGCGAAATCGGGCGTTCCCAAAACGGGACAGCCCACTTCTCCCGCTATCTTGAACGGAGATTGCCAGGCGGGCGATTGCACGGCAGGCGCGGCGCGGCTAACCGCAGGTGCATGACCAAGCGCCCTACTCCTGCCGCCGCGAAGCTCCTCGTCGATTGCCTGATCGAGCAGGGGTGCGAGCGTATCTTCACCGTCCCGGGCGAAAGCTTCCTTCAAGTGCTGGATGCATTAGGACAGCAGGACATGATCGATCTCGTAACCTGCCGACAGGAAGGCGGCGTCGCGATGATGGCCTGCGCCGATGGCGCGATGACCCAGCGGCCGGGCGTGGCCTTCGTGACCCGCGGCCCCGGCGCCACGAACGCCAGCATCGGCGTTCATGTCGCCATGCAGGATTCGCAGCCGATGATCCTGTTCGTCGGCGACGTGGATAGCGAGATGCGGGATCGCGAAGGGTTCCAGGAGGTGGATTTCGCTGCCTTCTTCGGACCGATCGCGAAATGGGCCGCGCGCATCGACAGCGCCGATCGCATTCCCGAATATGTCGCCCGCGCCTATGCCACGGCAATCTCGGGAAGGCCGGGACCCGTGGTGCTGGCTTTGCCCGAAGACATGCTCGGGCGGGATACCGATGCCCGGCCAAGAGCCCGCGTGGAACGGCCCGCCCAGGCGCCCTGCCCCGATGCCATGCAGGCGATGATGGCGATGATCGCCGATGCGGCATCTCCGGTCGCTGTCGTCGGGGGCGCAGGCTGGAACTCCAAGGCACGTGAATACTTCCAGCTGTTCGCCGAACGGCTGGGCATCCCTGTCGCCACGGCGTTCCGCAGACAGGACGCCATTTCGCCGTCGAGCCGCGTTTACGCAGGCAACCTAGGCTATGGCCCCAATCCAAAGCTTGTCGCGCGGGTCAAGGAGGCGGATCTGGTTCTCGCCGTCGGCGCAAGGCTCGGCGAAGCGACGACCGATGGTTACACCGTTCCCCCGCTCGTCGCGGAAGATCGCAACCTGATCCACGTTCATCCCGATGCCGGTGAGCTCAACAGCGTTTACCCGGCCGATCTCGCGATCTGTTCCGATATGGCGGAGTTTGCCGAGAGCGCGGCCCTGTGGGACGACAGCGACCCGATCGATTTCGATGCTGGCGCCCAGGCTCACGCTGAATGGGAAGAATGGGCGACCGCGCACCCGACAGACCATCCGCTCGACATGGGCCAGTGCGTCCAGTTCATGCGCGACACCCTGCCGGCAGACGCGATCATCTGCAACGGTGCGGGAAACTTCGCCGGCTGGTGGCACCGGTACTGGCGGTATGACGGTTATCCGACCCAGCTCGCGCCAACGTGCGGCGCCATGGGGTATGGCGTTCCGGCAGCCGTCGCAGCAGCATTGCGTTATCCGCAGAGGACGGTCGTCGCAGTCGCCGGTGACGGTGATTTCTTGATGAACGGACAGGAGCTGGCGACTGCAGTTCAGCACGACGCCAACATGCTCGTGCTCGTGATCGATAACGCCGCCTATGGGACCATCCGCATGCATCAGGAACGCGAATTCCCCGGTGAGGAACGGATCAGCGGAACCAGACTGCTCAACCCCGATTTTGCCGCGCTGGCATCAGCCTACGGCGCCTGGTCAGCGACAGTTGGAACGACCGACGAATTCAAGGATGCGCTGGTGGAGGCCCAAGGGCTCGCAGGACTTCGCCTGATCCATTGCAAGATCGATATCGAACAACTCGCGGCAAGCGGCGCCACGGTGAGCGGATTGCGAGGTAGTTGAAAACGCAAGAAAGGCCGCCTCTACAGTGAGAGACGGCCTTTTTCGCTGATATTCTAGAACGCTGGGTCAGATGTCGTTGCCCAGTTTGCCTTCGACTTCGCCCTTGAATTGCTGGGCTTCGCCTTTGGCTTCTTGCTGCTTGCCTTCGCGATCAAGTTTCGGATTGTTGGTCGCGTCGGCTACAGCCTGCTTCACATTGCCGGAAGCTTCGTTGGCATTACCTTTGGCCTTTTCGCTCAGTTCGCCCATTTATCGTCTCCATTATTTTGCCCATCTGCAAAGATGCGCTTCACAACAATTCAACTGTAACGGGCGAGTGTGAGTTCCTAAACTTGCGGCCAAGCGATTACTTGGAGCGACAAAGTTTATATACCGGCCATTTCGAGGATGATCGACCATTCATCAGGCTTTATTTCTGCGACGGAGAGCCTCGATAGCTTCACCAGTTCGCAGTCCTCAAGCTGTGGCTCTGCCTTGATCTGCTTCAGGGAAACTGGATGAGGGAGCTTGGTTTTCGGGACGATCTTGACCGCCGCCCATTTGCCTTCGGGATCGGTCGGGTCCGTAATACCGGACACACTAACTTCACAGATGCCGACAATCTCCAATCCCTCGCGGGAATGGTAGAAGAAAGCCTGATCTCCAACTTCCATCGCTGCGAGGTTATTCTTGGCACGGTGGTTCCGAACGCCGTCCCAGGTTCCCTCTTTCTCAGCGACGAGATCGTCCCAACTGTATTTGAAAGGCTCCGACTTCATTAGCCAATAACGCGCCATGTGATTTTCTCTCGTGATTGCGATCTGTTTCGACGCCTAGCGAGACACGCAGGGCTTTTCCACCTCGAGCGGGGATGCGAACGGATTAACCGGTTTTTAGGCAGCACGAGCCTATCACGGCACTACTGGCTTATCGGGGATCATTTTGTCGCAGCATTTCAATACTGACCACGGAAAAGAGGCGCGAGAGTTCGCTACCTCTAGTGGCGGCGGTGCGCTTGTCTCGTTGCTGATTACGCTTTCCGCGATTGTTATCTTTGTCGTTTCCGCCGGGGCGGTGATTCCGGAAATTGTCAGGTCTGGGCACGTCCAGCCAACTGGACCAGAATTTCTACTGACAAACGCGCTGTTGCTGAGCACAGCTCTGATCCTTCTAAGCTGGAACCGGCACAAGGCGTTGTCTGCCGAACTCGAGCTGCGGCGCAAATCGGAAGAAGAGGCACGGCGTCAGGCCGAGATGGACGATTTGACAGCCTGCCTCAACCGCCGCAGTTTTGTCCGCAAAATGGAAAGCTGGCTCGAGCACAGCTCATGCGATCAGGATCTGGCGACGATCGCTATCGACATCGATAATTTCAAACAGGTGAACGATCTCAACGGTCATGCCGCTGGAGACAAAGTTCTTCGTGAAGTATCGGCGCGAATTGCTGGTCTACTACCTACGGGATCTTATATTGCCCGGCTTGGCGGAGACGAATTCATCTGCGCGGTTCCTTTTTTCGGATTGGCAGAAGCCTTCCTCAATCCAATTCTCGGTCGCATGGTCGAAGTGGTCGCGCGTCCGGTCCTTCACAAGGATATCGCTATCGAGATTTCTGTCTCGATCGGCGTGGTTACATCGCGTCAGGCGGCGGAAGAAGATATCGATGCGCGGGCACAGAGCCTGATGCATAAAGCCGACATAGCGATGTACCACGCCAAAAAACATGGCAAGAACCGCTATTGCTGGTTCGAAGGAGTGATGGAGAACGACCTTCATTTCCGTAATGAACTTGAGGCTGGGATCCGGCGCGGCGTTCAAAACGGCGAATTCGTTCCTTATTACGAGCAGCAAATCGATCTCGATACAGGCGAGATTGTCGGATTCGAAATGCTGGCAAGGTGGGAATCCCCGGAGATGGGGCTGATAGGTCCCGACATCTTTATTCCGATTGCCGAAGAAATCGGCCTAATCTCGATCATATCCGAACGGCTTATCGTGGCGGCATTCGAGGATGCGAAAAAATGGCATTCGTCAATCTCGCTGTCGGTCAATATTTCTCCGGTGCAAATGCGTGATCCCTGGTTTGCCCAAAAAATATTGAAGCTTCTGCTAGCGCATCGCTTTCCTGCCCAGCGGTTGGAGATCGAGGTCACCGAAACGTGCCTGCACGAGAATATCGGCATGGTCCGATCAATGATCATGTCGCTTCGTAATCAGGGCGTCCGTATCAGCCTTGACGATTTCGGCACCGGCTACGCGAGCATCTCTCAGCTTCGAAGCCTGCCGTTCGATCGTCTAAAGATCGACCGTAGCTTCATTGCAGAATTGAAAGCGAAAGACGGCGGCGACCAGATGGTAGACGCCATCATATCCATGGGCCACGGACTGAAACTGCCAATTACTGCCGAAGGCATCGAGAATGCCGAGGTGCTTTCCATGCTGAAGAGATGGGGAAGTATGAAGGGGCAGGGCTATCACTATGGCCGCCCCGAGCCAGCCAGCCAAGTATTGGAGCGGTTAAGGGCGTGCGATCGACTGGCGATTTCGTCGCCCCAGCTCGATGAGCGGGAAGCCGAGCAGGCAGATGATCGGTCGGAGTCAAAAATTCTCGATAGCGACGTACGTGCCGGCTGAGACTGGACCTAATCGATCCCACCACCTAGATGCGCAAAATCATGCGCATTCCCTTCATCAAGATGCACGGTCTCGGCAATGACTTCGTTGTATTGGATGCGCGCCAAGAGGCTCTGCCGCCCGTAACGAACCGGATGGCGTCGGCACTTGCCGATCGGCAAACCGGAATAGGGTGCGACCAACTGGTGCTGCTCGAGAGGAGCGACCAAGCGGATATCCGCATGCGGATCTTCAATTCCGATGGCGGCGAAGTAGGCGCTTGCGGGAATGCAACCCGGGCGGTTGCCTTAATTCACGGCGAGGAAGCCCGCATCGAAACGCAAGCCGGCATTCTGATCGCCTCTCCAGCCGATGGTGGCGCCAGCGTGGATATGGGCCAGCCGCGCTTCGAATGGGATGCGATCCCGCTGGCCTACCCGATGGACACTCTTTCCATGCCGGTTCGGTGGGGACCGCTCGATACGCCAGGCGCGGTCAATGTCGGCAACCCCCACGTGATTTCATTTGTAGATGATTGCGATGCTGTTCCGCTTGATCGCCTTGGTCCCGAAATTGAAAATGACCCGCTTTTTCCCGAACGGGTCAACGTTAATGTCGCTACCGTCGAAAGCCTTGGTCGTATCCGCCTGCGTGTGTGGGAACGGGGAGCCGGACTAACCCGCGCCTGTGGCACAGGGGCTTGCGCAACAGCCGTCCACGCCATGCGCCGCAAACTCGTCGACAGCTCAGTAACCGTTGGTCTACCAGGCGGTGATTTGCAGATCGAATGGCAGATGGGTTCTTCAATACGGATGACAGGACCTGCAAGCGAGAGCTTTCGCGGCACCTTCGAATGGGAAGATTACGCATGAACGCGCCGCAAAAGGTGCCGGAAGTGGTCTCACTGGGTTGCCGCCTCAATCTTTCCGAAAGCGAGCGCATTCGCACCATGTTGGCGGGGGAGGATAACCTCGTCGTGGTCAATAGCTGTGCGGTGACAAGCGAGGCGGTCCGCCAGACGCGGCAAGCAATTCGCAAGGCACGAAAGGCCAACCCCGAGGCCAGGCTTCTGGTAACCGGGTGTGCGGCCGATATAGAACGTGAACAGCTCGGCGCCATGCCCGAAGTAGACGGCCTGATCGCCAACGCTGCAAAGCTCGACCCGCGTGCGTGGAATGTTCCGGCAAAAGCGCCCCCCGTAGCAGCGCTTCACACCCGCGCTTTCGTCGCGGTTCAAAACGGCTGCGACCATGCGTGCACTTTTTGTGTCATTCCTCAAGGTCGCGGCCAAAGCCGATCCCTTCCAATTGCCGAGGTTTTGCAGGAGATAGAGACGCACCTTGAGGCAGGATCTGCCGAAGTCGTGCTGACCGGGGTGGACGTAACTTCATGGGGTCACGATCTGCCGGGTAGTCCAAAACTCGGCGCATTAGTGACAGCAGTTCTGCATGCCTTCCCGGCACTTCGCCGAATAAGAATGTCGTCCATCGATGGCATTGAGGTAGATGATCAGCTTTTCGAGCTATTCGCGGGGGAGCGTCGCATCATGCCGCATATCCACCTGTCCCTTCAGCATGGCCACGATCTCATCCTCAAGCGAATGAAGCGTCGGCACAGCCGCGCCGACGCACTTGATCTCGTCAGACGCCTGAAAGCCCGGCGGCCCGAAGTTGCCGTCGGTGCAGATCTAATTGCAGGGTTTCCAACCGAATGCGAAGATCACCACGAAGCCAATCTTTCGATCATCCGTGATCTCGATATCGTCCATGGACATATCTTTCCCTACTCCGTCCGTCCCGGCACTCCTGCCGCGCGGATGCCGCAGGTCGATCGGCTTTCGGTAAAACGACGTGCCGCAGAATTGCGCGCTCAAGTCGCGAAGCAGCGAAGCAAATGGCTGCCATCTCTTTTGGGAAATCCGCTGGAAGTGCTCGCGGAAGCAGACGGCACCGGCTATTCCCCTGAATTCGCTCGCGTGATGCTGCCGCAAGGCGCTTCGCGCGGCTCTATTGTCACTGTGACGCCCAAGACCCTCGAGGACAATCTCCTGTCATGAGCAAACCTAGCTGGACCGAGCGCCTGTTCGGCGGCTTCAAGAAAACATCCGACCGCCTGAGCGAAAATCTCACGGAGGCGGTCTCCAAGGCAAAGCTCGACGATGCAACTCTCGACGATGTCGAGGATGCTTTGATCATGTCGGACCTCGGCCCAAGCGCTGCTGCTCGGATACGCGAGCGACTGAGAGAAAAAAGATTCGGTCTGGAAATCAGTGCCGACGAATTGAAGGAGGCGGTCGCAGACGAAATCGCGGCGATTCTGCGTCCCGTTGCCAAGCCTCTGGAGATCACTGCCTTTCCGCGGCCTCAAGTACTTTTGGTCATCGGCGTTAACGGCAGCGGGAAGACCACCACGATCGCCAAGCTTGCGCATCTCTTTGTCGAGGATGACTACAATGTCATGCTAGCCGCTGGAGACACCTTTCGCGCAGCCGCCATTGGTCAGCTTCAGACTTGGGCCGATCGCGTCGGGGTGCCCATTGTGCGGGGGCCAGAAGGCGGAGACCCGGCGAGCATCGTGTTCGATGCCGTCAAGAAAGGCACCGAGATCGGAACCGACGTGCTTATCGTCGATACGGCGGGGCGTTTGCAGAACAAGCGCGAACTGATGGACGAGCTGGCCAAGATCCGAAAGGTGCTAGGCCGCCTCAATCCGGAAGCACCGCACGATGTAGTTTTGGTGCTCGACGCGACCAATGGCCAGAACGCTCTCTCCCAAATCGATGTCTTCAAGGAGGTCGCGGGCGTGTCAGGCCTCGTGATGACCAAGCTTGATGGCACCGCGCGAGGCGGCGTGCTGGTTCAGGCGGCGGAGAAATACGGGCTGCCCATTCATGCCATTGGGGTCGGCGAGAAGATCGATGACCTGCGGCCGTTCGATCCCGATCTCGTCGCACGCGTCATCGCGGGGATCTCATAGTAGCGGTCTCTAACCAGCCGATGAAGTCTGCGTTGCAGCCGAACAAATTGTAGAAATGAACCGATACAGATGACAGAGATAAAGACCGAAACTGTGGCTGGAGAAAAGCCAACCGGTTGGCTCAATACCCTCGTCGATTATGGCCCTCTGTTGGTTTTCCTCGGCGTCTACAAGTTTTACCAACCGCCCGAGGATTCCACTTTCGGCGAAATCGCCGCGGTCATCTACGGCACTATTGCCTTCATGGTGGCAGCGGTTGCCGCCCTGGCCTTCAGCAAGTGGAAGTTCGGCAAGGTCAGCCCGATGCTTATTTTGTCGACCACCTTGATCGTAAGCTTCGGTGGCCTCACCATCTGGCTACGCGACGAACGTTTCATCCAGTTCAAGCCAACCGCCATTTATCTGCTGTTTGGCGCCGTGTTGTTCATCGGCTGGCTTCGAGGCCGAGCTTGGCTTCAGGTGCTGCTGGAGGCAGCATTTGAGGGGGTTACTCAGGAAGGCTGGCTCAAGCTCTCGCGCAATTGGGGCTTCTTTTTCCTGTTCCTCGCCGTTTTGAACGAGTTACTCGTGAGGACCATGAGTTTCGAAAGCTGGCTCTGGGCAAAGATCTGGGTGTTTTTACCCCTGACCTTCCTCTTTACCTTCTCGCAGATTCCCATGCTGCTCAAGCACGGTCTCTCGCTTGAAGATAAGAATGATGTGGTCGAAGACGAACCACCTACCGCTTGAGAAGTCGATGCCCATCACAATCGAGCTCAAACCAACTCTGAAGGTTAGGACTGCACTTAGCCAAGGGATCATCGACTTCAATCGTAACGCGATCGTCGACCTGGAAGCCAATGATGCCGAAATCCGCTTTCATGTCATCGCGACCAATGAACAAGATGAATTGATCGGAGGTCTACGCGCAAGCTGTTACTGGAATACGCTGCACATCGAATTGCTCTGGCTATCAGATCCAGCACGCGGGCGAGGAACGGGGGCCAAAGCATTGGCCGCCGCTGAATATTTCGCCAGAGCAAAGGGATACGAAAAGGCTTTTGTCGAGACGACAAGTTGGCAGGCCAAGCCGTTTTATGAGAAGAACGGCTACGATCTTCTGGCTACGCTGGAAGGCCGCCCTAGGGGCCATTCTTCGCACTATCTCACCAAGGACCTGACCCGAACTTAGTCCTGCTCTTGCGCCGCCTCAAGCTTCTCGACGCGAACCTTCTCGCGTTCTTCTGCTACCCCACGTGCATGCTCAGCCAAACCACGCCACGTTTTTTCCGAACGTAACGCGCGATCCCTGACGTTATCCAGTGTAGCGCCTGCAGCTTCCTCAGCCGCCTGATCGGCGCGGGAAATGCAAAAGGCATAGCTTTGTGTGTTCGCCATCGCATGGCTCCACGAATTAGATGTCGGGCGCCCGCGCTGATCTGCGCGGGCACCCGACGAGATTAAATCAGTCGGCAGCCGAGAGATTTACGGCGCTTTCCTTGCCATTGCGGCCGGACTCGACTTCGTAATTGAGACGCTGCTCTTTATCGAGAGTCTGCATGCCAGCAGCCTGAACTGCGGAGATGTGTACGAAGCTGTCAGCAGAACCGTCATCGGGCTGGATGAAACCATAGCCCTTGTCGGTGTTGAAGAATTTGACTGTTCCGGTCTTGCTCATGTTCGGTTCCTTTCAAGAACGCGTAAGTGTGCCCCGCAGCGACATGCCCCGGGGTCGTGCGTAAAATCGTCCGATGAAAGGAAGTCAGCGTCTGGTTTACGCCGGGGCCCATAGGGCAAGCGGCGGTCGTCAAATAACCGAAGTCCGTCGCAAATTTCGACGTCAGCGAGAGCTTACTAACACGGCGGGCGTGATTTACCTAACGATTACACCCGGATCGTCTGAGACCGAACCTTATATCTCCACCTGGCTGCCCAATTCGACAACGCGATTGGTGGGCAGACGGAAGAAATCCATCGCTGTCGCTGCATTGCGAAGCATCCAGGCAAAAATCTTTTCTCGCCATATCGGCATGCCGGGATTGCTGCTCGGCAACAGCGTCTGACGGCTGAGGAAGAAGCTGGTATGCATCATGTCGAACTCGCCGCCGCACCGTTCCATTTCTTTCAAGCCTTGCGGGACATTCGTCTCCTGCATGAAGCCGTAATGCAGCACTGCGCGGTAGAAACCATCGCCGATGTCATGGATTTCGCATCGCTCGGTTGCATCCACATAGGGTGCGTCGGCGATAAGAACGGTCAGGATAATGACGCGCTCGTGCAGCACTTTGTTGTGCTTGATGTTGTGAAGAAGTGCTGATGGCACCCCGGCGGTCTGGCTGGCCATGAAGATGGCGGTTCCAGGCACACGTGCAGCAGAGTTCTTGGCACTCTTCGCGAAAATCTCAATGGGCAATGCAGTCTCATGCATCCGCTCCCGCATCAGTTTGCGACCTCGGGCCCAAGTCGTGAGAAGGGTAAACGCCACAAGCCCAACGACCAGCGGGAACCAGCCTCCTTCGGGGATTTTGGCCAGGTTGGCCGCAAAGTAGGCACCGTCTACAATGAGGAAGAACAGGACGACAGGAGCGGCGACCCACCACTTCCACCTCCATACACCGACGAACAGGACACCCATCAGCAGTGTGTCGATCGTGACCGCTCCCGTCACAGCGATCCCGTACGCACTCGCAAGATTGGACGAGTTCTGGAAGGTAAGGACGAGGATGATGACAGCTACCATCAGGGCCCAATTGATGACCGGAATGTATATCTGGCCGCTTTCGGTTTCGCTCGTGTGCCGGATGGTCATGCGCGGCATGAAGCCAAGCTGCATCGCCTGATGGGTGATGCTAAAAGCGCCCGAGATCACGGCCTGGCTGGCAATGAACGTCGCCAATGTTGCGAGAATGACCAGCGGCAGGCGATATTCCTCGCTTGCCAGCAGGAAGAAGGGATTGCGGACCACCTCAGCTGCTTGCTCTGCAGGAAGCCCTGCGATCATGGCTCCCTGACCAAAATAGTTTAGCAAAAGGCATGGCATGACAAAGCCGAACCAGGAAAGCCGCATCGGGCCACGACCGAAGTGGCCCATGTCGGAATAAAGTGCCTCCGAGCCTGTCACGGCCAGTACCACAGCGCCCAATGCGAGGAACGCGATAACGCCATCAGAGATGAAAAATTGTACTGCATACCAAGGGTTAAGTGCCCAGAGGATATCGGGATTTTGCCAGATTTGGTTTGCACCCAAAAGTGCAATTGTTATGAAGTAAACAATCATGACCGGGGCGAAAAGTGCACCGACTTTGGCAGTACCCCGGCTCTGCAGGAAGAAGAGAAACACCAGCAGGACCAAGGCGATGGGGATGACAAGCGATTCCAGACCTGGATTCACGACGGTCAGCCCTTCGACGGCCGAAAGTACGGAAATCGCCGGGGTAATCATGCTATCGCCATAAAATAGCGAGGTAGCAAAAACGCCCAGCAGCACGACCAGCCAACCGTATTGCGAACGACCGATGTGGCGGCTCAGCAAGGCGACAAGAGCAAGGCTACCGCCCTGCCCCTTGTTATCTGCGCGCATGAGAATGGTAACGTATTGAATCGATACGACGATCAGCATCGACCAGAAAATGAGGCTGACGACACCGAGAACATGCATGCGGTCAATGGCGATATTCGCGGCCCCGGCGAAGGTTTCGCGAAACGCGTAGAGCGGGCTCGTGCCGATATCCCCGAACACGATGCCGATTGCGCCGAAGGCAAGTGCGGCCTTTGACGCGCCATGGCTATTGCCATGACTGCTGTCGCCGCCACGCTCGGGCTCTGAAATCGGCGCTAGGGCCTCGGTCATAGAATGGATTTTACCTGCCGCATTGCGTCAAACCTTGTAGAAACGGAAGCCACGCTCCCGCACAAGCTGGCGGCGATTAGCAGTAAGGGTCAAGCGGAGCAACACGCCGCGCGCCACGCCTAGTTTTCCGGCGTTTCCACTGCCTGAGGGCGGAGGATTTCATCAAGCCTTGCAAGCCTCTGGGAAAGCGACTCGCGCCATGGCGCATCGACTGGCGCGGATTCGATAGCTTCCCGCCACAATTCGCGCGTCCGCTCGATCTCGCCGGACCGCAGCCAGGCCAGCCCAAGAAAATACCGGGGGCCGCCGTTGGCCTGGTCGAGAAGTTGCGCGCGTTCGAATGCCTCGAGTGCGGCAGGCGTCAGCCTTCCATCGGCATGCTCGACCAACGCGATTCCCAAGGCCAGCCAGGCTTCCCGATCTTTCGGCGCCTCCTCTACAGCGTTCCGGTAGAACCCTGACGCCGCTTCGAAGTCGCCACGCCGCACATAACTGTCGCCAGTGACAATCCAGCGGGAGGGAAACTGCGTGGTATCGAAAAACTCACGGCGGGCTTCAACTAGAAGCTCACTGTCGACATCGTTCTGCTCTTGAGCCTCACCCGGCGATGCGGGTTGATCAGGCGAACCTTGCAGCGCGTAGCCTGTCAGTCCGAAAAGGAGCGTAGCGCCAAGGACTGTCCAGCCGGCTCTGTTCACTCGCAGGACAAAGGCTGCAACCAGAAATGCTCCGACCGCCAACGCGACCACGGCGATCCAGCTCACGAGCGCCTCCGAAACCGCCGACTGAACAGCAGTAAAGCAATTATCACCAGCAAAGCCGGAACTGCGAAAAGCGGCCAGGTTGTCGCGCTCATGACTGGTTCGTAACTGACATAGTCCCCATAGCGGTCCATCAACCAGCGCCGGATCGCTTCAGGCTCTTCACCTGCGGCGATGCGAATACGCACCTGATGCCGCATGTCGCCCGCCATCGACGCATCGCTGTCCGCAATGGATTGTGATTGGCATTTCAGACAGCGCAGCGTCTCCATCAAATCCTGCGCCTGTGCTTCCTGAGCCGGGTCATTCAACTGCCGATAGGCATACGGCGCTGGGGGCACCTCACCTTGCGCAGCTAGAGGCAACGCCAAAGAAGCGGCAAGAAGAGCCAAGGCCAGCCTCATCTTTCGGCTTTCCGCAGTTCACCAAGCAATATGGGCACGTGCTCTGGCCGTATATCCCCGACATGTTGATAGGTTATCCGGCCACTTCCATCGACCACAAAGGTCTCAGGTACTCCCGACGAACCAATCCCGAGTTGCACTTCGGAAAGGTCGTCGCGACCGATCCGTGCATAGGGATTACCGTGCTGGCTCAAGAACCGGGCCACGTCCTCCGGTTTGTCACGAATAGCGATGCCTACGATTTCCGCCCCTTGCTCCTTTAATTGCTCGAGTTGCGGTGCTTCCGCGATGCATGGAAGGCACCAACTTGCCCAGATGTTGAGAAGCCTTGGACGACCATCGGCAAAATCCGCACTGGCCACTCCCGGCTGCTCGCTCACCGCCGGCGGAAGGTCGAAGTACGGCAACACCTCGCCAATCATCGCACTTTTGACGAAGTCATCGCGCGGCTGCGTCAGTTGGTACGCTGCGAGGCCGAGAAAGGCGAAAAACACCAAGAATGGCAACCAAAGCCGCCAACTCATAGCATGGCCTCCTCATCGCGCCGACGTGCGGCAATTTTGCGCTGCGCAGAACGCCGTTTGACGTCGGTTCTGACGCGCCCGACGAGCGCAAAAGCACCTCCGAGAGCGATGAGAAGCCCGCCATACCAGATAAAGGTGACGAACGGCTTCCACCACAATCTCAGCTGCCAACGGCCATCTACACCTTCGCCCCCCATAACGGCGTAGAGCTGGCCGTTCCAACGAGTCACAAGCACGCTCTCTGTAGTTTGCTGAGGAGGCGCCCAGAAATTGCGGGACTGAGGTTCGATTTCCACCGACTCTCCACCTTTGTATGCCGCCAGCAATCGTCCGGAGAGCGCGGTCCAGTTCGGCCCCGCAATTGGTTCTACGCCATCGAGGCGGACCAGCCACGGCCCCACAGACGTCTGCTGTCCCTCCTCCAAGGCGGCGAGGCGTTCTTCGGAGAATGCGCTCTCACTAGCCATACCGAACAACGAAACCGCGATGCCGAAATGCGCGATGACCATACCCCACGTCGCCAGAGGGACACGAGTAAGTTTTCGCCCCCTCAGCGGGAGAAAGCTCGCGACCCCCAAAGCAAGGGCGAATGAGAGACCTAACAACGGCAACAATGCCATGCCGAAGATAACCGCCAGCAAGCCCATGGCCGCAAACGTCAGCGCTGCCGTCAGGGCAAGCTCCCGCGATACGCGGTCCCAATTATCCCGGCGCCACCTGAGTAGTGGCCCGACCGCCATGACCGCAAGCATAGGAAAGACAAAAATGGCGCTGACGGGATTGAAGTACGGCGGCCCCACGGATACGCGTATGTCGAACGCTTCGGTCAGAAGCGGATAGAGCGTACCTAGAAGCACAACGGCAAGGATCGCGCTAAGCATCACATTGTTTACGACCAACGCCCCTTCCCTGCTGGCCACAGAAAAGCGCTCACCCTCGCTTATCGAACCTGCGCGCAAGGCGAAGAGCAACAGTGCGCCACCGATGTACAGCGCGAGAAGAAAGAGAATGAAACTTCCCCGCTCCGGATCCACGGCGAAAGCGTGAACACTGGTGAGAATGCCCGAACGGACCAGAAATGTGCCCAGCATCGACATGGAAAAGGCGACAACACCAAGCATAATCGTCCAGACCCGTAACGCGTCGCGGCTGGCGAGGACGCCGGCTGAATGAAGCAGCGCAGTCGCGGCCAGCCACGGCATGAGGCTGGCATTTTCGACCGGGTCCCAGAACCAGTAACCGCCCCAGCCAAGTTCATAGTAGGCCCAGTAACTTCCCGCGGCGATGCCGAGCGTTAGAAAGGTCCACGCCCCAAGGATCCACGGCCTCATTGCACGAGCGAAAGCAGGAGTAACTTGCTTCGTCACGAGAGCACCGACGGCGAAGCTGAAAGCCACTGAAAGACCGACATAGCCAAAATAGAGCGTCGGTGGATGGAGCGCGAGACCGATATCCTGCAGCAAAGGGTTGAGGCCCAACCCTTCCGCGGCAGGCTGCGCAAGCCGTTCGAAGGGATTCGAACTGAGAAGAAGAAACGCGTAAAAACCCAGCGCCACGAAGCCCTGAGCAGCCAGGGTCGCCTGCATCGTGCGCTCCGGCAGTCGCCTCTCGACCGCCGCGATAAGCGCTCCGGCGAGGGCCATTACCGTCACCCACAATAGCATCGAGCCTTCGTGATTTCCCCAGGCTCCTGATAATTTGAATATCAGTGGCTTCATCGTGTGCGAATTCATAGCCACCAGCTTCACCGACAAATCGGTAATGCCGAAAACCCACAACAGTGCGCCAAACGCGGTCCCAACCAATCCGCCCTGCAATATTGCTGCCGGACGCGTCAGTTGCGCGATCTCGTTATCCGCCCCGCTCCACACGGACAGTGCACCGCACGATAGTTGCAGAACGGCGAGCGCCGCAGCCAGCCAAAGCGCTGCAAGACCGAGTTCTGCGATCATTCCAATCCAACCGTCGTATCTTCCGCCATCTCGGCGGCCTGGTGCTCGCTCATCCCTTCCAGTTCTCGCGGAACATAATTTTCATCATGCTTGGCGAGAAGGTTGTCCGCAACAAAGGTGCCGCCACTGTTGAGGCGCCCTTCGGCAACCACACCGGAACCTTCGACAAAGAGGTCAGGCAGTATTCCGGCATACCGCACTGGAATGCGGGAGTTTTCCCGACCAGTCACCGCAAAAGTGACCGTTACACCATCAGCCAACTTCTGGAGCGAGCCAGGTTCGACCATGCCGCCCAAGCGTACTGCTTGACCCGGCTCTGGAGGTTCGGCGACCATCTGCTCCGGCAGATAGAAATAACTCGCCTGATTGCGCAGCGCGTACACCGCGAGAAGCGATGCACCGACCAGCGCAATAAGAGCGAGAACGACGAGAACGAGGCGTTGGTGCTTTGCTTTCATCTTTCTCGCCTCGATCCGGAACGAATTTTTTCGCGCCTGGCCTCAGCCCTCTTCATGGCGAACCAGCTCCAGAAGATCATGGCAACAGTCCCACCGATGCCTATCGCGTAAGCTGCATAAACAAAGCTCCACTGATCCAAAGCCTCGCGCATTAGTCCGCCTCCAAGGCTTGGCGGCGCAGTCGCGCATCGGCCTGAATATCGGCAAGGATGGCACGCATGCGGGCAAGAACAACGCCAGCAAAGATCAGCGAGAAGCCGATAACTGCTGCAAGCAGAGGAGCAAGAAATACCCCGTCGATGGCGCTTTTCCCCATCGTAATGCTCGGCGGCTGATGGAGGGAGTTCCACCATACGACGCTGCGATTGATAATCGGGATGTTAATCGCACCCAAGAGTCCGAATATAGCGGGGATACGGGACGAGACCCCTTCCCTCTCGGCAGCTTGTCCAAGAGCAATATAAGCCGCGTAGAGAAAGGCCAGAACGAGCATCGATGTCAACCGTCCATCCCAGACCCACCAAGTGCCCCACGTCGGCCTGCCCCAGATCGATCCGGTAACCAGACAAACTAGGGTGAAAACCAGGCCCGGCACAGCTGCGCCTCGAGCAGCGATGGCGGCGAGGGGGTGCCGCCAAACGAGGTAAACCAGACTTGAGAGGGCGATCGCGGTCCAGCCCCCCATTCCAAGCCAAGCGGTCGGGACATGGATAAATATGATCCGCACGGTCTCGCCCATCAAGCGATCCGGCGGCACCAGCGCGAAACCCCAGATTAGGGCAGCTGCGGTCAAGACTATCCCGGCAATCAACGATGCCGGGGTTAGCCAGCCCGCCAAGGCCAGAAAACGTTTAGGATTTGCGAAGCCATGCATTGTTCAAGCCGTGGCCGAAGCCTATTGCAGCCGCTGACCCTGCCCGCAAGGAAGATCAGCGTCCAATGAGTTCCTGCGCCATTCGGTCAGCTACCTGGTCGGGAGAAACGCCGGTCTCATCGCTCGTCTGCCAGATTTCCTCGAGGCGCCCAGGGATAAGCGCGATGCGCTTACGCACCTCGTTAATATCACAGGGGGCTTTGTCGTTCCGGCAAAGGTATTCGAGCGTCACCGAGATGATGCCGCCGGCGTTGATGACATAGTCCGGGGCGTAGAGAATCCCGCGCTCCGCCAGCATCGGTCCATGCTCCGCACGCTTTAGCTGGTTGTTAGCGCCACCGGCGACGATCTTGCAATCCAGCCGGCCGATCCCCTCTTCATCGAGAATCGCACCAAGAGCGTTTGGGCTGAAGACATCGCAGGCTACGGACATAATAGCTTCGGGAGCGACACATTCCGCATCAAGTTCGCGTGCCAGATCTTGGCACCGATCCATATTGATGTCCGAAAGCGTGAGCTTGGCACCTTCCTTCGCCAGGAGCCGTGCAACACCGCCGCCCACACTACCGGTGCCCTGGATCGCGACATGCACGCCGTCCATGGCATCCTTGCCAAGCTTGTGCTTCACTGCCGCTTTGATGCCGAGAAAAATGCCCAGCGCCGTAAAGGGGCCTGGGTCTCCGCCCGCTGCATCTTCACCCTCGACCGGGAGCCCGGACACATACTGCGTGCGCTCGGCAACTGCCGCCATGTCGGCTTCCGAGATGCCGACATCTTCAGCGGTGACATATTGGCCGCCCAATGCATCGACCGCATCTGCAAAAGCGGCAAGCATTTCTGGCGTTTTGGTCCTGCTCTCGTCAGCAAGAATAACTGCCTTGCCTCCGCCCATGGGGAGACCGGCCATGGCATTCTTGTAACTCATCCCGCGGCTTAGGCGCAGCGCGTCCCGCATAGCGGCTTCAGGCTCGGCATAATGCCAGAAACGGGTCCCCCCGGCGCCGGGGCCAAGATGCGTAGAATGCAGGGCGATAATTGCCGTGAGGCCGCTTTTCGGGTCGCGTACGACCTCGACCAGTTCGTGGTCGTCGTAATCCGCTTCGGTCCAGAACGCCGTCATCGATCAATCACCCCCAAAAGGTATTTCATAACCCGGCGCGAAGGGAGAAAATGGGGCGATCGACGGGGTTCGAACCCGCGACCTCCGGTACCACAAACCGGCGCTCTAACCAACTGAGCTACGATCGCCACACGCCCCCGGAACGCTGCCGGGAAGGCGGCACATATACGCAAGGATCGGGCCGTCAACCCGCCTTACGCAACGGCGAGCGCCTGTTGCACAACAAGGGGGCAGATGGGAAGTCAAAAAATGAAAGAGGCTCACTATGCGCAACTTTCTTTCACAGCTTGCGAGGGCGCTCGTGTTGGCTAATGCATGGACAATGAATTCACCCAACGAATCTACAAGCGCTCTCCTGCTCTCTTCGAATGGGGTACAGCGCGCTCCCTCGGACAAGATCGAATTGTTCCAAATGCGAGGCTTCGCTGGTCCAGAGTTATGCAGGCAATTGATCGATCTCATCGAAAAGGATCGGCGACCGTCGACGCTCGCGGACGCAGGCGACGATCGCTATTTTCGAACCAGCGAAACCTGTGATTTGCCTGAGGACGAACCGGCAGTTCGTGAGATGGAAGACTTGCTGGCAAGATTGAATGGCATCGATCCTGCGCACGGCGAACCACTGCAGGGCCAGCGTTATGAGATCGGTCAGGAGTTCAAAGCCCATTGCGATTATTTTAATCCAGGTGGCAGGGATTGGGAAAAGTATTGCTCGGTCGCGGGCCAGCGAACTTGGACCTTCATGGTGTACCTGAACGATGTCGAAGCTGGCGGCGCAACCCGGTTCAAAGCCGTAAAAAAGACCTTTCAACCCGAACTGGGAAAACTGCTCTGCTGGAACAACCGCCGCCCAGATGGAAGCGAGAACCCGAATACCATCCATCACGGGATGAAGGTCAGAAAGGGCGTAAAATACGTAATAACGAAATGGTATCGTGAGAAAGTCTGGGGCTGGTAAAACGGAAAAGGGCGGCCCCACCGGACCGCCCTTCAAAAATCTGGCGTAAGCGGAAAAGCTTACTTCTTGAGCGTAAGCCCGCCGAAACGCTTGTTGAACGCGGCAACGCGACCACCTTCGGAAAGCTGCTGCTTCCCCCCGGTCCAAGCAGGATGGCTTGTGGGATCAATATCGAGCGCGAGAGTGTCGCCTTCTTTGCCCCAGGTCGAGCGCGTCTGGAATTCGGTACCATCGGTCATCTTGACCGTGATCATGTGGTATTCGGGGTGACCTTCGGCCTTCATGATTTACGTCCTTTTAGCTTCGGAACGGTTCCGACCGGTCCAGCTGTGTTGGGAAAGGTTGCGCGCTTAAAGCCGAAATGCGGGATTCGCAAGGCTATTCCGGAGCGTCCGCAATCATCGCAGTGAAGCCGACTTCACAGGTAACCTTGCCATCAACCGAAGCTTCTCCTGCAAATTTGCACACACGTGCCCGCTTCTGCACGAATTCAGCCTTGAGATCGAGAAGGACGCCTGGCGTTACCGGGGCACGAAATTTCGCATTCTCAATTGCCATGAAATAAACGAGCTTACCCGATCCAGAGAGACCCAAACTCTCGACTGCGAGAACTCCCGCAGCCTGGGCCAAGGCTTCAATCTGGAGAACACCCGGCATGATGGGAGCGCCAGGGAAATGGCCTTGAAAGAAGTCTTCGTTGAAACTTACAGCCTTTACCGCATGAATTCGCTCATCGACGACGATCTCTTTCACACGGTCGACAAGGAGTAAGGGATAGCGATGTGGAAGGCGTTTAAGCACTTCAACAACGTCGAAGCTGGTGTCGCTCATATCCCCACTCCTCTTTTCAAAATCAGCGACCAGAGGTCTGGGCGGGCTGCTGCTGTGCTGCAGCGGCCTGCTGCTGACGGGCCGCGACCATGCGAATTTGTTCGACCTGCTGATATACGGCGACCGACTGCTGGCTGGGCTGCCAGCCTTGTGGGGCTGCAGTCTGTACGCTCGGCACGCGTGTGTTGAGCGCGGTTACTACCTTTTCGCTGATGTTCGCACCGGCAGCCGACCATGCGACGGCATCGGGCGAAAGCACGACTTGAATGTTGTTTGCCGAAGTGACGGTCTGCAGAGACGCCGAATACTGCTGGAGGATCTGTTCGACAGCATACACACGTGCCATATCGATCTGATTGCTCAGCTGGCCGATCTCGCGCTCAAGCGTTTGAATTTGCTGAGCCTGCGGAGCATTCTGCGCAGCCTGCTGTTCCGCTTGGTCGAGATTACCGTCGTTATTGGTATCCAATTGCTGGATCAGGCCCTGGGCCTGCTGCTGCTTCTGCTGGATCTGCTGAATCTGCGACGCATAGGTCGTATTGATCTGCTGGTACGCTGTGTTGAGCGCCTGGCTTGCAGCGATAGTAGCCGGCGGATTAACGATGCCGATGTTCCCGCTGACCTGTGCGGCAAGTGGCGATGCTGCAATAGCCGCACCTGCAAGGCTGGCGACAGCGATGGTTTTGCTGAAAATGTTCATCAGAATTGCGTTCCTACGTTGAAGGAGATGGTCTTGGTGTCATCTCCTCTCTGCTTCTTGATCACTTGCGATACATCGATCCTGAACGGACCGAACGGCGAGTTCCAGTTGACCCCGATACCCGCTGTTATGCGCGGGCTGATGCTGTCCCCGAGGAAGACTTCCTTGTAATAATTGCCGATGGCGGGATTGTAGGGCGTTCCGTCCTCCGCCGCCGCATTGGTGGTCTGGAGGAACTGACCGGTAGGCTCGCCGTCGGTATTCAGGACTGGCTGCAGATACAGCAGGTCCCCAGCGAGATTACGGAGTTGCTCTCCATTCGGATTGTCGACCAATGTCGGGCGGTCGACGGCGAACAAGGAGCCAACATCAAGCCAGACCGAAGGCCTCAGCCCCATTTCCTGCGCGCCGGATCCGAGCGGAATTTCCAGT
Source organism: Qipengyuania sp. NPDC077563 (assembly GCF_044901345.1). Taxonomy (NCBI): domain Bacteria; kingdom Pseudomonadati; phylum Pseudomonadota; class Alphaproteobacteria; order Sphingomonadales; family Erythrobacteraceae; genus Qipengyuania; species Qipengyuania sp. NPDC077563. Next base: position 485,478 of record NZ_JBJDPC010000002.1, on the reverse strand, counting down.
TCGGCACGGCCCAGATAGTAGGCTCGTCCGCCAAGCGCATCGTCGAAGTTGCGATTGTTGTTCTGGCGCAGATCTTCGAGGGTCTGAAGAATTCTGGGGCCGCTCGGATCATCCGGATTGATCTGATACTGAAGTCGAACGACGCGCGGGCCCACACCGCGAATATCGAAACCACGGAACTGGGGTTCGCCGAGCTGGAAGCGATCGGTGAGCCGGACATCGTCGAAGCCCGGCGTTCCGCGGTCTTCGAGCGCCTTGATCCAGCCCCCTTCGGCCTGAAGCGAGAAAATGAAGCCGGATCCAAGAGGCATCCATTTACCCATCTTGGACCGCATTCTGAGATATTTCACATCGCCGCCCAGTCCTGCGAACTCGGCAGTCGTCGATATCGATTCACCCCGTGTGGGGCGCAGCCTGCTGTTGAGCGAATCATAGTTCAGCGTGAAACCGAGGATAGAACTCGTTCGCTTTCCGACCGCTTCGCAAATGAAGCGTGACTGGGTGCATTCATCGACCCCGTCACCGTCGAAGTCGCCGAAATAGGCGGTTCCCACGGTCACGTCTTCAAAGTTCAGCGTGTAACTTGCTATGGCCGACATGTATTCGGTGAGGGGCACACCCGCGCGGAGCTGCAAGCCGGTTGTCGCCTGCTTGTACCGGTTCAATTCGCTGGCATAAAAGTCATTATCGTATTCGCGATGGTAGATATCCGCGCCCATCGAGATATTGCGATCAAATACATAGGGCTCAGAAAAGCTCACCTGCGCCGATTTCGAGAACCGCGAGTAATTCAGGCTCAGGCCGATGGTCTGCCCTCGGCCGCGGAAGTTGCGCTGCCGGATCGAACCCGCGAGCACGAACTTTTCCAAGCTCGAAAACCCTGCGGAAAGCTGCAGTTCGCCCGTTGGCTGTTCCTCGATATTGGCTTCCAGAATTACGCGGTCAGGAGCGCTGCCCTCAACCTGGGTAATTTCGAAATTCTCTTGGAAATAGCCAAGCGAGCCAATCCGCGCCTCGGAGCGCTTGATAGCAAGGCTATTGAAGGCGTCACCTTCTGCGACGCGGAACTCTCGCCGCACGACCTTGTCCTGCGTAAGAGTGTTGCCGTTTACATCGATACGCTCGACATACACGCGAGGTGCTTCACGAAGGACGAAGGTAACGTCCATAGTGAGATCTTCGGGATTGCGAGTAAACTCAGGACGCACATCGGCAAAGGCATAACCGAAGGTGCCAGCCAGGTCGGTCATCTGCTCGACGGTGTCTTCCACCTGCTTGGCGTTATACCAATCGCCCGTCGACATCGGCAATCGACCAGTCATCGCACTGCTATCGAAATCGCGAAGTTCGCTGCGAACCTCGACATCGCCGAACTTATACCGTTCACCTTCTTCCACCACATAAGTGATGATGAAGTCTTCCTTGTCCGGCGTCAGCTCCGCAACGGCGGAAACGACGCGGAAATCGGCATATCCTTCGGTAAGATAGAAGCTGCGCAGATTTTGCTGGTCGAATGCCAGACGATCAGGATCGTAACTGGTGTTCGAACTGAGGAAGGAAAGTAGTCCGCCAGTCTGCTTGGTGACCATTTCATCTTTCAGATCACCGTCGGAAAACTGTTCATTCCCAATGATGTTGATCTGGCGAACTTTGGATTTCGGCCCCTCATCGATCTCGAAGACGATATCCACCCGGTTCTGGCTGAGCTCGACCATCTGCGGCTCGACCGTCGCCGCAAAGCGGCCCTGGCGCTTGTAGAGCTCGATGATCCGGGCAACGTCCGCACGCACTTTCGAACGGGTGAATATCTGGCGCGGGGCCAGGCGAATTTCGGGCAGGATCTTATCATTCTTGATGCGATCGTTCCCTTCGAGAATGATCCGGTTGATCACCGGGTTCTCGACGACATTGATGACCACATTGCCATCTTCGTTCGTTACGCTCGCACTTGAGAAGAGCTCGGTCGCATAGAGGTCCTTGATGACCTGGTCGCCAGCTGCGTTGGTGTAGACGTCACCGGGCCGAAGACGGATGTAGGAAAGGATGGTTTGCGGCTCGAGGCGCTGTGCACCCGCTACGGCAATGCTGCGCACTACAGCCTGCTGCTCGACCGCCGCACTCGCTTGATCCGTTTCCGGAGCAGCATCCTGCGCCAGAGCCAAACCAGGCATACCGCCCATGATCGTACCGGCCAGCAGGCCGGCTACAAGCTTCGCAGCCCGAGGTTTCGTCTTGCCCGCGGCAGTCGCAAATCCAGTCATCGACAAGGGAGTTCCCGTCCTCAAATAATCCATTGGCCTGCCCGTCCGGCGGCCAGATGGCCCCCTGCCCGAAGCAGCCCGTCCAATCAAGCCGTGTCGAGCCGCGCTCTGCGGCTCCTCCTCGGCCTGTCCCCGCCTAATTCCCGAACATCGGGAGCTTGGCGATATCTATGAAGGTGACGAATATCATCAGCGCGAGCACAAGCGCGACACCGGCTCTGTAAGCCACCTCCGTACTGCGGGGCCCCAGCGGTTTGCGGCGGATCGCCTCAGCCGCATAGAATGCCAGGTGCCCGCCATCGAGGGCTGGAATTGGCAGGAGGTTGATGAATGCCAAGTTAAGCGAGATAAGCGCCACGAAGTTGATGAAAGCAAGCGGTCCCATGCTGAGCTGTTCGCCTGCATATTTACCGATCGTGACCGGACCGCCCAACTCTTGAACGGAGCGATCTCCCACAATTATCTGCTTGATCCCGGTAACCATCATGTCGACCATGTTGACCGACTGAACCACCGAAAGTCTGGCAGCTTCCACAATCCCGACTGGCTGAAAATCCATACCACCGGAGTAGATACCAAGCCTGCCTACACGCGAACTGTTACCGAACCGATCTGTCTCGACGCTATCAGCGATGGTGACCGGAATAGTCAGGCTGCGCCCTTCGCGCTCGACGGCCATCTCAATGGTCTTGCCCGGGAACATAAGGACGCGATCCTGAATGTCCTGAAATTGCCGCACCGGATCTCCGTCGATTGCGGTGATCCGATCTCCCTCCTCAAGACCGGCGGCCTGCGCAGCGGATTGCTCGGCAAAGCTTTGTATGACGTTCGTTTCTGAAGGATCGGCCGGCACAGGCTTTCCATAGAGCGCGAAAAAACTCGCGAAGATCGCGAGAGCGATCAGTATGTTCATTGCCGGTCCGGCAAATACTATCAGCGCTCTCTTCCAAAGAGCAGCATGGTGGAAGCTGCCGTCACGCTCTTCCGGTGAGGCCTTGGCGATAGCCTCCTTGTCCGGAATGCTTGCCGGGTCCATGTCGCCCTTGAACTGCACATAGCCGCCCAGTGGCAAGGCGGACAACTTCCAACGCGTCCCGCGCTTATCCGTGTAACCGGCAAGCTCCCTGCCGAAACCGACGGAAAAGGCCTCGGCCTTCACTCCGAAAAATCGCCCAACGAGATAATGGCCAAGTTCATGCAGTGTCACCAGCGGCCCCAACAGAAGTGGGAAGCCGATGATGTACATCCAAAAAGGAATAGAAGCGTCCAAGGTCAGTCTTTCTCCAGGTACTCTTCAGCCAGTTGTCGAGCCGCGGAGTCGACGAGTAAGACATCATCCAGAGTCTGTGGGTCCGGCGGCAAGTTTGCTGCGTTGAGAACGGCTTCCACTATTACCGGGATGCGGCTGAACCGGATCTTACCTGCAAGGAAAGCAGCAACGGCAATTTCGTTCGCGGCATTGAGGACCGCTGGCGCCGCCCCGCCCGCCTCGGCAGCCTGGCGGGCGAGCTTGGTTGCCGGGAAACGAACCTCGTCAGGTGCAAAGAAAGATAATTCTCCGATTGCAGCGAGATCGAGGGGGGCCATTGGCGTATTCATGCGGCGCGGATAAGCCAAGCACGAGGCAATCGGGACCCGCATATCGGAGGGTCCGAGCTGAGCCAAGGTGGAGCCGTCGCGATATTCGACCATTGAGTGGATCACACTTTGTGGATGGACCACGATGCGTATCTTATCGAGACCCACCGGAAAAAGGTGATGCGCTTCGATCAGTTCTAGACCCTTGTTGAACATGGTGGCGCTATCCACGCTGATCTTGGCGCCCATATCCCAATTTGGATGTGCGATCGCCTGTTGCGGGGTTACCGAGTCAAGGTCATCGACCAGCCTCAGCGGTCCGCCGCTGGCGGTTAGGGTAATCGACCGCACGTCGGCCAAATTACCACCCTGAAGGCACTGAAAGATCGCGTTGTGTTCACTGTCGACAGGCAGAAGCGTAGCGCCATGCGCTTCAACTGCGGCAGTCATGACCTCGCCCGCTGAAACCAAGGCTTCCTTGTTAGCGAGCGCGACTGTGTGCCCTTGCTTGATCGCGGCCATGACCGGAGCGAGTCCTGCGCAGCCTACGATGGCGGCCATGATCACATCCGTCGGTCGTTCAGCAGCCTCGCACAGGGCAGATCGTCCGGCAGCAGCCTCGATCCCCGAACCGGACAGAGCAACTTTCAGATCGCTATAACGCGCTTCGTCGGCGATGACCGCAATCTCGGGACCAAATTCGCGGGCTTGAGCGGCCAGCTCCTGCACATTGGAATGCGCTGTCAGGGCACCAACGCGCCAGGCATCAGAGTTGCGCCGAACGAGATCAAGTGTGGATGCGCCAACCGAGCCTGTCGCTCCGAGGATGCTGATTGTACGGGTCATAGGCTGCTATTCAAAAACAGACCCGCCAAAAGCACCACCGGAATAATGCCGTCGGTCCGGTCGAAAAATCCGCCGTGTCCGGGGATGAGATTGGAACTGTCCTTTACACCCGCCTTGCGCTTGAGCCAACTCTCCAGGAAATCGCCGCTTTGCGCTGCGATTGCTATTATTGCACCCATACAAAAAACGGAAAACACGGAATGCGGCGCGACGCGCGCTGCAACAACGCTATCCATGGCTGGCGCGACAATGGCGCTGAAAATGCTTAGCCAGACGCTTGCCCCGACGATACCCCCGAGCAGTCCTGCCCACGTCTTTGAAGGGCTTATTCGCGGCGCTATCTTTGGTCCCCCAAGCGTGCGGCCGAAACCATAAGCAAAGCTGTCGACAAAAATCACCGCGCCCACCACCCCGACGATCATCGTGACTGGTAATTGCGTCAAAACATAGCCTGAAGAGCCTATGTAGAGCGTACCGCCCACTAGCGACACAAAGCGGAATGGGAATTTCGAAGTTGCTCTCGGCACAAGGCGCAGGAATTCAGTCAAGGTGGCTAAAGCAACAAATGCGATGAACGCATCTAGCCACGGATCACCGGCGATGACCGCACCAACCGCAACAGCAAGCATTACGACCGCAGACGCGATCCGGACTGGCAGATCAGACGTCCGCACCGAAAGTGGGACGGTCATATAACGACGGGCGCGCTCCTTTAGTGCGTCCCTCTTGCGCGGCGCGTTTTCGGCTTCACCGTCCCCCAAATCGCCTCTCCCTACCCGAAAACTGGTCCAGCGCGTCCATTAGATGTGCTGGCGTGAAATCGGGCCATAAAATCTCCGTAAAGACCATTTCGGCATAAGCAGCCTGCCACAAGAGAAAATTCGACAGGCGCACTTCACCGCTGGTGCGAATAAGGAGATCCAAGGGCGGCAGGTCAGCCGTGTAAAGGTTTGCAGCGATGCTTTCCTCGGTAACTTCGCCCTGCTTTGCAGCGAGACGCGCAGCAGCGGCGATTTCTGCCTGGGCACCGTAATTCAGCGCAACAGCCAGCGTGCGCGAGCCCTTGGCCGTCTGCGCCAGCGCATCTTCCAGCATTGCTACGATGTCCGGCGCCAGGCTGCGCCAGTCGCCGAGGATATGCAGCTTCACATCGTTGGCAATAAACTCCGGCAAGTCAGACTTGATGAATTTGCGCATCAAATTCATCAGGTCATCGACTTCGTCCTCAGGTCGCTTCCAGTTCTCCGAAGAAAAAGCATAAAGCGTCAGACACTCAACCGGCGTATCCTTCAGGTTGCGTACAAGCGCGCGGACAGCCTCAACGCCTTTTCTATGCCCCATGACGCGTGGCAAGTGCTTGCGCTTCGCCCAGCGTCCGTTTCCATCCATGATGATGGCAACATGGCGGGCCTCCTGCTGTTTTTCACTCATGCCGGTGCGGCCCCTCACAAGCCGCTTACTGGCTCATGATTTCCTGCTGCTTCTTGGCCACAGCTTCTTCGGCCAGCGTTACGTGGGTGTCGGTCAGTTTCTGGACATCTCCTTCGGACCGCTTTTGGTCGTCCTCAGAGATTTCCTTCTTCTTTTCGTCTTCCTTGAGCGCTTCCATTCCGTCGCGGCGCACGTTGCGGATGGCGATCTTGGCCTTTTCGCCATATTCGCCTGCCACCTTGGCGAGATCCTTGCGGCGCTCCTCAGTCAAGTCCGGCATGGGCAGACGGATATTCTGGCCGTCTTGAATAGGGTTAAGGCCCAGATTTGCCTTTGCGATGCCCTTTTCTACCGCACTGACATTGGCTTTGTCCCAAACTTGCACGCTCAGCATGCGCGGCTCGGGCGCGGAGACCGTCGCTACCTGGCTCAGCGGCATCATCGAACCGTAGACTTCGACCACCACCGGATCGAGCAGACTGGTGTTGGCACGGCCGGTGCGCAGGCCCGAAAGATCGCCCTTGAGGCTTTCCACGGCGCCCTTCATGCGGCGCTCGATATCGGCTTTGTCGTATTTTGCCATCGTCGGCTTCCTCGTTCTGTCGGTTTGTTCGTTTTACGCGGCCTGATCTGTCACGATCGTCTGCACGCCCTCGCCCGAAAGCATGCGTGCCAGATTACCTTTCTCGCGAATAGAGAAGACCACGATAGGAATGTCATTATCTCGGCACAGTGCCACTGCACTGGCATCCATGACCTTGAGGTTATCGGCAAGTACCTTGCCGTAGCTCACCGTATCATAACGCTTGGCACCAGCATCCTTCTTCGGATCGCTATCATAGACGCCGTCCACGCTAGTGCCCTTCAGCAGTGCATCGCAATTCATTTCCGCTGCGCGTAATGCAGCACCACTATCGGTGGTGAAATAAGGTGCACCAACGCCCGCAGCAAAAATGACGATGCGTCCCTTCTCCAGATGGCGTTCGGCGCGGCGGCGGATAACCGGCTCGCACACCTGATCCATCTGCACCGCGCTCTGCACACGTGTTTCGACTCCCAATTGTTCGAGCGCACTCTGCATTGCCAGAGCGTTCATGACGGTGGCCAGCATACCCATGTAATCGGCTTGCGCCCGGTCCATGCCCTGCGCTGCGCCAGCCATTCCGCGAAAGATATTACCGCCGCCGATGACGAGGCAAATTTCCAGGCCAGTTTCCTTGGCCGCCTTCACCTCTTTGGCCAGCTCCAGCACGAAGGCGGGATCAATGCCGAACTGGTTCGTCCCCATCAATACCTCGCCCGACAATTTCAGGAGGACGCGGTTCATCTTGGGAAGGGTCATGGTGGCTGTTCTCTTTTTCCGGATTTGCGGCTCCTTAGCCATCACACGGTCAAGGCGCAAAGGGAAAGGCCGACTGTCCGAGACCTAAGATTGCCAATGAGGTGAATTTTGCTCAAAGCCTTCGTCCGGTTCCACACCAGCGCGCGCAACGAATTCACCGCAGCGCAATCAAAATGGTGCACTGGCAGCACGATGGATTTGCGCACCCTCTTTCGAATCGGTTTTATCGCGCTGCTCGCGGGGATTTTCGTTTTGGCGAACATGCCGGGCAATGAGGCGCCGTCGGTCTTTTCCTACGACAAGTTCAATCACATGCTCGCGTTCTTCGTCCTGACATTAGCTGCGATGTTGGCATGGCCTCGCACCAGACCTCTCGTAGCATTCATGACGCTCACTCTGTACGGTTGCGCGATCGAACTTTCCCAATGGCTGATGCCACTAGGGCGACAGGCTGATTGGCGTGACCTTGTCGCCAACAGCCTCGCTATCGCCATGGGCATTTTGGCAGGATCAGTAGCGAACCGGTTGTGGGGCCGAAATTCGGCAGACAAGCAAGCCCCATAGGACTTTTTTCCTGCGAGCCTATACGGGCGGCCAATAAAAAAGCCGCCGGACCTTTGCAGTCCGGCGGCTCCAGATTTTTCTTCGCCTAGCTCTCAGCCTTTGACAGCAGCAGCCACTTCGGCGGCGAAATCGGTTTCTTCCTTTTCGATGCCTTCACCGAGCTGGAAGCGGACGTAGTCAACCAATTCAACCTTGGCACCGATGTCCTTGCCGGCCTGCTCGACGACCTGTGCGATCGGGGTCTTGTTGTCGATCACATAGACCTGGCTGAGCAGCGCGTTTTCCTTCGCGTATTTTGCAACCGCGCCTTCGACCATCTTTTCCTGGACGTTTTCGGGCTTGCCGCTTTCAGCAGCCTTTTCCTTTGCGATCGCGCGTTCACGCTCGATCACTTCGGCGTCGAGTCCATCTGCGGTCAGCGCCTGCGGGAAAGCCGCAGCGATGTGCATGCCGAGCTTCTTGCCAAGCTCTTCGAGCTTTGTCTTGTCGCCTTCGCTTTCGAGGGCAACCAGAACACCGATCTTGCCAAGATCGGGAGCGACAGCATTGTGCATGTAAGGCACGATCACGCCGTTTGTGACCGAAACGGTTTTCACACGGCGGATTTGCTGGTTCTCGCCAATGGTGGCGACATTGTTGGTCAGCTTTTCGGCGACCGTGCCACCGGTCGGGTAGGCAGCGTTCTTGAGCGCTTCCACATCGTCGCCATCGATGCCAAGGGCAGTTTCGGTGGTCTTGCGGACGAAATCCTGGAACTGGTCGTTCTTCGCCACGAAGTCGGTTTCCGAGTTTACTTCGACGGCAACGCCCTTGGTGCCCTCGACGGCAACGCCGACAAGACCTTCGGCCGCAGTACGGCTCGACTTCTTCTGGGCAGTTGCAAGGCCCTTGGCGCGCAGTGCGTCGACAGCGGCTTCAATATCGCCATTCGCAGCTTCGAGCGCCTTCTTGGCGTCCATCATGCCCGCGCCGGTTTTTTCACGCAGGGCCTTAACGTCAGCGGCAGTAAATGCAGCCATGGTAATTTCCTTAACTGGTGTTTGATGCGGTGGCACCGGGTCCGCTGGTGTCAGCGGCCCGGCGCGTACCTCGTTTTTATGACGGCAGCGTTGCGCTGCCGTCCAACGGGAGTGGGCTTAGGCCGCAGCTTCTTCCGGCGGATTTTCCATCGCGCCGACATCGCGGCCGCTGTCCGCCACGCCTTCGCCCTTGCCAGTGCGAGCTGCTTCGGCAACCGCATCGCAATAAAGCTTGATGGCACGGGCAGCGTCGTCATTGCCCGGGATCGGGAATGCGATGCCGTTCGGATCGACATTGGTGTCGAGCACTGCAACCACCGGAATACCAAGCACGTTGGCTTCCTTGATGGCGAGATCTTCCTTGTTGGCGTCGATCACGAACATCACGTCGGGAATGCCGCCCATATCGCGGATGCCGCCAAGCGAAAGTTCAAGCTTGTCGCGCTCGCGCGTCAGCTGAAGGATTTCCTTCTTGGTCAGGCCCGACATTTCACCCGAAAGCTGCTCGTCCAGCGTCTTAAGGCGCTTGATCGACTGAGAAATGGTTTTCCAGTTGGTGAGCATGCCGCCCAGCCAGCGGTGATTCACGAAGTGCTGGCCCGAAGCGAGCGCTGCTTCACGGATCGGATCCTGTGCCTGACGCTTGGTACCAACGAACAGTACCTTGCCGCCCGAACGCGCGGTCGAGCTGATGAAGTCGAGAGCACGCGCAAACAGCGGCACGGACTGCGACAGGTCGATGATGTGGATGCCGTTGCGCGCGCCGAAGATATACGGCTTCATGCGCGGGTTCCAACGGTGGGTCTGGTGGCCGAAGTGTGCGCCGGCCTCAATCAGTTGCTGCATGGTGACGGTAGGAGCCGCCATGGTCATTTCCTTTCCGGTTGTACCTCTGGAAGACTGGAACCCGTGATGCGGAGTATCCCGCGCCGGGCACCGGTATGAGCGCCTTCCATGTGGATTTGTCTGCAATGAGTTTAGCCCGAATTGGCCGATTCACCTGCAGACGGCGTTCACTTAGCGGGTAAGCGCCAAGAAATCCAGTCTCAATTGAACGCAGAAAAAGGCGCGGCCGTCGCAAAAGGAGGTTGACAGGAGGGAACAAAAAGAGAACATATGGCTCATCGCCGGAACAGGCGGCTCAGCTTGAAGTTTTCCACTCAAGTCGGCCCGCTTGTCAACAGCCTTATGCACAGGCAGGCGGGAAGGAGATACTCGATATGGTTTCTGGTCTTTTGGTAATCCTTTTCGCCTTCGCGACCGTGGCGATTGCGTTTGTTTTGGCTGACAACGGGCTGCGGTGGTGGTCCGGTGCCCGTCTGCTGCGTCAGCGGATGAAGCAAGGCTATACCAGCACGGGCGTCGGCCCACGTGTATCAAGTTATTCGCATAGTTTCGGGCGGCAGGTTCGCCCCAATCCGGTTATCCGCCAGACTGCGCGCTACGCCGCTTGATCCGCGAATAGCGCATCAGAGTGAAGGGAAGCAGCGCCAGATAACCAATGCCGATGGCGCTGAGTGTCCACCATGGTTCCACCAGCAGGGCAGCAAAAAGCAGACCGACGAAGGCTAGCACCCATAAACGAATTCCTCGTCGTGGCCGCAGGGATGTCCAGCTTGGAGTGGCCATACTCGAGATCATCAGCAGAGCGGTAGCGAGCAGCCAAGGGGCGACTAGCAAGGGAGACCGAAAGACATCGAGGTCCGTCGCCATCCATAGATAGAACGGCATGAAGGCTAAACCAGCCCCCATCGGCGCGGGCACCCCCGTCAGAAAGCCGAGCGACTTATGTGGCTGTTCCTCGACATCGATTTGCGCGTTGAAACGGGCCAGACGCAGCGCGCAGCAGATGGCGAGCGCCAAGGCGGCAAACCAGCCCCACCGCGGCTCGCTCGAAAGCGACCAAAGATAGACGATGATGGCAGGCGCCGTTCCGAAGCTAAGCGAATCAGCGAGGCTGTCCAGCTCTGCTCCGAAGCGTGATTGGGCCTTCAACAAACGGGCAATGCGTCCGTCCATCCCGTCGAGAATACCGGCAACAATAATCGCGACGGCCGCAGCCGCCCACTGTTCGGAAATTGCGAAGCGGATACCTGTGAGGCCAGAACACAGCGCGGCAGCCGTGATGGCATTTGGCGCCATCGCCCTCAGTGAAAGCCCTCGCGACCGCCCCATCACAGGCACTTCGTCTTCAGCAGCTTTCGGGCCCAAACGCGCATTTTCTTCGGGCAGATCGTGCCGCTTTGGATCGGATAGCAGGCTCATTGCGAAACTCCTTCAAGCAGGGGCTGGCTACCCACGGCGGCAATTACTGTTTCGCCCGCTACGACCTTTTGACCGAGCATGACGTAAGATCCGGTGCCCTGCGGCAAATACACATCAACGCGGCTACCAAAACGGATTAGCCCCACCCTCTGGCCAACGCCAAGCATGTCTCCGGGTTTCACGAAAGAAACGATCCGGCGCGCGACCAATCCGGCGATCTGTGTAAAGGCCACCTTCACTCCGTCGGATCTTTCGATAAGAACATGCTGGCGCTCATTGTCCTCGCTCGCCTTATCGAGATCTGCGTTCAGGAATTTGCCGGGAACATAGACCAGACGCCTCACGATACCGCCGATTGGAGTGCGGTTGATATGCACGTCGAATGGCGAGAGATAGATGGACACACGCGTCACGGCACCCGGTAGCAGGCCAGCTTCTCCGCTGCCGTCTTCCACCACCAGTTCATGCGGCGGTTCGACCTGCTCGATCTGAACCACGGTTCCATCGGCAGGTGCAATGATGAAGCGGGCATCCTGCGGCACCACGCGTTGCGGGTCACGAAAAAATGCGAATACTGCAAGGCTCAGGAAAGCAAGCGGCCACGCGAGGGTTTCCCATGCAAACCAAGCGCACACGAGGGAGAGAGCAAGCGTGGCGAGACCGAACTTGCGTCCTTCGGGATGGATGCGCGGCACGCCGGAGTGGATTTCACCACGGCCTCGATTGTCCTGAAGGTCGGTCGCCATATCAGTTCCCCTAGGCGGCAAAATCGCAAGCGACAAGCGACAGCGCAAATGAGCCGGATCCTTAGCAATTTCTTCACCAGCCTATGGTAAACACGCGGTAATGAGAGCGCTGAACGACATCGCACGCCGGTGGTGGGGCGAGATCCCTGTTTATCTTTTCGGCTTTGCCTGCAGCCTGCTGTGGTGTTTCTCTGGTCAGCTTATGGCGTCGATTACGATGTGGGCGAGTCCTTCTCCAGCTTCACGCTCTTCTTCAGCTGCGGCATCATCTATTTCTTCGTCGACATCTGCTGGTGCCTCTTTCGCGATCGCCCGGCTCGTCCCCTGGCGTGGGCACGGCAGCGTTATTTCTCTATGAATTCGTTGCGCCTCGCTATCGCAAGCCTACCCGCAATCGCACTCTGCGCCACAAGCATCCCGCTCTTCTCCAGCATGAAGTCGATGATGCCGATGTTTACCGAACATAACTGGGATCCAACCTTTATCGCCCGGGCGTGATCGTCATGGCTCTGCTACCGTCGATCTCTGACGACCTGCGATGTCGCTTCTTCTTGAGCTACGCCCTTGCCTGGTCGGTGGTTGGGGGCTTTCTCGCTAACTGCCTCGCCTCGGCAGGGCCGGCGTTCGCCGAGCCGCTGCTTGGCATCGATACCTTCACTGACCAGATGGACTACCTGCGCGCCGCGAATGAGCAGGTCCGGGTGATGACCGTGAGCGTACAGGACATGCTGGTTGCTCGCTTCCACGATCAGGAGCTCAGTATTGGCAGCGGGATCACCGCGATGCCATCCATGCACGTAGCCATCTCAGTTCTTTATTGGCTGGCAGCGCGCGAGATCTCACCCAAGGCCGGGCGCTTGTTCTTCTGGTTTATGGTAGTGATCTGGATCGGATCGGTTCACCTCGCCTACCACTACGCGCTCGACGGCCTTGTTTCACTAGTTGCGATATTTTGCATCTGGCGAGCCGTGCCGCTCGTCTTCCGTGCATGGGACCGTCTTACCTTACCTTGCCTTGCCTTGGAGTCAGCCCGCTTTGCGGACGAACACCGTTCCCGCGGAGTAACCAGCGCCAAAGCTGCAAATCAGACCAGTATCCTCGGCCTGCAGATCAGCATTGTGCAGATGAAAAGCGATAATTGAGCCCGCGCTCGAGGTATTACCATACGTATCGAGTACCGTTGGGCTTTCATCGTCACTGGCTTCGTGCCCCAGTACGCGGTGTGCGATCAGCCGGTTCATGCCTGCATTGGCCTGGTGCAGCCATAGGCGGCGAAGGCTTTGCGGATCGATCTTTAGTCGTTCGGCCTCTTCCAGGATCATCTGCGCGACCATGGGGACGACTTCCTTAAAGACTTTCCGACCTTCTTGGACGAATAGCTTGTCGGCTCCTTCAGCTTCTTCCGGATAAGCACGGTTCAAAAAGCCGAAATTGTTGCGAATGTTGTTCGAGAAAACCGTCTTGAGTTTCGTACCCAGGATATCCCAATGTTCAGCAGGCGCGAGCGCGGCATCTTCTACCAGGACTGCAGTGGCAACATCGCCGAAGATGAAGTGGCTATCGCGATCGCGCCAGTTCAGGTGGCCGCTGGTGATCTCCGGGCTGACGACGAGCACGCTCTTCGCGTTGCCCGCGCGAATGTAATCAGCAGCGGTCTGAATGCCGAAAGTCGCCGAAGAGCACGCGACATTCATGTCGAAGCCGAAGCCATCTATACCCAGCGCTTGCTGTATTTCGATCGCCATAGCCGGATATGGCCGCTCCATATTCGAAGCAGCACAAAGTACCGCATCGACATCTTCAGCCTTGCGCCCTACCTTCTCTAGAGCCTGACGCGCTGCCTTCACGCCAATTTCCGCAAGGATCGACAATTCATCGTTCGATCGTTGAGGCCATCGCGGAGACATGATGTCAGGATCCAGCACGGGGTCCTTCGCCATGACATGCCGCGCCTTTATGCCGCTGGCCTTCTCGATGAATTCCACCGAACTTTCGGTAAGGGCAGTGATTTCGCCGGCCTCGATAGCGTCGGAATGCTGCTGGTTGTAGCGACGAACATATTCGTTGAAGCTGGCGACCAGCTCTTCGTTCGAGATGCTGTCTTTTGGAGTAAACAACCCTGTCGCCGAGATCACCGGGCGCCCGGACATTTCAGTCATATCTGTCATAGTGCATGTCTAACTTCCGCATGTGCGGGCAGCAAGATCAATCCATGAATGGGTCGCGCATCAGGATCGTGTCGTCACGCTCGGGGCTGGTAGAAACCAGCGAGACAGGCGTTTCGATCAGCTCCTGAATACGCTGAACATATTTCACGGCGTTGGCCGGAAGGTCGGCGAAACTGCGCGCCCCAGCGGTCGACTCTTTCCAGCCTTCCATCGTTTCGTAGATCGGCTCTACCGCTGCCTGATCGGCGGCATGGCTGGGGAAATAGTCGTAAACTTGGCCGCGGAGTCGATAGCCGGTGCAGATTTTCACCTCATCGAGTCCATCGAGCACGTCGATCTTGGTGAGCGCAATCCCGGTCACGCCACTGATCGAGCAGCTCTGGCGAACGATGACCGCATCGAACCACCCCACACGGCGCTGGCGTCCGGTGACGGTGCCGAATTCGTGGCCCCGCTCGCCCAGACGCTGCCCGATCTCGTCTTCCAGTTCGGTTGGAAAAGGGCCTGAGCCAACGCGCGTGGTATAGGCCTTTACGATACCCAATACATAGCCGGTTGAATTGGGGCCGAGGCCGCTGCCAGACGCGGCGGTGCCGCTCACCGTATTGGAACTGGTAACGAAGGGATAGGTCCCATGATCGATATCGAGCAGCACGCCTTGCGCCCCCTCGAACAGTATCCGGGCTCCCGCCTTCCGCACTTTCTTCAGGCGCTTCCAAACCGGCTGCGCGAACTGAAGTACGAAGTCTGCGATTTCCCGCAGTTCATTGAGCAGCTCATCCCGGTCCACCGGAGCCTGATCGAAGCCAGCACGCAGCGCGTCGTGATGCGCGCATAAACGGTCGAACTGGGGGCCGAGTTCGTCGAGATGGGCCAGATCGCATACCCGGATCGCACGGCGACCGACCTTGTCTTCATAAGCCGGGCCGATGCCGCGACCAGTGGTCCCGATCTTGCCCGTACCGGCAGCGGCTTCTCGCAACCCGTCGAGGTCGCGGTGGATTGGCAGGATGAGCGGGCAGTTATCAGCAAGCGAGAGATTGTCGGCGGTGATGGCAACACCCTGCCCCTCGAGCTTTTCAACTTCGGCTTTCAGGGCCCAGGGGTCGAGCACGACGCCGTTACCGATGATCGACAGCGTGCCCGACACGATACCCGAAGGCAGCAGCGACAATTTGTAAGTCGTTCCATCGATGACCAGCGTGTGTCCGGCGTTATGTCCGCCCTGAAAGCGGACCACGGCATCCGCGCGGCTGGCCAGCCAGTCGACGATCTTGCCTTTTCCCTCATCACCCCACTGAGCACCGATAACGGTTACGTTCGCCACGAAATTTCCTTCCTGCTGAGCGCGCCCCGCTTCGATTCCGGGCAGCGCGCGGCGATTAGGGCACCGCTACGCACAGGGCAAGCCTGTGCCCTTCAGACGGAAGCGATCCATTTTTGCCAGCGGGGAAAATATGAATTTGCTGACCTGAAATTAACCTACGCCCTAGGAAAAGAACCCCCCAATATCCAGTGTATTCTGAAAATCACTAAGCATAATCTCGTAATAATATGCTTTATATTGCGTTAAATAGGTTCTTTTATACAAATTCTACCCTGCCGAGCCAGACTGGCCATCGGATCGGGCGCTTTGGATCGGCGCTCTCAACGGACGGGGATAAACATGCTCGACGATATTACGCTCGACCCGACGGGGGTAAGTGCGCCTGAAAGCGGGGCCTCTCCAAGATCAGCAGAGATCGAAACAAGGCAGGCCTCGATTGCCGGCACAATCGGCAAATCCGCTGCCATTGGCGCTTTGGCCGTCAACCTTGCCGCTTGCGGCGGAGCGAGTGCGGATGGCGCAGGGGGAGGCAGCGCAACATCTGGCGGAGGTGCGACAGGAAGCGTCGAGCAAGTCGAAAGAAAGCCTGAAACCGATGCGCAGGCCGCGCGCTTTGCCCTTCATGCGTCGCTCTCGGTATCCCCACAGGACATTTCCGACCTGAAACAAATTGGTTACGAGCCGTGGCTGGACCGTCAGATGGATGCAACCAATGCACAGTCAGCGGCGGAATTCTTTGAATCGCGCGGGTTCAACCGGATCGATACTAATAGTTACTACTCCCGCACCCAGCCCGCCGATGCGATGATCTGGAACCAGCTGATGGCTGGTGGCAGCGGGGTCCGCAAACGGATCGCTCTTGCCCTTTCGGAATTTTTTGTCGTCTCTCTCAATTCGGTCGATAGCCTGATCTGGCGAAGCCAAGGCATGGGCGCCTATTGGGATATGCTCAACGACCGTGCTTTCGGCAATTTCCGCGATCTGCTGGAGGATGTCTCGTTGGCGCCGGTGATGGGCGTTTATCTCAACACACGCGGTAACCGGAAGGCCGATGCCCGGACCGGACGCGTACCGGATGAAAACTTTGGCCGCGAGATCATGCAGCTGTTCTCCATCGGCCTGCACGATCTGAATATAGACGGCACAGACAAATTGAATGGCTCCGGCCAGCCGATAGAGACTTACGACAATGAGGATGTGACCGGCATCGCCAAAGTCTTCACCGGCTACGATCTCGATTTCTCCGAAACCACGATGCACCCTCACCCATCTGGCAGTAACTGGCAGATACCCGACCCTGACGTAGCTATGCGTCCGATGACAGCAGACGCCAGCAAATGGCGCTATCCCCGCAACGAAAGCTTCCATTCGCCGGAAGAAAAAGCTTCCTCGGCATGACGATTCCGGCTGGGACCGGTCCTGCCGAAAGCCTGGCGATCGCACTCGACACGCTGTTCAATCATCCGAATGTCGGCCCATTCTTCGGCAAGCAGATGATCCAGCGTCTGGTCACCAGCAACCCGAGCCCGGCGTACGTCACGCGTGTGGCACAGACTTTCAACGATGATGGAACCGGGAAGCGCGGGAATCTGCGCGCGGTCTTCAAGGCGATCCTTCTCGACGATGAGGCGCTGTCCGACAGCGGCCTGTCGGATCCGCGCTTCGGAAAGCTGCGCGAGCCGATGCTGCGCTACATCCAGTGGGCGCGCACGGTTGGCGTACAATCGGCAAGCGGCAAATGGGATATCGGGAGCACGGACTCCAGCACCTATGGTCTGGCGCAATCGCCGCTCCGCTCGCCTTCCGTGTTCAACTATTTTCGACCGGCCTTTTTCTCCACCAATTCGCAAGCTGCCGCCAACGACATGGTCGCGCCGGAATTCCAGCTGGTGAATGAAACCACGGTCGCAGCCTACCTTAACTTCATGCAGCAGGTCATTCGCGGCAAAGGTTCGCGCTCCAACGATGTGAAGCCATTGTATTCGGCAGAAGTTGCCATTGCGCGTGATCGGTCAGCGCTGCTCGACAGGCTCGATTTGTTGCTGACTGGAAATCAACTGATGGCGGCAACTCGCAGCGAAATCCTCACGGTGCTCGAGGGGATCGACGTGACCCAGGCAAGTCCTGAACAGGACAAGCTAAACATGATCTACATCGCCGTCATGCTCGTGATGGCTTCATACGATTATCTGATCCAGCGCTGAGGAGACGAGACATGTTCATCGGAAATCTTCCCGAAGTTTCGCGTCGCGCCTTCCTGCGCCGCTCGGCCCAATTGGCATCGCTCGGGGCCGCATCCAGCTATGCGCTCGGTCTTGCGGGGATCGGCGAAGCAGCTGCCTTTGATTCGAGCGATGGGTACAAGGCGCTGGTGTGCGTCTTCCTTCTCGGCGGCAATGATCACAACAACACGCTGATACCTTTCGACCCGGCCAATTACGGCAGGTACCGTGCGATCCGGGGGCTTGCATCCGACGGTACAGGCGTGGGCCTCGACCGCTCGCAGCTTTCTTCGACCGTTCTTGCCCCGCCGGACGATCAGCAACTGACCGACGACATCCTCTATGCTCTTGCTCCAACGATGTCGCACCTCAAGGCGCGCTTCGACGCCGGCCATATGGCGCCATTGCTCAATGTCGGCCCCCTCGTCGCGCCGCTGACCCGCGCCGAATATGAAAGCAGCAATCATGTGCGCTATCCGCGACCGGCAAAGCTCTTTTCGCACAATGATCAGCAATCGACCTGGCAGTCCAGCCTTCCCGAAGGTGCGCAAAGTGGCTGGGGCGGCCGGATGGCGGATCTGGCGCAGTCCCACAATACCAACGCCATGTTCACCGGCATAAATGCCTCGGGGAACACCGTATTCCTGTCAGGCGAAACATCGGCTCCCTATCAGGTAAACGGAACCGGCGCGATCAAGATAGCGGGCTATGGTGGCTGGTTGCTGGGCTCTCGCGCGGCCGGATCCGCGCTCGAGACGATCCTCGGCCAGCACAATGGCAGCATCATGGCGAACGACTATGCGCATATGACCGCACGTTCGATACAGTATGGCGAATTCGTCAACAATGCACTCGGCAGTGTCAGCCTGCATACTCAATTTGATGGCGGCAATGGCCTCGCCAAACAGCTCGAGCTGGTCGCCCGGCTGATCGGCGGACGGGGCTCTCTGGGCGTGAAGCGTCAGGTTTTCATGGTTTCGATGGGCGGTTTCGACACTCACGATGGACTGCCTGGAAAGCACCCAGGCCTGCTCGCCGCGCTGGATGGGGCGCTGAATTCCTTTTATCAGGCCACGGCAGAATTGGGGGTCGCCGACAAGGTCACAACGTTCACCGCCTCGGACTTCGGCCGCACCCTGACCTCGAATGGTGACGGTTCCGACCATGGCTGGGGCAGCCACCACTTCATCATGGGCGGCGCGGTCAATGGCGGCAGGTTCTATGGCACCGCCCCCCACATCTCGACTGACACCGACGACCAGGTCAAGCAGGGACGCCTCTTGCCCAGTACGTCGGTCGACCAATATTCCGCGACGCTGGCCAAATGGTTCGGGGTCAGTCCGGGCGAGATGCCGAGTGTTGCGCCGAATATCGGGCGTTTTGCCACTCCCGACCTGGGTTTCATGACCACTCAGTAAGCGCGCCAGCCACCGGTCGGCGCAGATATCAGACGGACGGAATACGTCTTTCGGAAACTTCCGCTCGCTCTTCCATTGATCGGGCAAAGGAGATTTTATGAAAGACTATCCCACTCTCGACCTGAACGATGGCCGCCAAATCCCGCAGTTGGGGTTCGGCACATATAAATTGTCAGAGGAAGACGCGCCCAAATCGGTTTCGACCGCGATCGACGTTGGGTATTGGCTGGTCGATACAGCCGCGGTTTACGAAAACGAAAAGGGCGTGGGAAAAGGCGTTGGAGAATGGTCCGACATCTTTCTGCAGACCAAGGTCTGGAACGAAAGCCAAGGCTTCGATCGCGCAAAGCGTGCCGCAGAAAAATGTCTTGAACGCCTGGGCCGCGACCATGTCGACATGCTGCTCATCCATTGGCCTTGTCCTGAGAAGAACGAATTCGTGGACACGTGGAAGGCGTTCATCGAACTGCGCGAGGAAGGTAAGGCAAAGTCGATCGGCGTATCCAACTTCCGCGAAGAGGATCTTCGCCGTATCATCGACGAAACCGGCGTGACACCTGCTCTCAACCAGATCGAGCTTCACCCAACCTTCCAGCAGCGCGAATTGCGCAAAGTTCACGAGGAATTGGGCATCGTGACGCAAAGCTGGTCGCCGCTCGGTCAGGGCGAAGGTCTTTCGAACGACACGATCGCAGCGATCGCCGAAGAAACCGGCCAGCCGGCCAGTGCCGTCATTCTGAGCTGGCATCTGCAGCACGGTCTGAGCCCCATTCCCAAGGCTACCAGCCGCGATCATATCGAGGCCAATTTCAAGGCGCTCTCGTTCGAATTGAACGAAGACCAGATGTCGAGAATTGATGCCTTGGACGACCCCGACGGAAGGATGGGGCCGCATCCCGCCGAACTCAATTGATATTGACCGTATTAGGTCGTCATGACACCGAGGCAGCTCTGATAGGAGTTGCCTCTTGTCGTTTCTGCTTTCCCTTATCGCCACAGCCAGCCTCGCTTCTTCCGCCGCGCCTCTCGATCCAGTCGATGTAGTCGACGACGCAGCACGACAGCGTGGCGATTGGAGCGAAGTGCTCGTGCTCGGCACAGCACATCTCAGCGGCCTGCCCGCCGACTACGATCGAGAGGTATTCGATCCGCTGCTCGAACGCCTCCAAGAGTGGGCACCGGAAGCGATCGCCAATGAGGCGCTTTCGGGGCGACAATGCGATTATCTTCGCGCACATTCCTTTGCTTACGAGGGCACGGCTGACGAGTATTGCCCCGATCCGACGCCAGCACGCTTGGCCCTGGGCCTGACCGGCGCACAGGCGGAACAGGAAGTTGAGGCTCTGCTTGCGGCACCCATGGCAGAACGAACGCCCGGCCAGCGCCGGCGCATGGCCGCTCTGTTCCTGGCGATGGGCGAACCGACATCGGCGCTGGTCCAGTGGCACAGGCTCGCGGAGAAAGAGCGCCGCGCGGATGAGCATCTCAATCCTTTCCTCGTGGAAATGCTCCAGCGCCGGGGGCAGGGTCGCGACGAAGACAGCATCATCGCCTCACGGCTCGCAGCCCGTCTTGGGCTGGAGCGGGTGTATCCGGTCGATGATCACGCTGGAGATCGTGCCTCTGGAATCTCCGATGACAATATCTTCGGAGCCGAGATAGCGGAGATTTGGGACAATGACGCGGTAAAGCGCTTGCTGGAAAGAAGCGAGCGATCGCAGCACGCCTTCCTCGAAAGCGGCGATGTCCTGGCCTGGTATCGCGCAATCAATGATCCTTCACAAATGTCAGATACGATGCCGGAGATTTCGGTGCTGCCGCCGGTTCCGAGCTTCCGGGCAACACAGGTCGGCGGTATCTGGCATATTGGGAAACCCGCAATGTGCGAATGGTAGCAAATCTGCGCGAGGTGGTCGGGCCCTGGCGCCGGGTTCTGGCGATTGTCGGCGCGTCTCATGTGCCTTACTATCACCGTTACCTTGGCATGATGAGCGATGTCCAACTAGCTGACCTGACAAAAGTGCTCGACGATTGATCGTCTGGCGGTGTGCCTGCTAAAGGGCCCGCCGTGATCGACCAGCCCCCCATCCGCATCGCCGCGCTCTACCATTTTACGCGCTTCGAAGATCCCGCGTCCCTGCGACCCGGCCTGCTCGCCTGCGCAGAAACAAACGATGTACGCGGCACCCTGCTGCTCGCCTCGGAAGGTATCAATGGAACCATAGCCGGCAGCGATGCGGGCATTACATCGGTGCTCGATTACATTCGTGCCCTTCCGGGCTGCGCCGACTTCGAGTGGAAGGAATCGCGAGCGGCCAAAATGCCGTTCCACCGGACCAAGGTGCGCCTGAAGAAAGAAATCGTCACCATGGGCCAACCCGGCCTAGACCCACTCGACGACGTGGGTACCTATGTCGATCCGCAGGACTGGAACGCGCTCATATCGGATCCGGACACCATCCTGATAGACACCCGCAACGACTATGAGGTAAAAATAGGAACTTTCGAGGGCGCGATTGATCCTCAAACCAGCTCCTTCCGTGAGTTTCCCGAGTGGTTCCGTACCCGACGGGAAGAATTCGAAGCCGAAGGCCGAACGCCGAAGATCGCCATGTTCTGCACGGGAGGTATCCGCTGCGAGAAATCCACCGCGTTCTTGAAGAGCGAAGGGCTGGACGAGGTGTTTCACCTAAAGGGTGGTATTCTCAAATATCTGGAAGAAGTCCCTGAGAGCGATAGCCGCTGGCGGGGAGAATGCTTCGTGTTCGACGAGCGCGTCAGCGTGAAGCACGGGCTGGAAGTCGGCAGCCATAGCCTCTGCCGTGCGTGTCGCCGCCCGCTTTCCGAGGCGGACCTGACCCACCAGCATTTCGAGACCGGTGTTTCGTGTCACCAATGCCACGGAGAGCGCACCGAAGAGCAGCGCGCGCGCTACCGAGAACGGCATCGGCAGGCTAGCCTCGCGAGGGCGCGCGGAGCAGAGCACATCGGTCGCCCTGAAGACCATGACTGAAGCGATACTCTACAGTTTTCGCCGCTGTCCCTACGCCATGCGTGCTCGAATGGCGCTGCACGTCAGTGGCCTCCCCTATGAGCATCGCGAGGTCGTTCTTCGCGACAAGCCGCCCGAGATGCTCGAGGTGTCGCCGAAGGGCACCGTGCCGGTTTTCGTTGATGCAGAAGCGGGCGTGCTGGAGGAAAGCCTCGACATCATGCGCTGGGCACTTCGCCATCTCGATCCGGAGAATTGGCTGAAACGGCAGGACGACGAACTACTGGCCGCCAATGACGGGCCCTTCAAGCATCATCTCGACCGCTACAAATATTCGACGCGCTACGACGATGTGGACCCGGAAGAACACGGCGCCAAGGCTGTCGAGCACCTGCGCGTACTGGAAGAGCGGCTGACTATGGCGCCCTATCTTTGCGGCGAGACACGCGGCTTCACGGACATCGCCGTCTTCCCCTTCGTCCGGCAATTTGTGAATGCCGACAAGGCTTGGTTTGCCGCACAGGGGCTCGAAGGGGTCACTGCCTGGCTCAAGAGCCTGACTGGCTCGGACCTATTTACGGCCATCATGGCCAAACACGATCAATGGAAGGCTGGCTAGAGCGCCATCGGCTCGCCGCCTTGTAAAATATGTGTGCAGCCTAGCGACGCAGGCTGATCGCTTTCCGCATTGGCCGCGATGGTGCGCCACCCTTCTGCACGCAAACGCAGGGCACGGTTGCGATCATGATCCAAAGGCAGGAAGATCGTCTTGCGGGCTTCAATATTATCGGTGCCAAGTACCTCGAGAAGCGGCTCCATGTACAACGAGAAGCCGGTAGCCGCTTCATCGGTCCCCTTGATGGCATAGGTACCGCCTCGGCCAAGCGCGCCGCGCGCGCCGGTGGCATGGACTGTAAAGCCAAACCAGCTTTGGTATTCGAAACCATGGCGTTCGGATGGATCGAGTGTCAGGCGCACCCGGCCGCGCAGCGCCGCCGCCACTTCGCGCAAGGCGGCAATGCGGCTCGCCAGAACACCGCCTGCATCGATCGAAGCAAGCTTCTCGACAGCTTCGTCGAAGGGGCCGGTCGCATAAAGAAGCGGCAGATACGCATCGCCCCCAGCTGCTTTCAGGGCGCCCGCGTCCTTCATGTCGAGCTCGCGCCTCACTGCCTCACGCTTGTCTGCGGGAAGTGGAAGAGCCTCTTCGGCGAGCGTGTCGACAAGATCGGGCAGCGTCAAATCGACCGAAAGGCCAGTAATACCAGCCGCTTCAAGCGCATCTAACGCGACAGTCACAGCCTCGATAGCGGCAGCTACGTTATCACGCCCGATCAATTCAGCGCCAAGCTGAAGCCGCTGGCGGGCCGGATCGAGTTGGTCGGCTTTCAGCAAGGCCACATCTCCGGCATAACAGAGGCGCAGGGGACGTGGCGCGTCGGCTAGGCCGGTAGCAGCAATACGCCCCACCTGCACCGTCATGTCGCCGCGCAGAGCTAGCGTTCGCAAGCTCTCTGGGTCAGTGAAACGGACCATCCGGCGCGTAGCCACGCCTTCCATCCGTCCCGCGAGCGACTGCTCGAATTCGATCAGCGGCGGGCGGACGCGGTCGTAGCCGTGGCTGTCCATCGCCTGCAGCACATCGCGCATGGCGCGGGTGATGGTGGCGGCTCGCGCGGGCAGCGCATCTTCAAGGCCGATGGGCAGGAGATCGTCTGGCTTGGTCATAGCGCCGCGTCCCCTGCCCTATCACCGGTTAGAATGCCAGTGGCATTACCGTCTTCACGCCCTCCAGCGCGCAGGCTTTCTTCACGACCTCATTCGGGATCGGCTGATCGACGCTGAGGAGCAGCACCGCTTCCCCGCCTGCGGCACGACGTCCCAGGTTGAAAGTACCGATATTGATGCCGTTCTCCCCCAAAAGCGAACCGATCCGGCCGATGAAGCCTGGTGCGTCCTCATTGACGATATACAGCATGTGACCGTCGAGTTCGGCTTCGATACGAACGCCGAAAATTTCGGTCAGGCGCGGCGCATCTGCACCGAACAGCGTACCGGCCACTGAACGGTCGCCGCTTTCCGTACCGACTGTGACGCGCAGAAGCGTGTTATAGGCGCCCTCTTTTTCGTGACGGATCGAACGGATGTCGAGACCGCGTTCCTTGGCGAGATAGGGCGCATTGACCATATTTACCGTGTCGGAATATTGGCGCATCAATCCAGCCAGTACCGCACCCTCAATCGGTTTGCCCGAAAGTTCTGCTGCCGCACCTTCGCGCTCGATGGAAATCTTGGTCAAATTGCCGTGCGCGAGTTGGCCCACGAGGCTGCCTAGGTTTTCGGCGAGTCCCATATAGGGGCGCAGCTTGGGTGCTTCTTCTGCACTTAGCGACGGCATGTTAAGCGCATTCGTTACGCCGCCGTTGACGAGGTAATCTGCCAGTTGCTCGGCCACCTGCAGCGCGACATTGACCTGCGCTTCGGTCGTGCTGGCGCCTAGATGCGGGGTGCAAATGAAATTGGGCTTGCCGAACAAGGGCGAATCCTTCGCCGGTTCGCTCTGGAACACGTCCAGCGCCGCGCCTGCCACCTGTCCGCTGTCGAGTGCTTCGGCCAAAGCCTCCTCGTCGATCAGACCGCCACGCGCGCAATTCACGATGCGCACGCCCTTCTTTGTCTTCGCGAGGTTTTCTTTCGAGAGTATGTTGCGCGTCTCGTCGGTAAGCGGCGTGTGCAACGTGATAAAATCGGCGCGGCCCAGCAGTGTGGCGAGATCAACCTTCTCAACCCCGATCTCCAATGCGCGTTCTGAGGTCAGGAACGGATCGAAGGCTATGACCTTCATCTTTAGGCCTTGCGCACGCGAGGCGACGATCGAACCAATGTTTCCCGCGCCGATCAAACCAAGCGTCTTGCCGGTGACCTCGACGCCCATGAAATCGTTCTTCGGCCATTCGCCCGCCTGCGTGCGGCGGTCGGCCTGCGGAATCTGGCGGGCGAGCGCCATAATCATCGCAATCGCGTGTTCGGCCGTCGTGATGGAGTTGCCGAAGGGGGTGTTCATCACCACCACGCCCTTGCCGCTGGCATAGGGAATATCGACATTGTCGACGCCGATGCCGGCGCGGCCGATGACCTTCAGGTTGGTCGCCGCATCAAGGATTTCGGGCGTCACTTTGGTCGATGAACGGATGGCGAGACCATCATATTCGCCGATGCGTGCTTTCAGTTCTTCGGGCGTTTCGCCGGTGATGACATCAACGTCGCAGCCGCGCTCTTCGAAGATCTTTGCGGCGTTCGGGTCCATCTTGTCGCTGATGAGGACACGAGGTTTCAATGGGGGTTTGCTCATGACGGAAAATTCCTGTCGTTTTCCCGACACGTCGTCGGGCAGTAATAGGGGGGAGGCGGCGGCCCGAAATGCGAACCGCCCGCCCGATCAGCCGTTCTTGACCTGCTCGTAAGCCCACTCGATCCACGGCAGGAGACGCTTCAGGTCTTCCTGTTCGACCGTGCCGCCGCACCAGATGCGCAGTGACGGCGGGGCGTCGCGATAGCCGTTAAAGTCATAGCCGACATCGCGCTCTTCGAGGAGCTTGACGATTTTCTTCGGCACGCCAGCCTTGTCCTCGTCGGACAGGCTGTCGTACCAGTCGCCCTGGAAGACGAAGCACACGCCGGTGTTGGTCTGCTTGGCGGCGTCGGAAACCATGTTGCGCAGCCACGGCGTTGCTTCGATCCAGTCTTTGACGATCTTGGCATTGGCATCGGCGCGTTCGAACATCGCCTTGCGGCCACCCATCGCCTGCGCCCATTCGAGCGCTTCGATATAGTCTTCGGTGGCGAGCATCGAGGGCGTGTTGATGGTCGCGCCTTCAAAAATGCTGGTATTGATCTTGCCGCCCTTCTTGAGGCGGAAGAGCTTGGGCAGCGGCCATTCGGGGTCGTATTCCTCGATGCGCTGCACAGCCTTGGGACTTAGTATCAGCATGCCGTGCTGGGCTTCCGAGCCCATCACCTTCTGCCAGCTGTAGGTCGTGGCATCGAGCTTTGCCCAGTCCATTTCCATTGCGAAGACGGCGCTGGTAGCGTCGTTGATGGTCACACCTTCCCGCCCCGGGGCGAGCCAGTCGGTGTTGGGAATCTTCGCGCCGGAAGTCGTGCCGTTCCAGGTGAAGACGACGTCGCTTTCTTGCGGGATTGAGGCGAGGTCGGGAATTTCGCCATAGTCGGCGTCGAGCGTGGTCAGCTTGGGCAGCTTCAGCTGCTTGACCGCGTCCTGAATCCAGACATTACCGAAGCTTTCCCACGCCGCGACGGTGGCCGGACGATCGGGGCGCAGCATCGTCCACATCGCGCATTCCAGCGCGCCGGTATCCGATGCCGGCATAATGCCGACGAGGTAATCCTCTGGCACGCCGAGCATCTTTTTCGACAGGTCGATGGCATATTTCAGGCGCGACTTGCCGAGGGCGCTGCGGTGCGAGCGGCCGAGCGATTCGGTTTTGAGATTTCCGGCAGACCAGCCTTTGTGCTTGGCAGTCGGCCCGGACGAGAAAAAGGGGCGCTCTGGCTTGAGCATCGGTTCAGCAGTCATGTATTCTCTCCTTGCAGAGAGCACGCGCGGCGTTGGGACCGCGTGGCCCGCTGGCGGCAATAAAGTTGCTTGTCTCGGAGTCAATCTGAAATAGGTATGCACCCCGAAAGCTTCGGTTCGCTCTCTAAAGTGCTGAACCGCCCTTGTCGTTCCTTTGGCTCGATAGGCTCGTCCTAGAAGAAGATGGCTGGTGCACGCACGCTAACACTCGCCAAACGACACAGCTTTTCCTATGTCGCGCCCGATGGAAGCCAAAGACCTTCGTATCGCGCTGTTCAGCGGAAACTACAATTACACCCGCGACGGTTGCAACCAGGCACTGAATCGCTTGGCCGATTACGTTCTGCGACAGGGCGCGGCGCTGCGGGTCTATGCACCGGTCGTCGAGAACCCCGATTTTCCGCCTACGGGCGACCTCGTGAATGTACCTAACATGCGCATGCCGGTGAGAAACCGGGGCGAATACCGGCTCACTCTAGGCCTTGGCAGTGATGTTCGAAAGGATCTCGAGGCATTCCGGCCCAATCTCGTCCATGTTTCAGCGCCGGATCCGACCGGGCATGCCGCCGTCAAATGGGCGCGCGACAACGACGCCCCGATCCTTGCAAGCGTCCACACAAGATTTGAAACCTATCCCCGCTATTACGGGCTCGGCTTTCTCGAACCGGCGGTAGAGGCCCTGCTCCGCCGCTTCTACCACCGCACCGATGCACTCGTAGCTCCTTCACAAAGCCAGATCGACGAACTCAAAGCGCAAGGCATGCACCACGATATCTCGATCTGGTCGCGAGGTGTCGATCGGGATGTTTTCGATCCATCGAAGCGCGACCTGCAATGGCGCCGCGAAAACGGACTCGCTGACGACGATGTCGCCATCGTCTTCCTCGGACGACTGGTGATGGAAAAAGGGCTCGACGTGTTCGCTGATACGATTGTCGAACTGCGCAAGCGCCAAGTCCCGCATAAAGTGCTCGTGATCGGTGACGGTCCAGCTCGCGGATGGTTCGAAAGGGCGTTACCCGGCGGTACTTTCGTCGGTTTCCAGATCGGCAAGGATCTCGGCCGCGCGTTGGCCAGCGGCGATATCTTCTTCAATCCGTCGATTACGGAGACATTTGGCAACGTAACGCTTGAAGCCATGGCTTGCGGTTTGCCGGTCGTTGCTGCCGGTGCGACAGGTGCAGCGAGCCTAGTGCACGATGGTGAGACCGGGCAGCTTGTCCCGCCAAGCAAGACCGACGCCTTCTCCAAAGGCTGTGCCGAAGCCCTCGCACCTTATTGTACCGACGACACCCTGCGTCTCGCCCACGGCGCTGCCGGTGAGTGTGCTGCGCGTGCCTATAGCTGGGATGCAATTAATCAGGCGGTGGTCGACACCTATTTGCGGCTTCATCACCAGCGCGGCCGAGCCACCTGAGGACGGCGGGTGGCAATCTGCGGCCGAGTGATTAGGTAGGCTCGCGATGGCCGACCTATTTCCCGACGACCTCCCGCAAGAACGAAAATCCGGCGAAGTGCGCGAAGATGCGCCGCTGGCAGACAGGCTGCGTCCCGCCTCGCTTTCCGAGGTCATCGGGCAGGATCATCTGACGGGCCCCGAAGGTGCAATCGGACGAATGGTGGCGGCAGGCCGTTTGTCCAGCATGATCCTGTGGGGGCCGCCTGGGACAGGGAAGACCACCATCGCGCGTTTGCTGGCAGATAGCGTCGGCATGCGCTTCGAAAGCGTCTCTGCGGTATTCAGCGGCGTAGCGGACCTCAAGAAGGCCTTCGCCGCTGCCGACAAGGCGGCGGAAGCCGGCCAGCGTACACTGCTTTTCGTAGATGAGATCCACCGATTCAACCGCGCGCAGCAGGACGGCTTCCTGCCCTTCGTCGAGCGCGGCACGGTCACGCTGGTCGGCGCGACGACCGAAAATCCCAGCTTCGCGCTCAATGCCGCACTGCTGAGCAGGGCTCAGGTGCTGATTCTGCAGCGGCTCGACCGTGAGGCGCTGGGCCAGTTGCTCGACCGTGCGGAGGAACTCGAAGGCCCCCTCCCCCTTACTGCGGAGGCACGCGATGCATTGGTGGCGAGCGCGGACGGAGATGGCCGGTTTCTCCTCAACCAGGCCGAAACGCTCTACAATGCGAAGATCGCCGAACCGCTAGACCCGGCTGCACTGGGCAAGTTCCTCCAGCGCCGCGTCGCTGTCTATGACAAGGACCGCGAAGGGCATTACAACCTCATCTCGGCACTTCACAAAGCCGTGCGAGGCAGCGATGTTCAGGCGAGCCTTTACTACCTCGCCCGTATGCTGACCGCGGGCGAAGAGCCGCGGTTCCTTGCCCGCCGCCTCGTTCGCATGGCAGTGGAGGACATCGGCATGGCCGACCCGCAGGCGCTGGTGCAATGCATGGCCGCCAAGGACGCTTATGAATTTCTCGGCAGTCCCGAAGGCGAACTCGCGCTGGTACAGGCCTGCACCTATCTGGCCACCGCCCCTAAATCGAACGCGGTCTACAAGGCACAGAAATCCTCTTTCAAATCAGCGAAGGAGACCGGCAGCCTGATGCCGCCGCAAAACATCCTCAACGCGCCGACAAGGCTGATGAAGGACATCGGATACGGCGCAGGCTACAATTACGATCACAATGCCGAGGAAGGTTTTTCGGGCGACAATTACTGGCCCGACGATATGGAAGCGCAAAGCTATTACGAGCCCGTCGAACGCGGTTTCGAGCGCGAGGTAAAGAAGCGGCTCGATTATTGGGACAAGCTCAGGCGAGACCGTGCGCAGGTTTGAGAACTTTCTCGCCATCGACTGGTCGGGCGCGAAGGGCAAAAAGCAGAAAGGCATCGCTCTGGCGCTGGCCGATGCGACAGGAGGTCCGCCGGTTCTAGTCGAGCACCGATGGTCACGCGCAGAGGTCCTCGCCGTGTTGCGCGATGACTTACCTGACAATACGCTGGTCGGGCTCGATCTCGGCATCGGTTTGCCCCATGCGGATTGCGGTGCCTATTTCCCGGGGCTCCCCGAGACTCCTGCCGACGCTCGCGCCCTTTGGCAGTTCATCGATGATCTGGCGCAGGACGAACCAAATCTCGGGGCCAACACCTTTGTGGGCGATTCAAGCGTGCGTCCATATTTTCGCGACGGTATCGAGACAGGCGTGCGATTTCGGTGCGACGGGGCCGAACACGGGCGCGGACGTTTTCGGGTCACGGAGCAGGCTCAGGCAGCGATGGGATGCAAACCCTACTCCAATTTCAACCTCGTCGGCGCAGCGCAGGTGGGCAAATCCAGTCTCACTGGCATGCGTATGCTTCATCACCTTCGCGGAAGTTTGCCGGTCTGGCCGATCGATCCATTACCGGAAACAGGCTCTGTTGTGGTAGAGATTTATACCAGCCTCGCCGCGCTGGAAGCAGGCCGCAGCGCGGCCAAGGCCAAGATGCGCAGTTATGAGGCCTTGAATGACGCCTTAGCGGCCCTCGGGTCCCTCCCTGTGCAGGGCACTGGCGAAGTGGACGATCATACGACCGATGCCTTGCTGACGGCCGCATGGCTGCGGGCAGTCGCTCATGACCCTGAGCGGTGGGATCCTGCCGGTCTCACGCCTGCCATCGCCCGCACCGAAGGCTGGACCTTCGGTGCTCTCTAGATTTCAGGTAGCTGCCCGCTGAATACCGACCAACCGGTTCGCATCGCGATGCGCGCCAGGGCTTTGGCGCCGAGAACGCTGGTACCTGAGCGTCCCAGCCCGGGTGACCAGACCGCAATCGCTGCCCTGCCCGGCACGCTCGCTAGAATGCCTCCGCCGACGCCCGACTTGCCGCAAAAGCCGACCTCGAAGGCGAACTGACCCGAATTGTCGTAGTGCCCGCACATTAGCATCAGCGCGTTGATGCGCCGCGCACGGCTCGCACCGCACATCTGCTGGCCCGTGACCGGGTCTGTGCCATCAAATGCTAGGAAAAGTGCTGCTTCGGCCAGTTGGCGGCAACTCAGTCTCAGCGCGCACTGCCGAAAGTAGACTGACAAAACATCTTCGACCGGGTTGTAGAGACGTCCGAAGTCTTCAAGGAAATAAGCAAGACTGCGATTGCGCGAACCCGTTTCGCTCTCGCTGCGGGCGACTTCCGCATCGAAGTCGATCGTTTCATCGCGCGCCATGCGCCGCAGCCTCACCAGAAGATCGGCGACCGCCTCGTCCGGCGAACTATCGCCGATGAAACGATCAGTCGTGACAATCGCACCCGAATTGATGAAGGGATTACGAGGTATGCCCTTCTCGCGCTCCAGCTGTACGATGGAATTGAAGGCGTTGCCCGACGGTTCACGTCCGACAGCGTCCCATAAAGCGGGACCTTCCCGCTCAAGCGCCAATGCGAGGGCATAGACCTTCGATATCGACTGGATCGAGAACGATTCGTCCGCATCGCCTGCACAGAAAACCCTGCCGTCGGGCGTAGCCAGCGCGATCCCGAACTTTCTCGGATCGACCAGAGCTAGGGCGGGAATATAGCGGGCTGGATTGCCGCTGCCCCGCTCGTCGGCCAGCTCATTCCAGGTTTCAGTGACAATCGCGCTCAGATTCATGGGGCGGCGATAGGCTTGGGGGCCCAAGCTTGCAATCGGCGCTGGACGCGGCGGCAATTTTCCGCCACAGGCGCGCCCTCACATAGTGATGTGCCGGCTTAGCTCAGTTGGTAGAGCAGTTGATTTGTAATCATCAGGCCAGGGGTTCGAATCCTCTAGCCGGCACCATTTCCCGAAAATATGCGCATTTGGACACCGGAAAACGGACAGCCGTTGTCCGACGGTGATGGCTTGTTCTGGTGAAGGGCGGGTGGTGGACAGGGCTGGATTCGAACCGAGGTTGGACGTTGGTTGAAAAATGGCGGTTTTCCGCAAGCTGTCGTGCCTTTGTGTAGCGAGTTTGTGTAGCAAAAGCGTAGCAGTCTCGACTTGGCTGGGAAGGGAAGTTAACTTCACGAACTTAAGGCTCTCGGCTTCTGCTTTGCGCCCTCATTTCGGCCGTTCCACTTCTTGCCCGAAACGCCCGAAAGCGGACGTCTATTGCGCCCTCGTGCTACGGCAAGTCGCCCCAGGCTTCCGATGATATGGCATTCGCGGATCTTGTCCGCCTGGAAGGATCGTAACACCTGTCAAAGTTCGTTGCGGAACGCCGAGATGAACGTTCCTGCCATTTATCTCAGCCAATTGCTGCGAGACCAGCTGATCGACGTCCTGGGACGGCTTTGCATCGTGATCGGATAACGCGAGCAGCTCTCGAACTTGCGCCATGCTGAACCCGAGTTCGCGCGTGCAACGCACAAAGGTGATAGTCGCCAAATGCTCGTCGGGGTAATCGCGATAAACAATATCGGTCCGGTCAGCCGTTGGGCCGATGCTCTGGCAGTCGTAATAGCGGATCGTCTTCGCCTTCGTGTCGGTGGACCTTGCTTATTCGTCCCTAAGAATCGCTTGATCTTGTCCAAGTCAGAAGGCTCGGGCGGCGACTTCAGTATGATCCAATTCGAGCCGAAGTGATTGCGAGCGAGGAGATAGAGGGGCTCGTCGATCAAACCAACTCGGCTACACATTGCGACATCGACCACTCTAGGTAATGAATGTCCTTTACCGAAGCGTTCGCTAACGGGCTTTTCGCGAAGAGAGAAATTCTCGGTGTGTTGTTTCGCTGCGGCGCCGCGCGGCATGAAATTCCACTTGGCGCACTATGAGCTCCAGATCTTCCTTCCCGATATCGAAAGTTTCTCCCAAATCTCTCAGTGCGGCCTCGATATCGTCGGGATGTGGCGAAGTAGGCTCACGTTGGGGTATCGCCTGCGCTTCGATTGATCGCAGGTGATGAGGGTATTTATGCCCGGAGATGCGATGATATAGGACACCGACAAGCACCAGGCATATTGCATTGAAAGCAACGGGTAGAAAAGCGAAGCTGTATCCTAGGGCTCCGATGGTTTCTCCTCCGATGACCGCCGTGAGCGCCGCTGCTCCCCCGGGAGGATGCAGGCTGCGCGTGAGCGACATTGCCAGGATGGCAAGTCCTACTGCGAAACCCGCTGCAACGTGCGGCGAACCAAAAAGATGTGCGCACAATACGCCTGTGAAGGCAGAAATGGCATTGCCGCCTATAACCGGCCAAGGCTGAGCTAGGGGACTAGCGGGAACGGCGAAGACCAGAACGGCCGACGCTCCCATCGGCGCGACGATGATAGGTAGGATCGCGCTATCGTTCAGGAACCACGACGCGATGAAGCTTGTAAAAGCGATACCCGTCAGGCCACCGGCGCACGCCAACATGCGATCGCGCAATGTGGCTCCAGCAAGAATCGGTTCGAAGATGCGCCGCATGGTAGCCTGTCTTGAAGTCATCGCTTGGTGCCAATGCGGAACCTAGTGCCGGGGAGCGAGGCAAAATTCGCAATCATACTGATAGACGCACTATCTACCGGAAGCGTGGTGCACCGTCACCGTAACCATTCGCCTTGCAATCCCGAGCGCTATCTCTTTGTTCCCTATTCCAACGGCCAACACTCAAGGCACCCTTTCTCCGGTTCCAGGCTGCGCGGATCAGGCCCTGAAGCAATTCGCTTCGATCAACGGTAATCGCAAAGGGCTTTGCACAGTGAAGATGATAAGGCATGGAATTAAGCTGCTCAGTCCCTCAGTGTCGGCTGTCGAACTTCGAAGATCCGTAGACAGCGCTCCTTACCAGAACGGTCGGGCCAGTTGATCGCAGAACCGGCTTGCATCCCGATGAGACCGGCGCCCACGAGGGTCAGCACGGAGAGACGGTTTTGGTCCAGGTTCGCATCGCGCGGCCATACAAGTTGAACTTTGCGCCGGTTACCCGAACGTTCGTCGACGAATTCGACCTCAGATTGCATGGTCACAACGTCAGGAGGCAGATCTTCAGCTACCACGACATTGGCGCGATCCAGTTCCTCGCACAGTTTTCCAGTTACATCCGGACTGCGCTCCTCGATGGACATAGCCAGTTCGTAGAGCGCGTCCGCTTCGGTATCGAGAACATGAATGATCGGCTTTTCGCCGTTTTGGATGGTGGTCATTTTTCGTAACTCGCTAAAGAGCCGCAAGAGGATCGCGGCTGGGCTGTAGATCGTCCGGGAGCCTCGTCCCGGACCGGATCACGGCCGTCGAGACGAGGCGCGCGCCCGTGCGGGCAGCTGACCTGCGTGCGCGAAATGTCGGTCGATGTGTTGCGAAAAGACCATGAGCCACATGTGGGCGCGATCTTCGGTTTAGTCAAATGGCATCAGACCAATCGCCTCGTCGACTATTTCGAGACTTTCGAGTCCGGAAGGCCTATCTAAAGGAAATGATGAACTTTCCTTCTTTCGGATTCAGGCGGGGCCCAGATCTCGCCATCGATCTCGGCACTGCCAACATGCGTATCATAGTGCGAGGCGAAGGCGTGGTCTTCGACGAACCATCCCTGTGCTTTTACGAGAAGACGGCCGGTCAGATGAAACTGATTGCAGCTGGCCGGGACGTCCTGGCGATGGTTGATCGGGTTCCCGGAACCCATGTGGTCCGCCGTCCCCTTGCCCGCGGTGTTTTGCAGGATATGGACGCAGCTTCCGCACTGCTCGCTCATGGGCTGTCGTCGGTGGTGGGCAGGAAGCGTCGAGGACGCCCTTCTGCGATGATCGGTATTCCGGCGGATGCCACGAAAGCGGAAGCGAATGCATTGCTCGCTGCCGCGGACGATGCCGGCTTCGGACGGATCGAACTGGTGCGGGAGCCTTTTGCAGCAGCTATCGGGGCAGACCTGCCCGTCCGCGAAGCGCGCGCGTCCATGGTCGTCGAATGCGGCGCCGGAACGACCGAGGTTGCGGTCTTCTCGATCGACGGACAATGTCGTTCGCGCTCCGTGCGTTTGGGCGGTCTCGCCCTCGACGAAGCGATTACCGAACATCTGCATCTCCGGCATCACTTCCTCATAGGCAAAATCACCGCCGAGACGCTGAAGAAGCAGTTCGCCCAAGAGGGTGCCGAGGACGCGAAAGTGGAAATCAGAGGCCGATCACTGCACAATGGTCTTCCAGGAACGTTGACCTTGCCGGTTTCCGAGTTTTATCCCGTGCTGAAGCGGCACTTCGGTCGTTTTGCAGATGCCGCCCGTCTTGTGATTGGCGAAATTTCTCCTGATCTTGCCGGTGATCTGTTGAGCGAGCGCGTGGTCGCCACGGGCGGGGGCATCTGCGCGAGATTCCTGGCTGAGGCGATCACCGCGGAATGCGGTGTTCCCGTGACCATCGCCAACGATCCTTCCGGTTGCGTTTCGCGCGGCCTGATGCGGTTGATGGATGAGCGCGCTGCCTAACTCTCGACGGCAGCGTTTCTTCCGGGTCGATCATGCAAAACAAGTCCCGCTTCTTTGTAAGCTTGTGGTCGCGCGCTTACGTGCTCCTCACGTTCACCGCTCTCTTCTGGGCCGGTAATGCGATCGTTGCGCGCGCGGCGCGCGAGCTGGTCCCTCCCGTCGCCTTGGCGTTCTGGAGATGGACGATTGCCCTGGCCATCATCCTGCCATTCGCATGGCGTCACTTGCGGCGGGATGCCACCGTCATCCAAAGGAACTGGAGGATGCTGCTGGTGCTCGGCGCACTCGGCATCGGCGCCTTCAATACCTTGCTCTACAGCGGATTGCAGGAGACCACAGCGCTCAACGCCATGTTGCTGCAGTCGGGCCAACCCACCCTTATCCTGTTTCTTGGCGCGATCTTCATGGGCGACAGCACGGCGCTGCGTCAGATCGTCGGCGCCGCCATCGCTCTGATCGGTGTGCTCTGGATAATCGCTCGCGGGAACATTGAAGTTCTCGGCACCCTGAATTTCAACGAAGGCGACCTCATCATCGGCCTCGCCGTGTGTCTGTGGGCAGTCTATTCGGTGATGCTCAGGCGCCGCCCTGCCATCCATCCCCTCAGCCTGTTTGCCACGACCTTGATCGTCGGCCTAGTCGCAATCGCGCCGTTCTATGGGATGGAGCTCAATTCGGGCCGATATGTCGTTTTGCAGGAGGAAAGCCTGCTGGCGATCGCATATGTTTCGGTTTTTCCGTCCGTCTTTGCCTACCTCTTTTTCAACAGGGGCGTGGAACTTATCGGGTCGGCAGGAACCGGGGTGTATATGAACATTATGCCGATCCTGGGCGCAGGTCTTGCGATCGTCTTCCTAGACGAACATTTGCGAGGTTTCCATGCGATTGGAATGGCGCTGATTGTTGGCGGCATTCTTCTCTCTGGCCGAGGAACCAAGCCTCTGGCGGGAGCTGTCGTTTCTTCGAAGACAAACGGTAGCGAACGACGAAGTGAAAGTGAGTGACCGTTCCCCGACACAGACGGAGGATCCCGCATTTGGGCCGAAGATCTGGGTCACACGCACGTCGCCGGATAACGAAAAGACTGCTAGTGCCCTGCGGCGGTTAGGGTTCGATGCGCTGGCTGTGCCCGTTCTGCGAGTCGAAGGTCTCCCAGCGAAAGCATTGGACGAGCAGCCCGATGCTATCGTGTTCACGTCGGTAAATGGCGTCCGCCATCATTCTATCTGCCCGGCACTTCTCGATATTCCAGTGTTCGCGGTGGGCGACAGGACAGCGGAGAGTGCCGCCCACGCTGGATATACCCATGTTGTCTCGGCGGCTGGGGATGTGCTCGACCTGGAGCGCCTGATCGTTCAATCCCTTCCGCGAGGGAACCGGCTTCTGCACTTCTCCGCCTACCGGCCGGCTGGAGACCTGACCGGCAACCTTCGCTGCAAGGGTTATCTCGCCACGAGAAAGCCGGTCTATGAGACCCGCGATGTCGATGTCGCGAAGCTATCGGCATCCCTTCCAGCACCGCACGAGATAAACGGAATTCTGATCCACTCGCCGCGTGCGGCGCATGTGATGAAGCGCTGCCTGGAACGGACATCCCGGCCATTCGGAGGCATCATCTATTGCATCTCCGATGCAGCCGCGGCTTCTTTCGAGGGGAAGCAAGGAATGGATATTCGTGTCGACGCACGGCCAGACGAAACCTCGATGCTGGCGCTCATCGGGAACCCTTAACGGAACACAGGAGCAGCCGCATCCGTTAGTGTGGCGGATAGATAAAAATGGAGATCAACATGAACAAGTTCGCCCCCCTGCTTCTCGGATCCGCTCTCCTCCTCTCCGCCTGCAATGATCAGGGAGACCAGGTCGAAGACCGTATTGAAGAACATGCCGAGCAGAGCGCGCAGGAGTCCGGCGACACCCCGGTGGCACTCGGTCTGACCGAACGCCAGTTGCTCGATGCTGAAATCCTGGCCACCGACGGAACCGAATTGGGTGATGTGGAAGCCGTGACGAAAGATGCCGACGGCAATGCGACCGAACTTCTTATAGAAGTAGAGGACAGCGATCCTGATCGCTACGTCACGATACCGATTGACGGTCTGACCGTGACGACCCGTGGCAATAACACCGATCTTTCGTCGGAGATGACGATGGAAGATATCGGTTCGCTTCCGGATGCACAGATTCAGTGACGATCAAGCGAAGCAAGCCGGCAAGTCAGCTTCCGCCTGCTTCAACGCCCGCCGAAGCCGATGTAATCGAAGAAACAATGGCCAATATGTCCTGCCGCGGCAATGCGGACAGACCGGTCGAAGTCATCCAGTATCGCCACATCGCCATTTCGGAATTTGAGCGCGGCGAGCGTCGCCGTGTGGGCGCCATCGGTTGGCGAACTTCCGATGGTGAGCCTGTCCGACAGATCGACAGAGATCTTTACCAGATCGTCTCGTCGGAGGAGCTGCTCGAGCGGGTAGACTGATCTGCGTGACGGGCACGAAGTTCGTTCTCGCGCGTCGCGAGCCTTTCGTATCGGCATAATGGGATGTGCTCGTTCGGCTCCTCACGGCATTCCGAGCTTGGATAAACGACTCCGTTTGATCCGCTGACAACGGCTCCATCCGTTAACTTTGCCCGTTCCTGACGGTCGGGAGCCATCAAATGGATAACTTCATGGCCGCGAGCCATGAGATGATCGGCGATGATACGCCTATGGCATCGCCACCAGACGGCCTCGGAACACATCAACGCCACGCGACAATCATCCGCTAGGTTAACGAGGTCCTCGATCGCCGACTGGAAGTCGCCGCTCAATGCATAGTCGGCGTAGTTATGGAAGCTCTGGACGCGCCAGTATCCGTTCAGCGCCGGATTCACATCGACTTGTCGTTTCCTTCTGCCGCCAAGTTTATCGAAGTGTCTGTAAGCGATGCCGTGCTCATCGAGCAGATCGGGGAAGGAATCGATGTTGAATGCGGGATTGGCGCGGGAGCCGGGGAAAGCCCGAACATCGGCCAACATGTCCACTCCTACTGCTTTCAGCATGGCAATGACAGTGTCCGCATCCCGATTGGAATGACCGATCGTGAAAACGGTTGGCATCAGTTTTTCAGCTTTGTCAGCGCATCTTCCTTGTGGGCTGCCACATGATCGATCTTGTCGCTTTCGATCTCGTATTGACGCTCGTCCTTCGAGGCACGCCGCGTATGACCCTTGTAGTCGAAATCCGATTCGTGAACCTTGGAGATTGTTTCGCTGACTCTTCCTGCCTCGGAATTCCAGCTGACATGATCTCCGACTGCGTATTTCGCCATGATGCGCTCCCGCGTTGGGCCGATGTCGTTCTTCCTATCAAACGGGGCATAGACAGGAACGTTTCGCAAGGGACTGCAATGGCTTGTCGGCCGGCAGGATCTGGCGACGGGGTATGAGCCCGGAACGAAGGGATTCTCGCTTCGGGCCCTTCCACATATCAACTACCCAGATACCCAATACCGCCGATGATGGCGCACATCGCCGACCAGAACAGCAGCATGAAGGCGATGTCGGGTATCGCGAACCGATCGAGTTTGTCGCGCTTCAACAAGGCATATTGCTGTGACACCTCGTCATCCATCGAAATCAATCCGACATCGAGCGCGCTTGCCTCCTTGCGGAACCACCACACAAGATCGTCGAGCTGATCAATCGGCAGGTCGGGGTATGGGGCCATTAAGGCCTTGGCGTATGCACGCCGTTCGTCGCGGATCGCACCGCGTTGCATTTCGGTTTCCATTGAATGTCCTGACTGTTGGATGCGGATGAAAGTCCGCCGAAAGTTCCAGAGTGTCAGGAAGATGGAGGGCCGGTCGGAGGGGGACGCGACCATTTCGCAGGTGCGTCGGCCATCCGGTGGTGGGATTGCCGGATCTCCTCGCTGCGTTCCCATGCGCGCGCCTGACGAACCGAGACCGGAACTCCGCACGGTCCGTCGGGTCCATCGACCGAAGCGCCCAGCTCGGTATCTGCCGAGAGTTCGGCGCCACGCCTAAGACCGGTGTCGTAACAGGCGGTAGTTTGCGATATGGTCCATGCGGTCAAATCCCGCGCGGTGCCACCTCGTTCCGCTGCGGCACCCTGCGAGTGCAGAAGGGCTGCAAGAACAGCCGTCAGGATATGAAAGATCAGTTTCGCGCTGCCAGCTCGAACCGGTCGGCGCGTGCGAGTTTCCAGGCGGCGCTGTAAAAATCCCGGTCATGCGTTCCTGACAGCAGCTCGCCGTCCTCGAGAAAAATATGAAGCTGGGAGAAGAGCCGGATCTCGGTCAGAGAGACACGTCTTACCAGATGGTGCGGTCCAAGCTCGGATGGGTGCGAGAGACCGGCAGCAGCAGTCATTTCCGCGAGCGCTCGCAACGTATTGCGATGAAAGCGCCGGACCCGCTCTGCCTTGTCAGGCACGACCAGGGCCCGCTGGCGCAAGGGGTCCTGCGTGGCAACGCCGACCGGACAGCGGTTGGTATGACAGGAAAGAGACTGGATGCATCCGAGCGCGAACATGAAGCCGCGCCCCGCATTGGTCCAGTCGGCACCCAGCCCGAGAACCGCGGCGATGTCGAACGCACTGACGATCTTGCCGGCCGCACCGATTTTTATCCGGTCACGAACCCCGGCACCCACGAGTGTATTGTGGACGAACAGGAGGCTCTCGCGCATCGGCATGCCGAGGTTGTCGGCGAACTCAACCGGGGCCGCCCCGGTTCCGCCTTCTGCGCCATCGACGACGATGAAGTCGGGAAAGATCCCGGTTTCGCGCATCGCCTTGACCATTCCCATGAACTCCCATGGGTGTCCGACGCACAGCTTGAAACCGACTGGCTTGCCTTTCGATAGGGTTCGGAGCTGAGCGAGAAACTGCATCATCTCAAGCGGTGTCGAGAATGCCGAGTGCTCGGCAGGGGAAATGCAATCGACGCCTACCGGAATACCGCGTGTAGCAGCGATCTCAGGGCTGACTTTCTCGCCGGGAAGGATGCCGCCGTGACCAGGCTTGGCACCTTGGCTCAGCTTCAGTTCGATCATCTTGACCTGCGGGTCGGCAGCATTGTCAGCGAAGCGCACCGGGTCAAAGCGTCCTTTTTCGGTTCGACAACCGAAATAGCCGCTGCCAATTTCCCAGATAAGGTCGCCGCCATTCTCACGGTGGTAGGGGCTGATCCCACCCTCGCCAGTGTCATGCGCAAAATCGCCGAGTTTTGCTCCCTTGTTGAGGGCTCGGATAGCGTTGGCGCTCAAGGAGCCGAAGCTCATCGCGGAGATGTTGAAGATCGAGGCCATGTAGGGGTCGCGCGCGTCGCTTCCCCCGATCGGCGCTCTGAAGCTATCGGGATCTGACAACGGCTTGGGCTTGGTGGAATGCGAAATGAATTCGTAGCCGTTCTTGTAGACGTCAGAGAGTGTTCCGAACGGACGGTCGCTGACCTCGTCCTTTGCGCGAGCATAGACCAAGGAGCGCTGCGCCCTCGAGAAGGGCGTCTGATCGTCATCGCCTTCGATCAGGTATTGACGAATTTCTGGTCTTATCTTCTCGAAAGCCCATCGCAGGCGTCCGATGATCGGATAGTTCCGGCGCACCGCATGCCGCGTTTGGATAAGGTCGATGACGCCCAAGAGACATAGACACGAGAAAATTGCGAGAACTGGCAATGCCCATACGTCACTAAGCCTCATGAGAGCACACAGGAGGCCAGCCAGACAGAGGCCGAGCACGGTAAAGCGGGAGAAGAACACTGTTGGCTCCGGTCTCGCAAATGAAGCGAGCATGCCTCGGGCTCGTTATCGCCTTGGGCTTGGAAAACATCGATGCTGGAAGTTCAGCGTGGCGCACATCCCTAGAACGCCCGAAGCGCTCTAGGGATACAGGCGCGCGGTGCTGCTGCCTGCCGGAACCATCACCCCGAGACCATGATCGACCAGTGTCATAAAAAGGTAGTGCGATTTCGACATGGTAATTTCAAGTGGCGCGACTTCGGAATTTCTTCAACATCGGATAATCCTTAGTTGAGGACTGCGACAAGGCGCTGGCCATTGCCGGAGAGGACGAGAAAACCCCCAGCTTCGAGCGATGCGTTCTCGATCAGAGAAAGGGCATCGAGGAAACGGCGCTCTTGCTGCATCAATCCGGCTTCACAGGCGCGCTTCGTCGCAGCGACATTGCCAACCTCGAGCGAGTTGCCATCGAGGCCATATGAACTGCTGAAGCGGTTGCAGGTGGTGGAACCATACAAGCGACCATCGGCCGTGAAGGTCATCGTTGGAGCGGAGATCTGCGCCACGACATCGCCGCCGATCTGGGTTACACGCCATTCGCCGTCCTGCAGGTCAGGAGTACCGGCAAGGCCGGGATCGCCTGGCGATGTCATAGAGACCCTTATGTCGCCGATATCGAAGGTGTCATTACGAAGATTGAGCAGGAAAGGTTCGCTGGTGCGGAACAGGATTGTGCCATCGGGCTCGCGGATGAAGGCTCGCAGGCCGTAGAGCGGGCCGTCGCTCAAATTAAGCTTCGACACGTCGATCGAAAACGGGATCGGCGGCGAGACCTGTCCGATCGTGTTCATCGTGCGCGAGAGGATGAGCTCCTGGTTTCGACCGAGGGTGATGTCGGAGACAACGATTTCCACCTGCGCTTCGGGGGGGCAGCGCGATGTGCTCGCGATAGGACAGTGTGCCGGTAATTCTTTCTACCATGACGACCTCACCGCTTTCTGCAGCGGGCCGAATGGTGGCACAGGCACTCAGGCTCATGGCGAGGGCAGCCGATGCTAACAGCAAGTTACATTTCACCGTCATTCTCCTTGTTACCCTCCTGATTTGGGCGGGCAATTGAGATCGGCGCCGAGCGGCCGTTGGCCGAGCCGTAAGCGTCGATGTGAAGCGTGCGAGTGGGGAAGGCGATTTCCACGTCGAGTTCCTTCAGTTTCCGCATCAGCGCGAGGAGGAGATCCTCCTGCATCTCGAGTG
This sequence comes from Qipengyuania sp. NPDC077563, assembly GCF_044901345.1. NCBI lineage: Bacteria > Pseudomonadati > Pseudomonadota > Alphaproteobacteria > Sphingomonadales > Erythrobacteraceae > Qipengyuania > Qipengyuania sp. NPDC077563. The sequence continues at coordinate 443,346 of NZ_JBJDPC010000002.1, read as the reverse complement.
ACTCCGCGAACGATGCAGTCCGAAAATATGCGAAAATCTCGATGTTGAGTGCGCTTTCGCCGAAACCTATGAAGCGTGCGCGAGCATCTTCTTCGAGGACGTGATCGTTTTCCGCCAGGATGGTCCGGAACGCGGCCAGAACCTCGCTCATCTTCTCGGCATCCGTGTCGTAGCTGACCCCGATCACGTGCTTGAAGAGGAACTGGTCGCGAGCGGAAAAATTCTCGATCTTCTCGCCGGCAAGAAATCCGTTGGGGATCGTTACCAGCGTCCGGTTGATCGTCCGCACACGGGTCGAGCGCATGCCGACATCCTCGACCGTGCCGAACGTATCGCCGATCTGTGCAGCGTCGCCTACCTGCACCGGATGATCTCCGATGATCGTGACAGACCCGACCAGGTTCTCGATCGTTTTCTGCGCGCCGAGCGCCAAGGCGAGCCCGCCGATGCCGAGAGCAGCGATACCGGTGGTTACGTCGACACCGAATGTATCGAGCACACCGATGAAGATCATGACCAGCAATGTGAGCTTAGCGATCCGCCGCAACAGCGTGATGACCGATGCGGCCTGGCGCCGCTCCGCCCTGTTCATTCGTTCGCTCGCCATCCGTGCGACAGCATCGATCAACCTGAACAGAAACCAGCCAAGGGAAAGCCAGGCCGCGATACCTGCGCCGCGTAGCAGCTGCTGGCGAGCGATGATCGAGGCCTCCATATTGCCTGCAACATAGAAGAAGGCGATTGTCGCCACGTAGAGCGCGAGCGGTGGGAGAGCGGCGTGGATCAGACGAAAGACGGTGCTGCTGCTGTGTTCGGGAATGAGTCGCCGCAGGACCGAGATAATTGCAGCAGCGAGCAGGCGTAGCGCTGCGAAAAGCGCGACCGCTACGCCGATCAACAAAAGCCAGTCGAGGACCGGCGCGCCGGCGACTTCGATCGCCTTTTCCTCGCTCTGTTCCGCGACCTCAGGCGAAGGTGTCCAGTCTTCGAGGACCGATACTGTTTCCGGCGAAATTCGCCATTGCAGTAAGTCCCGTTCCCCTACGGCGACGCGCTGCAGGATGATGGGCTGCTCGGAACTTTCGAGCTGGAACGTGCCGACTTGCTCCAGGAGAGGATCTAGTCCGTCTTCCAAGTCGCCATCGGGAGCGTTGGAAAGCACGGCAAAGGGTCGAAGCATCCCCCCGCTGTCGAGCGCGAGTTTCAATTTTCGAGCGAGATCTGCACCTTGAGCCAGTCCTTCCGACGCGTCGGTCGCTTGCGAGCCTTCATTGTCTAGGGGCAGCGTGGCCGGATCGGGAGTGCCGACGAAATAGCGCGCGGCCCGTTCGTAGTCCTCGGCGGCGAGCGCATTCAGCAGCGCTGTTACGCTAGAGCGCGGTGTTTGCCTTTCGAATGTATCTACCGGAGCTTCGGTTTGCGCTGTTTCGGAAGGCTCAGGCGTCGGAAGCTGGGCGCGCGCAACTGTCGCCCCGGCAAGAAGAGCCATGACCGCGACTGCGTGAACAAGGAAACGCCGCAAGATCGAACTGATAGGATTGGGTTTCATGGTCGTCTCTTGTAGGATTGCGCCAAAACCCACGGCTGGTTGCCGTCCTGCAACACGAGGGCGCCGGTCGGGTCGAAGCGGTAGCTATCGATCGACTCAATGGCTCCTAGGAAGACCTGTTCCTGATACATCAGCGCTTCAGGGCAGACTTTACGCGTCGTTGTTGCGACGTCGATCGTCATGACCGAGCCATCGACGCGGTATCGGCCGAGAAGGAGATTGCATCCTGTCGAGCCAGAAGGCTGCCCGTCATGTTCCAGGACCAGTTCGATACGCGAATAATCGATGATACCGCGCCCGGCGATGTCTTCCACAATCCAGGCTCCGACGAGCGGCTCCGTTGACTTCGGGACGCCCGCGCACCCCGAGATATAAAACATCGCTGTGATGCCGACCATTCTCACAGACGAGATCATGGCGACGTTTCCGTCATGGGCCGATCGGGCAATCGAACACGCGTCCTGAACGGTCTGCGCATAAGAAGCCTAGCCACCAGCCGCGGCAGTGAAGCGATAATTACGCCGGCTAGGATAACGAGCGCACCGACCACGTCGGACAGGCCGAAGATTTCGCCCGCCGCATAGCCGAACAACCCACCGAAGACTGGTTCGAGCGCGTAGATGATTGCGGCACGCGAGGAATCGACCCGGGCCTGGGCCCAGCTCATCGCGAACTGGATGTAGGCGGTAGCGATGCCATAGCCCACGACCACCCAGAACAATGTCGGCGACGCAACCGGCATGGGTTCCCCTGTGGCGAGCGCGAAAGCAGCACATAAAAGCGTGGTGGTGGCCATCATCACGAACGCAATCCGCAGAGGGTCGGCCCGGCGCACGTAATATCCAAGGATGACGACCTCTACCGCGATCGCAACGGCACCAACGATCGAAAGTGTATCGCCGTAGCTAAGGGTGATGTCGGCCGGCGTCAGTCCCGACATGATGGCTACACCGACACAGGCAAGGACAACTCCGATCCAGATCCCGGCGGCTGCGCGTTGGCGAAAAAACAGCAGCTGGAGCACAGGAACAAGTGGCACGTAGAGCGCGGAAAGAAACGCTACGCGTCCGGTGTCCGTGGTTTGAAGCGCATACGCCTGTGCGCCGTATGCGATGCACGCAGTGGCAGCGACGACGATACCGGCAACCATTTCAGTAGCACTAATTCCGCGCGTCGCACCCGGCAGGACCAGCGCGAAGGCGATGGTTGCCATCAGGTAGCGTAGGGCGACGAAGCCGAGGGGCCCTGTGAATTCCATGCCGATCTTGGTCGCGAGGAAGCTCGTGCCCCAAAGCACCGATGCAGCAAGCAGAGCGAGCTCGGGAACGATACCACGGGGGATGTGCAGTCGCTGCATGCCGACTTCCTGTCTCGCTAGCCAAAAAAACGAGCGCCGCAGATCTTGCGGTGCTTCAATTGCAAATATAGACGCTAGGAAGCCGTATTTCCCTTCGAAGTTTTCGCCCTGCACAATAAAATCTGCGGAAAGGAGACGAGCGTGCCGCAGAAACCCTCGCTTGACCGAATCGACCGCAAGATCCTCGACATCCTTCAGCGCGATGGCCGGATTTCCAATCAGCGTCTTTCCGAGGCGGTGGCTCTTTCACCGAGTGCTTGTCTCGCGCGCCTGCGCAGGCTGGAGAAAGAAGAGGTCATCACGGGCTCAAGGCCCAGGTCGATGCAGCCAAGCTGGGCCCTAATCTTACGGTATTCGCAGAAATTGTCGCTTCGGCACATGATCCTGCAAGCACGCGAAGGATCGAACAGGCACTCGCCGACATCCCCGAAGCCATCGAGGTTTATCAGGTGAGCGGGAGCTATGATTTTCTGGTTCGTTTCCTGGTTCCGGACATGGATTTCTGGACCAATCTGGCTGACGAGTTGGCCGATGGGGAACTCAAGATCGAAACAGTAAGAACCGTGGCCGTAATGCGCCGGATAAAAGGATGGGTGGGGGTTCCTTTAGGATCGGCCTGACCCTTGCGTCTCTGGCGAGTGCATACTCGAAAATGGATGGCAAGGTTGATTCAACCATGTTCCATTAGCCCCGAAGTCCGAGAGGCGCCCCAGACCTAAGAGCTTAGAACATATTTCCTTCCGTATGATCGCGGCCCGGAACATCGTCGCTGGTTTTGATTAAGTGACTAAAATACTGCGGAGTTTGGGATGTTTGAACAGTTTCTGGGGCCTGACCATTTCGACATCATGCCTCACCTGGTCGCGATTGGCTTGGCCTATATTCTGGCATTCCCGATCGGCTGGAACAGGGAGAAATCGGAAAGGAGTGCGGGGCTTCGCACCTTCCCGCTGGTCGCTGTTGCCAGTTGCGGGTTTATCCAGGCAGCGGAATCCATGACTGCAGATACTCCGGAGGCGATGGCCCGCATTGTCGAAGGTCTGATCACCGGCATGGGCTTTATAGGTGGCGGAGCCATTTTACGCCTCAAGGATTCGGTCAAGGGCACCGCCACCGCCGCCAGCCTCTGGATCACCGGGGCTATCGGAGCGTCTGTGGGTCTTGGCAGCCTCGACGTGGCAGTCATGCTTTCGGTCATAACCGTGGCGACGCTGTGGATCATGGCACCACTGAAGCATTTGGGACATCTTGAACATGAGGATGGAGCCGACGAAGGTCGCGAGAAGCAGTAATATCAGCCAATTTTTTTGAGACGCGTCGGTTGATATTCTTATATTATGATTGCGCTGATGACGCTGATTCCCATTCCGAAAAAGGCGACGGCTGCCGGAACAATGAGCACCTGGCCATAAACTTCCTTGCGCGCCAGCGGCCCGTAGGCTGTTTGCAGGACAGTGCCCGGGCGACCGAGAACGCTGCGCGGTTGCGGCGGAGCTTGCCGTAGTATCACGCGGGCGGTTCCGAAGAACATGGTGATGTAGATCGCCGAAATTGCGATCGCGAACGCGGCGTGAGCGCCGCCGGTCGCTCCAAGCAAGGCCACAAGGAAGATGGCGTAGCAGGCAATCATCGCCTTCCAAATCGAACTCGGCAATTCGAACATCCGCGATTCGGGCTGCTGTGCTTGCCTTGGCGCTTCGTTGTCATTGGCCTCGATCGCTGGAAGTGGGACCAGCACATCAGGCAAGACATCGAGCGACTCCGGCAGTGGCGCTGCGGCTTGCGTGCGAAGAACGGTATCAGGCATCGGGCAGGTCCTTTCCTGCGCGCCCTCCGGCAAGTCCCTGTCGGCGCATTTCTATGGCGGTCAGCAAGCTGTCGGCGATCATCCTCGCCCGGGCGCCGACGAGTTCGGTTGCGGCCGTGTGCCCTTCGGCTTCCCGCAGCGTTTCGTAGAAGAGGTCGAGCCAGCGCGAGAAATGCCGGAGCTCGAGGCCCGGGATAGCGAGATGTTTGAGCATGGGATTGCCAGAGAACTCGCCGCTGTTGTGAAGCACCGAGCGCCAGAACGCTTTCATTCTGGCAAGGTGCGGCGGCCAGTCAGTGATGCGTTCGGCAAAGATCGGCCCGAGGAGGTCATCCTCGCGTATCTTGACGTAGAATGCTTCGACCAGGTGATCGATAAACGCCGCATCGATTCCGATTTCTTCGGCCGCTGCGCGCTTTTCAGCACGTTTTTGCTGCGCGAAGGAGCGGGTGTCGGGATGGGCCGCATGGGAGTGGATGGTAGCGCTCGTCATGAGCCCCTCCCCTCGTCTTTGTCGGCGAAAGGCGTTGCGTCTGCAGCGCGCAGGAACTGGACGTGAAACTGAACCGCTCCGACCGGCTCGACCCGATGAAGGATCGTCGGTTCGACTATGCCGGGTTCGCATTCAGGCGTGAGCGATGCCTCGGTCGAGGCGCGGCGTGGATCGGTGACGACGTAGCGCAACCTGCCTTTCTCGATCTGGATGAGACCCCAGACGCCATCCTTGGTAGAATGCTCAGCCAGCAGGCCTGCCGGCACGGTGTCTTCGGTAAAGGTTGCCGTGCGTTTGTATGGCTCAAGGCCGTCAGGAAGTTTGGTGGCCACGTCAGGCTGCCTTTCGCGTTTGGAAGATGGCACGGATCGCACCACTCAGCTCGTCGCCCAGAAGCGGTTTTTCGATCAACTCGGCGTTTGCCGCGGCGATACGGACTCGCAACCGGGCGGTAGGATTGGTCGCGAGGACTATCGCCGGCGCGCGGCAGCCCTGTCTCTTCAACCCATCGAGAGCAGCAAGACCGTCGCCGCCGTAGCGCTCATCGATGACCAAAGCGGCCGCCATGGAAGGATCGTCCCCCATTCCAATCCCCTCGGCGATTTCGAACCCTTCGACCGAGAGCGAGAAACGCAGCGCGGAAAGGACGGAGATATCTTCGACCAGCAACAGGATCTTGGCTCGATCGACCATGTTCCGTCCTCCTCGCCAGGCAGTCTGGATCAGGCCGCCTTCTTCCAGTTGGGTTCAAGAGCGACATGCGGCGGGCACTCAGCGACTTGGCCGGCGGGAAGACCCGCAAGCTCATTGGCGAACCCATGGTTGACGTCGCGGTGGTGCGCCTCGTCGGCGCGCACCACCAGCACCACGTCGCGCAGCGTCGCATCCTCGGGAAGACCCCAGTAACGCTTGGCGATCTCGGGCGCCGGCACGTTCGGACTGCGACCCTCGTCGATCTCGGCGAGATAATGCGTGTAGCTGATGACGGCTTCTTCCTCGAAATAGCCGACTACACGGTGCGCGGTCTTCGAGCTGACCAGGTAGAGCGCGAAGAAGAACAGGTAGAACACCCATTGCACGCCGATGATCACCGCGCGCTCGAACCAGGTTGGCTGCGAGACCTCGATGAAGGTCATCAGGTGCATGCGCTCGTTTTCGGCTTCGTCCATGAGCGTCTTGATCCAGCCCTTGTCGTCGCACATGCGGCGCAGGCAGGCGAGATGATTGATCGTTGCCCCGACCATACCCGGCACAGCCGCAACCGTTTCCAGCACGACAGCACGGTGGCCGTAACGCTCGGCGAAGAAAGTGTCGGCACACCAGCGCAGTGCTTTGGTGAAGCCGAAGGCAATCCGGTCCGACATTCCGCGGGGGTTGTGGTGAACGCCCAGATCGATGAAGGGTGCAGTCATTGAAAATTCTCCGCTTGCGGCAAATGTGTTTGGAGCGCCGCTGATACCCTCCTTCTATGCCGATGCACGGGACCGCGAAATTTGGATGATCACCCTACGCCAAGCAACCTAAGGGCCTTACCGGAGGTAGGGCGGGCCAGTTTTGTCAGCCGCTTCCTGCCGCGTCTGTCGTTTTCGACCGCGTTGCTCCTGGCGCTGCTCGCTATAGCGGCGGGCGTGGCGGTCCGCATGCTGGCAGCCGACGAACTCGGTCAGCGCGCCACCTTCATTTTCTTCGTTCCCGGCGTGGTTGTCGCGAGCGCACTTTCCGGGATTCGCGCAGGAAGTCTTGCGGCTGTGGTCGGCGCTGCCGCTGGCCTCTGGTGCGACGCGCTGAGCGGACCTATCGATGGCGGAAGCCTGATTGCCGCCGCAGCCTTCGTGCTTATCGGCCTGGCCGTGGCCATCGGCGGCGAATGGTTCCAGCGCGCGCGGATCGAAACCGAAACCGCCTCCGTTGCTCTCGCCCGGCGTGAAGCCCATCTGCAATCGATCCTCGACACCGTGCCAGATGCGATGATCGTCATCGACGAAACCGGCTTAATCCGCGATTTCAGTCCGGCGGCCGAACGGATGTTCGGATGGCATGCGGCAGAGGTGGCCGGAGAGAACGTCAAGGTGTTGATGCCCGATCCCTACCGCAGCGCGCATGACGGCTATCTCGAGCGCTACTACCGGACGGGAGAGAGGAGGATCATCGGCAAGGGTCGCGTGGTGGTCGGCGAGCGCAAGGACGGTTCGACATTCCCGCTTGAGCTTGCGGTGGGCGAGATGCAGGCCGAAGGGCAGCGCTTCTTCACCGGTTTCATCCGCGACCTGACCGAGCGCCAGCAGGCCGAGGCAAGATTGCAGGAATTGCAGAGCGAGCTGGTGCACGTCTCGCGGCTCACCGCGCTTGGTGAAATGGCGTCGGCGCTCGCGCACGAGATCAACCAGCCGCTCTCGGCGATCGCCAATTACCTCAAGGGCAGTCGGATGCTACTTATGAGAGAGAAGGTTCAGCACGAGCGCGTGGCGGAAGCCGTCGACCGGGCCGCCGCGGAAGCGCTCAGGGCCGGGGACATCATTAGGCGGCTGCGGGACTTCGTCGCCCGCGGCGAAACCGAGCGGACGATCGAGAGCCTCCCCAAACTTGTTGAGGAAGCCAGCGCTCTCGCGCTCGTTGGTGCCAAGGAACATGGCATTCGAGTGCAGTATAACTTCAGCTCCACAGTCGATCTGGTGCTGGTCGACAGGGTGCAGATTCAACAGGTCGTGCTCAACCTTGTGCGAAATGCTGTCGACGCGATGACGGACTCGGATTCTCTGCAACGCAATCTGACAATCATAATCGGACAGACCGACGAAGATATGGCTCAGGTATCGGTGACTGATACCGGTCCCGGCATCGATCCCGAAGTCGCCGACCGGCTTTTTCAACCCTTCATCTCCACCAAGCGCACCGGTATGGGCGTCGGACTGTCGATCTCGCGCACGATCGTCGAGGCGCATGGCGGGCGTATCTGGGTCCGGCCAGCTCCCGGCGGCGGGGCGCAGTTCGGCTTTACGGTCCAGCGTGTTGCAAGCGAGGGACTATATGATGGCGAATAGTAGTGCCAGTGATCCGATCGTCTACGTCGTCGACGACGACGAGAGTGTGCGGCAATCGCTGGAGTTTCTTCTCGACGTCGCCGAAATCCGAGTTCGCTCGTTCGCCTCGGCCGATGCTTTCCTGAAATCCGCACCTCCGCTTTCCGGCGCCTGCGTGGTGACCGACGTGCGCATGCCCGGCACGAACGGTGTCGAACTGGCCGGTAAGTTGAAGGAGCGCGATAATACTGTGCCGGTGATCGTCATTACCGGTCACGCCGACGTGCCGTTGGCGATCCAGGCAATGAAGGCAGGCGCTGCGGACTTTATCGAGAAGCCGTTCGACGACGAGGCCATACTAGCGGCAATCCGCAAGGCGCTGAACGAGAGCACCGACGATGAGCAGAAAAAGAACGAACGCCGCGAAGTGCTCGACCGTCTCGCTCTGCTCTCCGCGCGGGAGCGCCAGGTGGTCGATGGCCTTGTGGACGGGAAAGCCAACAAGGTGATCGCCTTCGATCTCGACATCAGCCCCCGAACTGTTGAAGTCTACCGCGCCAATGCGATGATGAAGATGCAGGCGAAGACCCTCTCCGATCTCGTGCGCATGGTGACGATTGCCCGGCTGGGCTAGCTGGTTCGTCTGCTTTCACCGGATTTCGGATGGAAGCGGACGATCCGTGAACGGCCCCAAAGAGGTCGGTCTGGAATGCGCCTCATCTCCGCCATAAAAGGTCGCTAGGGCGTTACCCGCAAGCTGCCGTTGCGCTTGTTAGAGGGCTTAAGGCGAAATGACCTTCAACTGCCTGATCGAGGTAGCGTCTGATGAACGCAGCATCGGCGGGTTGGGCGGGTGAGTATTCTGTTGGAACAAATATTTTCGAGTTCTGGCCCTTGTAGGTGGTCACAGGTACGAATTCTTTGCGCTTTTCCAATTTGGTCGCTGCAGCTAATCGTTCGATCAGTCTTTCCGGCCGAGTAACAAGCTCGGAATGCGATACCAGTGCATACCCGGTCGCACGTGATGCCACGTCTGACCAGTTGCGCAACTTGGCGGTGCGCATGGCGATGGCATTGGGAAATGGCGATCCGGTTTGCGGGCAAAGCTCTCCCTCGATCGGCTGTCCGAACTTGGGATGTGCCCTGTCGATACCCCAGAATTCCTCATCCCACACACTGCGCCATTCGGCCCGAATGAACTCGCCGAAGTCCATCTCCTTGAGGTCCGGATGCGCATGCCATGGCTTGGCGTGCAGGCTGCGCAACCACTGGTCGGCCTGCCGCGCGATCACGATGACAAAAACATCGTCGGGAATCTCGACCTCTTCAGGGACGAGCCAGTGCTTGAAGCCGAAGTCTTCGGTAAACTCCAGCTCTTCGAGATTCCGTTCGAGCAATTTGATCAGGGCGTTGGTGCCGCTGCACCGCTGGCCATAAACCTGAAAGCGCCTGAATTTCGCGATAGCCAATACATGTCTCCGAGTAGGGAGCGATGCCCTTACCGTGATGCGTACGGGCTTTCCGCATGATCGATGTTAGATCGCAGCAACGTTTTCCCTGCCCGAACGTCTGTACGATCATGATGGGAGAGATCGACATCGACAACGGCGCTGATGCAACCGATGGCGAGGCTTCGCTGGCCGATGTCCTGCGGGCGCATATTGCCGAGGACGGCTTCCCCTGTGTCGGCGCGAAGTCGGCTCTGGCGACCGGCAGGCTTAAGGTGCTCTCCGCCCGTTCGCTGACCAGCGCATGGAACGATCTCGAAATCCATGACGCTTTGCTCGACTGGAGCGAAGATTACGCCAGCAACCCAGACGGTCTGCGCAGCCTTGCCGTCGTGTTTTCCGGACCCGACGATCTGGATGAGGCGGCGTTCGAGAAAGCGATGTGGGAGCGGCTGAATTCGCTTGCTGCCAAGGACGATTGGCGCGGGCTGGACTACGACCCGCACGTCAGCAGCGATCCGAGCGATCCGCATTTCTCTCTGAGCTTCGGCGGCGAGGCCTATTTCGTGGTCGGCATGCATCCCAACGCGTCGCGTGCCGCACGGCGAATTCCGCATCCGACCCTTGTTTTCAATCTGCACGACCAGTTCGAGGCCTTGCGCGCCTCGCAAAGATACGAGCGCATGCGCGAGACGATCCTGAAGCGCGATATGGCGCTGGACGGATCCATCAACCCCATGCTTTCGCGGCACGGCACGACGAGCGAGGCGCGGCAGTACAGCGGGCGCGTCGTCGGCGATGACTGGCGCTGCCCCTTTTCCGACCCGAGGAGCGGCAAATGACCCGCATCGAACCGCGCACCGGGACCGCTTTCGAATTGTCGAAAGGGCAGGTGCTGACCGTGACCGATCCCGAGGGCGGGCAAGTTAGCGACCTGTTGGCCGTGTCGCGGGCCGATCCGGCGGAGATCCTCTCCAACGGGAGGACGTTCGACTACGAAGAAAGGATCATGCTGACCACCGGCGCGCGGCTTTGGTCGAACCGGTCGAACCCCATGCTCACCATTCTGGAAGATACCGCGCCCGCGCACGATTTCCTCCTTACGCCCTGTTCGAAGGATACGTTCCGCCACTTCTACCCGGACAAGCCGGTCCATCGCGGCTGTTTCGGAAATCTGGCCGAAGCGCTGGAGCCATATGGCATCGGTCCCGACGACATACCCACCGCTTTCAACGTATTCATGAACGTACCGGTCGCCGGCGACGGCGTGCTTTCGGTCGATCCGCCGCAGTCTCCGCCGGGCACCTTCACCCGATTCCGGGCCGAGATGGACCTCGTGATCGGGCTCACCGCGTGCGCGGCTTATGCTTCGAACGGCGGCACGTTCAAACCGATCGATTACGATGTGAGCGGCTGAAATGGTGTTGGATTTCCTCGAGTGGTACGGCGCCATCGCCGCCGTGGTTGCAGCGCTGGTCGTGGCGACGAATGTCAGCTCGTGGGTGACGGGATGGGCCTTCGTGCTCTTCGTCACGTCTTCGCTGGCGCTGACTGCCTGGGGCTTCCTCAGCGACGATGCCGAAGGGATCGGCTGGCAGAATATCGCCCTGCTGCTGATCACTCTGTGGGGCGTGTATCGCTATCTCGGTCCGGAAAAAGGCGGACGCAAGCAGCCCGCAAACAAGGCTGGAGACGCGTCATGAAACTTACCGCGCTGACCACCAGTTCAGCCGGCATCATCCTGCTTGTCGGGCTGGCAGGACACTTCGCTTCAGGTGCGATTTATTCCTCGCTCGAAGCGCGGGACATGATCTCGGCGCTATCCAGCCCGGCACTTTATCTCGGCAGTGCCATTGCCGGAAGCGCGGCCACGACGCTGGCCCTGATGCTGACCTTGCTCGGTCTGGTGAGGCGCGCCGATGCCGAGTTCGACCTCCGGATGTACAGGCAGATCTACCGCATTGCGGTGATGTCGACGGTCCTCCTGGGCGGTGCCGTCGTCATGCTGTTGCTTATGACGATGCCGATCGGCGAATTCGACGACGTGCCGGAAAACTGGTTTCCGATGCTTTACAAGGTTCTGTACTGGATCGTGGTGGTCCTCAGTGCCGGACTAGTCGCCATGGTCACCATGCTGTTCGGCACCGTCCGGTCGCTGATCGCCAAGCTCACGCCGCACGACGATGTCTAGAGGCAGCCCTCCTTCAGGGAGATGGAACCCCTGACATGTTCACCCAGCTGAACCCCCCGCTTCCCGTGCACGTCATCGATCGCGGCGCCGGGCTCGCCTTTGCGGTCATCGACTACGGGATGGAGCACAATCTTCTCTGGGTCACCGCGATCGATGCGACCGGCGAAATCTGGTGTGCCCCCAATCCCAAGGTTCGGCTCAGCGAAAACTGGACTGCCGGCCGGATCGTCAATCCAGCGCGGGATAGTGGCCGGCAGGCGGAATCGAAGGAACAGGAATGAACAAGCGCCCACTGGCCTTTTTCGCGCACCATCAGGGCCGCGGTCATGCCAACCGGATCATGGCTATCTTCGAACACATCCCGGACGATCGGCCGGTCACGATCATGACGGCAGCGCCCTCGCAGTTCGACAACCGGCCGCGCGATGCGACCATGGTCAAGCTGCCGAACATGATCGGTGCGCCCTCGCGCAGTCCGGCGCTGCACGACCAGCCGACGCCGGAGGTGATGCACTGCGTCCCGCTCGGCGTGGAGGAAATGCGCCAGCACATGGGGTCGATTGCAGAAACGCTGCGGAAGGCCGACCCGGCGCTGTTCGTCATCGACGTTTCGGCGGAGATCGCCCTGTTGTCGCGCATCATGAGTGTGCCGGCCGTGACTATCAGGATGCATGGTGACCGTGAGGATGTCGGTCATGTCGCGGGCTACGAAGCCTGTGTCGCCATGCTGGCCCCGTTCGACGAGCGGATGGAGCAGGCTAGCTACCCGCCGCGCCTTCGCGAGCGCACATTCTACACGGGCGGTCTGTGCACTACCCGCGCGCCACTGCTCGAAAAAGGGGAGGCACGCGCCAAGCTCGGCTTGCCCGAAGACAGGACCATGACGCTGGTAATCGCCGGTGGCGGAGGATCGGGTACGCCTTACGCCCCGCTCACGGTCGCCGCGCGCGCGGAGCCGGAAACGCAATGGCTGGTCGCCGGACCGGTGCACCGCGAAGGGCACGAAACCGATTTCGGAAATCTGCAAGAGCTGGGCTGGATCGACAATCTGACCGATTATCTGTGCGCTGCTGATCGCGTGATCGCTTCGGCCGGCGACAATACGGTCCACGAAATCGCCCGGGCGGCCAAGCCGTTCCTGTGCATCCCCGAATGGCGGTATTTCGACGAGCAGCAAGCCAAGGCGAGAGAGCTGGAGCGCCTTGGCGCGGCGACTTACCGGGAGACCTGGCCCGCCTCGATCCCCGAATGGCAGCGCGCGCTATCCGAGACCGACGCGCTGGATGCCGGCGTTCTTGCATCGCTGCATGACGATGATGCCGCGCGGAAGGCCGCGCACTGGCTGGAGGAACAGGCTACCCGCCTGTGGGCGGTCAGCTGAACAGCACGTCGGCACCCTGCCGAGTCTCCGCAATTTCGCTCGCCGTCGGCTGACGCATGATTTCGAGGCGTGTTTCGGACCGCTTTACCAGTCCGCGCCGCTCGAAATCGTCCAGCCAGTACTGCATGCACCACTCGCCCCAGCGGCTTCGATAGAGCCGGGCGTTGCGGATGATGGTATTGAAATGCTGCAAGGGCGGTTTGTGGACGTGGTGGTGCTGGTGGAAGCAGATCGTCCCACCAAGCCAGTACATGCGCGCGCCTGCACGCTTCAGCCGCTGGCCAAGGTCCGTCTCTTCGGCACCGTAGCCGATGTAATCCTCGTCCATTCCGCCAGCCGCAGCCCAGGTCTCGGAGGACATGATGAAAGCCAGCCCCCACAATTCACCGAAATCCGCGATCGGATCGAAGGAGGTATCGTCCAAGGACCGTTTGCTGGGATGGCGCACGCCGGTGCTGGCCAGCAGGTAGTAATCCGGCGCCCCGTCAGACGTGAGCCAGCCGTCGTCGTGGCCGGGCAGGTAACGCACTTCGGGTAGGAACACGCCCTTGCCATCGTGCACATGCGCTTCCGCCGCGCGGCGCACGAATTCCGGATCGGGAATGCAATCGACGTCGAGGAAGGCCAGAACATCGCCCTCCGCCAGTTCCGCAGCACGGTTTCGCGCGGCGGCGAGCGGCATGGGTTCTCCCGGTACCTGCACGCAGCGGACGAGCAAGCGTCCGTCGGTTTCGATTTGCGGCGGTTCGTCCTGCATGTAGGCGACGACGAGTTCGTCTGGCGGGAAGGTCTGAGCCTCGAGTCCTGCAATCAGATGATCGAGATGTTGCTGGCGTCCGCGCACCAGCGTAAGCACCGAAACGGATCGATAGGTACTCACCAGCTGCCTCGCGCCTGGTAGTGCCGGACGCCTTCCAGCACGCCGGCAGCATAGCACCCTTTCGCCAAATAGGCATGGGACAGCGACGGATCCTGCGCCAACCCGTCGCTCGCATTGCCGACCACGATCGGGAATGGACAGGCGCGCAGCATGGTCACGTCATTCCCGCTGTCGCCTGCGACGACGACACGCGACTGGGTCAGCGAGAGCTCGTCCGCCACATGGACGACCGCCGGCCCCTTGCCGGCACCTTCGGACAAGATGTCCAGATACCGACCATGGCTGGCCACGATCTCCACGCGCATGCCAGCTTTCCGGAACGCGCGGCGGATGTCTTCGGGATCATGCTGGTCTATGAAGAAGCTGGCTTTGCCACTGTGCTGTTCCAGCAAAGCCTGCTGCCTCAGCCGGAGTCTCTCTGTAACTTCGCGAACCGTATTCTCCTGCCAGGCGTTTTCCACCCGGCGTCGCCAGCCTTCGTCTTCCGAGAAACAGCGTTCGTCCCGGTCATACCAGTGGATGCGGGTGCCCACGCTGCTGATGATGAAGTCGGGTGTCGGTACGCCTTCCGCCGCAAGGATTGCTTGCGCGCTATGGAAACTGCGCCCCGTCGCGATGCCGAGGGCGATATGGCCCGACTGTTCCGCCTGCCAGGTGAGGAATTCGTGCAAGGCTTCCCGATCGCCCAACAGGGTGTTGTCGATATCGCAGATCAGGATCCGGTCCCAGTGCGGTGCTCGTTCCAGCGGGCCGGTCAACTCATGCAGAAGGCGATGATACTGGTCGCGGTGAGCTGTCCAGTCGTAGGCTGCAACGGCTTTCACACCCGCAGTGGCGTAGCGTATCCACTTGCGCCTGTCCGTCACGATGTCCCGGCAAGCGGTGGCAATCGCCTGCGGATCGCGCGGGCAAACGAGTTCGCCGTTGCTGCACCGTTCCACGATATCGTTCGGGCCGCCGCTGTCCGTGGCGACCACCGGCAGGCGCGACGCGGCCGCTTCCAGCAGCGTCAGGCCAAAAGGTTCGTTGAGGGCGGGGTTCACGAATACGCCACCGCTCTCGCGCGCCAGGGCATAATAGGCCGGGATGTCGGCGGGGTCGTGATGCTTGGGATAGGCGACCTTGCCGTATAGATCGTGTCGGTCGACCGCCTCGATCAGCTCCTGCACCACCTCGCGGCATTCCGTTTCCAGATCGCCGAGCAGGGAGCGGCAGCCTGCGACGACCACCAGGTTGGCGGAGTCCTGCAACTTCGGGTCACCGGCGTAGGCCTCTACCAGACCCAGCAGGTTCTTCTTGCGAACGGGCCGGGCGATGGCGAGCAGAATCGGCTTTGCCGGATCGCGCAGGAAATGCGCCAGATCCGCCCGCACCTTGTCGGTGGGTTGCGCGCTTTCGAACCGAGTCAGGTCGCATCCCGGCGGGATCACGCGGATGCGACCCGCTTCGATGCTGTCGTAGTGAGCGTATTGTGCTTCCGCCTCGTCGCGCGAGCTTGCTATTACGGCGTCAGCAAGAGCCAGTGCCCGCTCTTCGACAGCTATCCGCGTATGCAGGCTGGCGTCGGCACCGCCATTGACTTCGCGCTTGACCGCGCCAAGCGAGTGGCCGGTGAAGACGTAGGGGATACCGAGCTCTTCCTTCGCCTTGCGGGCCAGGATGCCGGCATCGGCATAATGGGCATGGATGATGTCGGGCTTGCGATCGAGATCGTTCAGGTAAGCGAGAAACGCCTCGCACAGCTCTGCGTGTCGCTCGTGCAGGGCTTCTTTGGGTAAGTATGACGGGTCGCCATCATCCAGCCGGACGAGCCGTATCTTGCCTTGCGCCTCTGCACATTGCGCATCGAACCGCATGCCCAGCTTCGCGTCGGCAAAACCGCGGGTAATGATGTCTATACGGTCGATGGCCGGATCGCGCGCACTCGCGCAGGCCAGTTCCAGCAGATAGGTGATGTGGCCACCGGTGTCCGCGTTGATGCCATAAGGGACACCGGACAGTGTGAGACAGCCCTGAAGGGCAACATGACAAACAAACATCGACGGGCTCCGGATCTGCGGGTACCTATGCGCGTGGCTGTTCCAAGTTCCTGACAATCAAGGTGATAAATGTTGCTTTCATGCGTATAGCCCACGTCGCGCCTGTTATTCACCCGGTCCCGCCCGTCACTTACGGCGGAACCGAGCGGGTCATCGCGGACATTGCCGCCGCGCAGGTCGAGGACGGTCACGAGGTCACCTTGTTCGGCCCGGCCGATTGCACGCTTCCGGATGTGCGGCACGTGGGCGACTACCGTTCGCTATCCTGGCACGAGCAGCAAGGGGGTTCCGCCCCGCCGGGCCTGCCCGCCGTGCTGGAGGCGCAATTGCTGCACGACGTGCTGACCCATGGCGGAGGGCACGATGTCGTTCATCTGCACGGCTCAGCCCATGCGAGCGCTGCCGCCAGCGCGCTCGGCATCCCGGCGCTCCGCACGATCCACTGGCGCGCCGACGAGCCGGATCACGTCGAGCATTTTCGCGCATTCCCGCATGAGCGGATCATCGCGATCTCGAATGCGCAGGCAGGGGCAGTGCCAGCTGGCAGCTTGGCAGGCGTGGTGCATCACGGGATGCCTACGGAGCGATATCGGGCGGGCGATGGATCGGGGGGCTACCTCGCATTCCTCGGGCGGATGACGGACCAGAAGCGGCCGGATCGCGCGATAGACCTCGCGCGCGCAACCGGCCGGGACTTGCGCCTCGCCGGTCCCGTCGATCCGGGCAACCCCGGGTATTTCGACGAAGTCGTCCTGCCCGCACTGGACAATCGGATCAGGCATGTCGGGAGTGTCGACGATGCGCAGAAGCAGGGCTTTCTGGGCAAGGCAGCCGCGCTGGTATTTCCCATCGACTGGCCCGAACCTTTCGGCTTGGTGATGATCGAGGCGATGGCATGCGGGACGCCGGTCATAGCGTGGCGGCAGGGCAGCGTACCCGAAGTGATCGAGGACGGGGTGACAGGTATCGTCGTCGATAGCGTTGCCGAAGCAATCGATAGGATGGACGAGGTGCTACAGCTGGACCGCTCGGCTATTCGGCGCCGGTTCGAAGAACGGTTCTCCGCGCAGCGAATGGCGCGCGAGACGCTGGCGCTTTACCGCGAAGCCTGCTCGTCCCGGTCCTCGAAAGAGTCCAGTGCCAGCATTCCTTCGCCATAGAGATAGTCGCCGCAAAACTCGCCGAGCCGTTTCAGTTCGGCCTCGTCCAGGATCTCGATCCGTCCTTCGCCATGCGGTTCCAGCACGCCGCGTTCCTTCAGGATACGAAAGCTGCGATTGGCATGGACCGGTGTGATACCGCATGCCTCCGCATAGTCGCGCTGCAGCAATGGTACCGGCAAATTGCGACCGTCATACAGGTCGACGAACTTGAGCCGTTCGATGATCTCGCAAGCGAGGTGCGCGATCCGCCCTTCTGCATCGAGCCGTCCGAGCCGGAAGATCCATTCGCGGTGCATGGCCGCATCCAGCAAGGTGGAGAACCACAGCGCGCGAGCGAGATGAGTTGAGCGCTCGAGCAGCTTGGCAATGGCCGAATGCGGCACCTCAGCAAGGTGAACGCGCCCTAGTGCCGTCGTATTATGATCCAGCCGCTTCATCGGGAAGCCGTGCAAATCGACGAAGTCGCCGGGAATATTCAACCCGACCAGTTGCCGCTCACCCTTCCGGTCGTCGCGGTGGCGAAGCACGGTCCCTTCGATGATATAATAGGAACGCTCGATCCGCTCTCCACGTTCGACCAGAGTTTGCCGCGGTTCGAGCCAGATAGTGCGACCGACCGCTTCTTCGAGCCAGGTCTTTTCTTGTGCAGCCAGTTCGTGCCGCAGGCGGCCCTTGAGGAAAAGTTCGGTGTGCAAGGCAGTTTCCAGATTTGTCGCTGGATCTTGCAGCTAACTAAAACGCGACGTCCGTTCAAGCGTGGTTTGGGTGCAGCCCAAAGACAAGTGTGGTCTTATGCCACCTGGCCGCACGACGTTCATACGTGTCGGTGCTGGACGCAATGTGGCATGTGCACGCCCACCCGAAAGTGGCGGCTGCTTCGGTGTGAATTGAATTTCGGAGCGGACGGTCCGCTATCGGCCCAAAGTCCGACATAGCAACAAATTCGATCTAGAGGAGAAATGTGGGGACTTCCTCCTTTCAAACGCTGTCAAACGCTGACAGCCACTCGGCGTCGGATTTCGTCCAGTTTGGAGACTAGGTCGGCGAGTGAACCATCACCATGCAATCCGAGTCTGCAGTGATCGAACACTTCGAGGCTTGTCGCCATTACAGCGATATCTTCGGCTCCGCAGCCTGCGAGCCGTTCATCAAGTAAGCCACCTTCAAGTGCGAACACCAAATTTCCCACGTCGAGCACTCCCATTGCTCGAAGCTTAGTACCGTAGCGAACTTCGAATTCTTTGATTGCTCGACGCCCGATCCGCGTGTGCATATCGTAGGCGAAGGAGGGATATGAACCGATCAACGTGGGCCTCGGTGTCTCAGCGCGAACTGTGTACAATAGCGGGTTTTGGTCAGCGAATTTCGCCAGCAAGACGTAGGGTAGCGCCAAGCTGTCTCGACAACGGCTGAGCCCCATCCGAAGGATATAGTGAAAGATCAGAGGTGCGCGCTGGTCGATCAGCAATCTCAGCAGGCCTCGTGGTCCTTGCCCAGCCATCGTGACCAGTTGTCGGCTGCGCAGTCGGCTAGTTCCGTGGAGCAGCCAGAGCGAAATGAGTTGCCTTGTCGACGCAAAGTCCTCGCTTCGGACAATGTTGGACAGATCCACTGCGTCGAACCCCGCAAGCCGTTCGGCGATCTTTGCAGCCCCCGCGTCGTATTCAACCAAGCTGAGCATTTCGCATGCCAGTCGGCTCTTTATGGCGCTGCTCAGTCGAATAGCGAGGTGAACAGCCAGCCGTTCCTCGCCTAGAGAGCGTCGTCGCAGTTTATTGCCGAGAATGGCTAAGGTCGTGCTGACTAATTTCAGATCGCCGAGTCCAACATCCTCAAGCGCAATGATGGCAAGTCGGCGAAAGGCGTGGTCCGCATCAATTCGGACACTGCTCCGGGCGTATCGCTCAGCCAACTCACTATGACCACGACGGATGCACTTTTGGAGTGCACTCGTCGTCAACCATTTGTCTGCGGTGTAGAGTGAATCGTGCTGAGAGGGACGCACCCCACTTCCGAAAATTGCGCTTTCGACTTCGTCCCAGAGAAGCCTATCGATCGATTTTAGAATCGAGTCTTTGACGACGCCTTCGCTGTCGATTGCTGGCTCCGTCACTGCTTTGATCAAACACTGCTGGCCTAGGCAGTGGATCGAATCCCACACGTCGAACATACAAATCTCCTTGTTTTATAAGGAGAAACGTATTCATTGTCTGACTGCTTGGAAGTGAAATTAATTGCAAGAGTCGGCGACAGCGGCAGAGATAGCAAATGAGCAACTATGACTTGTCAAAACCGCGCAGCAGTTTCGATGAAGCGGGAACTCGCACAAAACTTGTTCCAGCCGCTCTGAAATTCCGTAGGCCCCATACTTTCTAGCGCCGCATTTGTCGGATGTGCCACAAATCGTTCGAAGCCAGCCAGTCCTCCGAAACCATTTCTCGCATTGACCTCCCCACAAAATACTACCCCACCATCTGAATTCGGGTGCTCATAGATTTTTACCGATCGGTAAACCGCACTGGATGGATCGCGCAGTCGTTCTTCGACCTTGTACTTTGACATGGTAGCATACTGAGCAAGTGTCGCTGGGTCACGTGCATCTGGGCTAAAATCGCTATCCGACTCTCCGCTACCGCAAGCACCCGTAAAAGCTGCGAATGTCGCCAAAAAACAGAGGCGGCGGGCTTTCGTGCCGGTCATAGATCATTCTCCCTCGCTTGTCCCAATGCTGATTGCCACGATAGCTAGCTACCGACCGATGTATAGTCCATTTTCGACTATTCTATTTTGGCTTCTAGCTGACGTGCCCTCCGAAGAGGGACGTTCGGCCGATGGCGAAATCAATGCATACAGCGGCTTGGAACAAGCTCTTGGATCAGCTCGTCGAAATGAGACTTGCTCGAGGTTGGACGCAGCAAAAACTCGCCGAAAAGATTGAACGCACCCAATCATTTGTGTCTAAGATCGAACGCGGAGAGCGGCGCCTAGATGTTCTTGAGTTTTGCCAGTGGATGCACGCTCTCGGCATTGATCCTGCGGAAGTGATTTCGCTACTTGCTAAAGAAGTCTAGCGATGGCCGCTACTTACTTCACACTTCGTGCTGACTAGAAAATTGCCCAATTGCTCACACAAATTTGACCAGCCTAGAGACACGGAAATAAAGCTACTGCGACACACCTGCGACATACTCCTTACGCATCCTATCTTTTGTCCCGTATTTTCTCGATTATCCCATTGATTTCTGACGACGGGCCGGACCTTGTTTCGCTTGGACTACAGGTCGAGGTATTTCGCCACTCTTGCCACTTGAGTGGCGGTCCACTGCATACCTTCCCTAGTCGGAATTTCCGACAAGTTTAATTGCTGTGCCACCGATGTAAGCGTTCGATCTCGCGCTAGAAACAAAGCTTCGAACTCTGGCCGGATTCCCTCGGCAAAGTTAATTGCTGCGCGTCTGTTCTGCCTAGCCAAGTTTTTGCCATTCTTCCCAAGCTTCACTCCCCTGGCCTTTGCTGCGGCTAGAGCTGCTTTGGTCCTTGCTGAGATTTGCTCACGCTCATGCTCGGCGAAGGCAGATAGAATGTGCAGCATTAGTCGATTAGCATATGGCGCGTCGCAAGCGACAAACTCCACCCGCGTCTCCATTAGCTGGGAAATGAAGGCAACATTGCGGGCCAGACGGTCAAGTTTCGCTATTACGAGAACCGCTTTGTTTCGCCGGCAAGCTCCGAGAGCGGCATCGAGAATTGGCCGACTATTTTTCGCGCCAGACTCTACCTCAACGAACTCCTCCAATAGCTCTCCAGTGTTTCCGGCAAGATAAGATGCAACAGTTTGCCGTTGAGCATCGAGCCCTAGGCCTGAAACACCCTGTCGATTGGTAGAGACACGAAGATAGGAGACGAATTTTTGCATTGATCCTGAACAGGTTAGGGTTGGATAATGCGTAAAACGCTATTCATTGACCTTCCGCAGTCCAGTGAAATCGGCGTCAGGTGAGTGTGTTGATTCCTGTCAACGACAAGCCATCGCTCCAGCGTGACCAAGAGTTGGCCGAGACCAAGTCTTTTGGGAAATTGTCGTAAAGTTGGTTCAATTTGATGCCCTCGGCGACTGGGAAGCCCAGCTCACTCCATTTTGGTCGGATCGGGAATCGCGCCCGATGTATTCGCCGCCATCGCTCATTGGTTCCGAGATCACCCGGCCAAGCGAAGCCTGCACCAAGTCCTTCCAGCATATTGTTGACATTTTTAAGCAAAGCCAAACTTGGTCGGTACGACTTCCATGCTCGCGGGACTTCAAATCGCGTTACTGGAATACCGCCGGCAGTCTCGGGAAGCTTATGCCATTTTGCATGAGCGGATCGATCGTAAACTCGTGCTAGAAGTGGCCCACGAGCCTTATACGAGCCGTGCTTAGGCTTTTGTATCGGATAGGCCTTTGGAGCATAGAGGTAGAGTGTCTCGTGGTGGTCTTTGTTCTCCCAGACACACGATTTTCCAGCACCATTCATGCTTAAAACGAGGTCGAACGGCCTCAGTCCATACATGTCGATTGCAACGTCACATCGGCTTACTGGCAAGCGTGAAATTAACTTCACTATGTCAAACATGCAAAACGCATCCTCCAGTCGGTCGATCAACATCGGCAGACGCTCGCTACCGACCTTGAACGGGCTGAATTGCAAAGTGAAGGACCACACGCCGAAGTCTTTGCCTTTCCTTCGCCTCAGCGACGCCCACCCCAAATGCTCCCCTCCATCCTTGAGCAGAACATTGAGTTCATATTTGGTCTGCTTCTCGGCCTCTATGCCGTTTGAAGGATCGGCCGGGAACGATGCGATGAACTGCAAGAGTGCTAAATCGAGCTCATGATATACAGCGAACACGGATTTGCCCGAATGATCAGGAACATCCAAGTCTTCGTTCAACAGGTCTCCGGTCAACCGGATCGTATCAGGAAATGGGACAGTTATTACGATCTGTCTGTCACCATAATAATATAGGCTCGCAATCCAATCTTCACCCAAATTCTTTTTAACCTCCTCCAAAGGGCTTGTTAGAGGGAACGATGTCAGCTTTCCCGGCTGGTTCAATTGCACAGGCATCACTCTTCTCCCTTCGGCTTGAGAAGCGAGACAAGCGACACCGGCAATTTCATCGCTTCGACGGCGTTTATTTTGAGTGCGAGGCTCGGCCCTTCCCCGTAAGAAGCACTCACTTTCCCATCGTGGTGTCCCATGATGCTATCGATCGTATATTGCTGGAGGTTCGCGTTCCTGAATGCATCCTCCGCACCATGGCGAAAGCTATGAAATGTCAGCGCAGGATCGGTCAGTCCTACGATGTCCATAAATCGTGCGAAGAACTTTGAAAACTGTGTCGACGCTTGTCTGTCAGCGCCAAGCACAACCTCCGAGAAAATTCGTTTGCAGGGCTTATTCCATTTCCGGCGCTTCTCAACAAAAGCGGCGAAGCCTAGTTTCAATACATCGGGATGGATCGGCACCTTGCGAATGCCGGCGGCTGTTTTTATGTGCTTCGGATCGCCTGAACCTGATTGCTCGTTCAGGTCAAAATGTGGCACTTCCGCCTCTAAGACAACGTCGGAAATATGCAGTTGGACAATCTCACCGAGACGCATCCCGGTGTAATATCCAATAATCGGTATCCAGAACTTCGCATCCTCGACAATCACGTTTCCCGGATGGAAGCGGCGAAACTGCGACTTGGAGCCCGTGAACAAAGGTGAGCCGAATAGGCTAGCAATCTCATGCGCGTGAAAGGGTCGGCGCTTGAGAGTTGACTTGCTGGTAGACTTTGACTGCCATTTGACATTTGCGGCTGGGTTTTCAGCGAGGATGCCTTCTTCCTCCTTCGCCCATCTGAAAAAGGCCTTGGCAGGCTCGAAGATGATTGAAGCTGACTTGTCCGAAACTCGCGCACCGGTGTTCTCGGTCAAACGCTCCTTGAAAGTCATTTGCGTGCTTCGGCCACGATTTGCGCGGAGCATTGACAACGCATTTCGGAAATTTCGGATGTCCGCGGTCGAAACGTCAGCAATGCGCTTTTCTCGGCCCAGGAAATCTTGGAGGTAGCCAAGCTGTTTGGTGCGAGCGGTGTAGGTCTTAGTCGCCCAAGATGGCTTTTTTGCCGCTAGGTAGGTGACAATACAGTCCTCGACTGATGGCCCTATCTCGCCAACGTTCTGGGAGTGCGATGCCTGAGCCTTTATCGACTTGTCGAACAGGGCGTCTCGCGGCTGGTACTCCGCCAATGGGTCTTGCAACCGTGCCATCACCATGCGCTGCTGCTCTATGAGCGCTCTAGCGAACCCGTCCAATAGACGCGCACGAGCTTCCGGTGAAGTTAACTTCAGATCGATCCCGCGAAACGCCAAGGCATGTTGAGCTCGTTCAAATGTGCTAATCGAAAAAGCACGCTGCTCGAGCTCACAGGTTAGCTCAGCAATCTCTAGTTGAGAGAGAACAAGCTGCTCATGGATTTCCATTTCAGGATATGACGTTTCGGGCACGAAAGGAGGATATGCATCAACCTCCCGGCGAATGTCGGCGAAACAGGCTTGAATTAGCTTACGTGCTTCTTGGGGCGATACGTTCGTAAATTCGTCAATCATGTCAAATGTCTCCAACACCTTTGCGGAGACGGAAGCTGCGAGGCGACGTGCCAATGCCGGTGAGTACGTCTGCAGAGATTTGCAGACTTCCTGCCGACCGATACGATCACGCAGACGATCTGGCACCCGCACACGCAGGTGATAGATTCCATTCCGTCGGTTCAGGTGAGGAGCACGGCTTCCGCTCATTGCGGCGCACCCCGGTGTCGACCCCACTCTTGGGCCGTCCCCGCCGATATTGTTCCCTCGGCAGCACGGGGCCGGGTCGGAGCATTAGCATCCCGGCGGACTGTGTAGCAGATTATGTAGCAAAAAGTTGGTGGCCAGTACCAGCCCTTTTTGGGAAGCCCGGAGTTCCGCCGTTTATAGGAGGCGGTGGTGGACAGGGCTGGATTCGAACCAGCGTACGCTTGCGCGGGCAGATTTACAGTCTGCTGCCTTTAACCACTCGGCCACCTGTCCACACCGGTTCGCCAAATCTCTCCGGAGAGAGAATTATGCGGGGATTCGCTTGGTATCCCCTGCCGAGAGGCGCCCCTTTGGCGAAGCGGCGCTTGCCTGTCAATGCCCTCACTGGCACTAGCGCCACGCAAATCGAATTACAGGACATGAAGCATGGCAAAAGGCGAACGCAAACGCGCATTGAGAGGCCGGGCCGGCCGCATGAAGGGTGGCCGCGGCAGCGGCAGGGCCAGTGCCGGCCATGTCCGGCTGTGGGGCCGCCATGCGGTCGAGGCAGCGCTGAAGAACCCGGAACGCCAGCATCGCAAGCTGTGGGCGACGCGCGAAGGTGTAGCCGCCTTGGATGGCGAATTGCCGGCGGATTTCCCGGTGGAATATGCCGATGTGCAGGATCTTGCACGTCTGGTGGCGAAAGACGCGCCGCATCAAGGCTTGGTTCTCGAATGTGCAGCCTTGGAGGACAAATATCTCGATGAGGTGCTGGATGGCGATCCGTCCCGTCCGATCGTCGTTCTCGACCAAGTCACCGACCCGCACAATGTCGGCGCAATCATGCGCTCGGCCGTGGCCTTCAACGCAGCCGCACTGGTCACGCAAGACCGCCATGCTCCGCCCGAAGGAGGCGTCATCGGCAAAAGCGCGTCAGGCGCGTTGGAAACCCTGCCGTGGATTCGGGTCGTCAATCTGGCCCGCGCGATGGAGGAAATGGCCGAGGCGGGATACTGGCGGATTGGCCTGACAGGCCATACCGACACGACCTTTGCCGAAGCCCTGCCCGCCGGACCGGTGGCTATCGTCCTCGGGGCCGAAGGCGAAGGCATGCGCCACAATATCGGAACGCATTGCGACGCGCTGGCGAAACTGCCGATTTCCGACGAGATCGAAAGCCTCAATGTGTCGAACGCGGCTGCGGTCGCGCTCTATGCAGTTGCAACCCGCAGCTGACGCCGGATTGGAAGGAAGCGAATGACCATCTCGGTAAAGATACGCGCGCTTGCCTTGGCCGCTGCAAGCTCCCTCGCGCTTTCGGGGTGCCTCCTCTCCCCTGGCTCCTTCATGAGCGAACTCCATGTGATGAAGGATGGCACCTTTTCCTACAGTTACGACGGAGAAATCCAGATGCTGGCTCTGTCCAAGCTGGCGGAGATGGGAAACATTGGCGACATGACCTTCGAAGCGGAATGCTGGGACGACGATTTCGAGGAGCGTGAGTGCACGGCCGAAGAAATCGAAGAGCAAAAGACTGCCTGGGATGCGTCGGCCGAGCAACGCGAAGCGAAGAGCCGCAGAGAGGTTGAGCAGGCAAAAGCCTTGTTCGGCGGTATCGATCCTTCGAACCCGGAGGCGGCGCAGGAGCTGGCCGATCACCTTTCGCGGCAACGCGGATGGGATCAGGTCACCTACAAGGGCGACGGCCTTTTCGACGTGGACTTCAACATTTCAGGACGGATGAGCCACGACTTCGTCTTCCCGGTAGTCGAGAAGATGCCCGTGGCGAACAGCTTCGTCACTGTCGTGCTGCGCAAGGATAATCAGATCCGCGTGGACGCGCCCGGTTTTGCCAATGCCGGCAGCGGCAATCCGATGCATGGCATGATGGGCGGAATGGCCGGCATGATGCAGATGATGATGGAGGAAGAAGGGGGCGAGATGCCCAATGTCGTGCTACCTGACGGGACCTTTACGATCATTACCGATGGGCGCATTCTTGCCAACAACACCGACGAAGGGCCCAAGACGGTGGCCAAGGGACAGTCGCTGAGCTGGGACGTGACACCGCGGAGCGAGCAGGCGCCGACGGCTTTGATAGCCCTCGACTAGGCCGCTAAGCTTACCCACCACACAAAAACGCCGCAGCCTCTTATCGAGACTGCGGCGTTTCCATGTCCGATAGGAGCGCGTCTTAGTTGACGGCGTCCTTGAGGCCCTTGCCGGCCTTGAACTTCGGCTGGTTCGAAGCGGGGATGTTCATCGGTTCGCCGGTGCGCGGGTTGCGGCCGGTCGATGCCTTGCGCTTGGCAACCGAGAAGGTGCCGAAGCCGACGAGGCGCACTTCATCACCGTCGGACAGCGACTTCGTGATAGCGTCGAAAACGCCTTCGACAGCGCTGGAAGCATCGCTCTTCGAGAGACCGCTTGTTTCGGCAACTGCGGCAATCAGATCGTTCTTGTTCATTATTCTTGAAACCCCCTCATTACGAGTTCTGAATTTGTAGTCCGGTGAATCACTTCAACCGAGAGGCCGGGAATTGAGAGGCTTTTGCGCTCCGTGTCAAAGGCAAATTCCCCCGAAAACGGCGGGTTAACGCCCTGAAACCCTATTTATGCGGCAAAACGGGCATTTGACATGCCGCAGCGATTGCATTCGCTGCGGCATATCATGTCTTTTGTTAATGCGCGGTCGGCACCGAACCGCCCATCTGGGGATGGCCCGGCTGGCTGGCGAGGTCGTCGGCCTCGGTCCATTCGATGGGTGACGGCAGCGACGTGAGCGCGTGTTCCAGCACCTCGTCGACATGGCTGACCGCCACGATCTCGAGGCCCTGCTTCACATTCTCGGGAATCTCCGCGAGGTCCTTCACGTTCTCTTCCGGGATCAGCACCTTCTTGATGCCGCCCCGCAGCGCCGCGAGCAGCTTTTCCTTCAGCCCTCCGATGGGCAGCACCCGCCCGCGCAGCGTGACTTCGCCGGTCATCGCGACATCGGGGCGCACGGCGACGCCCGACAGGGTCGAGACGATCGAGGTGACCATGCCGATACCCGCGCTCGGGCCATCCTTGGGCACCGCCCCTTCGGGCAAGTGGATGTGGATGTTCTTGCGCTGGAAGATGCTGGGCTTGATGCCGTAATGCGGGGCGCGCGCCTTCACGAAGCTGAAGGCCGCGGCTACGCTTTCGTTCATCACTTCGCCCAGCTTGCCGGTGGTCTTGATCTCGCCCTTGCCCGGCGTGGTGACGCTTTCGATGGTCAGCAATTCGCCGCCCACCTCGGTCCATGCGAGGCCGGTGACCGCGCCGACCTGCGCTTCGTCCTCGCCCATGCCGTGCTTGAACTTGCGCACACCAGCGAACTCGGCGAGGTTTTCAGGCGTGATGCGCACGCTTTCCGCCTTGCCTTCGAGAATGCGGCGCAGGCTCTTGCGCGCCAGCCGTGCCAGTTCACGTTCCAGCGTACGGACGCCCGCTTCGCGCGTATAGTAGCGGATCAGATCGCGCAGGCCGTCTTCGGTCAGCTCGAATTCGCCGTCCTTGAGGCCGTGATCCTTGATCTGCTTCTGCAGCAGATGGCGGGTCGCGATCTCGACCTTCTCGTCTTCCGTATAGCCTTCGAGCCGGATGATCTCCATCCGGTCCAGCAGCGGCTGCGGCAGGTTGAGGCTGTTGGCCGTAGTGACGAACATGATGTCCGACAGGTCGAGGTCCAGCTCCAGATAGTGGTCCTGGAACTTGCTGTTCTGTTCAGGGTCCAGCACTTCGAGCAGCGCCGAAGCCGGATCGCCGCGGAAGTCCTGGCCCAGCTTGTCGATCTCGTCGAGCAGGAAGAGCGGATTGCTCTTGCCGGCTTTCCTCAGATTGGTGACGATCTTGCCCGGCAGCGAGCCGATATAGGTGCGCCGGTGGCCGCGAATCTCGGCCTCGTCGCGCACGCCGCCCAGCGACTGGCGGATGAATTCGCGCCCCGTCGCCTTGGCGATCGACTTGCCGAGGCTGGTCTTGCCAACACCCGGAGGGCCGACGAGGCACAGGATCGGGCCTTTCAGCTTGTTGGTCCGCGCCTGCACGGCGAGATATTCGATGATCCGGTCCTTGACCTTCTCCAGCGCATAGTGATCCGCATCGAGGATCTCCTGCGCTTCCGCGATGTCCTTCTTGACCTTGCTCTTCTTGCCCCATGGCAGGCCGAGCAGCACGTCGAGATAGTTGCGGATCACGGTCGCTTCGGCGCTCATCGGCTGCATGGCCTTGAGCTTCTTGAGCTCGCTTTCGGCCTTGGCGCGCGCTTCCTTCGACAGCTTGGTCTTGCCGATCTTCTCGGTCAGTTCGGCGATCTCGTTGCCGCCGTCCTCGTCGCCGTCGCCCAGTTCGTTCTGTATCGCCTTCAGCTGTTCGTTGAGGTAGTATTCGCGCTGGGTCTTTTCCATCTGGCGCTTCACGCGGCCACGGATGCGGCGTTCGACCTGCAGCACCGACAGTTCGCCTTCCATGAAGGACATGACCATTTCGAGGCGCTTGAGCGGATCGGGTTCGACCAGCAGCGATTGCTTGTCCGAAACCTTCGCCTGGATCGCGGCGGCGATGGTATCGGCCAGATCGCCGGCATCGTCGATTTCGCCCAGCTGTTCGGCGGCATCTTCGCCGATCTTCTTGTTGAGCTTGGCGTATTCGCCGAATTGTTCGACCACCTGGCGCATCATCGCGCTGATTTCGGTGCCCGACGTGGTCGGTTCCTCGATCTCGGTGACTTCGGCGGCGACATACTCGTCCACCGTGCGCAGTTCCTTCAGCTTGGCGCGCGCCTGGCCTTCGACCAGTACGCGCACGGTGCCATCGGGCAGCTTCAGCAGCTGGAGCACCTGCGCGATGACGCCGGTATCGTAAAGGTCGCGGGCTTCGGGATCGTCACAGCCCGGATCGAGCTGCGAGAGGAGGAAGATGTCCTTGGAGCCTTCCATCGCGATTTCCAGCGCCGCCACCGATTTGTCGCGCCCCACGAAGAGGGGGACGACCATGCCGGGGAAAACGACGATGTCGCGCAGGGGAAGGAGGGGAAAGGTCTCTGTCATATGCATTCTGTCCATCTGCGGCCTGCGAGCGAGGCCGTGGCGTTCCTGCGAGATATGGGTAGCGCGCCGCCAAGGTGCAACGCCCCGCAGGGGCTAAGCTGTGCACAGCGCGCCGCGTTCAGCTTCGCCGCCGGAAAGCTGAAGGGTGGAGCGCCTGGAGCACAGTCCTGAGGATAAAAAATCCGCCACCAATGCAAAGGGCCGCAGCAATCTCTTGCGCGGCCCCTGCGGCTTGTCGAATCCAAGGTCATGGCCCGGCGCTAACACAGGCGTGGCCTTGTAGGAAAGCGCCGGGAAAGCTCAGCCCAGACCGGGGATATTCATGCCCGGCGGCAGGCCCATTCCGCCCTGGATCGCTTCCATCTCTTCGGCGGACTTGCGATCGGCCTTGTCGCGCGCATCGTTGAAGGCGGCAGCGACGAGGTCTTCGACCATCTGCTTTTCTTCCGGTTTCATCAGGCTTTCATCGATCTGCACGCCAAGGATCCGGCCCCGCGCCGTGGCGCGCACCTTGACCAGCCCGCCACCCGATGCGCCTTCGACCTCGATCGTGTCGAGTTTGGCCTGCGCGTCGTTCATCTGCGTCTGGATCTGTTCGGCAGCCTTCTGTGCCGCGGCGATCATTTCTTCCATCGATTTCATCTATCTGTCCTCATGCTCTGCGGTTCCACGGAACCTCGCGCCGGATCGGGGGCATATCGGCGCCGTCTTCTATCATTTCGGCATCGGGAAAGGCAGCTTCAACCGCTTTCACCATGGGATGCTCCCGCATTGCCGCTTTGGCCGCCTCGGCCTTGGCCTGACGTTCCTCTTCCATCGACGGCCGGGCCAGCGAAGGATCGCCGGTTTCCAGCTGCCAGCGGGTTTCCGTGATGGCGTAGAGCGCGTCTTTCAGCACCGGTTCGATCGCATCCGAATAACGCGCATCGCGGGCATAGACGAGCTTGCCGTGTTCCACGCTGATCGGGCGGATCTGCAGGCGCATGATGCTTTCGGCCTGGAGCTTTCCGGCGGCGGACACCTTCTCGACCAGCTCTTCCCAGTCGAGCTCGTCGCTGGGCGCGCTGCCACTGCCCTCACCCGCGTTTCCGCCCGTAGAAGGCGCAGGTGCCGGGGCGCGCGCCGCGAGTTCTTCCAGCTTCTTCGCCAGTCTGCCCGGATCGGGCATGGACGATGCGTGCAGCACCCGCAGCAGCGCCATGCGCGCCGAAACCAGCGGATCGGGTGCCTGCCGCACTTCCTCGTGCCCCTTGATGAGCAATTGCCACAGCCGGTGGACCTGCCCGACGTCCAGCCGGTTCGCCCACTCGGTCAGCTGTTCGCGTTCTTCGGCGGTGGTGGCATCGGCTTCGCCGCCCGCCACCTGCGCCAGTGCGATCCGGTGGGTGAGGTCCATCAGGCTGCGCATCAGCGCCAGCGGTTCGACGCCCAGTGCATATTGATCGTCCACCCCGGCCAGCGCCGCCTTGGCATCGCCATCGAGAATCTGTGCGAACAGCCGCCGCTGGGCGCCGCGATCGGCGAGGCCCAGCATGTCGCGCACCCGCTCTGCCGTGACCATGCCGCCCGTATCCATATCGGCATGGGCGATCGCCTGATCGAGGATCGACAGACCGTCGCGCACCGACCCTTCGGCGGCATTGGCGACGATGTGGAGCGCCTCGTCCTCGGCTTCGACACCTTCCTTGCGGCAGATTTCGGCGAAATGCGCTTCGAGCAGATCGGACGGGATGCGGCGCAGGTCGAAGCGCTGCGTCCGGCTCAGCACCGTGACGGGAAGCTTGTCGACCTCGGTGGTGGCGAAGAGGAATTTCACATGCGCAGGCGGTTCTTCCAGCGTCTTCAGCAGCGCGTTGAATGCATTGCGGCTGAGCATGTGGACTTCGTCGATAATGTAGATCTTGTAGCGCGCCGAAACCGCGGCATAGCGCACCGCCTCGATGATCTCGCGCACGTCGTCCACGCCCGTATGCGATGCGGCGTCCATCTCGATCACGTCGATATGGCGGCCCTCGGCAATCGCCCGGCACGGTTCGCACACGCCGCAGGGGCTGATCGTCGGACCGCCCTCGCCATCGGGGCCGATGCAGTTCAGCGCCTTGGCGATGAGGCGCGCGGTGGAGGTCTTGCCCACCCCGCGCACGCCGGTCATCAGGAAGGCATGCGCCAGCCGGTCCCGCGCAATGGCATTGGCCAGCGTGCGGACCATGGCATCCTGCCCGATCAGTTCGGCAAAGGTCTGCGGCCGGTATTTGCGCGCAAGCACGCGGTATGGCTGCGCAGCTTCGGCGGCAGGCTCTGCCGGGACGGCAGCTTCGGGCGCGGCGGATTTGGGTTCGGCAGATTCTGGCTGGGATGACGCCGGTTCGGGGTCTGCTGGTGGTTCAGCCTGTTCGGGCTCAGGCAGAGCATCGGGCGCGTCGCCGAACATCGAATTCTGCCCCGCTGCTTCCAGATCGGCCGCGCTCGGCGCGTGGTCTTCGGTCTCGGTCTCCCAAGGAAGACCGTCAGAATTGTCCGGTGAATCACCCATGCCGACCTAGGTAGGCGCTAAGCCGCCTTTTGCGAAGCTTGACATTTAGGTTTCGATTTGAAATCTATTTTGGAAAGGAGGTAGCCATGGCTGTCAATGCAGGGCGGATGACCGCCGATTTCACCGGTCCGCTGGTGGTTTTCGTGATCGGAATGCGGATCAACCATTTCCACAAGATTGGCAAATGGTGGCCCGTATTGAGCGCGATGGGCCCGATGCTGAAAGAACTTTCGGCCAATCCGGACAGCGGTTTTATGGGTACGGAATATTGCCTGCAGGGGCCGCGGCAGGTGATGCTGCTGCAATATTGGCGGGATTTCGACAGTCTCGAACGCTACGCCCGCTCGCGCGACGAGCAGCACTGGCCGGCCTGGGTCGCCTTCAACAAGAATGTCGGGAATGACGGGACCGTGGGCATTTTCCACGAGACCTACACGGTGGCCGGCGGCGCGCATGAGACGATCTATGCCAACATGCCGCCCTTCGGCCTCGGCAAGGTGGCCGGCGTGGTCCCGGCGACGCATTCGCGCAGTGCGGCGCGCAGCCGGATGCGGATCAGTACCGATGCTGGGTGATTAAGGAGCCGAGCGACCCGCCGCAATTCACCTGGGCTGCTTCCTTCCGGACCTGACCCGGTGAGCGAACGCAAACGTCCACCCGACTCCCGGCGCGCCATATGGCGGGGTGGAAACGTCTTTTCAAGCAAAACGTCACCGCGAGCCAAAGGCGCGGCGATCCAACTCTACTGCTCCGCCAGTCTGACAGGTCGCAAACTGGATTGCCGCATCGCCTGCGGCTCCTCGCAATGACAATGCTCAGCGGAAATTGTCGGCGTAGGCCTGCAGCTTGAGGTTGTGCGGAGGCGTGGCGTGGACGCGGGCGGCGATGCCGTATTTCTCGGCATAGGCCTTGGCCTCGTCCTTGCTGGGGAATTTGAGCTGCACCTGCGCCTGCGTATCGCCGCTGCCGGTCCAGCCCATCAGCGGGTCTGCGCGCCGCGCTTCGGACTGTTCGAATTCCAGCACCCATTCATCGGTGCGGGCCTTGCCCGATTGCATCGCGCTCTGCGGTCGCTGGTAAATACGTGCTGCCATAATGAGGACCCTGTAATTCAGCCGTCTGATTTTGAAAAGGCGTTCTTGGTCTTCAGACTGGGCTTTTCCGCCCATGGCTCCTCCGGCCAGCGATGCTTTGGATAGCGGCCCTTCATGTCCTTGCGCACATCGTCCCAGCTGCCGCGCCAGAAATTGGGAAGATCGCGGGTCGACTGGATCGGCCTGCCGGCGGGGCTGGTGAGCTTGAGCAGCAGCGGCGTGCGTCCGACCATGGGATGCCGTTCGAGCCCGAACAGCGCCTGCACGCGCACTTCCACGCTGGGCGCATCGTCACCGGTGTAATCGATCCGGTGCGTCGTGCCTGCGGGGGAGGTGAATTCGCGCGGTGCCTCGGTATCGAGCCGCTGCCGGTCGTTCCAGTCGAGGAGGTTGAGCAAGGCCTCGACCAGCTTTCCCTTCGGAATGTCCAGATCGCGGCGACCTTCGAGCAGGGGCGCCAGCCACAGTTCTGCGCTGCTTGCGAGCGCCTCGTCACCAAACGCCTCCAGTCCGATGAAGCTCGCCCTTGCCCGCAGCTCTGCCGGGAGCAGTTTTGCCGGGTTTTCCAAGGCCTTTTCCACAAGGCTGTTCACAATCGCCTGGCGGTCGGGTTCGGGATCTGGGCCGCTGGCCAGCGTGATCGCCCCGAGCCTGCGTTCGACCAGAGCTTCGATCCGCTCGCCCTTCCAGCGCACTACCTTGCGCCGCTCCATCCGATCGGCAAGCCAGCGCTCCAGATCCGCTTCCTCCAGCCGCATGGCCGAGGTGATGCGCGCGCCCTTCGCCTGCCCCTGTGCATCGCCGATGACTAGAAAATCGGCGCGGGCCAGCGGTGAGGCGGGATCGAGCATGAAGCCGCGTCCGCCAGAGGCGATCCAGTGCTCGCCCGAAGCGCCGCGCCGCCTGGCAATAAAGTCGGGACGACCTGCCGCGAGGAGGATGGCGGGCGGCACGTCTGAAACCGTACGGGCTGAGCCATCACCTAATAGGCGGTCAGCCTGCGCGGCCCACCGCCCCGCCAGCTTCCGGCTCGCCTCCGCGCGGGCGCCGCGGTCGCCGTTCCAGCGAGAGAGCCGCGCTTCCATATCCTCACCCCGTCCGCCGAGACCGCGTTCCTGCAGCAAGAGTGCCAGCCGCGCGGCCAGTTCCGCCTGACCATGCTCGGCCCCGAACAGCACCATGGCTGCCGCCGAGGGATCGAGCGGCAAGCTCGCCAATTTCTCCCCGAACGCCGTGATGCGCCCTTCGGCATCGAGCGCGCCCAAACCCTGCAAGCTGAGACGCGCCGCCGACACCGAAGCTTCCGGCGGCGGGTCCAGCCATTGCAGGCTGGCAGGATCCGCCGTGCCCCATTTCGCAAGATTCAGCACCAAGGGCGCAAGGTCGGCGGTTTCCATCTCCGGCGGATCGAACCGGGGCCTGCCGCCGTGGCCGCCTTCCTCCCACAGGCGATAGGCGACGCCCGGCCCCTGCCGCGCCGCGCGCCCCGCGCGCTGTGCCGCCGCTGCCTGGCTGGCGCGGTGGGTGACAAGATGCGTGGTCCCCGCCGCCCGGTCGAATTCGGCGCGCCGCGCAAGCCCAGCATCCACCACCACCGAAACACCGTCGAGCGTCAGAGAGGTTTCCGCAATCGCGGTGGCCAGCACGATCCGGCGCCGTCCGTCGGGATCGCGGCGAATGGCCGCGCGCTGATCGGCGGGCTGGACCTGCCCATGCAGCGGCAGGACCAGCGCCTTTGGCAGCCGCTCCTCCAGCCTTTCGCGGGTCCGTTCGATTTCGCCGACGCCGGGCAGGAAGGCGATGATGTCGCCCTCCTCTTCGCGCCAGGCGGAGGCGATGGCTGCCGTCATGGCGTCTTCGACCCGCACTTGCGGGGACGAGCCGAGCCAGCGGATGGCAAGCGGATAGGCCCGCCCCTCGCTCTCGATGACCTGCGTGCCCTCTCCCATCAGCGTGGCGAAGCGCGACCCGTCGATGGTGGCCGACATGACCAGTACGCGCAGATCGTCCCGCAGCACGCCCTGCGTTTCGAGCGCCATCGCCAGCCCCAGATCGCTGTCGAGATGGCGCTCATGCGCTTCGTCGAACAGGACGGCGGAAACGCCTTCCAGCTCGGGATCGGACAGGATCGTGTTCACGAAAATCGCCTCAGTCACCACGAGCACACGGGTCCGGGCCGAACGCTTGCTGTCGAGACGGGTTAGGTAACCCACCGTCTCGCCCGGCTTTTCGCCGAGCATCTGCGCCATGCGTTCGGCTGCGGCGCGCGCGGCCACGCGGCGCGGCGAAGTCAGGATCACGGTGCCCTTGCACCAGTCCTCGTCCAGCAGCGCCGGAGCGACCGCCGTTGTCTTGCCCGCACCGGGCGGCGCGACCAGCACGGCGCCGTTGCTGTCACGCAGGGCGCCGAGCAGATCGGGCAGGACGGAAAAGATGGGAAGGTCGGACACGGGAGCGCCCTAGCCGCAAACCGCCGGAATCAATATCCCCGCGATACCGAAAACAGCGCCGCCTGGACCATGGCCTGCCGCGCCTTGCCATCGGGGAAGATCGACAGGGCATCGATGGCGCGCTGCGCGAAATGGCGGGCGCGCGCCTTGGTATCGGCCACGGCGTTGTGCCGTTCAATCAGGCGGATCGCTTCGTCGAGATCGTCGTCGGAAGTGCGGAAGCCGGCAATGGCCGCTTTCCAGAATTCCCGCTCTTCCTCGGTACCGCGTGCGTAGGCCAGGATCACGGGCAGCGTCATCTTGCCTTCGCGGAAATCGTCGCCCCGGTCCTTGCCCATTTCGGCAGCATTCGAATCGTAATCGAGCGCATCGTCCACCAGCTGGAAGGCCACGCCCAGATTGCGGCCGTATCCGTCGAGCGCCTTTTCCTCTTCCTCGCTCCGCTCCGCGACCACGGCCGCAATGCGGCTGGCGGCCGCGAACAGCGCGGCGGTCTTGGCGCGGATGATGTGGAGGTAGCGTTCCTCGCTCGTGTCGATCTTGCGCTGGGCGGTCAGCTGGTCGACCTCGCCTTCGGCGATGATCGCGCTGGCACCGGACAGGATCTTGAGGACCTTGAGACTGCCATCTTCGGTCATCAGTTCGAAGCTGCGGCTGAACAGGAAATCGCCCACCAGCACGGTGGCGGGATTGCCGAAGATGATATTGGCCGCCGCCTTGCCGCGCCGCAGGTCACTGCCGTCGACGACATCGTCATGCAGCAGCGTGGCGGTGTGAATGAATTCGACAGCTGCCGCGAGCCGGTAATGGCGCGTGCCGCTGTAACCGACCAGTTCGGCCCCGGCGAGCGTGAGCATGGGGCGCAGGCGCTTGCCGCCGCCCGAGATGAGATGGCCGGCCAGGGCAGGAATGAGCGGCACTTCGCTCTGCATCCGGTCGAGGATGACCTGATTGACCTGATTCATACCCTGCGCGGTGAGCGCCAGCATGGGCTCGATCGAGGGTTGCGGAGCCTTGCGCGGCAGGGGAACAACGTCTGCTGTCATGTCTGCTTGGCCATGTCCTGCCTAAGCTTTCTTGGCAAGAGAAGCTTTCTCGCTAATCTGGCAAGCAATGACGCAGGACGCGCAACACTCCGCCGCCGAAGACGCCACGCTGGCAGGCTTCCGCAAGAGCATCGACAATATCGATGCCGCTCTGGTCCATATGCTGGCCGAGCGTTTCCGTATCACGCAGGCCGTCGGCGAATATAAGGCCAGGGCCACCCTGCCCCCTGCCGATCCGGCGCGGGAAAAGGAACAGATCGCTAGGCTGCGGCGGCTGGCCGAGGAAAGTCAGCTCGACCCCGAGTTCACCGAAAAATTCCTGCGCTTCATCATCGACGAAGTCATTCGCCATCACGAACAGGCGCGCCGAGGCTAGTTAGCGGATCACTCGATCTGAGTGTTGCGCCGGATGCCGGGCTCCCGCCTGACCGACTGATTGCGAACTGCGGGGCGCTGCGGTTCGACCCGGCGCGGCGCGTCCTGTCTCGGTTGGGCACGGGCTCGCGGTGCGCGGGTCGGGGTCACCGACTGGCGCTCTGGCCGCGGAGCTGCGCGCTGTTCGCGCCGCTCTTGGCGTGCCTGGGAGCGGGCGGCCGCTTCTGCCGCCTTGCGAACGAGGCCGTCCGCAAACCCGTTGCGCCGCTTGCCTTCACGCTCCTCGCGCTGTTCGCGCCGATCGCGATGGCCGCGCCTGTCGTCACGGTCCCGGCGGTCGTCACGATAGCGGTGCCCGCGATCGTAGCGGTCGTCACGGTGGCGGCGGTCGGCGCGGTGGCCGCGCCTCCGGTGGTCGCGATAATAGCCGTCATGGCCGCGCGAATAGCCGCCCCAGTTCTCGTGATACTTGCGGTGGGCGCCGCGCCGGGCCATCCAGTAATGGCGCAGGCGGTCGTTCCAGTGATGACGGGCCCCGCGGCGGTCATAGACATATTGCCCGGCGCCGGGGTAATAGTAATCGTCATACCAGCCGTAATAGGGATCGTAATACGGGTCGCCATATCCCGAACCGTAACCTGTCCCGACGCCTACGCCGACCGAAACGCCCGATCCGTAGGGATCGAGCATGGTCGAACAGGCCGAGAGGCCGAGACCGGCAGCGATGACCACGCCCATGCGCAGGGCAAGCGATTTCCTGGGGGCTTTGTTATCCATGAGTCGTTGTATATCGGCGCCGGATTGAACGGGCCGTGAACCTGCTAGGCCGCGCGCGGCAGGCGCAGGACCACCATCAACCCGCCCAGATCCTCGCTTTCGCCGAGTTCGACCTGGCCGGAATAGATTTGCGCCACATCGCGCACGATGGCGAGGCCGAGTCCCGTGCCGGGCTTGCCCGTATCCAGCCGCGCGCCGCGATCGAAGATGCGCGTGCGGTCGGCTTCGGGAATGCCCATGCCGTCGTCTTCCACCCAGATGGCGCAAAAATCCGCCTCGGGTTCGGCATCGACGGTGACGAACACGCTGCCGCCGCCGTATTTCGCCGCATTCTCGATGAGATTGCCGAGAATTTCATCGAGATCCTGCCGTTCGATGGCGACACTCGCGCTCTTGTTGCCGTCGAGATCCAGCCGGGCGTCCTCGTAAATGCGGGTGACCGCGCGCAGAACGCTTTCCGCGCTGGGCCACACGGCGGCGCGGGCGTGGCCCGATGCGCGGCGGCCCACTGCGCGGGCGCGGGCCAGATGGTGCTCCACATGGCGCTGCATGGTCCGCGTTTCGCGGCACACCAGATCGGACAGCTTTGGATCGTGCGCGGTGGCGGTATTGGTCAGCACGGTCAGCGGGGTTTTCAGCGCATGGGCGAGATTGCCCGCATGCATGCGGGCTTCCTCGGCCTGCCTCTCGCTGTGTGCGAGCAGCGAATTGATTTCCTCCACCAGCGGCTCGACCTCGAGCGGCAGCGGCTCGTCGATCCGGTTGGCGCCTTCCGACCGCATCGCCTGGATCGCGGCCCTGACCCGCCGCAGCGGCGACAGGCCGTAATAGCTCTGGAGCACCGCCATGATCAGCAGGCCGAGGCCGAGCGCGACAAAGCTCCACACGAGAATGGAACGAATACGCCGGACCTGCGCGTCCATTTCCTCGCGCGCGGACGCCACGGCGAAGGTCCAGCGCGTGTCGCTATCGGGCAGGATGATGCTGCGTTCGGCGATGCGCAAAGGTTCGTCGGGAAACTGTTCGCTGTCGTAGAAATGGGCGTCGTCGTCGACATGCTCGCCATCGAGCTGGAGCGTGCGGTCCCACAGACTCCGGCTGGGATAGGGATCGCGGCCCGGTCCGCTGATCTGCCAGTAAACGCCGCTGTTCACTTCCAGAAAGCGCTGGTCACCGAGCGAGCGGTAGAAGCGGACATCGCCCCAATCGTCCACCTCGGCGGAGGCGATGAGCGCGGTCAGGACATATTCCAGCTGGTCGTCGAAATTGCGCTGCACCTGCCCGGTAAGCGTTCGCTCCAGCGCGAAACCGCCGCCAAGCAGCAGCACGGTAATCCAGATGGCGGCGATCGCCATCATGCGCGCTGCAAGGCTGCGCCGCGGCCCGGGCCGATCGTTCAGGACAACGGGCTGGCCGTCTGAAGCGGGCGCAGATGCGTCCCCGGCAGGAGAACCCGCCGCCGGACGCACCTCGTCCGCCACTTCGTTACGAAGCGCGGGGCGCGTCGGCGGGGTCGTCGAGGCTGTAACCCAGTCCACGGATGGTTGTGATCACGTCTGCACCCAGCTTCTTACGGATACGCGTGACGAAGACTTCGATGGTGTTCGAATCGCGATCGAAATCCTGGTCGTAGATATGTTCGATCAGTTCGGTGCGGCTGACCACCTTGCCCTTGTGGTGCATGAGATAGCTCAGCAGCTTGTATTCCTGCGCGGTCAGCTTGACCGGCTCGCCCGCCAGCGTGACGCGGCCCGAACGCGTGTCCAGCCGGACCTGCCCCGCCGTCAGTTCGCTGGAGGTATTGCCCGAAGCACGGCGGATGAGCGCGCGCAGGCGGGCGATAAGCTCTTCGGTCTGGAACGGCTTGGCGAGATAATCGTCCGCCCCGGCATCGAGACCGGCGACCTTGTCCGACCAGCTGTCACGCGCTGTCAGCACCAGCACGGGGAACTTGCGTCCCTCCTTGCGCCACATGCCCAGCACGGTCAGCCCGTCGATTTCGGGCAGGCCGAGATCGAGGATGACGGCATCATAATCTTCGGTAGACCCGAGGAAATGGCCGTCTTCGCCGTCGGTCGAAAGGTCGACTGCATAGCCGTTCCCCTCGAGCGTTGTCTTGAGCTGCAGGCCGAGCGTCGGCTCGTCCTCGACGATCAGGATTCTCATGAATTTCCGTCCTCGCTAATAATCTTGCGCGTGTCGTTCATGTAGATGAACGCGTCAAGATGAACGAGGTTTCGGATGGTGGAATTCAGTTGCTGCGGCGCAGGACGCGGCCGGTGCGCGCATCCACATCCACATAGATGACCCGGCCCTCGCGAATGAACTTCAGGCGATAGGCCATGGCGGTGGAATCGTAGTCGAAGCCGAGATATTCCGCGCCCTTCATCTGCGGCAGGATGCGGTTTTCGATCTCCCGGGCGCGCAGGATATTGCCCGCAAGCATTTCCTTGCGCGCCTCGCCCTGGTCGGAGCGACGCTGCGCTTCCGCAGGTGTAGCGGCAATCGGTCCGGCGATCAGGCCGAAGGCGAGCAAGGATGCGATAACCTGTTTCATGATGCCGTTCTGACTAATGGAACGGCATTGAACAAGGTGTGAATGTGGCGATGTGCCCGTCTTCAGCGGGTCATCTCGTATTTAACCGAAATGCTTACTCCGGTCGAAATGGTGCCCGGTTCGACCGGTGCGGATTCGTCCATCGCCTTCAACCGGCTTCCCGTAACCACGATAGGCTGCGGACCGGAGCGGCCCTGAACGCTCTCGCTGATCTCGAGCAGTCGGACATTCGAATAGCCCGCCAGCGAGGCATATTCACGGGCCTGCGCCTCGGCGCGCTGGAGCGCGGCACGGCGGGCGGCGACCTTGGCGCGTTCATCGTTCTCCAGACCGAAGACGGGGCCGTTGAGATCGGTTGCCCCGGCAACGACCAGCGCATCGAGCACTTCGCCGGTCTCGTCGATCTCGCGCAGCTTCACGGTCACGCGGTTGCTGGCCCGATAGCCGCGAAAGATCTGTTCCTGGCGCTGCTGGTCGTAATCGTACCGCGCGTTGAGATTGATGCTGCTGGTCTGTATATCGCGCTCTGCCACGCCCAGCGATTTGATCCGGTCGATCACTGCGCGCATCGCCCGTGAATTCTGGCGCAGGGCCTCCACCGCAGTGGGCGCTTCGCTGCTGACCCCGGCGCTGACAGTGACCATGTCGGGCGCTGCGTCCACTTCCTCCAGCACATTCAGTTCGACCACCGGGCCGGTTGCGGCGATCTGGATTTCGGCAGCCTGCGCTGTCATAGGCAGGGCGGCCGCGAATGCGAAGGCGGGAATGGCGTAACGGATCATGGGCAAACTCCTGTTGTCTGACGCGTCTTTCGTCTTGGCTGCTTTACGCACAGCTGAACGAAGCTGTTCCGCGAAATACTTTGCGGCAAAGAAAAGGGTCGGATATCGACGGGCTCAATTAGGGGGACGCCAGTGATCAGATTGCACAAATTCTTGGCCATTGCTTTGGCGGCGGCACTCAGCCCGCCGGTTCTCGCCCAGCCGATGGACCGCGTGCCGGACCGGGCGGAAGGCGATGGCCCCTATGAAACGCTGATCGTGTCCGGCGCCGTCATGGTAGAAGGATCGGGCGCGCCGCCGACGGGGCCGGTCGATATCGTGATCGAAGGTAACCGCATTGCGGCGATCCATGGCGGCAGCGCCCCCGCAGCCGTGCGCGCCCGCGCCAGCCGCATCGTGGACGCCGCTGGCATGACGGTGATGCCCGGCTTCGTCGATGTGCATGGCCACAATGGCGATGCCGGCAAGGCGGGCCAGCCCTCCTATGGCTACAAGCTGTGGCTCGCCCACGGCGTGACCAGCGTGCGCGGCGTGTCCTTCTACTGGGGTCCGGGCCAGCCCGATCTGGAGGATACGCGCCGCAGCGCCGCCAACACGATCACCGCGCCGCGCCTGTTTCCCTATGCCGCCTTCGGCGACAAATGGGACGGCGGCGCAGTGGACAGCGAAGCGAAGGCGCGGGCCTGGGTCCGCTGGGCCAAGGCCGAGGGGTTCTGGGGCATCAAATTCTTCAACTCGCTCGAACCCGATCTGCTCGGCGCGGCGCTGGACGAGGCGGAAAAGCAGGGCCTCGGCACGGTCGCCCATCTCGCCCAGCCCGGCGTCCAGCGCGT
Organism: Qipengyuania sp. NPDC077563; assembly: GCF_044901345.1. Taxonomy (NCBI): domain Bacteria; kingdom Pseudomonadati; phylum Pseudomonadota; class Alphaproteobacteria; order Sphingomonadales; family Erythrobacteraceae; genus Qipengyuania; species Qipengyuania sp. NPDC077563. Next base: position 401,688 of record NZ_JBJDPC010000002.1, on the reverse strand, counting down.
CAACGCCCGCAAGGCGGTGGAACTGGGCATGGACGGGGTCACCCATTTCTACGGCCATTTCGAAAGCCTGCTCGATGATGCCGCGCTGCCCACCTATCCGCAGGGCTATAATTATGCCGACGAACAGTCGCGCTTCGCCTGGGTGGCCCGCTTGGCCGATCAGGTAGTGGAACCCGGCAGCGAGGAATGGGACGAATACGTCGATTTCCTCGTCGACAGCGGCGTGACGCTGAGCCCCACCTTCAACATCTATTCCGCCAGCCGCGACGTGATGGCCGCGAAAACGCGCGATTGGCACGAGCGCTACACGCTGCCCAGCCTGATGGATTTCTACGCCCCCAGCCCCACCAACCACGGCAGCTATTACAAGGATTGGTCGACCGAGGACGAAGTCGCCTGGCGCAAGTTCTACCGGTACTGGTTCGACCTGACGAAGGAATTTCACCGCCGCGGGGGCCGGGTCACGGCGGGCAGCGATCCGGGCTATATCTACCAGACCTGGGGTTTCGCCTATATCGGCGAGCTGGAAATGCTGCGCGAGGCCGGCCTCGAACCGCTCGAGGTAATCCGCGCCGCCACGCTTGCGGGGGCGCAGGAAATCTACCAGCCGCGCGGGGAAACGCCGCCGATGGGGACGATACAGGTCGGCAAGCTGGCCGATCTGGTCATCGTCCCGGGCAACCCGCTCGACAATCTCAAGCTGCTTTACGGGACGGGCCATACGAAACTGAACCGCGAAACCGGCGCAATCGAGCAGGTCGGCGGCGTGCGCTGGACCATCAAGGACGGCATTGTTTACGATGCACCTGCGCTGCTGGAAGATGTGGCGCGGATGGTCGAGGCGCAGAAGGCGGCGCGGCCGTAAGGAACAGTCATCGCGGGCGTCGCGTGGCAATCCGTCGTGAGACGCTGCACCGCTGCCGGTTGTTCGGATGTAGCACCATGGATTGCCGCGTCGCCTGCGGCTCCTCGCAATGACTGTGAGGAGGGTCATTACAAGCAAAGCACTCGCGACAAAAGCGCAGGGCACTTGCCGACAGCCCTCCGCCCGCCTACCTCGCGCCACCTATGGCACAGCCCCCAATTCTCAGCCTCGAAGGCATGGCCCTGCAGCAGGGCGGCAAATGGCTGTTCGGCGGCCCGGATCACGAACCGCTCGACCTCCACATCGGCCCCCGTGACCGGCTCGCGTTGATCGGCCGCAACGGCGTGGGCAAGACCACGCTGTTCCGCATGATCGACGGGCGGATCGACACCGATGCCGGCATGCGCAAGATCAAGCCGCATACCAAGGTGGTGCTGCTCGAACAGGACCCCGATGTGGCTGCCCATGCCACTTTGATGGACTGGGCGCTGGCGGGCGAAAATGCGCCGCAGGAATTCGAGGTGGAGGCCATCGCCAGCCAGCTCGGCATCGACATGGCGCGCGAGACCAAGGGCGCGAGCGGAGGCGAGAAACGCCGCGCCGCGATCGCGCGCGCGCTGGCGCAGGACCCGGACCTGCTGCTGATGGACGAGCCGACCAACCACCTCGACCTGGCCGCGATCGACTGGCTGGAAAGCTGGCTCGACCGGTACAAAGGCGCCTTTGTCGTCATCAGCCACGACCGGACCTTCCTCAAGCGCCTGACCCGCGCGACCATCTGGCTCGACCGGGGAGAATTGCGCCGCAAGGAAGTGGGTTTCGGCGGCTACGAGGCCTGGGAAGAACAGGTCTACGCCGAAGAAGCCCGCGCGGCGGAAAAGCTCGACGCAAAGCTCAAGCTCGAAGCCCACTGGCTCGAACGCGGGGTAACCGCGCGGCGCAAGCGCAACCAGGGCCGGCTCGAAAAACTGTGGCAGATGCGCGCCCAGCGGGCCTCGATGATTTCGGCCGGCGGCACGGCCAAGCTGAAGCTGGCAACCGAGGCGGAGTTCAAGTCCAAGTCGGTCATCACTGCCGACCAGATCACGAAGTCCTATGGCGACCGCACGATCATCAAGCCCTTCTCCCTGCGCATTCAGCGCGGCGACCGCATCGGGATCGTGGGCGCGAATGGCGCGGGCAAGACGACACTGCTGAAGATGCTGACCGGCGAGCTGGAGCCCGACAGCGGCACGGTCGATATCGCCAAGACGCTCACCGGCGTGATGATCGACCAGCAACGCCAGCTGCTGACCGCCGACAAGACCGTGCGGCAGGTGCTGGCCGAGGGCGGCGACTGGATCGACGTGCGCGGGGTGCGCAAGCATGTGCAGGGGTACATGAAGGAGTTCCTGTTCGATCCCAAGATCGTCGACATGCGCGTCTCGGTCCTGTCGGGCGGCGAACGCTCGCGCCTGCTGCTGGCGCGCGAATTCGCCAAGGCATCGAACCTCCTCGTGCTGGACGAGCCGACCAACGATCTCGACCTCGAAACGCTGGACCTGCTGCAGGAAGTCATCGCGGATTATGAAGGCACCGTGCTGATCGTCAGCCACGATCGCGACTTTCTCGACCGTACCGTGACCGTGACGCTGGGCCTTGACGGGACCGGCAAGGTCGATGTGGTCGCGGGCGGGTACGAGGACTGGCAGGCCAAGCGCCAGACCCCGGTCTCGGGCAAGGCGAAGGACGACAAATCGGGCGACAAATCCGCCCCGCCTGCGCCGCCTCCACCTCCGCCCAAGCCGACGAAGCTGTCCTACAAGGACCAGCGCGATTACGAGCTGCTCCCGGCGCGGATCGAGGAGCTGGAAGCCGCCATCGCACGCGGCGAACAGATCCTGGCCGATCCCGACCTCTACACCAGCGATCCGCAGCGCTTTGCCAATGTCTCCAAGGGCATCGAGAACGCGCGCGCCGAGAAGGATGCGGCGGAAGAACGCTGGCTGGAACTGGCCGAGCAGGTCGAGGCGCTTTGACGGCAGCGGCGCTCAAGCGGGAAATCCGGGCTTGCACCCTGTGCGCCGAGCATCTCCCGCTGGGACCCAAGCCGATCGTTCAGTTCAGCGCCACGAGCCGGGTCGTGGTGGTCGGCCAGGCGCCGGGGCGCATCACCCATGAAACCGGCCTCGCCTTCGACGACAAGTCGGGATACCGGCTTGCCGAATGGCTGGGCGTGAGTTTCGAGACGCTGCACGATCCCGCCCGTTTCGCGATCGTGTCGATGGGCTTCTGCTATCCGGGCAAGGCCAGCGGGGGAGACAAGCCCCCCCGCCCCGAATGCGCGCCGACCTGGCATGAGAAGGTGATGCGCGAACTGCCCGAAGACCGGCTTACGCTGCTGGTCGGCACCTACGCCCAGCGCGCCTATCTGCCGGATACCAAGAGCTGGACCATGCGGGAACGCATCCTGCGCCATGCCGAGTTTCTCCCGCACTTCCTGCCGCTTCCCCACCCCGCCTGGCGCAGCACGCTGTTCATGCGCGACAACCCCTGGTTCGAGGGCGAGGTTCTGCCCGAGGTCCGCCAGCGGGTCGCCCGCTTGATCGGCTGACAGGTTGACAGGTTGACACTGTCGTGGAGAAAAATCCGCCTCACCGGATGCGGTAGAAATCGGCCACCCGGTCGAGCGCCAGTTTCAGCACCAGCTTGCCGCTCCTGCTCGGCCAGCCAAGTCCCTTCTCCGCCTCTGCAAGAGCCTCGCAGCCGCAGGCCACCCGCCAGAGGATGTCCTTCAGACCCGCCCCGGCTTCCGCCATCGCGCCGTCGAAGCGGTCCTTGGCCGACAGCTGGCGTTCGGACGGCGTCATGCCGTCACGCCCGGTCCCGCAATCCACGCGGACCGCGTCCCAGCGCATGGTGACCTGCGGCGATAGCTGCGCACGCTCGTAATCCGCCCGCAGCCGCTCCCCCGCATCGTACTGGCGGTCGTCCAGGTGGCCGCGCGCATGCAGCCAGGTGAGCGGCGATTCGCCCAGGTTCACCGTGACCGAGCGGCGCCTGCCGCGCGCGCTGCCGCGCCGTTTCGGCCCGACTTCGGTCAGCTCGCGTTCGATCAATTCGCGTTTCATCATTGCATCTCCTCGATTTCGAAGATGCGGACTTGCCTTTATCAGGTTCGTGTAGGAAAGCGGAAAAACCAATCTGGTTATTCAGGTGCTTTCCATGATCAACCGCATTCGCAACATCCGCAAGCAGAAGGGCATGACACTCGCCGATCTGGCCGAAGCCTGCGATCCGCCTACCACGCCGCAAACCGTCGGCCGGCTGGAAACGGGGATGCGCAATCTCTCGCTCAAATGGATGGAGCGGATCGCCGCAGCGCTGGGGGTGGAGCCCGAAATGCTGGTCCGCTCGGAAAGAGCCGCGCATCCGCAGGTGGTGGCCCGGCTGGGCCCGTCAGGTCCGGAAGGCCTGGAAGAGACGCGCGACGCGATCCTTGCCACCGATCTTGGCGGCGATGGTGCGCTGGTGGTGATGACGGTCGACTATCCGCATGGCGAATACCGTCCCGGCGACCTGCTGTGGCTGCGTCAGCTCGACCCCGCCGATGCGGCGCGCGCTGTCAATCGCGATGTCTTGGTGCCGCGCAAGGGCGGGCGCTTCGCCTTCGGCCGCCTGATCGACCGGCAGGGCAAGCTGGTCGGCGTGCTTCCGCCCGGCCACGGGGAAAAACAGCAGGTGGTGGAAAATCCGGCCTGGATCGGGGTGGCCGAAATGCTCGTCCGCCGCCTCTGACAGGCAGCGGACGAGAGAGTTCAGATCAGACTTCGCCGCGGAGTTTCTTTTCCTGGCGGTCGGCGACCGATTCCTGCGGCACGAAGCTGTTGGAATTGACGCCCATCCACACCAGCAGCGGCGCCGCCATGTAGATCGAGCTGTAGGTACCAACGAAAATGCCGAGCGTGATCGCTGCGGTCAGGCCGAACAGGCTCGCCGGACCGAACAGCAGCAGCGGGATCAGGGCCACGAGCAGCGTCAGCGAGGTCATCACCGTACGCGCCAGCGTTTCGTTGACCGACAGGTCCAGCAGCTCGGGCAGCGGCATCTTGCGGTATTTCTTCAGGTTTTCGCGGATACGGTCATAGACCACGATGGTATCGTTCAGCGAATAGCCGATGATCGCGAGGATGGCCGCGATGATCTGGAGGCTGAATTCCAGCTGGAAGAGGCTGAACATCCCCAGCGTCAGCGATACGTCGTGGAACAGCGCGAACAGGCCGCCCACGCCGAACTGCCATTCGAAGCGGATCCAGATGTAGAAAGCGACGCCGAGCATGGCGAGCGCCAGCGCGAAGATCGCATCGCTGCGAAACTCGCCCGAAACCTTGCCCGAGACGTTGTCGTTCCCGTCCAGACGGAAGTCGGGATAGTTTTCCTGCAACTGTTCGACCACGGCGTTGGCCGCCGCCTGCGCTGCGTCCTTGTCCGACGAGACTTCGTCGGGCAGGCGGATGCGGATCGAGACCTGGTTATCCTCGCCGAAGCGCTGGACGACGGGGGTCCCGTAGCCCAGATCCTCGATATCGGTGCGCAGCTGCGCCACCGGGGCCTCGGTGCTCTGCGTGAAGGTCGCGCGCACTTCCAGGCCGCCGGCGAAATCGACGCCGTAATTGAGGCCCTTGGTCATCACGAGCCCCCAGCTCGCCGCGATCAGCACGATGCTGACCACGAAGAACGGGATGCGCCATTTCAGGAACTTGATGTTGGTGTCGTCGGGGACGAGCTTGAGCAATTTCATGGTCCGTCCTCCTTACAGGTTCAGATCTGTGGGCCGCGCCTTGCGAAGCCATTGGGCCACCCACATCCGCGTGAGCGGAACGGCCGTGAAGACCGAGGTGAAAAGACCGACGACGAGCACCACGGCAAAGCCCTTGATCGGGCCCGAGCCGAACTGGAACAGCAGCACGCCGGCGATGAAGTTGGTGACGTTGGCGTCGTAAATGGCGCGGCTGGCTTCCTTGTAGCCGTTTTCCACTGCCGCAACGACCCGCCGCCCGCGCTTGCGTTCCTCGCGGATACGCTCGTTGATCAGCACGTTGGCGTCGACCGCCGCGCCGATCGTCAGCACGAAGCCGGCGATACCGGGCAGAGTCAGCGTGGCGTTGAGCGCGGCCATGATGCCGAGCAGCATGAGCACGTTGATGACCAGCGCCACCGTGGCATAGATGCCGAAGCGGCCATACGTCACGATCATCAGCAGCATGACCAGCAGCGTGCCGATGCCCATGGCGAGCAGGCCCTGCTTGATCGAATCGGCGCCGAGATCGGGGCCGACGGTGCGTTCCTCGACCACGGTCAGATCGACCGGCAGCGCGCCCGAGCTGAGCTGGATTGCCAGTTCGTTGGCGCTCTGCACGGTGAAGCTGCCGCTGATCTGCGACTGGCCGTTGAGGATCGGTTCCTGCATCACCGGCGCGGAAATCACCTCGCCATCCAGGATGATGGCGAACCGATCGCCGGTATACTGGCGCGTCATGTTGGCGAATTGCTTGCCGCCCTGCGGGTTGAAGGCAATGCTGACGACCGGTTCGTTGGTCTGCTGGTCCACGCTCTGCTGCGCGTTGGTCAGCGTCGACCCGTCGATCCCGCCGAGACGGTTCACGACCACGCCGCCGCCGCCATAACGCTCCTTGTCGGCATAGGCGACCACTTCGCCGCCCGCGACGAAGCCGCGCTCGACCTCTTCCAGCGTCGCTTCACGCTGCACCAGCTTGAATTCGAGCTGGGCGGTCTTGCCGATCAGTTCCTTCAGCGCTTCGGGATCCTGCAGGCCGGGGACCTGCACCACGATGCGCGTATCGCCCTGGCGCAGAACGGTGGGTTCGCGCGTGCCGAGGCTGTCGATACGGTCGTTGATCACGCTGAGGGCGGCGTCCATCGCCGAGCTCACCGCATTGTCCAGACCGGCGCTGGTCGGGGTCAGCACGAAGCGCTGCCCGTCGACCACCTGAAGGTCCCATTCGCGGACCGGGCCGGTGCCCGACATCAGGCCTTCGATCTCGCTGCGGGCAAGATCGATCTGCGAGGCGTCGTCGAGCAGGAAGCTCAGGCGGTTGTCTTCGGTCGACACGTCGCCGATGCGGATGCGTCCGCCCTCGGCCCCGCGAAGCGCGTTGCGCACGCCTTCTTCCATATCTTCCAGCCGCTTGGCCGCGACCTGGTCGCGTTCCGCCTCGAGCAGGATGTGACTGCCCCCGGCAAGGTCGAGGCCGAGATTGACCGTCGGATTGGGCAGGCTGTCGGGCCAGTCCTGGTTCGACAGCGAAGCAAGCGAGGGAAGCGCCGCGAGCACGCCCAGAAGGGCGATACCCCATAGCATGACCTTCTTCCAGGTCGGGAATTCCAGCATGACCGGGTCTCTATCCTTGTGGCCGGATCAGTCGTTGGCGGGTGCTGCGGGCTTGCCGCTGAGCACTTCGCCGATGGTGGATTTGACCGCGCGGACCTTCATGCCCTTGGCCAGTTCGAGCTCGACATAATGCTCTTCCACCTTGGTGATCTTGCCGACCAGACCGCCGGCGGTGATCACTTCGTCGCCGCGCTTGAGGCCTTCGACCTTTTCGCGGTGCGCCTTCTGCTGGCGCAGCTGCGGGCGGATCATGAGGAACCAGAAAACCGCGAAAATGGCGACCCAGGGCAGGACCTGGAGCCAGACCGGCGGCTGGGCAGCGGCGGCAAGAAGGGTGATCATGGGAAAAGAAGACCTGTTGGTTGCAGCAAGAGTTTTGCGTCAGTTGGGCGCCCTGCCCCCGCAGTTCAAGCGGGCTGGAGCGCGCATCTTTCGATCGGTGGCGGGCGGTTAGCAGTATTGATTGAGACTGGCAATGAATTGGACAAGACAGGTGCTTGCCATGTGGATGAGCCGGGCCTATAGGGCCGCCTCCACTGGTTTCGGGATGTAGCGCAGCCTGGTAGCGCACCATACTGGGGGTGTGGGGGTCGCTGGTTCGAATCCAGTCATCCCGACCAGTGGTTTACCCCCCTTCTCTCCCACATTCGCGGCGCCGCCCACGGTGTTGCCCGCAATGTTCCGGAAAACGCTCCGAACACCGTCTTGATCGGTGGCCTGCGCGCCGAACACACGGCGGATGCCGCACAAAAGGGTGCGAAATAGGATTCGCCCGTCCGCGAACCTGCTCCCGATCACTTTTTTCGCGCTGCCGAAAAGCGAATTTTGCCCCGATTTGCGCCATTTTCGCGAGTCGCTGCGCTGCCTCGGGCACTCCGAAACGAGAACCCCCTTTCCTACACGAACCGATTTGGTTACTTCTTTAGCCAAGGAGAAACCACATGGCACTCATCGAATCGCTCATCGGCCCCCTCGCCTCGATCATCGACAAGATCATCCCCGACAAACAGGCCCGCGCCGAGGCCAAGCTCGAACTGCTAAAGCTCGAAGGCACGCATGAACTGCGCCAGATCGAGGCGCGCCTGTCCGCCATCGTCGCCGAGGTGCGCAGCCCCGACCCCTGGACCAGCCGCGCCCGCCCGAGCTTCCTCTACGTGATGTATGCGATGATCCTCTTCGCCCTGCCGATGGGCGTGCTGAGCGCCTTTTCCCCCGCCGCCGCCCAGGGCGTGAGCGCAGGCATCACCAGCTATCTGAGCGGCCTGCCGGAAGAACTCTACGCGCTCTTCGGCACCGGCTACCTCGGCTACACCGCCGCCCGCCAATGGGGCAAGGCGAAGGGGACGGAGGTGTGAGGGGCGGAAGGGATGTGGAACGTTGGCCCGTTCCGGGGTTGCATTGCAATCTGCGGTTCGCAGTGTCTGCTATTTGGTGGATTGCTGCCATCCAAAAAGCTTCGAGCATTCGATGAGGCGATGCGGGCCATTTCCGCCACTCCTCCATGAACTATCTGAAGGATACCCCCCTTTTGCGACTATGGCTCCCGCACCAGGGAGGAATTAGGGTTAATGGACTGAGCTCACACGTCGCTGGACAGTTTTAAAGGGTCCGACTGATGGCAATTCGTCCGGTTATTAGAGACTTCGCATTTTCCGCAGGGGAAACGCTGCTGCCAAGTTCGATCCGAAACAGAGGCGCGTTATTGGTAATGCGTCGTGCGGCCAGCGAATGGGCCAGAGATGCCTACGTCCTGTCCTATCCCAAGTCCGGGCGCACGTGGTTGCGTACGATGCTCGGGACCATGGTGTGTGCGCAGTACGGACTGGATGTCGACAACCCGATGGAGGTCCAGCACTTCTGGAAGCTCGCGTCAGACATTCCGAATATTGGATTTACACACGACGACCACCCCAACCTGAAATTCGGGGACGAGATCGAAACGGACAAATCTCGCTACCGCAGGAAGAAGGTCCTGCTGCTTACCCGCGACCCGCGGGATGTGCTGGTTTCATACTATTTCGACGCGAAGAACCGGATGAAGGTGATCGATTGCGACATCTCTACCTATATCCGCCAAGAGAAGGGAAGCATCGACGCGGTCGTCGCCTTCTACAACGCCTGGGCGCGGGCAAGAAGGGTGCCACGCGACTTTCTGTGGGTCCGTTACAGGGACATGCATCGTGATCCGAAACAGGTCGTACGAGATTCTGCGGCCTTTCTGGGTCTCCCCGCTCCGAGCGAAGACCTTCTCGAGCGGGTCGTTGAAGGTGCATCGTTCCGCAACATGCGCAAGGCGGAACTGAACGACAGCTTCAACCACGAACGCCTTCGCCCGGCAGATCCGGCAAATCCGGAGAGCTTCAAGGTGCGACGCGGCAAGATGGGCGGCTTCGTCGATTATCTTTCCAGTGACGACATCGCCTATGTCGATAATTACATCGATCGAAATCTGGACCCGTTCTTCGCTTGCTATTTCAGTGAGGCGAAGGCGGCGCAGTCACCAGCGGCGCAACCAAGCGGCACCCAAACTCCGCTCGCCCTCTCCACCGTATTGACGGGCAGTAAAACAGATCGGCCGCAACCGGTCCCCAGTAACGACAACCGGCGCCGCGAGCGATTTGTTCGGATGGCGGCGATGGTCGCTGTGTTTGCCTGTGGCTGGGCTGGCAATGAATTAGATATCGGCTTCTCGCCCGCGGCAAACGCGGCCTCGCTCGTGAACGAAGCCCAAGAGGCCTACGTCGCAAGTAGTGTCCGAGCAAAGATGCCCTCGCAAATAGCAATCAGGAATGTCGACCGGCAGGACATCCTCAAGGCGACGGGCATTAAGCTGCCCAAGCTTCCTCAAGACTGGGTTGTGACTGATGCGCAGCTGTATCCCTCTGATCTAGGCAATTCGGTAGTTGTGACGATGGTCACAACCGCTGACGAGCGCGTTTCGCTGTTCGCGGCAGAGGAAGACACCTCGATCAGTGACAGTCCTTCGATGGACTCGGACGATGGTATGGTAGTGGCGTACTGGGAAGACGATCAGGTCGCGCTTGCGCTGGTCGGGGAAATCAAGGCGCCCCGATTGCTGGAACTGGCCAATACCCTGGATGCGGAATCCTGACGGCTAATCTTTAGCGAACCAAATTCCATTCAAAGACATCAAAGGCGATTCTTGGCGATGTCAGCAATTGGGTCGTTACCCGACTTCCGCCTTTTCGGCGCGCAGCTGCGGGATCGCTTCCCTGAGTACTCTGGCCGAGGATCGAAGAATTATCACAGCCATGACCGCGCCGATGACGATATCCGGCCAGGGCGACGACGTCAGGGCGACGGCGCCCGCAGCGATGAGCACGCCAACGTTCGAGATCACGTCGTTGCGCGAGCATTCGAACGTGCTCGCCATATTCACATCCTGCCGTCTGAAGCGCCACAGGAGCGACAGGCATGCCAGGTTTGCGACCAGTGCCATTGCTCCGAATGCGAGCATCAGCGTGGATGACGGGGGTACGCCGGTACTCAGCTTGATGGCGACATTCACCAGGATGCTGATGCCTAGCAACAGGATCAGAACCCCCTTCAACACGGCTGCACCGGCTTTCCAGCGGTCGCCTCTCGAGAGCGCATAAAGACTGACGCCGTAGACCAGGGCATCGCCCAGCATGTCGGTGGCGTCTGCCATTAAGGCCGACGAACCGGCCATCACGCCGGCAGTAAACTCGACGAAGAACATCACCGCGTTAATCCGCAGCACGATCATCAGGACGCGGCGCTGGTCGGCCTGCCTTGCAAGCTTCTCAAGCTCGGTTCCCTTGGATGAACAGCAATCGCTCGACATCGGCCCTAGATGAAAGATCGGGTCACTATCCGCAACCGGGTCATTGGCGGTCGGTCCTTTGTATGGCGAAGGGTGATGGCGATCACCGCCGGAATCAGGTGCCGCGCGCCAGAACAGCTGCCAGCTCGAGCAGTCTGCTGGATTCCAGTTCGCCGACCAGTCCAAGAGCCAAGGGGCCTTCTTCCCAAAAGGCCACGGACACCCCGTTATCAGCTGTCATCATCGGCAACGCACCGAAGGAAGTCTCGGCCTGAGCCGCGAAGAGCGAGATGGTTTCGCCCGACGGCGTTTTCACCGAGACCATGACCGAATTGCCGAGATCGGAAGGGTAGAGCTGTGCGTCCAACACGGACCATCCTGAAGGCAAGGCAGGAAAATCGATACCCGTGGCGTCGAGAATTTCGCGCCGATCGAGCTCGATGCTTTCTACTTGCGATGCCATTTTCCAGCGAACCTGACTCGCATTGTAGGCCTCCTGCGCCTCGTTGACGAAGGAAGCCGCGCTGGCCGGCGTTGAAAGATCGCCCACCCATCCGTTCGCAAACCAGCCCGAGGCGAACAATGCCGCCAGTCCGGCGACCCGGCGCCAGCTGATCCGCCCGTTATCGTTGGCGAAACGCGGGTACGAAGAAACAGAAGACTTGTTGCCGCCGGCCTTGCGGCCAACCAACGTGCCCTTGCTGCTGCCCTTGGCCCTTTCGAAGGTAATGTCAGGCCAGTTGCGCCGCCACCGATGGGCGACCACGCGCTCTCCCGGCCTGGCGGCGTCGTCCAGGAGAATTATTCCCCCAGGCGCAAGGCGTTCAAACAGGACCTCTGCCGCTCCGCGCACAAATGGATGCACGGCCCATGGCGGTCCATCGATGATGATCAGGTCGATCTGCTCCGGTACATTGCCGAGTTCGTACCATCTGCCGGGCCATCCTTCGATCGAAGCCGTCAAGGGAGCGCATCTGATGTGCGCCTCGACACCCTCGCCTGTCAGCCATTCTCCGGTCGCCGTCACAAAATCGGCGTGCTGGTCGAAGCTGAACAGCTTGCCCTGACCATTTTTTTGCATAGCCTTGGCGCACACGAGAGTGGATGCGCCCGCCCCCAATTCGACGACCACGCGCGGCTGCAGTTCTTCGACAGCGTCCACGATACGGTGCAGAAATCCGGTATCGGCTTTCCAGCTTCCAAGATTGGGCAGAGCGCCCGGATCCAGCGAGACCCGGTCCATCAGATCGCGCTTGCTGCGCTTCGTTCCGCCCCACAGGCTGTGCAGAAGCCAGGGCCAGCCGATCGCCCCGAAGGCCATACGGTAGAGGACATCGGATATGGCAGAATCGGGTCTGCTTTCGTCATGGTCGCGAAGCGAGAGAAGGCCAGTGGTGTGGCGTGATGTCATTATGGGAGGTCCAACGAAGCGAGAAATTTGAGGGCGAATGGGCGCCGCGAATTTTCGCTAGCATGAACACCTGCCGATCGACATCAAGAATTGTGCCGAGCCGCTCCTATCTTTCCATCAGTCCAAACGAGTAAGGACAGAGGGGGTGGACTTCTATGCTATTTCTTTTTCAATCCGCTCACCTTGCGCAGGCGTTTGGCCTGCGAGCGGGCGTGTTCGATCGAGACTTGCGAACAGTCGGCATCTGCCAGTTCGTCGATTTCGTCGGCAGCCCGGTTGAGCATCTTCTTGAGCGCGAGCTTGTCCTGCTCGGCATTTCTTAGCTCGTGACGAAGTTCGCGCTCTTCCTGGGTCATGTGTAAATCATAATGAAATCACCGTGTTCGCTCAAGTGTGCGCTATTTCGGACCGTAAGTGCCGGTCACGGCTGCGATTTTGCAGGAAACAAAAGCGCGCGAGTAGCTATTATTCTTCATGGTCACACGGGGTGACTCGGTTGCCGCAGTACATTAGGCGCCGTGTATCTGCAGTATCGTAAGCATCAGAATGGACTTCGCTTGAACATCGATTTCGCCGCGCTTCTCGGAAAATCGCCGAACCCCTATATGGTGATGGACCCGGACCTCCGGCTGGTGTGGGTGAACGATGCCTATCTCGGCGCGACCATGCGCGAGCGCGAAGATATCATCGGGAAGCCACTGTTCGAGGCCTTTCCCAGCGATCCCGCGACGGAAAGCTACCGGCTGCTCGACGATTCCCTGCAACGCGTCCTGCGGACGGGGCAGGTCGATGAGCTCGCCCTTATCCGTTACGATATCACCGCGCCCGATGGAGGGATGCAAACCCATTACTGGAGCGCGACGCATACGCCGCTGCTCGATGATGCGGGTGCGGTCAAACTCATCCTGCAGCACACTGTGGACGTCACAGAGCTGCAGGAACTGAGGCAGCATCGCAAGCAGGCGGACCTCATCCGCCGGGCCGAAAAGGTCCAGTCGCGGAACGTCACCCTGGTGAGGGAAAGCAGGCGGCTCACCGAATTCTTCGACCAGGCTCCCGGTTTCGTCGCCGTTCTGGGCGGACCGGGCCATGTCTTCGAGATGGCGAATACGGCCTATCTTGAGCTGGTCGGCAGATCCGACATCGTGGGACGGACGGTCGAGGATTCGCTGCCCGAAGTGGTCGATCAGGGGTTCATCACCATTCTCGATCAGGTCTACGCCAGCGGCGAACCTTACATTGGCCGCCGCGAAAAGGTCATTCTGAACACCGCAGATGATGAGACCGGCACGCTGCGCTATCTGAACTTCATCTTCCAGCCTATCCTCAACCCCGAAAACGAAATTTCGGGGATCATCGTCCAGGGCTATGACATCACCGAAGAGGTCGCTTTCGAGGAGCGGCAGGACCTGCTGATCAACGAGCTGCAGCACCGGGTGAAGAACACGATCGCGGTGGTTCACGCGCTCGCGAAGCAGACCTTCAGGTCGGTCCCGGGGGCGGGCAGCGCCGTGGAGCAGTTTTCCGCGCGGCTGTCCGCCCTGTCCGCAGCGCACGGCCTGCTGACCGAGGGGAGCTGGCGGCCGACCTCTTTGCGCAGCCTGCTCCGCGCGACGCTCGGTGCCTCGCTGGGCGACTTGACCGGGCGCATCGGCATGGACGGGTCCGACCATCTGCTCGATCCGGAAACCGCGCTGGGCCTGACGATGACGGTCCACGAGCTAGCCACCAATGCGGTGAAATACGGCTCGTTGTCGGTGGACGATGGCACGGTTGCGATAGACTGGTCGGTCGAGAGCGCTGGCGATGACGATATCGTGCACCTGACCTGGCAGGAAAGCGGCGGCCCCCCGGTTGCCGAGCCAGAGCACAAGGGCTTCGGCACGCGCCTGATCGAACGCGGATCACACTCCGGCGGCGAAGCGGATGTGACGATGGAGTTTCTTCCTGGCGGACTGAAGTGCAGCCTCGCCATCCATGTCCCGAAGGACCCGCAATCGGCGGAATACGGCCGGCAGTTCGCCAAGTTCAAGCGGGCCTAGTGACGCCGGGCCTTACCGCTCAGGCCTCCTTCCACACGATCGGCTCGAACCCGCCATAGATCATGCGCTTGCCGTCGAAGGGCATTTCGCTCCCGTCGGCCGAGCCGAAATGTTCTTCCATACGCGGGTCGGCCATCATCTTTTCGTGGCTGGCGTCGGCGGTTTCCTTGTCGTCCCAGGTCACCCAGCTGAAGACGATACGCTCGCCTTCCTGCGCCTGAACCGCGCGGCGGAAATCGGTGGTGTGGCCATCCTTGACGTCCACTTCCCAGCATTCGATCTGCGACCGCGCACCATAGTCCTTCACGATGTCCCAGAATTTCTCGGCGACCTCGCGGTAGGCCTCCTTGTTGGCGGCAGGAACTGCGAGCACGAATCCGTTCACATACATTTCTCGTCTCCCGTTATGTTACCGTCAGGCGGCGGCGTCGAAGATGGTCTCGAACCCGCCAAAGATCATGCGTTTGCCGTCGAAGGGCATGTCGATTTCCTGCCAGCGCTCGTCGGTTTCCATCGTAGCCATGCAGGCATCGGCCGTCGCCTTGTCGGGCCAGACCACCCAGCTCAAGACGACGCTTTCCCCCTCTTCGCGCGCGACGGCGCGATGGAAATCGGTCTGCTTGCCCGCGGGGACATCGTCACCCCAGTTTTCCATCATCGAGAGCGCGCCATAGTCCTTGAACAGCGCCCATCCGGTCCTGGCAGAGGCGATATAGGCGTCCCTGTTTCCATCGGGCACGGGCTGGACGAAACCGCTGACATACATTTCGCTTCTCCTCTTCGGTCCTGCGGCAATTGCAAAATTCGCAGCCGCCGTTCGATCGCCGCCGGGCAGGTCCGTATCGCAGACACCATTGTCGCGACTCGGCACTTGAGAAATCTGCGCCCAATGGTTACTAAAAGCAACTATGAAGTTACAAAAGGAAACGAGGGGTCGGTCGAAGAGCGATGTGGCCGGGCACGGCCGCTGGTATGGCGACGCCTGCGGGACGGCGTTCGGCATGGAACTGGTGGGCGAGCGATGGTCGCTGCTGGTGGTAAGGGAACTGATGTTCGGAGCGCGGCGGTTTTCCGATCTGAGGGCCAGCCTGCCGGGCATTTCGGCCAAGGTACTGACTGAACGGCTCGAAACGCTTGAGGCGGCCGGAGTGCTGGCGAAGCGCAAGCTGCCCCCGCCCCACTCGGCTCAGGTGTATGAACTCACGCGCTGGGGCTATGCCGCCGAACCGATGATCCAGGAAATCGGCCGCTGGGCCGCCATGTCCCCGCAGCACGATCCGACGCTGCCGCTTTCCCCGGTGAGCTTCCTGCTCTCGCTGCGCACGATGTTCGATCCGGCAAGGGCGCAGGGGCAGAGCATGCGGATCGGCTTCCGTTTCCCCGATGCCGAATTCGTTGCCGAACTGAATCACGGCACGCTTCCCGTCGCCCGCGCCGCCCCCGAGCGATGCGATGCTATTTTCACCGCCCCCGCTGCCCCGGCGCTGGCAGCGATGTTTTACGGCGGAGTGCGCGCCGATGAGGTCGGCGTGACAATGGAAGGGAATGCCGATGCCGCCCAGCGCTTCATCGACATTTTCGAGTTGCCGGAGAAGATCAGCTAGGAGAGCCTCGGTAGCACGAGGACTTGGGCGGGGCTTGCAACCCGCTGCCCACGAATTTCACGACACCGCCACATAGCCGCCGATCGCGATCACCAGCGCTGCGAAGCCGCGTTCCAGCAGCCCTTCGCGCGCGCCCAGCTTCTTGCCGAGGGCGATGCCGGTCACGGCGCCTACCAGTCCGCCTGCCACGAGCAGCGCGGTGATGCCCCAGTCGACCAGCCCCGACAGCGCATAGGATGTCGCCGTGGTCAGCCCGAGCGCGCTGACGACCACGAGCGAGGTTCCGATGGCGAATTCCAGCGGCATGGCAGTCGCCAGGATCAGGCCCGGCACGATCAGGAAGCCTCCTCCGATGCCGAAAAAGCCTGCCGCAAGCCCGGTGCCGAGGCCGATGGGGACGAGCCGGGGCAGCAGCGTGCCCGCACTGGCCCGGTCGAGGCGCACGTCGGGCATTGGTGCCGCACGCCGCCTGCGCAGCATCGTCAGCCCCACGCCGATCATCAGCAGGCCGAACAGGACCAGCAGCCTGTCCCCGTCGACCGCCTTGCCGATCTCTGCGCCCAAGGCCGCGCCCGCCATACCCGCCAGCGCGAATACCGAGGCACAGCGCCATTTGACGCGCCCGGCGCGGGCATGGCCGGCAAGGCTCGTCAGGGCGTTGATGCTGACCGCGACGGCCGCGGTCCCGATCGCCGCATGGGTCGACTGGACCCCGACGACATAGACCAGCAGGGGCACGGCGAGGATCGACCCGCCGCCGCCGACCAGCCCGAGGATGAGCCCGATGACCCATCCGGCAGCAAGGCCCGCGGCGATCGCGCCCATGTCCATTGCCGTGTCAGTCGGCCGCCCGGCGGTTCCACGGCATCGCCCCCAGCAAATGGGCCATACCGCACCAGCCGGTCGATCCGGCCAGCAGCAGGCCCGCGCCGACCAAGCCCGCGAGGCCGAAGAATGCAGGCGTCCACAGGAAGCCCAGGATGACGCCGGTGAGGATCAGGATACCCGCCACGATCTGTACCTGGCGCATGATCTCGAGCGGCTGGCTCCTGTCGGCCAGCACCGGCTGCCCGTCCCTGCGCCAGCCGTCGATCCCGCCGCCGATCAGATAGGCAGGCGCGCCCGCAGCGGCGGCGGAAAGGCGCGCGGCATTGGCATCGGTGCGCATGCCCGACTTGCAGTGGAAGATCACCGGCGTCTCGCCGTGCGGCAGGTCCTCGATCCGCTCGAGCGGCAGATTGGCAGCGCCCAGAATACGCTCGCGCGCATGTTCGTCCGCCGCGCGGACATCCACCAGCCTCGCCCCGGCATCGATCATGCGCGCGGCTTCGGCGGGAGTAAGGGAAACACAGGTCATTCGGTCAGTCCTTGCAATAAAGCTGGTACAGCAGCGCGAGCAGCGTCTCGACGCGCGGGTCGGCAATCGCGTACCACAGCATCTGGCTTTCACGCCTATAGGAGACGAGGCCCTCCTCGCGCATCCTTGCAAGATGCTGCGAACAGGCGGGCTGCGACAGGCCGACTTCACGGGCCAGATCGCTCGCCGTCATCTCGCCGTGCTCGACCAGCTTGCACAGCAGCATCAGCCGCCGGCCGTTGCCCATCGCTTTGAGCGAGCCTGCGACCATGCCCGCCTTGGCTTCGAATGTTTTTAGATCCATCGAGTGCAGCATCGCCCCGTCTCCTTAAGCACTTGCTTATTTAGCATAACCTTATATATTAGCAAGGCCTGATGGAGCGAAGAATATGACCAAGCCCGTGATCGAAGCCTTTTTCGACGAAGCGACCCATACGATCAGCTACCTGCTGGGAGATCCGGCGACGCGGAAGGCCGCGGTGATCGACCCGGTTCTCGATTTCGATCTTGCCAGCGGCGCCGCCGACACCGGTTCGGCCGAACGCATCCTTGCCTTTGCGGAAGAAGGCGACTGGCAGATCGCCATGGTGCTGGAAACGCATGCCCATGCCGATCACCTCTCGGCAGCCCCCTTCATCAAGGCGCGGACCGGTGCCTGGATCGGGATCGGCGCGCGGATAAAGGATGTGCAGAAGATCTTCCGCCCGGTCTTTGCGATGGAGGATCTGGCGACCGACGGTTCCGATTTCGACCGGCTGTTCGGGGATGGGGAGCGATTTGCCATCGGCGAACTGGAGGTGCGCGTCATGCATGTGCCCGGTCATACGCCCGCCGATGTGGCCTATCTCGTCGCCGATGCCGCCTTTGTCGGGGACACGCTGTTCATGCCCGATTTCGGCACCGCCAGGGCGGATTTCCCCGGCGGCGATGCGCGCACGCTCTACCGCTCGATCCGCCGCCTGCTGGAGCTTCCGCGCGAGACGCGCCTGTTCCTGTGCCACGATTACAAGGCGCCCGGCCGCGACGACTATCGCTGGGAAACCACGGTGGGCGAACAGCTGCGCGCCAACGTCCATGCGGCCGAAGGGATGGACGAGGACGGCTTCGTCGCTCTGCGGGAAAGCCGCGACCAGGGCTTGGCCGTGCCCAAGCTGCTGCTCCCCTCGATCCAGGTGAACATCCGCGCCGGCCGGTTCGAGGAGGCGCAGGATAACGGCGTCACCTATCTGCGCATCCCGGTGAAGTGGACGGGTGGGCAGACATCGGATCCGGTCGCAGGCGAAGGCTCGGGGCAGACCTCAATTGAATAGCGCGTTGACGCAATTGTGAACGATCACAACTCTCCCTTTGCGTAAGGTGCGCCCTTCGCTACACCGCCGTCCAAGGAGAACAGGGGCGACCGGTGCAGGCAAGACACGCCGCCCATCGCCCCGTGGAGGAGAGAGATTTTGCGCCGACTGATGCTGCCCGCCCTGCCCCTGCTTCTGGCCGCCTGCGCCACCGCCGGCACGGTGTCCTCCCCGCACAGCGCGGCCACGGCGCAAACGGCCACGCTGGAAATCGACCGGGCCGCCTATGCCCGCCGCATGGAAGGCTTCTGGCTAGGGCAGAGCATCGCCAACTGGACCGGCCTCGTCACTGAAATGGACAAGATCGGCGGCGAAGGGCCGCATGGCGAATTCTACACGCGCGAGGATTGGGGCCAGCCCGATCAGCCCAGCATCTTCGATCCCGGCAAGCCCAGCCCGATCTCGCCGACCATCGATTTCGTGCTGCGCACGCCGGGCGAAAGCTGGGGCGCGGATGACGATACTGATATCGAATATATCTATCAGGACGCGCTGCTGAAGCACCGGACCAGCATGCTGACGCCGCAGCAAATCCGCCAGGCGTGGATCGACCATATCTATGACGAGAACAAGCCCACCCCCTATGGCGCCGACGAGACGGGCTATCAGAACTATCTCTGGGTCTCCAACCAGCGGGCGCACGAACTGATGCTGGCGGGGACGCTGCCTCCCGAAACCTCCGACCCCGCGCTCAATGAGCATTGGGAAATGATCGACGCCCAGCTTTCGACCGAGATTTTCGGCCTGTTCGCGCCGGGCCGCCCCGACATTGCGCTGCGCATGGCCGATCTGCCGATCCGCACCGCCGCGCGCGGCGAGGCGGCGGACATCGCCCGCTTCCATGTCGCTCTCCACGCATTGTCCGCGCGGGTCGATCCCGCGCGCCCGCTGGGGCCGCAATTGCGCGGCATCGCCGAAGAGGCCAGCCGCGTGCTGCCCGAAGGCGAATATCCGCTGGCGATGTACCGTTTCGTGCTCGCCCAGTATGAAAGCGGCGCCAGCTGGGAAGAAGCGCGCGATGCGGTTTACCAGCGCTATCAGGTCGAGATGCAGGATGGCTACGACATCTCGGCGCGCGGGCTCTATTGCAACGGCTGCTTTGCGGGCGGGATCAACTTCGCCGCCGGGCTGGTCAGCTATTTCTACGGCGAGGGCGATCTGCGCGACACCATCCGCATAGGCACGCTGGCGGGCTGGGATTCGGACAATCCCACCGCCACCTGGGGCGGGCTGATCGGCTCGATCATGGGCCGCGCGGCAATCGAGGAGGCGTTCGGCATGCCGCTGTCGGGCAGTTTCCACATCCACCGCACGCGCAAGGGCTTCCCGAACGACGGCTATGACGATTTCGCCGCCATGGGCGAACGCAGCCTCGAAATCGTGGACCGCGCCGTGACCGAGGAAGCCGGCGGCAGCATCGACCGCGCAAGTAACCGCTGGATCATCCCGCAGCCCTGACTAGCGTTTGTCTCACCCGTAGCGCTGGGGAAGCCAACAAAATTGCGGCAAATGCCCGGTGCCAGCAATACTCTTGCATTTACTGCAAGCAGCACGAGATTTTTTGCACTTGCGAAGAATCATGCTGCACCGCACAATCATCATGTCTTGGGAGGCCGCTCACCCTAATCACTCTGTTTGGAGAACGATTATGCGCCGCCTGCTTATCCCTGCCCTGGCTTCGGCCATGTGCCTTTCCGCCGCCCCTTCGAGCGCCGCGCCCAACGAGATCGAAGTACGCATCTCTCACGCGGATCTCGACCTGTCGAACCCCGCCCATTTCGAGGAGGTCCGCACCCGGATCGCCGACGCCGCAAAGCGCGCCTGCGAAGTACGGACTTCGGTCACCACCTCGGGACGGATCGTCGACAAGGAATGCGTCGCCGACGTGACCGAGAAGGCGCTCGCCCAACTCGAAAGCCGCCGCGCCCGCCAACTGGCCTACAACGCGCGCTGACCCTTACACCAGACCAGAAAACCGGGCCTTCGCGCCCGGTTTTTTGTGTGCGTGACCGCCGTTCGGGTCCTGGCTTGCATGCCCATCCGGTTGACACCGACAGGCGGCGAAACAAAAACTCGGCCATCCTAAAAAACGCCTGCATTTCCGCCGCTTCTGGCTTTTAAGTCACACGGCTTCTGTCAACTTCCAGCCGCACCGACGCTTCCTCCCAAATTCCGTGCCGACCGCAACGTGAAGCCTCCTCTCTCGCCGGGTGATTCCCGCCGTGGTGGCAGAAAGCGAGGCTGTAGGAAAACGGCTTTCGCAGGCGGCCCGGTTCTTTGGACACGCAGCTTCGAATTGCTGGCTGCCCTTCCCGCGAACTTACTGCGCCTCATCCCCATCGGGAAGCGGGGTGCAATTTAGTTTGAGGCCGTATTCCGCCAGCCAGTCCGCGCCGGTGGGTAAGAGGAATTGCAGCGCCTCGGGCAGCAGGCGGTGGAGCGTGGTGGCATGGACGACATCCCCCCGGCGATCGGCCAAACACGCCTTCGAGCCTGCCGCGAGCCGCAGGATGCCCTCTTCGGTTGCCCCGCCCTCATCCGCCAGCGACAGGAAGAGCGGCGGGCTATTCTCCGCCTCCGCCCCGGCCACACGGCGCGACAGCGACTGGTCATCCCACTGGAGGCTGGGCGAGAGCGCGGCATAGCCGTCGAAAAGCCCGGGCGTCTGTGCCCATGTCTCGACCACGAAATGCCCGGCGGCGCTTTCACCGATCAGATAGGCGCGGCCATCGGTCCGGTACTCGGACCGCAGCAGGGGCAGGACGGTATCGGCCAGCCACGCCCTGACCGCGGCGCTGTTTCCGGCGGTGGGATAGCGTTCCTGCTCCTCCGCATTCCGCGTCGGCGGCAGCAATTCGCGCTGGCGATCGACGGTTTCCACCCCCACGAAGATGGCGGGCGCGCTGCGCTGCCAGAGCTGGTTCCACCGTTCCATGCCGAGTGCGAGGAAGAAATCCTGCGCCAGCCCGCCATCCAGCACGACCACCAGCGGATGGGCCGCCTCCCCGGCATCGTAACCGGCAGGCGGCACCACATTGATACGCCGCTCCGCATCCTCGATCTCGGCAGTGTAGGAAGTACCGATGATGAGCGGCTGCGACACGGGTGCGTTCTGCGCGGCGAGCGGTGAAGCGAAGAAAGCCAGCCCAAGTCGCAAAACTGCGCGCATAAAGTGATCAGATCGTTTCACAGCCTTACAACCCCCACTTTGATCGAACCATCGACCGTCATCGGCGATCAAAATGGCAGAAAGACGCCGCATAGGGAAATGGATAAGATGGCGGGTATTGAGGTGGATTGCCGCGTCGCCTGCGGCTCCTCGCAATGACGTTTGAAAGATTACCTCTTCATTGCGAGCCGTAGGCGTGCCGAAGGCGGCCATTATGCCCAACCAATCCATGGAGCGAGAGTTGCGATTTCCTGGGATTTTGGGTTGCAAGTGTGAGTGGGGATGGAGTGCGAAGATGGTTACACGCCACTGCCCGCTCCTCACGTCCGCTTTCGACTCTGCGCGAAAAGATCCTGAGGTCTGATCTTTGGGTGGAAAGCGGACGATGCGGTATTACAAAGAAGCATGGCAGAGAGTGTCGACCCGCGAGAATTATTCCAGCGAGTAAAGGAGCTGTGGCCCCTGTCGGTGGTGCTTGGGGATAACCCTCTGGTTGCTCTTAACGCGATCTATTGGCCGCTTGAGGAACGTCTCGGCAATAATGATGATGAATGGCTTAGTTTAGGAGCTTGGGCATTTCATCAGGGATTACACGAAATGGCCGAGGTGGTAGCTGCAAACACAGGATCGACGGTCTCCTCGCGAGAGATGAGATTTTCAACTTTCGATCGGTGGATCCGCTTCAATCTTGAAGGCGATGATAGTTGGGCTGAGGAATTAGCCGAATGGCTGTCCAAGCGATAAAGGTCGGCTGTCAGGCAATGCTGCAAACTTGCCCAAGGTCCGCAATTGGGTGGAAAGCGGCCTTCAGAAATCGCTTAACGGAGCCGCTGTTCATCCAAGATAATCACTGCCTCCGCGGAGACTTCGAAGTTACCGGTTTCAGCGAGTTCCACCAGTGTGCTGACTATCGGCGAACAATCGTAGTTTCTAAGGCAATGTACCAGCGTTCCACGATTCTTTATGAGTTCCGGCCGTTGAATCAATTCTACGAGAAGCTGAAAAAGCCTTGTTTCCTTCTTGTCAGAAAGCTCCAGCGCGAGCGAGTTCCGCTCCAAGTGACTATCAGTCACTACAAGGCGATGCAGTTTCTCCAAGATTTCAGTTTCGTCCATAAATTCATTCTGACTGAAGCCGCTGATGACCGCAATCGGGTCGTTAGCGGAATGTCGGCTTTTACCCTCCAACCACCCATCGGCAGACATTCGTTTCGCCCATTCCTAACCGCTCCGTGCTCGCGCACCGCCGCACATAATCCCGCCAAAGCTCGAAACATGTTGAAGCCATCGCGCCGCCCTTTCATAGCGCGCTGATGACCGACACCGTATTCGTCCTCAACGGCCCCAATCTCAACCTTCTCGGCCAGCGCGAGCCGGAGATCTACGGGCACCAGACGCTCGCCGATATCGAGGAGATGCTGGCGCAGCAGGCCGAAGAGCTGGGACTAGGAATCAGTTTTCACCAGACCAATCACGAAGGCCAGCTGATCGACTGGCTGCATGACGCCAACCGGCAGGAAGCCCGCGCCGTGCTGCTGAACGCGGCGGCCTACACCCACACCTCGATCGCGCTGCTCGATGCGATCAAGGCGATCGAGGTGCCCGTGATCGAGGTTCACCTCTCCGATCCGGAGACGCGCGAGGAATTTCGCCACCTGTCCTATGTCGGGATGGCCGCCGCAGACTGCGTGAAAGGCCTCGGCGCGCGCAGCTATTCCGTAGCGTTGGAGAAGGCTGCGGCTCTCTAAAACCCCGCCCTGCCCCTTGTCTTGCGCGGCGAGCGGTAGCATAGGCGCGGGCGAAAACTAACAAGGGACCATTTCATGGCCGATCGCAAAGGCGCCGGTAATTCCGGCATGAATGTCGACACCTCGCTCGTACGCGAACTGGCAGAGATGCTGGGCGACACCGGGCTGACCGAAATCGAAGTCGAGGACGGCGAGCGCAAGATCCGCGTATCGCGCGGCGGTGTGGCCATGGCCGCAGCTGCCCCGGCCCCCGTGGCCGCCGCGGCACCTGCCGCCGCCCCGGCAGCGCCTGCAGCCCCCGCCGGCGACGCCGCTGCCCCGGCCGCCGATACCGCCGGTGCGATCAAGTCGCCCATGGTCGGCACGGTCTATCTCGCCCCCGAACCGGGCGCATCGGACTTCGTGAAGGTCGGCGACAGCGTGAAGGAAGGCCAGACCCTGCTCATCGTGGAAGCGATGAAGGTGATGAACCCGATCACTGCCGAAAAGGCCGGTACGGTAAAGTCGATCCTGGTCGAAAACGCGCAGCCGGTCGAATTCGACCAGCCGCTCGTCGTCGTCGGATAAGGGCCGGTTCGTGGGCATTTCACGCATATTGATCGCCAATCGCGGCGAAATCGCGCTGCGCATCCACCGCGCCGCACATGAAATGGGTATCGAGACGGTCGCGGTGCATTCCACCGCCGATACCGATGCCATGCATGTGCGCCTGGCCGACCACGCCGTCTGCATCGGTCCGCCGGCAGCGGGCGACAGCTATCTCAATGTCGCCAACATCATTTCGGCCGCCGAAATCGCGCAGGCCGATGCGATCCACCCGGGCTATGGCTTCCTGTCGGAAAACGCCAAGTTCGCCGAGATCGTGGAAGCGCACGACATTGCCTGGATCGGCCCCAAGCCCGAACATATCCGCACCATGGGCGACAAGGTCGAAGCCAAGCGCACCGCGGGCGCCCTGGGCCTGCCGCTGGTGCCGGGCAGCGACGGCGCCGTGTCGGATTTCGACGAGGCGCGCCGCATCTCTGCGGAAATCGGCTATCCCGTCATCATCAAGGCGGCATCGGGCGGCGGCGGCCGCGGGATGAAGGTCTGCGAAAGCGAAGACCAGCTCGAAACCCTGATGCAGCAGGCCGGCAGCGAGGCGAAAGCCGCTTTTGGCGATGCCACCGTCTATATCGAGAAATATCTCGGCAATCCGCGCCACATCGAATTCCAGGTCTTCGGCGACGGGCGCGGCAATGCCGTGCATCTGGGCGAGCGCGATTGCTCGCTCCAGCGCCGCCACCAAAAGGTGCTCGAAGAGGCGCCCTCGCCCGTCATCAGCCATGAAGAGCGGATGCGGATGGGCGAAGTCTGCGCCTCTGCCATGCGCGACATGGCCTATCGCGGTGCGGGCACGATCGAATTCCTGTGGGAAAACGGCGAGTTCTACTTCATCGAGATGAACACCCGCCTGCAGGTCGAACATCCGGTGACCGAGATGATCACCGGCATCGATCTGGTGCGCGAACAGATCCGCGTGGCCGATGGCAAGGACCTGTCCTGCAAGCAGGACGACATCACCTTCACGGGCCATGCGATCGAATGCCGCATCAATGCGGAAGATCCGTTCACCTTCGCGCCCAGCCCCGGCAAGATCACCTATTATCACGCGGCAGGCGGCATGCATGTGCGCGTGGATAGCGGCATCTACGCGGGCTATTCGATCCCGCCCTATTACGACAGCATGATCGCCAAGCTGATCGTCTATGGCCGCGACCGCGAACGGTGCATGATGCGCCTGAAGCGCGCGCTGGAGGAAATGGTCATCGAAGGCGTGAAGACCAGCGTGCCATTGCACCAGGCGCTGCTCGAACAGGACGACGTGAAGAGCGGCGACTATTCGATCAAATGGCTCGAAGAATGGCTGAAGACGCGCGAGATCTGAGAGCGGTCTTGCGTCGCTGAAATGGCGGCCGTCGGAGACTTTTCAGGCGCGAAAATCGTCCTGAAATGCGAAAATCGGCTGCTCACCTATCTCCGCGACGACAAGCCAGGCATTCCCTTCCCCGGCCTGTGGGATTTGCCGGGCGGAGGGAGAGAAGCCGGCGAAACCCCTGCCGAATGCGCCATGCGCGAGGCCTGTGAGGAATTCGGTCTCCACATACCTGTCGGCAGGATCGTCTGGAGCCGCCGCTACCCCAGTCCCTCCGGCGGCATAGACAGCCATTTTCTGGTCGCTCCCTTGCTGACGCGCGAGATCGAACAGATCACATTCGGGAGCGAGGGGCAGCGCTGGCAGATGATGACCGTGGAGCGCTTCCTCACCCGGAAAGATGCCGTCCCCGCCCTGCAGACGCGGCTGGCCGATTACATCGCAGAGTGTGGACCGTCTGGACCGTAACCCCTCTTGCGGGGTGCGTGACACCGGCGGTGCGGGCCAAACCGCGGCCTTCCTGCCAGCGTGCGTTGCAATGCCGCGCGTGCCTTGCTAGGCGCGCCGCGTCATCTGGGGAGTAGCCCGCTGCCTCGTGCAGTTCCCTCGCGTCAACATACTCGTCCGAGAGGGCGTGGCGCAGGGGTTCGAATGGTTTCGTTCGGGCAAGACCAATGGCACCTGACTTCCGTCCGGCCGGGCGGGAGGTCCGGTGCCGTTGCAGTCTTGAAGCCCGGCCCGGAGATCATCATTGGAAGCCCTGTTCACCTCCACCGCAGTCGTGGCGCTGGCCGAAATCGGCGACAAGACCATGCTGCTGGCCATCGTGCTGGCCACCCGGTTCCGCAAGGCCCTGCCCGTCGTCATGGGTATATTGGTGGCGACGCTGGCCAACCACGCGCTGGCGGCGCTGGTCGGGCATTCGATTGCCAATCTGCTCGAAGGACAGTGGTTTCGCATCGCGGTCGGGGTGAGCTTCCTGGCCATGGCCGCCTGGACGCTGGTGCCCGACCGGCTGGACGAAGACGAAGAGCCCAAGGCTGCGCGCTTCGGCCCGTTCCTGACGACCACCATCGCCTTCTTCATTGTCGAGATCGGTGACAAGACGCAGGTCGCCACGATTGCCCTTGGCGCACAGTTCCAGAGCGTGCTGCTGGTCACTTTGGGCACGACGTTGGGCATGATGCTGGCGAATGTACCCGCCGTCTATTTCGGGCGCGCGATCGTGGAGCGGGTTTCGCTGCGGCTCGTCCGCACGATTGCCGCGCTGCTGTTCTTCGCGATCGGTATCTGGGTCGTGGCTGACGCACTCGCGCTCTAGCCCATGCAGACGGGCGCCGAGGGCGGCAGGATCAGTCGAAAGTGAAGCCTGCCGCCTTGGCTTCCGCCATGATTTCCTCGCCCGTCATCCGGCGATGGCCGCCTTCTATCCGGCACCAGTCCGCCCGCTCGTCGACGAAAATCTCTTTTTCGATCGGAAGCCCTGCAGCCCCGTCGAACAGGCCCGCGGAGAAGCTGCGGTTGCCCGTGGGCAGAAAACGGAACCACAGGGTGCTGCCGCAAGTCCGGCAGAAAGCACGCTCCGCCCAGGCGCTGGAGCGATAGACCCTGGCGCTATCCTCGCCAGCGACCGTCACGGAATCGCCGGTCAGCGCGGCATAATAGGCCCCGCCCCAGCGGCGGCACATGCTGCATTGGCAGATTTCAACGCTGCTGCCGACGCCGTCCAGTTCGACTGTCACGGCGCCGCAGAGGCAGTGTCCCGCAAGGGCTCCGCTCAAAGCGGAACCCCCGGATCGTTCTTGCTGGTGCGGATCGTCAGCGACGTTTTCACGCTGGCGACATTGGGCGCGGGCGTCAGCTTGCTGGTCAGGAATTCCTGGAAGCTCTGCAAATCGCGACTGACGATCTTGATGATGAAATCGATCTCGCCGTTGAGCATGTGCACTTCGCGCACTTCGGGCAGATCCTTCATCGCGACCTCGAATTCGCGCAGTGAGTCCTCGGCCTGGCTCTTGAGACTGACCATCGCGAAGACCGTGATCGAAAAACCGAGCTTCGACGGGTCGAGTTCCGCGTGATAGCCGCGAATGACGCCCTCTTCTTCCAGCGCGCGTACACGGCGCAGGCAGGGAGGTGCGGTGAGACCGACGCGATGCGCCAGCTCGACATTGGTAATTCTGCCCTCGTCCTGCAATTCGGCGAGCAAGCGACGATCAATATCGTCCATATTGGCCATGCCAGTCTTTCCTCAAGCCAGAGATACGCCTATCGAAAGATAAGCCGCACACGAAATGTTGGTGTGGCGTAATGATCCGAATGGCTAACATTATTTTGTTTGCCAGCAATCGAATGCTTTTGCAACGGCGGCCGATACGGTTCTCGGTAAACGACAGTTTTACCATTTACTGATACAAAGGCTTTGCCGATCGCGCGCCTTATGGACTGGCGGGTCGATGCGGCACTCATGGAGATAGAATGCATTTCGACGACCGCCTTGCCACCGTGTTGCGCCTGCGCGCATCCGGCAGGCGTGCGGCAATGACGCAGTTTCGCCAGCTGATCGACCTGCTCGGCGAACGGTCGGAAGGCGGCGATCCGGCGCTGGAAACTGCGGCATATCTCCGGCTCATCGCGCTTGGCGAGGAAATTCCCACAACGGAGCGCGTTGCGCTGGTGGCGGAGCATGGCTGGCGTTTCCGCAACCCCGATCTGGTGAAATGGTTCGGTGAAGAACATCCCCATATCGCAGCCGCTGCCCTTGCCCGGGCGCAGCTTCGGCCGGAAGAATGGGTCGAACTGATACCCTCCCTGCCGATCCGCGCCCGCGGGTTCCTGCGGCACCGCGGCGATTTACCCCCCGCCGCAGTGAGAGTGCTCGACCATCTCGGTGTTGCGGACAGGGCGCTGCCCCGCCCCGAGCCCGTCGCCGAGCCGGAAGACCGCCAACCGTCTCCGCAGCCTTCCCCTGCGCCTGCGCCTGCGCCTGCGCCCAAGGACCCTGCGCGGGTCCTTCCGGGCAAGGAAGATGTAAAGGCTCTGCTCGCACGGATCGAAGGCTTCATCCACGATCGCAATGCGCCCGGTGCAGCTGCTTCAGAAAAGAAATCCGCGCCCAAGGCGGCCCCCGAACAGATTGACCATTTCCTGTTCGAAGCGAGTTCCGAAGGCCGGATCGAATGGACCGAAGAAGAGATTCTTCCCATGGTCTATGGAACCGACCTCAAGAAACTGGGCTCGGGCAGCACCGTGGAAGCCATCGCGCGGCGGCAACCCATGCGCGACACGCTAGTGGCGCTGCGCGGGGCGCCGCGCATCGAAGGCAAGTGGATCGTCGATGCCACCCCGCGATTCGACCCCGGCAATGGCCGGTTCCTTGGCTATGTCGGTCTTTTCCGCCGCTTCGGCGAAGCTGCTACCGAGGGCGGCGAACAGGCTGATCGGCTGCGGCAGGTGCTGCACGAATTGCGGACCCCGGTGAACGCGATGCAGGGTTATGCAGAAATGATCCAGCAGCAGGTCATCGGCGCAGTGCCGCATGCCTATCGCTCCATTGCGGCGACCATAGCGGGTGATGCGGCGCATGTCCTTGCAGGCCTGGAAGAGCTGGAACGGCTCGCCCGGCTGGAGACGAATACGCTGGAGTTGGAGCCGGGATCGAGCGATTTCGCGCGGATTCTCAAGACCCAGGTCACACACTTGCAGGGTGTCCTCCAGCCGAAAGTCGCGCGAATCGAGGCCGATCTGGGCGATCGCACTGCCCCTGTCGCGCTTGCGGAAACCGAGGCAGAGCGCCTGGCATGGCGCCTACTGGCAACGCTCGCAGGCTCTGTGGGTGCTGGCGAGACGATCAGGATCGAATTACTGGCGCAGGCCCAGTGTTTACGGCTTGCCGCCGAAATCCCCGCTGCCCTGCGCAATTCGGCCGATATTTTCACCATCGAATCGCGCAGCTCCAGCGGTGTTCTGAGCGCCGGGATATTTGGCATCGGCTTCTCTCTCCGCCTCGCCCGGGCAGAAGCACGCGCGGCGGGGGGTGATCTTGTCTGCAGCGGCGCCGACATGATCCTGTCCCTGCCATTATGCGTTGCAGACGAGCCGCTTTCTGCACCGGAAAATGCCACTGGGTGACAAAAGCGCGTTTTCGCGGCTTGCCCTTCACGACACACGCGGCTAGGCGGCGGTTCGAGCCTTCACGGACGGTCCCTTGGGGGCCCGTAGCTCAGTTGGTTAGAGCTGGCCGCTCATAACGGCTAGGTCGCGGGTTCGAGTCCTGCCGGGCCTACCAACCGTCCGGCTTGAAGATCGACGTTAGTGTCGGGGAGTGGCGCAGCCTGGTAGCGCACCTGTTTTGGGTACAGGGGGTCGCAAGTTCGAATCTTGTCTCCCCGACCACACGTCGATCGATTGCAAGGAGCCTGACCTGACCGCCGGCCCCGCCCCCATTCCTTCCCAAGCGCGCCTCGATACACGGGCGATCTGGGCGATTGCCCTGCCTGCCATGGTGACGAATGTCGCCACGGCGCTGATCGGCATCGGCGACATGTGGATCGTGGGCCAACTGGGCGACGCGCCCACTCAAGGGGCGGTCGACGTAGGGGCGCGGCTGTTCGCCGTCCTTTTCACAGTCATGAATTTCCTCAAGACGGGCACCACCGGGCTGGTGGCGCAGGCAGGCACACGCTCGGGCGCGCAGGCTCAGGCCATGGTGCTCCTGCGCGGTTTGCTGGTCGGGCTGTCGATCGCGCTCCTGCTCCTGCTGGTAAAACCGTTCGTACTCCCTCTCGCCCTCGATGCTCTGGGCGCGACTGGTTCGGTGCGCGAGGCAGCGGATGTCTATGCGGATATCCGCTACTGGAGCGCCCCGGCGGTCATGGCGAACTTCGCGGCGATCGGCTTCCTGGTTGGCCAGCGCCGCATGAAGACCGTGCTTGTGGTCGAGGTGCTCTATAATCTGCTGAATGTCGGGCTCGGCCTATGGTTCGTGCTCGGTCTGGATTGGGGTATTGCCGGTATCGGCTGGTCGAGCTTCATTGCCGAATTCGCCAAGCTGGCGCTGCTGGCGGCGATCCTGCTGGGAAGCGCCACCGGCCGTTCACTGATCGAAAGTATCCGCAGCGGCGGCATCGCCAGCCTGTCGGCGCTCAAACCCTTCCTTGCCGTCAATCGCGACCTGTTCCTGCGCACGCTGGTGCTGGTGATCGCCATGGCCGGCTTGACCCGCCTTTCGGCAGAGCGCGGCGCGGTGGTGCTGGCCGCCAACGGCATCCTGTATCAGCTCTTCGTTTTCACCGCCCTGCTGCTCGACGGGTTCGAGAATGCGGCACAGGTGCTGAACGGCGAGCGGGCGGGTGCACAAGACCGCAAGGGTTTCACCTTCTATATCCGGGCGATCCTGTGGCGCGGCATGGCGGCGGCGGCGCTGCTTGCCGGGGCCTTTGCCCTTTTGGCGGACCCGATCCTGGCGAGTTTTGCCGCGACCGAAGCGGTAAGGATCGAGGCGCAGAGCCTTGCCCCGTGGCTGATCGTGATACCTTTTGCGGGCCTCGCGGGCTTCGTGCTCGATGGTATCTTCGTGGGCGCCAGCTGGACGCGGGCGCTGCTGCTGACCATGGTTGGCGCTGGTTTGGTCTATGCGCTGGCCCTGTGGCTGAGCTGGCCGCTCGGCAGCCATGGCCTGTGGCTGTCGTTCAGCCTTTTCCTGCTGGCCCGCGCGGCCTTCCAGCTTGC
The DNA here is from genome assembly GCF_044901345.1 of Qipengyuania sp. NPDC077563. NCBI lineage: Bacteria > Pseudomonadati > Pseudomonadota > Alphaproteobacteria > Sphingomonadales > Erythrobacteraceae > Qipengyuania > Qipengyuania sp. NPDC077563. The sequence goes on along the minus strand of NZ_JBJDPC010000002.1, from coordinate 370,303 downwards.
CTTGCTACCCCGCCTGATCAAGCGCGAATTCACGCGCTGACCAGAACCGGCGCGGCGCGCCTTACTCGGCGCTGCCTTCTTCGCGCCGGATCGGCTGGGGGTGATTGGCCATCACATCCACCACCGCAGTCCACACTGCGACATTCTGCCGCAGCTGCGCAGGATCGATCTTGTCCAGCGTATCGTCGGCGGTGTGGTGCAGATCGAAATAGCGGGTCCCGTCCTGCTGCAGATCGATGAGCGCGCCGTCCTGATCGCGTACGACATTGAGATCCGCCCCGCCAGTCGCCACGCCTGCTGCGGGGGCGACACCGAAGCGGGCCACTGCGCTTGCCAGCTGTCGGAAAAGTTCGGGATCGTTGCGTGTGAAATTGGTTTCGATGCGCCATATCCGGTCGGCCCCGAAATCGCTTTCCAGACCGACGAAGAAGGGCTCGTCAGCATGCGCCGCGGCATAGGCGCGCGAACCCCACAGGCCGGTTTCCTCCGCACCCGCAAACAGCACGCGGATCGTGCGCAGCGGCTGGCCCTGCGCGGCCACATGGTTCGCCGCAGCCGCAGCGATCCCGCAGCCCGCGCCATCATCGATCGCGCCGGTACCCAGATCCCAGCTGTCGAGATGACAGGCGAGCAGGACTGGCGGCAGCGACGGATCGCGGCCCACGATTTCGCCAACGACATTGCCGCTTTCGGTCGTGCCGAGATCGCGCGGGGTCATCACCAGCTTCATCCGTATCGGCTGGCCATCGGCGCGGGCGAACATGCGTTCGAGATTGTCGGCATCGGGATTGGACAGCGCGCCTGCGGGCGTCGGACGGACGCCTTCGGCAAAGGTCGTGGTGCCAGTGTGGGGCACGCGGTGACTGTCGGTCCCGACAGAACGGATGACCGTGGCCACCGCGCCCTTGCTTGCCGCCAGCGAGGGAGCCGTCCAGCGCGCCGGTCCGGCAAAGCCATAATGCGAACCATCTTGCGCCGCGCGCATCCGGTGGCTGACGAAGGCGATCTTGCCCTTCAGGCTACCCGGCGCGGCAGCTTCGAGATCGGCATAGGACGGGAAGTAAACCACCTCTGCCTCGATCCCTTCCGGGCCGGTTGACGACGTAGTCGAAAGAGCGGTGATCGCCATCGGCTGGGCATAGGGCGCCACGATCTGCGCGGTTTCCGTGCCGCGCACCCAGGTGTCCATTTCGAACGGCTCGTTGGCGACATTGGCAAAGCCATTGGCGCGCAGCCAGTCCAAGGCCCAGACGCGCGCCCTCGCCTCCTGTTCGGTACCGGGCATGCGCGGCCCGATTTCGGTGGTGATGCCTTCGACGAAATCCCAGGCGATCGTGTCGCTTTCCAGCGCCTGGTCGGCACGGTCGGCGGCTGCGGGAACGGAGAGCGAAAGCGCGGCAAGCGCGATGAGCGATCTGGTCATGGCGTGGCTAGCTATCACTCCCAGCGGCAAAGCCAAGCCCTGTCTTATCGCCCTGCGACCTTGCCCATTGGCGCCGCCACGACTATCTGCGCCCCCAACTTTCCCGTTCTTACAGATCAAATCCAAGGATTCGCCCGATGGCCGCGCAATACGCCTTTGTCATGAAGGACATGACCAAGACTTTCCCCGGTGCCAACAAGCCGGTGCTCAGCAATATCAACCTGCAGTTCTATCAGGGCGCGAAGATCGGCATCGTGGGCCCCAACGGCGCGGGTAAATCGACGCTGATCAAGATCATGGCCGGCATCGACACCGATTTCACCGGCGAAGCCTGGCCGGGCGAGAACATCACCGTCGGCTATCTGGAGCAGGAGCCCGAGCTCGACGAGAGCAAGACCGTGCTCGAAAACGTCAAGGACGGCGCCCGCGAAGTGGCCGACATGGTCGAGCGCTTCAATGCGATCGGCATGGAAATGGGCGAGGAAGACGCCGATTTCGACGCGCTCAGCACCGAGATGGCGGAACTCCAGGACAAGATCGATGCGGTCGACGGGTGGACGCTGGACAACCAGCTCGAAGTCGCGATGGAAGCTCTGCGCTGCCCGCCGGGTGACTGGCCGGTGACCGACCTGTCGGGTGGTGAAAAGCGCCGCGTCGCCCTCACCCGCCTGCTGATCCAGAAGCCTTCCATCCTGCTGCTGGACGAACCGACCAACCACCTCGACGCCGAGTCGGTCCAGTGGCTTGAAAACCACCTCAAGGAATATGCCGGTGCGGTGCTGATGATCACCCATGACCGCTACTTCCTCGACAATGTGGTGGAATGGATCCTCGAACTCGACCGCGGGTCCTACTATCCCTACGAAGGCAACTACTCGACCTATCTCGAGAAGAAGGCCAAGCGCCTGGAGCAGGAAAGCCGCGAGGAATCCGGGCGCTCGAAGGCCCTGTCGCGCGAACTCGAATGGATCCGGCAGACGCCCAGTGCGCGCCAGACCAAGTCCAAGGCACGTATCCGCAAGTTCGAGGAACTGCAGGAAAGCCAGAAAGACCGGCGTCCCGGCAAGGCGCAGATCGTCATCCAGGTGCCCGAGCGTCTGGGCGGCAAGGTCATTGAAGCCAACAACATCACGAAGGCTTACGGCGACAAGCTACTGTTCGAAAACCTCAGCTTCATGCTGCCCCCCGGCGGCATCGTCGGCGTGATCGGGCCGAACGGCGCGGGTAAATCGACCCTGTTCAAGATCCTGACCGGCAAGGAAGAACCCGATAGCGGCACGGTGGAAATCGGCTCGACCGTCCACCTCGGCTATGTCGACCAGAGCCGCGATCACCTGAACCCCAAGAACAACGTTTGGGAAGAGATTTCGGACGGCCTCGATTACATGAAGGTCAACGGCCACGACACTTCGACCCGTGCCTATGTCGGCGCGTTCAACTTCAAGGGCGCGGACCAGCAGAAGAACGTCGGCAAGCTCTCGGGCGGTGAACGCAACCGCGTCCACATGGCCAAGATGCTGAAGGAGGGCGGCAACGTCCTGCTGCTGGACGAACCGACCAACGATCTCGACGTGGAAACGCTGGGCGCGCTCGAGGAGGCAATCGAAAACTTCGCCGGCTGCGCCGTGGTCATCAGCCATGACCGCTTCTTCCTCGACCGCCTGGCAACGCATATCCTCGCGTTCGAAGGCGATAGCCACGTCGAATGGTTCGAGGGCAACTTCGAGGCTTACGAGGAAGACAAGCGTCGCCGCCTGGGCGATGCTGCGGATCGTCCGACCAGGTTGGCGTATAAGAAGTTGACTAGGTAGGAGGACCTTCCCACGGAGCCGTATTCAAAACTAGCTTGTATACGGCTCTTCCCGCTTCAAATATCTTTTTGTGGGCCTCACTAATTTCCGAAAGCTCGATTGGCCTCACTTCCATTCTGAGCTGACCTCTTGCGGACATCTTGCTTATTCGCATTTCACCGGATTCGCCCGGACCAATAAGTTGGTGCATAAAAATATTACGCAGTCCCTGGGCTTCTCGGACTTGTGCCACGATGGCCTTGTAATTTTTCAGGTGTTTTTCTGTTTCTTGGTGCGCAGCACACAAAGAACTAAACATATCTAGACGCTGCGGAAAGCTTGAATGAAAAGTGAGGATCGTAAACGTTGGATCTATCGGGTCGTTATACCCAGCCAATTTTTGTAACATGAGGTCGAACATCCTTTCGAATGTCGACCACGCTTTAACAACCTTGCCTAACTCAACGAGCCACTCGTCGGGCAAATAATCAGGTTCGTGGTCCACAACGCTTTCTCTCAACAAAAAGGGGCGGGTTTCCCCGCCCCCCGGTTAGGTCAAGAGCCAAACCAACACCACTATCCACCTAGCGATGGCAGCAATATCAATCTTCGTCTCAACTTTCACCTCGACTTGGGTTTTCGGCATAACCGATCTCCCAGGTCGCGGCGCGCCGCCGACCTGAAAGGTGAGCGGGATTCGCGGCCATTTTTCGGATTAGTCCCCGTCAATGGCTTCCGGACTGACTTCCACACACGCGTATGTTTCCGTCTGGTGGTGTGCCGTGCGGGGCCAGTCAGCACTCCAAAAGGAGGTTAACCAACTGGGGATGCCGCCCACCGATCTCAGTCAAGGTTGGTGGGCGCCTTGGCTAACGCTCCAACTCAAGCTGTAAATCCTTCGTACATCAACCAAGAACAAACTAGCAACTATCGCCAAAAATCGGCTGGGGATAAAGCTTTCGTTCAAGTTACGTCGCATCAGGCTTAGGTATCGCTAGCAATGTCGCCCCAGTAAAATTGCCACCCCGCCCTCGTTTGAAACAACCGCGCGCAAGTCATCCGAACCGCGGGTGCGTAGCCTGACGGCGCAATTCCCTCGCACCGTACGCACGAAGTTCAAAGGATGTCCATGACTGGTCGCGGTCAGCGGTGACACGGTGATCGTCGACTACGTCCTTAAGCGAGGCGACAGCGAGTAAGTCGGATGGACCGGCAGCCGCCCCTACCCCTCTTCTCCCTCCACACGGTCCTTCGCCGTGTCCTCCTCGAACTCTTCCATCACCTCGTTCGCCTCGTCCTCGTCCTCGGCGCTGGGCCCCTCGACGTTTTCGTTGCGGCTGCGGGCCGATTCAGGGTCGAGGCACAGGCGCGCCATGAAGGGGCGGTGGTCGGAGCCGACCGATTTGCCGACCTCCATCTCGCCCAGCAGGAATTCCTCGGTCACGAACAGGTGATCGAGCGGCCAGCCCAGCCACACCATGCTGGCAGGGAAGCTGGCATAGGTGCCGCGGCCCTTGCGCGGGTCCAGCAAGCCGCCGATGTCTGTGAACAGGCGCGTGGTGTCGGACCACGCGACATCGTTGAAATCGCCGATGGCCAGCACCGGCATCGCCAGATCGCGCGCCATGCGGGCGGCGACGACGATTTCCGCGTCGCGCTCTTCCGTATCCTGCTTCGGCTTGGGCGGACGGGGGTGCAGACCGATCACGCGGAAGCTGTGCCCGCCGGCTTGCAGCGTGGCGAAGACCGAAGGCGTGTCCTTTTGCGCCAGATCCTGGATCGACGCATTGCTCATCGGCAGGCGCGATGCGAACATGATGCCGTAGGTATTGTCCAGCGGCCGGTCGATCCGCCCCGGATAGCCTTCCAGCACGCCCGCCACGGCATCGGCCCAGGCCTGATCGGTCTCAGTCAGCAGGACGATGTCGGGATCGAGGCCCCGGATCAGGTCGATCGTGCGGCCGTATTCGCGGTTCTTCTGGAGGACGTTGAGAGTAAGCAGGCTGAAGCAACCCTCCCCCCGGCCCTCGCCCTCGGCGACCTGCGCGATATCGACCGGCACCAGCGGCGTATAAGGGAGAACACGGTAGAACTGCCAGGTACTGGCCACGATCAGCGCCAAGGGTACCCAGGGCCGCCATGCCTTGTCGACGAACCACAAGACAAAGGCACTGGCGATCATGGCAAGCAGGATCTGGATCCGCGGGAAATCCCAGATGCGGATCCACCACTGGTTGAAATCGGTCGTGCTCATGAGCGACCCCGCCACCAGTGCGATGGCGAAAATACGCAAGACCCAGATGCTTAACTTGCGCCACCCATGGGCGCCCGTACCGATTATCCTAGACACAAGCCCCCCCTAAGCAGACGACGAGAGGCAGGCGCTACAGGGAGAAACGGAAAGCGTCCATGTCCCGGCATCCACTTTCACCGGCGCTGTAAACCGCGCGATTCCTCCTTGTCGGACGCTCGTTTGACATGCTCCACCATCCTTTGACACAATAGTGCTCAAGGCGCCCGGTTCGCGGGTGCTGTTCCGGACGGCGCAGTTCTCTCGGCGCCGCGAACACGAAATTCAAAGGATTCCCATGACTACTCCAAGCAACGGTGACACCGTGACCATCGACTATGTCCTCAAGCGGGGCGACGGCGAAGTGGTCGGCAATACCGAAGAAGCGGGCCCCCAGCAGGTCCAGCTCGGCGCCGGACAGATCTTCCCGCAGATCGAAGAGGCTCTCACGGGCATGGAAGTCGGCGACAGCAAGAGCGTCGACATCGCCAGCGACAACGCCTTCGGTCCGCGTAGCGAGGAACTGGTGATCGACATTCCGCGCGCCAACCTTCCCCCCGAACCTGCACCGCAGCCCGGCATGGCGCTCAATGCGCAGACGCCCGATGGCCAGCCGATGACTCTCTACATCCTCGAAGTGGGTGACGAGGCGATCAAGGCCGACGGAAACCACCCGCTGGCGGGTCAGGACGTGACGTTCGACGTTACCCTGCGCGACATCAAGCAAGCCGCGTAATTTTCACGTGGGGCGGCATGCGCAAGGTCCGCATTGCCGCCCCTCCTCATCCGGTCAGCTTGCTGGCGGAGCGACCGAGCTGCGCTCGGCCAGCTGGAACGGGATTTCGGCGTGCGCTTTCGCGTCTCCCTTGCCTGCCACGCAGTTGGCAAGCAATTCGCAGGCCTTGGCCCCCATTTCTTCCAGCGGCTGCCGCACCGAAGTCAGCGGCGGGTTCATGGACTTCGCGATCGGATCATCGTCGAACCCGACGACGGAAAGCTGCTGCGGCACCGACTTGCCGGCACGCCGGGCAGCATCGACAAGCCCCGCTGCCATTTCGTCATTGCTGGCGAAAACCGCCGTGGGCTCTGCAGCAAGCAGCTTCGTGCCCATGTCTACACCGGACTGACGCGTGTAATCCCCTTCAACCATGAGGGCGGGATCGATCTTGACCCCTTTGGTACCCAGAGCCGCGGTGAAGCCGTTGTAGCGCCGCATGCTGGACAGATGCGAGCGCGGGCCGCGGATAATTCCGATCTTGCGATGGCCTGCTTCGAGCAGCAATCTGGTGACGCTTAGCACCGCTTCATACTCATCCATCACGATGGTGATGCCGCGGCCCGGATCGAGCATCGGAGCGATACGCGCAAAGGGAATGTTCCGCTTTTCGATTTGCAGCATGAGATGCCGATCATCGGACAGCGGCGCTGTCAGGACCACGCCCCCGACTCCTTCCTCGGCAATTGCCTCCTGCGCATTGCGACCGGTGGTGTGCAGATTTTCGAGCTGTATTTTAACGCCCATCGTACCCGCCTGACGGGTAGCGCCAGAGTGCAGCCGCGAAACATAATCGCGGTTGGTATTGTCGAACAGCATAAGAATGCGGTCGCCGGCTTTCATTTAGATCATCCCCCCATATTAGATATCGCTAACATTTCCGCTCGTTCTTGAGGAGCGGCTTGTAGGCTGGCCTCAGGGCGTAACCCAACACCCCTTACCATTGGTAAATATCGCGCGCTTGTGGCCATCGTTGGAGAGAAAATACCAGTCGGCGCTCTCGATCTTCACGACCATGACTGCGAAATTCTTCCGCGCCGGAGCAAGTTCTTCCTCAGTCGGGCGCTTTCCTTCAATCTCGTCGGGCAATCCGCTCGACGGCTGCTCTCGCTCTTCGCCCGGAGGCGCGCCGAGATAGCAACGCCTCGCATAGGTGTCGCTTTCGCTCCAGGCAGCGGTTGCAAGCGAACTCTCTGTCTCGATACGCGCCTGGCCCCTGCAACGGATCTGCACCTTCTCGTCCCGGTCGTAGAACAGCACGGCGACCGCCGCATTGTCTTCCAGCGTTTCGACCTTGGGCGAGCGGGCGTCGGTGTGAAATCTCAGCGTCCAGTCGCTGGTGTCGAAATTTCGCAATACCATGATCCGCGCATCTGCATCCGCTGTGGCGACCACGGGGGTATGCATGGGTGACCGCCTGTTGCTGGCCGCCTCCAGCAGGCGATCCTCAATATCCTGGCGAACTGTTTCAAGTGTCATTGGCATGGGCACGTAACGCGCCATCGCTCAGAGTGGTCCGCATTCATTCTTTCTGGCAATAAAATGAACAATCACACCTCGCGGCGGTTCAGACACGGGTCAGCCTGATCTGATAGGTAAATCCCATCGATAACGGCCGCAGGTGTGGAGCGGCACTCGAAAATATGAGGACAGGCTCCATGACATTGATCAGACTGATGAGCGGTGGCGCGCTCGGTGCACTCGCCATAACGCTCGCGATCACCGCCCTGCCGACCCCGGCACAGGCCGCCGAAGCGGCGCAGTTCAGCCAACGCGACCGCGGCTACCGAAATCAGGACCGGGCCGAACGGCGGCAGGAACGCCGGGGCGAGCGCAGGGAACAGTTGCGCCAAGACCGCGGCGAACGACGCGATGAAAACAGGCGCGCCGATTTCCGTTCCGTGAGAGACGATGCCGTTCGCGAAGCCGCGCGGCGCGCGCGCGACGATGAGAACCAGCGGGGAGCCTATCGTGACCGGCAGTGGGACCGGCCCCGCGAAAGGGACGACGATAATCGCCGTGATCGACGATATGGCGGAGACCGCAACCAGGACTACAATGGCGATCGCAACCGCAGCTATCGCGACCGGCGCGAGGACGCCCGGGAGGATCGCAGGGATCGCCGCGATGCCTATCGTCAGGGTTACCGCGAGGCCCGACGGGATGACCGCCGCTCGCGCTATTACGATGGCAGCCGCTGGCGCGATTACGACCGGTGGGACCAACGGCGCTGGCGGCAGAATAATCGGTACAATTGGAGCCATCATCGCGCCAACAACCGCGGCCTGTACCGGTTGGGGCGCTATTACGCCCCCTATCGCGATTATCGCTATCGCCGGCTGAACATCGGCTTCCGCCTGGGCAGCCAGTTCTTCGGCAACCGCTACTGGGTCAACGATCCGTGGCGCTACCGCCTGCCCGAGGTCTACGGCCCCTATCGCTGGGTCCGGTACTACGACGACGTCTTACTGGTTGACGTCTACAGCGGCGAAGTGGTCGACGTGATCTACGACTTCTTCTGGTAAGCTGACCGCAGAACGAAAGATACAAGACCCCCGCCGGGCAACCGGCGGGGGTTTTCTGTGGTGTTGGTCAGGCTTTGCCAAAGGGAAGCATGCGGAAGATACCGCCGTTCTTGTCGAAGAAGGTATGCTTGAGCGCGCCAAGGATATGGAGCGCGATCAGATAGATGAAGATGCTGCCACCCGTCGCATGAATGCTGAAGATCGATTTTGCTGCATCCGGATTGTCGCCCACGGGAAGCGGCGGAATGGTGAACAGGCCGAACATGTCGATCTCGCGCCCGGCCAGCGAATTGGCGATCCAGCCGCCGAGTGGCAACGCGATGAGCAATACGTAAAAGATGACGTGTACTGCGCGGGCGAGCGTCTTTTCCCACTGCGCCAGATCGGATGGAAGCGGCGGTACCGGGTGGGTCCAGCGCCACAGCAGACGGCCGACGGTCAACACTAGAATGAGGATACCCAGCGCCTTGTGATTGGCAAAAATTGCCGCGCTTTCCGCCCCCGACTGCGCGTGATGCGCGTTTTCGGCGAGCCGCCAGTTCACGATTACGGCGACGGCAATGACCCAGTGAAAGATCATCGCACCAACCGAATAACGGCGCGCGGAATCGGCGGTGTTCATATATAACTTCCTTTCCCAACTTTATCGGCGAACGTTAGCCTAGTCTCGCCCGCCTGCAAGATGGGTTGAAGTGGCAGGCCCGGTCGCTAAGATTCTGATCATGACGAAGACCACGACGATTCCCGATCAGGATGCCCTCAAGCGCATCGGTGCCAAGGTACGCCAGCGACTGGAGAGCGATCCCGACATCTACAAGGTGCCGACCGACAAGGCCGAGATTTTTGCAGTCGCCAATTTCCTCAGCCCGGAGGAATGCCGCCGGTTCATCACAATGATCGACGTTGTGGCACGGCCGAGCGAGTTGCATGAGACCGCCTATATCGAAAAGTTCCGCACTTCCTATTCGGGCAATTTCCACCCCAACGATCCCTTCGTCAAAGGCGTGTCACGCCGGATCGACGATCTGCTGGGCCTGCCGTCCGTCAATGGCGAGGCGATCCAGGGCCAGCGCTATCTTCCGGGTCAGGAATTCAAGCCACATAACGACTGGTTCTACACCGACCAGGAATACTGGAAGGAAGAGCGCAAGCGCGGCGGCCAGCGGTGCTGGACGGCTATGGCATTCCTCAACAAGGTGCCGCAGGGTGGGCATACCCACTTCACCCATGTCGGCGCCTCGATCGAGCCCAAGCCCGGCGTGCTTCTCATCTGGAACAACGCCAGCCCGGATGGCACGCCCAACCTCGACACCATGCACGCCGGCACGCCGGTCATCGAGGGCTCCAAATACGTGCTGACCAAATGGTACCGCACGCGCGCCCACAAATAGGCGCAGATCGGGGCCGTCAGCCGCGCGCCAGCGCCTCGGCGATGAGCTTGCGGCTGTTTTCGATCCCGTAAAGCGCGATGAAGCTGCCCATGCGCGGCCCCTGATCGCTGCCGAGCAACGTCTGGTAAAGCGCCTTGAACCAGTCGCGCAGGTTCTCGAAACCGTATTCCTCGCGCTTGCCGATCTCGTACACCTGCGTTTGCAGATCCTCCGCGCTCGTATCGGCGGGCGCGTCGGCGAGATAGGCATCGAGCGCCTTGAGCGCCTCCGCCTCGTTCGCCGTCGGCGCGCGCTTCGAGAGGGTCGGTACGATGTAGTCGCGCGTATAGGCCACCGCCGTGCCGATCAGCGTGTCGAGTTCGGGCGTGATCCGGCCCGCCCCGATGTAGCTTTCGAGATAGTCGCGCAGCGATTCCTCGCTGGCTTCCGCGCCCAGCACGCTGGCAAGGTTGAGCAGCAGGCCATAGGTCACCGGCAGGCTGTCGCCCGCTCCGGGCGCTTCCGCCGCCTCGAACCCGCCATTCGCGCGGGCCAGATGCCACACCGGATTGCCCAATTGCTTGTCGAGCTCCTGCTCGGCCAGCCGCTCGCGGAACTGCCAGTAATCGTCCACCGCCCGCGGGATCACGCCCACATGCAGCTGCTTGGCGCTCTTGGGATTGGGGAAGATGTAGAAGCCCAGGCTCTCTTCGCTGCCGTAATCGAGCCACTGCTCGATGGTCAGACCGTTGCCCTTCGACTTGGAGATCTTCTCCCCCTTTTCGTCGAGGAACAGCTCGTAGATCAGGCCTTCGGGCTTGCGGCCGCCCAGCGCCTGAACGATCTTGCCAGACTGCACGCCGCTGTCGGTCAGATCCTTGCCGTACATCTCGTAATCGACGCCCAGCGCGTACCAGCGCATTGCCCAGTCGACCTTCCATTGCAGCTTGGACATGCCGCCAAGCGCGGATTGCTCGACCACCGCGCCATCCTCGTCGGTAAAGCGGATGGTCCCGGCTTCCGCATCGACGACCTCGACCGGCACCTGCAGCACGCGGCCCGTCTGCGGGCTGACCGGGAGGACCGGCGAATAGGTCTTGCGCCGTTCCTCGCGCAGGGTCAGCAGCATGATGTCGAGGATCGCGTCATTGGTCCGCAAGACCTGGCGCAGCGCCTCGTCGAAGGCGCCGGAATTGTAGCGGTCGCTCGCCGCGATGAACTCGTACTGGAAGCCGAACTGGTCGAGAAAGGCGCGCAACTGCGCATTGTTGTGCGCGGCAAAGCTGTCGTATTCGGTGTCAAAGGGATTGGGTACGCGCGACAGCGGCAGATGCAGGTTGTCCTGCAACAGCGCCTGGTTCGGCACATTGTCGGGCACCTTGCGCAGGCCATCCATATCGTCGCTGAAGGCGATCAGGCGCGTCTTGCCGTCTTCGGGCTTCGCGCCGATCATCGCCTCGAAGGCACGGCGGACCAGCGTGGTGCGCAGCACTTCCTGGAAAGTGCCGATATGCGGGAGGCCGCTGGGGCCATAACCGGTCTCGAACACGACCGGCGATCCGTCGGGCTTGGCCCCGCTCGGATAGCGTTTGAGCAGCCGCTGCGCCTCCTGGAACGGCCAGGCCTTGGACACGCGGGCGGCTTCGATAAGATCGGTCATGCTCATGCGCACCCTCTTGCCGCTGGCCGCCGTGGTTGCAAGTGCCAAATGTCGGATTCCCTCTCGGCAAATCCTACAGGATGGAGCACATGGAGCACGGTCCAGAGGGCAAAATCGGTGGCGGTTGAGAAGCTCCCCGAAGTGGTGCTCGAAGAATGGGATGCGGGACGACTCACGCGCTCGTGGCTAATCGGCCCTGTGCGTGTAGGAAAGTGGATAGGTGCGGGTCATGGCCGTACGGCAGCCAGCACATCACATCATTTCGAACATCGGCGTCCGGGCCGCTTTGCGCGAGATTCTCAGTGTCTCACAGGAGCACTTCACGGAGCCCGGAAGCCGACTTTAGGCGGAAAGCAGGCGTCTACTTCCCAATTCCGTTCAGCGTGGCCACAGCTTCCTCAGGAAGATGCAGATTGGCTGCTGCGACGTTCTGACGCAGGTGATCGACCGAGCTCGTGCCGGGGATCAGCAGGATATTTGGTGACCGCTGCAGCAGCCAGGCGAGCGCGACCTGCATTGGTGTTGCGTCAAGGTCTTTTGCCACACTTTCCAGTGTGTCCGACTGCAGGGGATCGAAGCCGCCGAGCGGGAAGAACGGGACATAAGCGATCCCCTCACCCGCGAGGTGATCGATCAGATCGTCGTCGCCGCGATTGGCGAGATTATACATATTCTGCACGCAGGCGATCTCGGTCATGGAGCGCGCCGCCTCAACCTGTTCGGGCAAGGCGTTGCTGATCCCCAGCGCGCCGATCCGGCCACGATCTTTCAGCGCGATGAGAGGTTCGAGCATCGGCCTCACATCGCCGGGAGTGGGCCCCGCGTCGCCTTCGCCGAACATCAGCCGCAGGTTCGCGATTTCGATCCGCTCGATCCCGAGATTGTCGCAATTGCTTTCGACCGCATCGATAAGTTCCTGCGGCTCCATCGCCGGGAGCCAGGCACCTTCGTCATCGCGGCGCGCGCCGAGCTTGGTGACGATCGTCAGATTCTCGGGATAGGGGGCAAGCGCGTCGCGGATCACGCGGTTGGTGTGGTGCGGGCCGTAGAAGTCGCTCGTGTCGATATGGTCGATGCCGAGCGCCACCGCCTCGCGCAGCACGGCGATCGCGCCCTCGCGATCCTTCGGCGGGCCGAAAACATGCGGTCCGGCAAGCTGCATCGCGCCGTAACCCATCCGGTGGACGGTACGATGGCCCAAGGCGAAGGTGCCCGAATTGGCGATGGCGTTGGCTGTCGTAAGCATTGGCAATTCCTTTATGCGTGATTGGTTTGGGGGGCCGGAGCCAGCGCGGCAGCGAGCACGTCACGTAGCGGTGTGGGTTTGCGACCGAGGAGGTTTTCAAGCGCCGGGTCCACCGTGCTGAAATCACCCCGGCGAGAGGCGCGGAAGGTGCCCAGCAGCATTTCGGCGTAGTGTTCGGGCACGCCGGCATCGACCTTCGCCGCTTTCCATTCCGCGTCCGACACGACGGTATGGCGAATCGCGCGGCCGGTGATCTGCGAGGCGATCTCAGCAATCTCGGCCATGGTCCAAGCGCGCGACGCCGTCAGCGGCGGGGTCGCCCCGTCGAAGGTCGCCTCGCCCGCGAGGAGTGCCGCGTCCGCCTGTGCCAAGTCATCGCGGGCGGTCCAGCAGACCGGGCCATCCTCAGGCACGCGCAATTTGTTGCCCTTCAGATCCTCGCCGATCATCTGCAGGCAGCTCTCGGCATAGAAGCCATGCCGCAGCGCCGTGAACGGCGTGCCGCTTGCCTCGAGGTCCGCTTCGCTCCTGGCGTGCTGGTCGGCGGGCGGAAAGAGCGATCCCTCGCGAGCGCCGGCATGGGAGGTGTAGAAGATGCGTTCGACGCCAGCGTCGCTGGCTGCGACGATCGCATTACGGTGCAATCTGCGCGCCTCCTCTCCGAGCTTGTCGACCGAGACGATCTCGATCAGATCCATCCCGGCAAAAGCCTCGGGCAGACTGGCCGGATCGGCGAAGTCGGCGCGCCGCACGGCGACGCCATCGGGCGGCGAGAGCGAATCCGGCTCGCGCGAAGCGGCGATGATATGCGCCGGCGCTGTGCGCTGCGAAAGATGTTCGACGATTGCGCGGCCAAGATGGCCATTGGCGCCTGTGACCAAGATCATGGCTGCATTCCTTCCAATGATATCGCTTTTCAGTTATCAGCGATATCAGCAATACGCAATCGGCGCTATCATTGTTCCCGTATCGTCGATAATGATTGGTCATGACGATGGACGCCACCGACACCGATACCGATACGAGGCGGGCCGTGCTCGATGCTGCTGCCGAGCTGATCGCAAGCGGCGGAACCGCTGCGCTGACGACGCGCGCGGTCGCGGCGAAAGCGGCGATCCAGCCGCCCACGCTCTACCGCATCTTCGGCGACAAGCGCGGGCTGCTCGACGCCGTGGCGCAAGACAGGCTGGCGCGGTTCGTGGCGGAAAAGGAAGCCGATCAGCCGCATCCCGATCCGGTCGAGGAGCTGCGGCGGGGGTGGAGCCGCTATGTCGCCTTCGGGCTCGAGAATCCGGAGGTATTCGCGATCATGAACGAGATCGGTTCGCCCCTGGCGCAGTCGCCTGCGTCGCTGGCCGGGATGGCGGCCCTGCGCCGCCGCGTGGCGCAGATCGCGCGGGCTGGCCGGCTTCGTGTCGCGGAAGAGCGGTCTGTCGCACTCGTCCATGCATCCGCCGTCGGCATCGTGACCACCTTTCTGGCCTTGCCGCCCGAGGAACGGGACGAGCAGATGCTTGCCCTGACCCGTGACGCGGCGATTGCTGCGATCGTGGACGAGACGGCAGCTTCGCAAGCATCCGGCCCGGTGTCCCACGCCATCGCCCTGCGCGCGCACATCGACAATGCTGAAGCGCTGTCAACGGCGGAACGCGCGCTTTTGGGCGAATGGCTGGAGCGGCTGGTAGAGCGCTGAGGAGAGGGAGGCGCTTACCGCGCCATCTGCTGCAATGCTTCGCCTGAGGGAAAGCCGCTAATGTCCAGCGGGGCGACCGGGGCCAGGCGGCTGCGGACGATGGCTTCGGGCATTTCCACCGCCAGCCACTGGATCAGCGCTTCGCGGATATCGCAGCGCAGGTCGTAGAGCGTCGGGGAATCCTTGGCCGTGACGAGGAAGCGAACCTCGATCGCGTCGCGCGTCAGCTCGGTGACCTGCATGTGCTTCACCCGCCCGTCCCAGCGGGCATTGCTTTCGACCAGCTCTTCGAATTTCGTCCGGATCGGATCGAGCCGGGTGACCGGATCGACATAGACCATGATCGTGCCCATCAGCTGCGCGGTGGTCTTGGTCCAGTTCTGGAACGTCTCGTCGAGAAATTTGGAGGTAGGCACCACCAGCCGCCGTTCGTCCCACACCTTGACCACGACATAGGTCGTGCGGATTTCCTCGATCCAGCCCCATTCGCCTGCGATTATCACGGCATCGCCCACGATCACCGGCTCGGTCAGCGCCATCTGCACCCCGGCGATCAGCGATTTGAGCGCCGGCTGCGCTGCCGCGCCGACTGCGAGACCCGCAAGGCCGGCGGAAGCCACCAGTGTCACGCCGATATCGCGCACCCCCGGGATCGCCAGCAGCATCAGGCCGATCACCACGAAGACAA
The DNA here is from genome assembly GCF_044901345.1 of Qipengyuania sp. NPDC077563. Taxonomy (NCBI): domain Bacteria; kingdom Pseudomonadati; phylum Pseudomonadota; class Alphaproteobacteria; order Sphingomonadales; family Erythrobacteraceae; genus Qipengyuania; species Qipengyuania sp. NPDC077563. The sequence continues at coordinate 354,843 of NZ_JBJDPC010000002.1, read as the reverse complement.
TGATAAAGGTGGCGATGCGATTGAACAGCGCGAGCTTGGTGCGGCGGCGGCGCGCACGGCGATTGTCGGCCATGGAATCGTCATTCCTCAGGATGGCGACTTCAACCAGCGCGTGAAGGATCGCCAGCACCATCCAGCCGATGAAAAGCGGCATGACCACCCCGCCGATCCGGTCCCAGATTTCGTGCAGCACGGGAAAGATCGACGAAACCGCGACCAGCGCCAGTATGATCATCGCCCAGCGGCTGGGCTGGGCCAGCTTCCGCACCACGATATTGTCGGACTGGCTTTCGCTCGACCGGGCAAAACGGCGCAGCAGGCCGAAAGCGGCGGCATGGACCAGAACCGCGGCAGTGATGGTGACCAGCGCCACGAGGCCGACGGCGACCCACCAGGGGAGGAAAGCGAGATGTTCGTTTATCCACTGAGGCATGGGCCAAGGCTATGGGATCAACAATTATGCTGCAAGTGCGAAAGAAACTTCGCCGGGTACGGGCCTTGCCCCCCGTTCCGTTTGTGTTCTAACGCGCAGCTGTGAGCCAGCCGCTGCCCCTCCCTTCCCTTCACGCCAGCCACGCCGGGACCTGGCTGCGGGATGCCAACGGATCGACGCGCGGCTGTTCCAAGGGCGAAGCGGTGATGGCAGCTGCGGACACGCCGCTGCTGCTGCTGAACGCGCCGTTGGTGGCGAGCCGGCTGGGCTATCCCGACCTTTCGGGGCTCGATCTGCTCGAACTGTTCGCCTTCGTCCATCCGGCGAAATTCTGCGTGCCGACGCCCAAGGGGCTGGCCCATGCGCTGGGGCTGGAAGAACCCGCCGACGATGCGGCGGTCCCGCTCCTGCTGCAGAATGCGGCTGGCGCCTTGATCGCCACCTGCGAAAGCGAGGACTGGGCGGAGCGCGAGGGGGCGTGGTCCACCCTGCAATCGCTCACCCGGCTGCGCTGGCCCTGGGCCAATGTGCTCGCCCCGCATATCCGCAGGCCGGAGCGGGCGGAGAAATGGCTCTTCACCCGGCTGCCCGAATGGGAGGAAACCCCAGAACGGCCCCAGCCCTCGCAGGTTCTGATCGAGGAGCCGGAGATCGAGGCGCATCTCGAACGGCTGACCGGCGAAGGCGCGGAGCGGCGCGAAGGGCAGCGGCTGTTCGCGCGCGGTGCGGGGCATGTCTTCTCCCCGCGCGACCGGCAGAAACGCCCGCATATCCTGCTGGCGCAGGCGGGCACCGGGATCGGCAAGACGCTGGGCTATCTCGCCCCCGCCTCGCTCTGGGCGAGCGCATCGGGAGGGACCGTCTGGGTCAGCACCTATACCAAGAACCTCCAGCGCCAGCTGCGCCGCGAAAGCACGCGGGCCTGGCCTGCCCGCCGGCCCGATGGCTCGCCGCCCGTGGTGGTGCGCAAGGGGCGCGAGAACTACCTCTGCCTGCTCAATCTGGAAGATGCGCTGCAGGGCGGCTTTGCCGGGCGCCCGGCGATCCTGGCCCATCTGGTGGCGCGCTGGGCCGCCTATTCGCAGGACGGCGACATGATCGGCGGGGATCTGCCCGGCTGGCTGGGCACGCTGTTCCGCAAGCGCGGGATCGCGGCGCTGACCGACCAGCGCGGCGAGTGCGTCTATGCGGGCTGCCCGCATTACCGGAAGTGTTTCATCGAACGCAGCGCGCGCAATGCGGCGCAGGCCGATCTGGTGATCGCCAATCATGCGCTGGTGATGGTCAATGCGGCGCGCGGGCGCGATCTTGCCAGCCGCCCTACCCGCATCGTGTTCGACGAAGGGCATCACGTGTTCGATGCCGCAGACAGCACATTCTCGGCCGCGCTGACCGGGCAGGAAGCGATCGAACTCAGGCGCTGGATCATCGGGCCGGAGCGCAATTCGCGCGGCCGACGGCGCGGTCTGGCGGCGCGTCTGGCCGATGTTGCGAGCTATGACGAGGCTGGCGGAGAAGCAGTGGAGGCCGCCGTCGAGGCTGCCGAGGCCCTGCCTTCCGATGGCTGGCTCGGCCGGCTGGCGGAAAGCTCGCCTTCGGGCCCGCTCGAGGCGCTGCTCGCGCAGGTTCGCGCCACCACCTATGCGCGCGATGAGAGCGGGCAGGAGGCGGGCTACGGCATCGAGACCGAAACCTCGCAGCTTCCCGGCGAACTGGTGGAGGCCGCGGGCACCGCCGCGCAGGCGCTGGCGCAGCTTCGCACGCCCCTGCTCAAGCTGGCCGGGCGGCTGGAGGCCGTGCTGGAGGACGCTCCCGACTGGCTCGATGGTCAGGGCCGGGCGCGGATCGAAGGTGCGCGGCATTCGCTCAGCTGGCGCATCGATCTGATCGCCGCGTGGGAAGCGCTGCTGGGGCGGCTGGGAGGGCCGGCAGATCCCGAATTCGTGGACTGGCTTGCAGTGGACCGCAACGATGCCCGCGAATTCGATGTGGGTCTCTATCGCCACTGGCTCGACCCGATGAAGCCGTTCGCCAAGGTCGTGTTGGAACCCGCACATGGCGTCATGCTGACCAGCGCCACACTGACCGACCGCGACGAAACCGGGCCCGACTGGCCACACGCGATCGCCAAGAGCGGCGCGCCGCATCTCGAACTCATGCCCAGGACGGCGCAGGCGGACAGCCCGTTCGATTATGCGGGCCGCGCCGAAGTGCTGATCGTCACCGATATCAAGCGGGGCGACATTCCGGCACTTGCGGGCGCCTATGCCCGGCTGATCGAAGCCTGTGACGGCGGCGTGCTGGGGCTGTTCACTGCGATCCGCCGGATGCGGGCGGTCTATGGCCGTATCGCCGACCGCCTGGCGCGCGCGGGCCTGCCGCTCTATGCCCAGCATGTCGACCCGATCGACACCGGCACGCTGACGGACATCTTCCGCGACGATGCGCGCGCCAGCCTGCTCGGCACCGATGCCCTGCGCGACGGGGTGGACGTGCCCGGCCGCAGCCTGCGCTGCGTGGTGATGGAAAGCGTGCCGTGGCCCCGCCCCACCATCCTTCACCGCGCACGCCGGGCCGCCGCGGCGGAAGAGGCCGGCGGGGCGCAGCGCTATGACGACCGCATCATTCGGGCGCGGCTTGCACAGGCTTTCGGCCGCCTGATCCGCAGCCGCGAGGATTCGGGTCATTTCGTGGTCCTGTCCCCCGCCTTCCCCAGCCGCCTGCTGTCGGCCTTCCCCGAGGGCACGCCCATTATACGCCTGACGCTTGCGGAAGCTTTACAGCGCGTGACGAAGGGTGTTGGAGACAATGCCGATGCCGACACGGCTCCAGCGGAAAAGGAAGAATCGTGAAAGTCCTCGGGTTGTTGCGGCATGCCAAGTCCGACTGGGGCCAGAGCGACAAGCGCGATTTCGACCGCGGCCTGAACAAGCGCGGCTGCAAGGGCGCGGAACTGATCGGCCAGCATATCCGCGATCACGGCATTAAGTGGGAAAGGCTGGTGGCGAGCCCCGCGAAGCGGGTGAAGACCACGCTGGAACAGGCAGCGATCGGACCGGCGGCCGAATGGGACGACCGCCTCTATCTTGCCGGCACCGAAACCATCATGGACGTCATCAGCGAAACCGCCAATGACGCCGGATCGCTTCTGGTAGCCGGCCATAATCCCGGCTTCGGCGACATGGTTTTCGAACTCGTGGCACCTAAAAACGAAAACGCGCTGTTCGACGAGGCGAAGGTCAAATTCCCCACCGCGAGTTTCGCCGTGTTCGAACTGGATATCGACGACTGGTCGCAGCTGCGCGAAGGGTGCGGGAAACTGGTCCATTTCGCTCGGCCGCGCGATCTCGATCCCGAACTCGGCCCCGAATTTTGAAGGCGCATGAATAGAGGAAAGACTTCCCTTTCATTACGCCTTGAACCTGCTAATGCGAGCCCTTCGCAATAAGAGGAATGACAATGCGTAAACTGACTTTCACCGTCCTTGCCGGTTCGGCGCTGGCCCTTGCCGCCTGTTCGGGCGCGAATGACGAAGCGACCGACGAAACCGCGACCGCTGAAGCACCTGCTGCCGACACGGCGGAAACCACCGCCGCAACCACGGTGATGGATGCCAACACCGTTACCGAAGAGCAGCTAGCCGCAATGGACGGCGTGACCCCCGAGCTCGCCGCAGCCATCGTGGCCGGCCAGCCCTATGAAAACGTCACCGCGTTCAACACCGTCCTCATGGAAACGCTTGACGAAGATCAGGCTGCGACACTGCGCGAAACGCTGTTCGTTCCGGTCAATCTCAACACCGGCAGCGAAGAAGACATCAAGCTCATCCCCGGCATGACCGAGAAGATGGAGCATGAGTTCATGGAATATCGACCCTATGAAGACATGAACGAATTCAACCGCGAAATCGGCAAATATGTCGACGAAGCGGAAGTTGCCCGTTTCCGCAACTACGTCACTCTCTGACGTAGCTGCAACAGCACTCTGAGACCCTCGATCGCGGCCAGGATACCCACGTGGATCCAGGCCGTGGTCGGGTCGAATGCCGACCAGACCCAATGCAGGAAGGTCAGCACGGCAGCAGGATAGACCAGCCGGTGCAAGGTCTTCCACCTGCGTTTCAGCGCCCTCATCGAGGAATCGTTCGAAGTCAGCGCCAGCGGTAGAAACAGCGCGAAGGCGAGCCAGCCCACCACGATGAACCGCTGATCCAGTTCGGCCAGAACCAGTTCTGCCGAACCCTTCTTCCAGAGATAGATCACGGTATGCATCAGCGCATAGCCGAAGCTTGCCACGCCCAGATCGCGGCGGCGTTTCATCAGCCACTGCGCCCATTTGCGCTTGCGGAAGAGCAGGCGAACCGGAGTAACCGCCAAGGTCACCAGCAGCAGCCATGCGGCCCAGTCGCCCGTATCGCCGATCGCATGGCCATAGCCATAAGCATCGGGCGTGAAGACCCAGCGCCACACGATCCACAGCCCCGGCAGGGCGAGGACGAACCAGAGAAACGGGCGGGATTTCAATGCTGACGTCAATTGACTTCCGATCATGCGATAAGTCGGCCGCTATGCTGGCAGGGCTGCCCTATCGCAAGACCCGCGGCCCGCTACCCGTCTTTCCCCATTCGTCCTGCGGATTGTAGAGCGCGCATTTTTTCAGCGACAGGCAGCCGCAGCCGATACAACCGTCCAAATCCTCCCGCATTTTCTCTAGCGAAGCGATCCGCGCATCGATCCGGCGGCGGATCTCTCCGCTGATGTTTTTCCAGTCGGCTGCATTGGGCGTGCGCCCCTGCGGCAGCGCGGCCAGGGATTCCTCGATTTCACCGAGCGACAGGCCGAGTTGCTGGGCGATCAGGATAAAGCTCAAGCGCCGGATGTCGCTCCGCGGAAAGCGGCGCTGATTACCGCGCGTACGCAGCGCTTCGACAAGTCCCTTCTCCTCGTAATATCTGATCGCAGACACGGAGAGGCCGGTGCGGCGGGCGAGTTCGCCAATGGGCAGTAGGTCGTTCGCTTTCATCAATCACGCTGATAGATTCATTCATGCTTGACCTCAAGTCAGCTTGAGGTTGCATAGAGTTGTGCATCGCTTTTGTCGCAGCCTCTTCACCCGGAAGGGGCGCGGCGCAAATTAAAGGAGATGCACGATGCCTACCGGACGCCTCGAACATGCCAACATCTCGGTAACCGATCCCGAACGCAGCGCCGCTTTGTTGATGGATATGCTCGGCTGGAAGGAGCGGTGGCGCGGTCCTTCGATGAAATACGGGCGCTCGGTCCATGTCGGGGCAGAACATGACTACATCGCGCTATATACTGGCGATCACGTTTCGGGAGGGTACACCAAGGGCAACCCGCTCAACCACGTGGCTTTCACCGTATCCGATCTCGATGCCGCGGAAGCCATAGTCAAACGGCATGGTCTCGAACCATTCGGCCACGATGATTACGAGCCGGGCAGGCGGTTCTATTTCTTCGATTGGGACGGCATTGAATTCGAGGTGGTCAGCTATGAATGACATCATCCTGCGCTGCCCCTTGTTTGCGGCTTCTTCCGCCAGGAAGCCTCAGCGCAATGTTAGGCCGGAAGGGTCCCGGTCTGCCGCAAAGCCTCGGTCAGGGCGATTGCCGCGCTCGTCGCGAGATTGAGCGAGCGCACCTGCGGCCGCATCGGGAGGCGCACACTCGCGTCGACCGATGCGCGCACATCGTCGGTGACCCCGGCGCTTTCCTTGCCGAAGAGCAAGATATCATCCGCCCGATAATCGAAAGCATAGGACGATTGCGTGGCGCGCGTGGTGAAGAGCACGAGGCGGCTGCCCTGCCGGGCCTCTCGGAACGCCTCGAAGGATGAATGTCGGACCACTTCCACATGGTCGATATAATCCATCGCGGCGCGGCGCACCCGCTTGTCCTCCCACGGAAAGCCGAGCGGCTCGATCAGGTCGATGCCCGCGCCCATGCACGCGCCAAGGCGCATGACGGCACCGACATTGCCCGCGATTTCAGGCTCGAAAAGGGCAATTCGCATGTCAGAGCAATCCCATCTGGCCCCGGCCGGACCACGGCTCACGCGTCCGATCCAGCGCAAGCTCGCCTTCCCATGGCCGGCACAGGGCATGGGCCTCGTCCGGCGTACCTCCGGTCCAACGCCCATGATCCGCCCTCTGCAGCAACACGGGCATGCGCGTGTGGCATTGTGCCGCCACGCCGCAGGCATCGGTCATCACCATGGAATAGCACTTTCCCCATTCATCGGTATCTCGCCAGATGCCCGCAACCGCAAACAGCTCAGCATCCGGGCGGCTGAGCCAGCTACGCGTCTTGCCACCGCTCGGCCCTTCGGCTTCCGCCCATGCGGTTACCGGGATCAGGCAGCGACGCTGCTCGAAACTTGCGCGCCAGAAAGCGCTGTCGAGCTTGTCGGTCCGCGCATTGTTGACTGGCTTGGGCTTGAGCGGCTGGCCGCTCTTGCCCTTCAGCACCAGCGGGAAACCCCAGCTCATCTGCATCAGCCGGCCATCGGCAACCACTGCCCCCGGATAGCCGGGAAAGACTTCATCAGCGGTGTTTGCGCCGCCAAGGTCGTTAATCGCATCGAACCAGGCAGCGACCTCGTTCTTGTTCTTGGTCATGCGGTAAAGATTGCACATCAGGCATTTCCCACCACGAAGCAGGCGGCGGCGACCAGGGCACCCGTCCAGCGATTGGAGCGAAAGCGTTCGAGCGGATTGGCCGGATCGCCGCTATCGAGCGTCGCGACTTGCCACGCCAGATGGCCAGCCGCCGGGATGAGCGCGAGCAGCGCCACCCAGTCCGCGCGGTAGAGCCAGAAGGCCAGTGCCCACAGCGTCACTGCGCCCGCATAGAACAGAGCGACCCCTCCCGTCACATGGCCGCCCAGCCTCAGCGCGGAAGAGCGGATGCCCACCAGCGCATCGTCTTCGCGATCCTGCAAGGCGTAGATCGTATCGTAACCGATCACCCACAGGGCCGCGCCAGCATACATGGCCGCAAGCGCATCGAGATTATCCGTGCGCAGCTGGGTCCAGCCGACCAGCAGCCCCCAGGTGAACACAAGCCCGAGCCAGGCCTGCGGCCACCAGGTAATCCGCTTCATGAAGGGATAGGCGGCCACAAGCACGAGGCTCGCCAAGGCGATCAGCTGCGCTTCGAACCGCAATTGCAGCAGCACCACCAGCCCCACGAAACTCAGGGCAAGAAGCCATCCCCATGCCAGTTTTTTCGATACCCGTCCGCTCGCCACCGGTCGGCTGGCGGTACGCGCGACCTGGCGATCGAGCTTGGCATCGACGATGTCGTTATAGACGCAGCCCGCTCCGCGCATGGCGATGCTGCCCAGCAGCATCCAACCAAGCAACGCCAGTTGCCACCCGGCCCCGGCAAGCCAGACACCCCAGACGCAGGGCCAGAACAGCAACCACCAGCCGATCGGGCGGTCGAAGCGCGCCAGCTGGGCAAGATCGCGAGGGCGCTGCGGCAGGCGGGCCGTCAGCCCCCGATGCTCGGTGTCGGGGACGATATCGTTCGGAGCGACGGGTTCGGACATCGCACGGCTCCTAGCGCTCCCGCCCCGCCCCGTCATCCCCGCTTTGGTGATGCAGCTTACCTCCGGCTACCGTATTGAAGGGAGCATTCGCGCTTTCGCGCCTATGCCCATGTCGGCTAGGAGCGCCACCATGTCTGCAACACCCGCCTGGCCGCCCAAGAGTGCCCCCCGCCTGTTCGTCGATGAAACCCTCTCCGACGCGAGCGAAATCCGGGTCGAGGGAAATCAGGCGCATTATTTGGGTAAGGTGATGCGGATCGCACCGGGCGACACCGTGATCCTGTGCGACAACCGGACCGGCGAATGGGCCGCCGAGGTGATCGACGCTGGCAAGCGTCACGTTACGCTGGCCCCGCGGGAGAACCTGCGCCCGCGCGAGGAAGTGCCCGATTTCTGGCTCTGCGCTGCCCTGCTCAAGAAGGACCGTTTCGACCTGGTTCTGGAGAAGGCGACCGAACTCGGCGTCGCGCGCATCCAGCCGGTTGTCACCAGTCGCTGCGTGGCCGACAAGCTCAATCCGGAACGGGCGAACACGATCGTCACCGAAGCAGCCGAACAATGCGCCCGCACCGCCCTGCCGGACGTTACCGAGCCGAAGAAGCTCGACGCGCTGCTGCGCGACTGGCCGCAGGACCGGACCCTGTTTTTCGCCGATGAGGAAGGCGGCGAAGCGGCCGCAGACGCATTCTGCTATGCCGATGGCCCTGCCGCCCTGCTGACCGGGCCGGAAGGGGGCTTCACCGATCAGGAACGCGCGGCGATCCGCGCCCATCCGTCGGTCCGCGCAATCAGCCTCGGCCCCCGCATCCTGCGCGGGGAAACGGCGGCGCTCGCTGGAATAGCCGTATGGATGGCCGAAGCGGGGGACTGGATCGGGGAGGAATAAATTGCTTTCCTCGCAAGGTCGGCTTGCCTAACGCGAGCGCTATGAGCACGCGCGACACCTCTGCCAAGGACGATCCGATCATCGAAAGCCGCGACCAGCTGGTTGCGCCGATGCGAGGGGGCGAAAAGCCGAAAGAGGCATGGCGAATCGGAACCGAGCACGAGAAGCTGGTCTTTCACCGAAGCGACCACCGCGCCCCGTCCTATGACGAACCCGGCGGCATCCGCGACATCCTGATGAGCCTGCGGCAATTCGGCTGGGAACCGGTCGAAGAAGGCGGCAAGGTCATCGCCATGCGCGGCGACGATGGCACGGTCAGCCTCGAACCGGCTGGCCAGCTCGAGCTTTCGGGCGCGCCGCTGGAAAACCTGCACCATACCTGCGCCGAGACCGGACGCCATCTCGAGCAGGTCAAGAAGGTGGGCGAGAACTGTGAGGTCGGCTTTCTCGGGCTCGGCATGTGGCCCGACAAGACCCGTGAAGAATTGCCGATGATGCCCAAGGGGCGCTACGACATAATGAAGCGGCACATGCCGCGCGTCGGCAGCCTCGGGCTCGACATGATGCTGCGTACCTGCACCATTCAGGTCAATCTCGACTATTCGAGCGAGGCGGACATGGTGCAGAAGTTCCGCACCGGCCTCGCCCTCCAGCCGCTGGCAACTGCGCTGTTTGCCAATTCCCCCTTCACCGAGGGCAAGCCGAACGGCTATCTCTCCTATCGCAGCCATATCTGGTCGGACACCGACCCGCACCGTACGGGCATGCTGCCATTCGTGTTCGAAGATGGCTTCGGCTACGAGCGCTGGGCCGATTACATGCTCGATGTGCCCATGTATTTCGTCTTCCGGGACGGCAAATATATCGACGCTGCGGGCCTCAGTTTCCGCGATTTTCTCGAGGGCAAGCTCGAAGTCCTGCCGGGCGAGAAACCCACGCAAAGCGACTGGTGGGACCATCTTTCGACCGCGTTCCCGGAAGTTCGCCTGAAAAGCTTCCTCGAAATGCGCGGTGCCGATGGCGGGCCGTGGAGCCGGATCTGTGCCCTGCCCGCGTTCTGGGTCGGGTTGCTTTACGATCAGACCGCGCTCGATGCGGCATGGGATCTGGTCAAGGACTGGACGATGGAAGAGCGTGAGACGCTCCGTAACGCCGTCCCCAAGGAAGCGCTGGACGCGGCCATACCGGGCGGAGGCAAGCTGCGCGATCTCGCGAAAGAGGTCCTCGCGATCGCCCGGTCAGGCCTTGCTACCCGCGCGCGCCTGAATTCTTCGGGAGACAACGAGACCGGCTTCCTCGAAACACTCGACGAGATCGTGGCGACCGGGAAGGTTCCGGCCCAGGTACTGCTCGACCGCTATAACGGCGAATGGAACGGCGACATCAGCCGCGTCTATAAATACAGCTTCTAATCAACTACTAGGGACTAAGCGGTATGATCCAGATCAACGGAACCATCCAACTGGGCCGCACGCTCGATGCAGCGATGCAGAAGGCGCTGGTCGATATGGTCCGCGCCAGCCGGGCAGAAGATGGCTGCCTCGATTACGCTTTCGCGCGCGATCTCGCCGATCCCGACAGGCTGATCCTGTTCGAACGCTGGCGCGATCAGGCCGCCCTAGATGCACACGGCCGCTCGGCTCACATGGCGGAGTTTCAGGAATTCATGGCGGCCAATCCGCCATTGTCCCGCGATTTCAGAGTATATGAAACCGACGAGGGCCAGCCCCTCGGCTGACCCCGCCAGGCCTCAGGCCTATCTGAAAGCGGTAATGCGGCCGCTGTCGTCCAGAACGTAAAGCGTGCCGTTGGCCACAACCGGGGGCAGACTGATCGGCTCGCCCAGTTCGCGGTAAAGCGAAGCAGAGCCTTCACCGGTGCTGACCGTCCAGATTTCACCGTCCGAATTGACCGCCCACAGGTTGCCACCTGCGAGAACCGGTCCCTGCCAGAAGATCGGATTCTTCTTCTTTTCCTCGTTTTCGAAACGGGCAAGCTGGGTCAGCCAGCGCACCTTGCCGGTGCTGCGGGCGATTGCCATCATACGCGCATCATCGGTGAGAGCGAAAATCCAGTCACCGGCAATCGCGGGCGTGCTGATACCGGCTACGTTGAGTTCCCACAGGCGCTGGCCGGTGACCAGCTCGTAGGCCGCCATGCGGCCGCCCTGGCCCAGTGCGAAGACCTGACCATTGTCGATGATCGGATCGGCGTCGATATCGGACAAGGCGCCGACCTGCGTCGAAATCGACGTACGCGCCAGGGCATCGGCCCACAGGCTGCGGCCGTTTTCATAGCGATAAGCCACGAGTTCGCCCGAAGTGTAACCGCTGACCACCGTACCGTTACCGGCTGCCGGCGCGGCGACACCGAATACGCCTGCCATGGTGGTGGAGCCGGACTCCTGCCACGCCAGCTTGCCGTCGGCCGCATTGAGCGCGAACAATTGATTGTCCTGGCTCATCACGAAGATATTTCCGAAAGCGACGGTCGGCGATCCGCGCAAAGGGCCGCCGGGCTTCACTTTCCAGAGCTGCGCGCCATTACTGGCGTCGAGCGCAAAAACATTGCCGGCGCCATCGGTGCCATAGATCTTGCCGTTGTCGAAGCTCACGCCGCCGCCGAACGCCGAGGGGCGCATATCATCGGTAAGATCGGCCTGATAGCTCCACACTCTGGCACCGGTCTGCGCGTCGAACGCCGTGACCTGACCGTCGGTGCCTACAGCGAACAGCTTGCCGCCGCCGACAACGGGCGCAGCGCCAAGACGGCGCTTGTTGCTGGAGCCTGCGATCTGCGCCGTGAAAGCCTGCGTAGGCGTCGCTGAGAGAGCCAGGTGGCCGTAGCTCTTGCTGGCTGTGCCACCCGCCTGGCCCCATGCCGCATTGGTCTGCGCTGCGGGCAGCACCACAGCAGTTCCAGCCAGTGCCGGATCCACCTTGGCACCGCTTTCGATCCGCGACAGGATCGGCTGGCGTTCACCAAGCGTCGGTGTGGTCTTCTTGCCGTCACCCCCGCCGAACAGGCCGCCGCTGCAAGCCGCAAGGGCGAGCGTGCCAGCTGATAGAAGCGCGCTGCGCAAAATGGTCTTGGTCATGGTCTGGCTCATCAAATTTCCGTTTCGTGTCACTCGCCGCTGGGCGAGGGATCGTTAACCCGCTGTGTATCGAGCAGGTCCTGAACATCGTCGACAGCATCCACACCCAGGATACCGGCCATGTTCAACATGCGGGCACGGGCCGATTCGGGTGTATTCTCGTCACGCGAGATCTGCGCGAAAAGGGCGCCCGCCTCGCTCCGCTTGTTCTGCGCAAGATAGGCGTGGGCCAGCAATTCACCGGCGCTGGCAAAGAAAGGCTCGCCCGGGACTGCAAGCGGCTTCATCGCCGCGATGACGTCTTCAGGCTTCATGCTGTCGAATAGGGTCGCGGTGCGCCGGACGGTCGCAAGATCGCGGAGCGCCTGCGGAGCGGATTCGTTGCCGGCCACTTCTGCGAACAGCTTCCCGGCCTTGGCAGTATCGCCCTCCTCAGCCGCGATCCCGGCCGAAAGCATCTTTGCACTTACTGCAGGAGTGCCGGACCCTTCGAAGCCGTCCAGGCGGCCGGCGGTGGCTTCGATGTTTCCGGCATCCAGCTGATCCATCACGGTGACGAGCTGTTCGCTCGACCGTTCGATCTCGGCTTCCTGCTGGTTATGCCAGTAAAGATATCCGCCAAAGGCAGCGAGGCCGAGGACGACAACTGCAAGAAGAGCCTTGCCATAAGTGCCCATGAAGCTTTCGAGATCGCCCTGGCGGACGGCATCGTCCACCTCGCGCATCAGAGCTTCCTGTTCGGCCGCATCGGCTTTCGCCCGTTTCTCTTCGCGGCTCAGTTCGGTCTTGGGTGTGCGTGCCACTGCGGCGCGGTCTCCGGTCCTTGAAATTCGGTTGCGCGGGTCTTTAGGCACCCCGCCGCGAATGAGCAATGCCTAGGGCAAATCACGCCACTGCCTGTCCCCGCCCGCGTGAACCCGACATGAAAGGCAAAGCTGGCTAGAACTCTCGTTTCATCGCGCTGGCGTAAAGACGGCGGAAGGCGGCGGTGGTTTTTGCCTTGTCCAGCTCTTGCACCGCTCGCAGACGGTTCGCCTCGCCGATTGCGCTTCGCAGCTGCTTGTCCTCGGCAAAGCTGCGCAAGTTGGCAGCCAACGTGCTTTGAGCCCCTCTATCGAACAGCCATTCGCGATTGGCTTGCGCGAGCAGATGCTCTGTCTCCCCGTCACGCAACCCCAGCACCGGCACGCCCGCCGCCATGGCTTCGGCCATATGCACCGGAAACACCCGGGCAGGCTCGGTCTGCACGAAGATATCGAAAAGCCCGACGACCCTGCTCGTCTCGCGAGGTATTCCCGGGAAATAGACCCGATCGACCAGTTCCAGCCGGTCGATCTCGGTTTCGACCGCATTGGTACGGATATCTTCACCCAGAACGATCAGCTGCCATTCTGGCGCCATCTCGGCGAAAGCACGCAAGAGCATCATCACGCCCTCTGCCTCCATGCCCTCAGGCCATGCTCCGACCCACATCTCGCCGGCATGCTTGATCAGGCGGAAACCGTCGCGCTTGGGCTTTTTGGCGAAAGCCTTGGTATCGATGCCCGGGCCGATCCGTTTCACCCGGCCCATTGGCTGCTGCCAGTCGACCAGCGCGGCCTCTTCCAGCCGTTCACCCGGCACGACGATACCCGCCGATTTGCCAAGCGCAATGCGCCGATACCACGTCAGCTTCAGGCTGCGCTTTGTATCTGGCTCATCCTCATGATGGATGAGTGCGGGAAGGTTCATCACATCCTTGAACATGGTGTGCGCCATGGCGACATCTAGCGCGTCCGGGCCATGGGTCAAAACCAGGTCGAAGGGGGTCATTGCCCGCGCCAGTTTCTGCATGCGCCCTGGCAGTTTCATGCCGTTGAGAGCAGGGAAGTCATTCGCGGGCTTGATGTAGGAGCTCGCCCGCAATCCTTTCGGCAAGGCCCCGTCGGGAGTGACAAGCGTATGACGCAGCTTGCCGCCGAATGCGCCGATCAATTCGACCGAATGGGCGTTGGGGAGGACGTGAAGCAGATGTGGCGGCAAATCGCCTGTCGGAGCGCTCATCCGACGCTGGCGAGCAGCGCATCAATCGCGCTCCGCACTTCAGGTTCATCGAGAGTAGGGGCGTGGCCGGCATCGGGCACGATCACCGTATCGGCATCAGGTGCGCGGCGCTGCATCTCGGACAGAGTATCCGTACTCAGCAAGGTGGATAATGCGCCGCGAACCAGAACCAGCGGCTTGTCGGCCAGCGCTTCGAAACCCGGCCACAGATCGGGTGGCACGGCATTCTGGTCCGCATCATTGAAGGGATCTGCGATTTTCATGTCGTAATCGAACGCGATGCGGCCGTTGTTGCACAAGGTCATGGTTCTTTTCGCCATGCCCAGCCAGTCGTTCGTATCAAAAGATGGGTGCGATCCCCCATGCACTTCCTCCAGGCACCGGGCCGCGTGCATCCAGGTCGGGAAGCTGCCTCCCTTGCCCAGATAGGTCCGGATACCTTCGATACCCTGCGCATCGACTACCGGGCCGATATCGTTGAGCACCGCACCGGCAATTTTTTCGGGCGCGAACTGGGCCATCAACATGGTCATGATCCCGCCCATCGAAGTCCCGATGGAAATGAATTTGCCCACTTCCTCCTGCGCCAGAAGTGCCGTGACATCCGAGATGTAGTTGGTCACCGCATAGGTTGCGCTATCCTCGGCATAGGCGCTCTGTCCGCGGCCGCGCATGTCAGGCACGATCACCCGGTGTCCTTTGGCCGCGATATGCGGCGCGAGGCTTTCGAAATCGCGGCTGTTCCGGGTAAGCCCATGCAGACAGACGACCGTGGTCTTGCCGCTATCGCCCCCGGGATAGTCACGGAAGTACAGCTCCAGCCCATCGGGGCTCTGCCAGCTGCGTTCGCTATAATCGCTTTCCATGAGCGCTCCGGTAGCGCGGCTTTGCGCAAATTTCGAGAGACGACTTGCATGGAGCCTGTCCGATGCCCATCCCAGTGACATGCCCAGTGCACCCGGCCCAGCCCCCTATCGCCCCGAAACACCCATTTCCCCCCTCGCCGAATGGCTCGCGGATGAAGTCGCCCCGGCTGCGTTCCCGGAGAAGATCCTGCGGTTTCGCAACGACCGCTGGGCGCAGGCGGTCGGATTGGAGCAGCTTTCGGAAGAGGACTGGCTGGGGCACTTCGGGAAGTTTCAGCCACTGGCGGAAAACCTGCCTACGCCCCTCGCCCTGCGCTACCACGGCCACCAGTTTCGCGTGTACAACCCTGATCTTGGCGACGGACGCGGCTTTCTGTTCGCTCAGATGCGCGATGGAGAGAGCCGTCTGCTCGATCTTGGCACCAAGGGCTCGGGGCAGACGCCGTGGAGCCGCGCCGGTGACGGACGATTGACACTGAAAGGCGGCGTGCGGGAAATTCTGGCAACCGAAATGCTGGAAGCGCTCGGCGTCAACACCTCGAAAACTTTCAGCATCGTCGAAACCGGCGAAGAACTGGTGCGCGGAGACGAGCCTTCGCCCACCCGTTCGGCCGTCATGACAAGGCTAAGTCACAGCCACATCCGCATCGGCACTTTCCAGCGCTTGCTCACACTCGAGGACAGCGAGCACATGAAAGCGCTGGTGGATTACTGTCTCACACAGTTTCCAGGCCCGCCGCCGCCTTCTGATGCACCGGGAAGCGAGCAGCCTGCCGTGCAGCTCATGCATTTAGTAGTCGAACGCCTGGCCGATCTTGCTGCCAGTTGGATGGTCGCCGGATTTGTTCACGGCGTCCTCAATACCGACAACATGAACATTTCCGGCGAAAGTTTCGACTACGGGCCCTGGCGCTTCCTGCCCAAATGGGATCCCAAATTCACCGCTGCCTATTTCGATCACGGCGGCCTTTATGCATTTGGCCGCCAGCCCGAAGCGCTACATTGGAATTGCGGCCAGCTTGCCATTGCGCTGCGCCTGATCGCGGACGCGCCGCCACTGATTGCCGCGATGGAGCGGTTTGGTCCGCTCTACATGACTGCAGTGGGCAAACGCTGGTGCTGGCGTCTTGGCGTCGAAAGCCGCGGCGTGGCAGAAGACGGCAGACTGGTAGGAGCCTGCGAAGCGCAATTGTCGGCGAGTGGCGACCAACCTGACGTGTTTTTCCATCGCCATCGCGGCGGCCGCAACGCAGTGGGAGAGCTTGGTGAAATTCTGTCACGCTATCGCGCGGTAGAAAACGATCATCCTTACTGGTCGGAAAGCAGCGCCGAGAGCATGCTGATCGAAGAGGTCGAAACAATCTGGTCTGCCATAGATCAGCGCGACGACTGGCAGCCGCTGCAAGATAAGGTGGACCGCATTCGCAGGATGGGAGATGCGCATGGTCCTGCTCTGGAACCGGCAGGAAATGGCTAGCGTTCGCGATTTGACGGCGCCTTCCCTAAGGCACATAGGCCGTTGCAACTAAGATAACGGGTTCAAGGACAAGGTATTCCAGTGTCAGACATGATGATTTCGACCGAACCGGCAACCGGCAACCAGATCTGGCGCGGCAAGGTCGGCAATGTCGACCGCGCGATGGAACGGGCGCTTTCAGCCAAGACCGGTTGGGCCCGCGAATCCACGGCGAGGCGCATGGAACTTGTCCGCCGGTTCGCCAATGAAGTGCTGAAGCATGCAGATCCGTTCGCTGAATTGATCGCTCGCGAAACCGGCAAGCCTTTGTGGGAAGCGCGCACCGAAGTCGAAGCCGTAAAGAACAAGGTCGAGATTTCGATTACCGCCTTTGCCGAGCGCACCGGCCAGAAAAAACTCGATAGCGCACTTCAGGGAAGCGCCGGTCTGCGCCATAAGCCCCACGGCGTGATGGCCGTCCTCGGCCCGTATAATTTCCCGGCACATCTGCCGAACGGCCACATCGTCCCTGCCCTGATTGCCGGCAATGTCGTCGTCTTCAAACCCAGCGAGAAGACCCCGGCGGTCGGCGAATTCCTGACCAAGCTCTTCCATGAGGCTGGAATTCCGGAGGACGTCGTTCAATGCGTGCATGGCGGAGCCGATATCGGTAAAGCGCTGGTCGCCCATCCGTCGATCGACGGGCTCTTGTTCACCGGATCGGCCCCGGCCGGGATTGCGATCAACAAGAAGCTTGCTGGCGATCCGAGCAAGATCGTTGCGCTAGAGATGGGCGGCAACAATCCCATCGTGATGCTCGAGACTCCCAAGATCGAAGACGCGGCAGTCACCATCATCCAGTCTGCCTTCACAACGGCGGGCCAGCGCTGCACCGCTGCCCGCCGCTTGATCGTGCCGGACAGTTTTTACGATCAGATCGTTCCTGCGGTCAAAACTCTGGCCGAGCGCCTGCTCGTCGACGAGCCTTTCGCCGATCCGCAGCCATTCATGGGCACGGTGATCGACAACCAAGCTGCCGATTTGCTGGTCGAGAGCCGCGAGGCCCTGCTCGAACGCGGCGGCGAGGATATTCTGGCGATGACCCGGCCGAATGCCGATCTTCCTTTCCTCACGCCTGGCATCATCGACGTGACCGCGATTGCCGACCGCCCCGACGTGGAACTGTTCGGCCCCCTTCTGCAGGTTATCAGAGTCGCCGACTTCGATTCCGCAATCGCAGAGGCCAATAGCACCCGTTATGGTCTCTCGGCATCGCTCATCGGTGGTGACCCGATGGATTTCGAGCGTTTCTGGGCAGAAATACGGGCCGGGATCGTCAATTGGAACAAGCCAACCAACGGAGCATCGTCAGCGGCTCCGTTTGGGGGGATCGGCTTGTCGGGCAACCATCGCCCTGCCGCCTTCTATGCAGCGGATTACTGTGCTTATCCTGTCGCAAGCACCGAGACGGACCAGCCACGGGCGAGCATCGGCATTGGCCTGAAAGATACGAGCCAGCCGGTCCGCAAGTCGAAAGATGCCCACAAATAGCCCACGGGAAAGGGCGCCGCCCGCCCCTTTTTGCAAGGGTTCAGACGACGCCCACTGCGACCCGAAGGCCGCCTCCAGGCTGCGGGTGGGCACAGCCTGAAGCTTGTTCAAATCAGCCGCAGCGCGTGCTGGATCTGTCGATTGTGCGGCCAAGCAGGGCGCCGGCTGCGCCGCCAAGGATTGCTCCCAAGGTGCGATCGCCATTTCGGCCCGCAACTTCGTGGCCAATCAGCGCGCCCACCCCTGCTCCGACCAGCAGGCCGGTGGTGCCATCGTCCTTGCGGCAATAATAGCGATCGTCACGCCCGCGCCATATCCGCGTATCGCGGCGAACGGGCTGCCCCCAATTGCGATCATAACCCATGTAATAGGGGCGGCGTTCGCCATAATAACGGTCGCCCCGGTAATCGCGGTTCCGTTTCCACTTTTTGCCGTGCTCATAAACCATATCGCCCGTCGCAATCGAATGAGCCTGCGGAGCGGAGTGAGACGGCACTGCGGCCGCTGCCGGAATACCCAGCGAAAGGCCAGTGGTGGCAATTGCGATTGAAAGTGTCTTGATGAGCTTGGGCATTGGTTAGTCCTTTCGGCCGTGTTCGACTCGTAATTCCCTGTCTGCTGTTCATGATTAGGTTCGATTACCTGAACGGAACGCAACCGATCTGGAAGAATCCAATTTATCGACGAGGCGTGTATCTGACAGGGACAAGATGATGCTTGCCGCGTGAAGGTGGCGGGCCTACGCGGCAGCTATTCATGGAACCGACAACAAAAGAGCATCCCAAGACTGGCCTCGGCGCTGCCGTGGGGGCCTATGTTATATGGGGTTTCCTCCCCCTCTACCTTCTTCTCGTGAAAGAGGTCCCGGCGCTCGAATTCGTTGGTTGGCGAATTATCTGGACGCTTCCGCTTTGCCTCTTGATCGTCTTAGTCCGTAAGCAATTTGCTCAACTTCGCGATGCGCTCAGAAGCCCGAAAACAATGGGATGGCTGCTTCTTTCGGCGACGCTTATCGCGGTCAACTGGGTGGTCTATGTCTGGGCCATCCAGAACGGCAATGTCTATGCAGCAAGCCTTGGGTATTACATAAATCCGCTGGTTAACGTGCTCCTCGGCACGCTCCTTCTCAAGGAAACCCTGTCGCGGATGCAATGGCTGGCTGTGGGACTAGCTGGCGTGGGTGTCTCCTTGCTCCTCGGCGGCGCACTGACCACGCTCTGGATCAGCCTGACCCTGGCGCTGAGCTTCGGATCCTACGGCCTTATTCGCAAGCAGGTGGACGTGGGGGCATTACCCGGCCTCACGATAGAATCGCTGGTTCTGCTGGTTCCTGCTGCCGGCGTGACCTGGTATTATGCCGGTTTGCCGGCAGGCTCCGGCCTTTCCCAGAGCATCGGTCTCAGCCTTGCTATCATGCTTGGCGGAGTATTGACCGCCATTCCGCTTTTGATGTTCGCGATTGCCGCGCGGCGATTGCCGTATTCCACCCTCGGCTTCATCCAGTTCCTCGCACCCAGTATAGTCTTCGTGCTGGGGCTGACTGTCTTCGGAGAAGAACTGAAGACCGCTCAGATTGCCTGCTTTGCCTGCATCTGGGGGGCCGCAGCCATTTTCGTCTGGGACCTGTGGTCGCGCTCCCGCGTCAGGAAACCAGCCGCCATTTAAGTTTTTCGCCAGCATGGAAAGGTACGATGGATGCGTCTCCTCCATCGACTTCTTCAGGCACAGCAACGTCCACCTTTTCCAGCGTAACGCTGCCTTCATTCACGGGCAGTCCGTAAAATTCCGGCCCGTTGAAGCTGGCAAAACTTTCGAACTGCCCCAGCGCGCCCTCTTCATCGAACACCTCAACATAGCTTTCCAAAGCATAGGGCGCATTGAAGATACCCGCGCACCCGCAGTCGCTTTCCTTCGCATGGCGATGATG
Source organism: Qipengyuania sp. NPDC077563 (assembly GCF_044901345.1). Classification (NCBI taxonomy): domain Bacteria; kingdom Pseudomonadati; phylum Pseudomonadota; class Alphaproteobacteria; order Sphingomonadales; family Erythrobacteraceae; genus Qipengyuania; species Qipengyuania sp. NPDC077563. Next base: position 335,012 of record NZ_JBJDPC010000002.1, on the reverse strand, counting down.
CGGCGCACTGTCGGTGCCGAGAAAGTATTTTTTCGAGCCCGATGTGGCCGCCCTGCGGAGCGCCAGCCTGTGTTCCTCCCGCTTGGCAACCGGTAGGCAGAACATGTGAGGGCGGATGCCGCCGACGAGTATGGCGTTACGATTGATATGAAGATGCTGGGGAGTGATCGTCGCCCCCACATTCGGCCCGGCACCATCGACGAATTCGACTGCCTGCCTGGTGGTGATGTGCTCGAAGATGACCTTTAGATCGGGGATACGATTGACCAGCGGCGAGAGGATGCGATCGATAAAAACTGCCTCGCGATCGAAAATATCGATATCGGCATGAGTGACTTCGCCATGAACGCAAAGCGGCATGCCGATGGCCGCCATTCGCTCCAGCACGCCTTCGATGTTGGCGATATCCGTCACCCCGTGAGAGGAATTGGTGGTCGCGCCTGCCGGATAGAGCTTTGCCGCCGTGAGGACGCCATCGGCAAAGCCTGCAGCCAGGTCGTCTGCATCGGTCTGGTCGGTGAGGTAGGCAGTCATCAACGGTGTGAAGTCGTTGCCCTCTGGGACCGCCTCGAGCAGCCGCTCGCGATAAGCCCTCGCCAAAGCGGTCGTGGTCACCGGAGGTGAGAGATTGGGCATGACGATCGCTCGAGCGAATTGGCGCGCAGTATGAGGGACCACGGCCCGCATCGTAGCTCCATCGCGAAAATGGAGGTGCCAGTCGTCTGGTCGGCGGATGGTGAGTGAGTCGGCGGGATTGGTCATGATGGTTGCCTATGGCCGCAGGGGGCCTATCTGTCACCCATGACAGCAACACGCCTGATGAACCGCGCCGTGATCCGTGTCAGCCCGCAGGATGATGGCGAGGATGTCCCAGCTTTCCTCCAGGGACTGCTGACGAATGACGTAACGAAACAACTGCCTGTCTACGCCGGGCTCCTGACCCCTCAGGGCAAAGCCATGTTCGACATGCTGGTGTGGCCGGCTGCCGGTGGCACGCTGTTGCTCGACTGCGAAGCCGAACATGCAGAAGAACTTGCCAAAAGGCTTTCTCTCTACAGGCTGCGGCGCAAGATCGATATTGAGGTCGACGAAACAGTCGCAGTTCACTGGGAAGAGCACGTCGGTGATGGAGGCGCGCCCGACCCGCGGCTCGCATCGCTCGGTCAGCGATGGATCGCTCCTTCGACCGACAACGATGCCGCAGCCGATGAACGCTATCGCGCCCATCGGCTTTCGCTCGGAGTACCAGAGGGACGCGATGAACTGGCCGACATTCTTTGGTTGGAAACCAACGCGGTGGAACTCAACGGCGTCGCTTTCGACAAAGGCTGCTACATCGGGCAGGAAAACACTGCGCGTATGAACTGGCGCAGCAAGGTCAATCGGCGCTTGCTGGTGGTCCCGCTCGATCGGTCGGACGAAAAACGCCGCAAAGTCTCTTATGAGGACCTCGATCTCGCCGTAGACCACGTGAGAGTTGCTGACATAGAACGTAACGCAGCGCCCGAATGGATGGCGTCATCTCTCACCGAGTGACTTGCGCCGGTCGCTTTCAGGTCTGAGTTTCCAGAGCGCCTGTCAGCATTCTTTCGGCCCGATCGCGGGCTGCGGTATCCGGAAGCCCTAGCGACCGGGAAAGAGCAGTTCCGATAAGCGCATCGCCAAGCGCCATCAGGACAAGGCCGAGTGTCTCCTCGTGAACCTGCAAAGGCTGCGCCAGATGCAGCGCCTCTTCCGGTGCGATTTCGTCCACTAACTGATGAATGGTTTCGACAATCGGTGTAAGCGCATCCTCGTTCCCGGTCAGGATCATCCAACTGGCAAGCGCTCCGGCACCTTCTTTGTCGAAAGCATCGAATGCGAGATCGACTACCTCGCGCGGCCGACCGAGGCCGGCCCTGCTTGCGCGTACGGCGTCGGCGATTGTCGAGCACACCGTTTCCGCCAGATGGCGCGCAAGTTCTTTCTGCAATCCGGCCGCGGACCCGAAATGATGAAGCAGATTGGCGTGTGTCCGCCCGATCCGCGACGCGACGGCCTTAAGCGTAACAGATTGCGGACCCATCTCGATCAGAAGCAGCCGAGCCGCCTCTAGGGCCGCCAGACGGGATTCCTCCGGGGAAAGACGCTTGCGAGTAGCCATTGCCCAAAGCGTTATCGCATCATTTGCCTTTCGCAACCCCGGAGGGGCCACTTATTGACATTAATGTCAGTAAGTCCTAATTTACATTGCTGTAAGTGATGATGGAGATTGCCTTGAACGCACTGGCATCCAAACAAGCAAATCCTTCCGCTCCGACCCCCGCCGATCTGACGATCACGGTGCGTGACGAGCGCTTCAACCGTGCTGCCGCGCCTCGGCGCTGGTGGGCTGGAGACCCGTTCGGAACAGCTTGGCACAATGCGCTGTCGGCGACCTTTCCGCGCGGTGAAGCTTTCTTCATCGAAGCAGTAAAGGCCCACCGCGAAGGTGCCGATCCTCGGCTAGAAGCCGAAATCCGAGCGTTCGTACGGCAGGAAATCAACCATACTCGCGAGCACATCGCCTTCAATCGCCTAGCCGCAGACCACGGCTACGACATCAAGGCGATCGACAAGCGAGTAGAAGAGCTGCTGGCGATGACGAAGGAGAGGCCGGTAATCTTCAACCTCGCCACGACCATGGCGCTCGAACACTATACTGCGATGATGGCCGCAGAATTTCTCGCCAACCCAGCCCATTTCGATAACGCCGATCCGGAAGTTCGCGCGATGTGGGAATGGCACGCCGTGGAAGAAATCGAACACAAGGGCGTGGCATACGATACGTGGAACCACGCGACCAAGGACTGGTCCAAGGCGAAGCGATATAAACTGCGCACGATCATGATGCTGCTGGTCACGTTTCATTTCTTCCGTAACCGCTGGACCGATTCGCTCGAATTGCTCGCGCAGGACGGGATTACGGGATGGAAGGCCAAGTGGGGTATGTTCAAATACCTCGCAATCTCGCCCGGGGTAGTACGCCGCATCGTTCCGGCATGGCTCGCCTATTTCAAGCCAGGTTTCCATCCTTGGGATCACGACGATCGCGCGCTGATCGGCAAGTATGAGGGCGAATTTCAGGCGGCGCTCAGCCCCGCTGAATAAGCTAGGCTCCTCAGATACCAACAAGGCCCCCGGAACACGAAATCCGGGGGCCTTTTTGGTTAGAAATCAGGCTGCTTGTAAGCTCGGCCCATCATCGGCGGCCAGATCGAGCAAATAGGTTACGCATTCCGCTTCCTCGCCGCGGCCGCAACTGTGGCGCTTAACTGTTTTGCCGGTCGGCCGAAATCCAAGCTTTCGGAGCACTTTGCCCGAAGCCGGATTGTCAACGAAATGTCCCGCCTGAACACGCTCGTAGCCAAGAAGCCTGGCGACTTCGAGCACGCCCCGAGCAGCTTCTGTCGCGTAGCCCCGCCCCCAGTAAGGACGTGCAATCCAGTAACCCAGTTCGACTCCGCCATCCAAGTCGCCAAGGCCGGCGCCGCCGATAATGCTCGACCCATCGCTGCCGGGAAGCGTCAGCAAAAAGCTGGGCGTCATAGGATTTTTTTCCATTGCCACGAATTGCCGGGCATGTTCCGGAAGATAGGGCCACGGCGCCCGTGCGAGATTGCGGACGACGCCTCGATCGGCGATTCCCCCAAACAAGGCTTCTGCATCTTCAGGCCAGGCAGGCCGCAGCAGCAGCCTCTTCGTAACATGGAACATCGGTATTCTCCCGGTTCATCCACGCTCCGGGCTCCTAGGCCGGACACGTGACAATTGCGTGGCGGCGAAACGCAATTTCGCCTGCGATGATGAAGAGGGAGAAACGACAAGAGGGAGACGGGTCGGCCCCATCTCCCTCTTCGTCTGCCGGATCGTTAAACCGGCTGGGACCGTCCCGTGTGAACGATCCCGTTATCGGAACGTCCGGTTATTCGGCTGCTTCCGCCATTTGGTCGACGGACACGTATTTGCGGCCGAGTTTGCCCGAGTGGAATCGGACGACACCGTCGGTAAGCGCAAACAGCGTGTGGTCCTTGCCCATGCCGACATTGACGGCGGGGTAGAACTTGGTGCCGCGCTGACGCACGATAATGTTGCCGGCCACGACGTTCTCGCTGCCGAACTTCTTCACGCCAAGACGACGACCGGCCGAATCACGACCGTTACGCGACGAACCGCCTGCTTTTTTATGTGCCATGGTCCGGGCTCCTTACTTCTTGGCTTCGGTCTTCTTGGCATCTGCCTTCTTGGCAGGAGCCTTCTTGGGAGCCGCATCCTTCTTGGGAGCGGCCTTTTTCGCTTCAGCCTTCGGAGTTTCGTCGGCCTTGGCTGCTTCCTTCTTGGGAGCCGCCTTCTTTTCAGCCTTCGAATCACCGACCGCAGTGATGCGCAGAAGCGTCATCTGCTGACGGTGGCCGTTCTTGCGACGATAATTGTGACGGCGACGCTTCTTGAAGACGAGGACCTTTTCGCTCTTCGCCTGCGCGATGATCTCTGCCGAAACGACGGTCTTCGCCGCATCGGCAAGCTTGTCGCCTTCGCCAGCGAGCAGAACGTCGCCCAGCGTGATGGTTTCGCCGGCTTCGCCAGCCAGCTTTTCAACTGCGATCTTGTCTCCGGCGGCAACTCGGTATTGTTTGCCGCCCGTGCGCACTACTGCGAACATGGTACGTGTCTCTCGTTCAAATTGCTGTGCCGCATCCTTGCGAATCTACGGCGCGCCCGTCGACCCACTGATTAGTAGGCCCGGAAAGAAGCGTGCCGTTAAGCGAAAGGCTGGCCCAAGTCAACGCTGGAGCATTGCCTTTTTTGCCTTTCACTCTGGCACCCTGCCTGACGCATGCTATGTGGCGCCCATGCCGCAATATGCAACTGCCGCCCCACTCACTATCCTCATTTTCCTGCTTGGCGCCTGTGCGACGGCAGAAAGCGATTACCCTTCTCTCGCCATCCGAGACGTCGAGCGCGCAGAGGGACAGTTCGATACCGGAGAGCCGGCCCGGATCGACGTGCCACCTGTCGAAGTCGATCTGACGGGAGGTCTTGCCGCCCGCCTTCAATCGCTTCTTGCAGCGGCTGAAGAGGCACATGGCGATTTTCTTGCCGTCCGCCCCCGCGCGGCGCGAATCGTGTCGTCCGCGAGAGGAAGCGCTGTCGACAGCGACAATTGGGCAGCGGCGCAGGTGGTGCTGGCCGAGCTCGATTCGGCACGCAGCCGCGCAGCTGTTCCGCTGGGCGAGCTTGATGCGCTCTACGCTTCAGCCACGGTCGCCGCAGAAGACACGGCCGCAATAGAGACCGCGCGTGGCCGCGTGATCGATCTTGTCGCCGAAGAAGATGCGATTCTCGAAGACTTGCGCGCCCGCGTCCGATGAGCCTCGCCTGCGCCACCTGTCCGGTGCGTGATCGCGCCGCCTGCGCCGTGTTGAGCGAGGATGAGAGAGATGAGCTTGCCAAGGCTGGCCGGATCAGAACTCTCGAAGCGGGCGAAACGCTGTTTGCAGCCGGAACCGATGAACTGGCTTGTGCCACGCTGAAAAGCGGTGCGCTGAAAATCACGTCTACGAGCGCAGACGGGCGCGAACGCATTCTCTCGCTCGTCCACCCCAGCGGCTTCGTCGGCGAAATGTTTGGGCCTTATGTACATCACGACGTGGTGGCGCTGGCGGAGAGTGAACTCTGCGTCTTTGCTGGCCCCGCCTTTTCGCAGGCTATCGAACGCTATCCGCGACTCGGTCACGCCCTGCTGCGGCGTACTCAGGAAGACTTGTTCGCCAGCCGCGAACTACTTTCCCTGACCGGAAATGCGTCGGCGGGTGAACGTGTTGCGGGTACGCTCCTCTCGATGGCCCGTGCCGCCAGCGATTCCCCATGCCATCCCGCGACCTATTTCGAGCTGCCCTTATCACGGGGCGAACTGGCGGACATGCTTGGGCTCACCATAGAAACGGTGAGCCGCATGTTGACACGCTTCGAGCGAGCCGGAGCTATCCGCAAGGTGAAGAAACGCGGGATCGAACTGGTCGACCCCGCGCTCCTCCCTCTCCCCTGAAGGCCCTCAGCGCACAGCAGATGCGATAAGGACGGTCGAAACTCCCCAACAGAAGATGATGATCGGCAAGATCAGCATCTGGACGCTCGCATCCCGAGCCGAGAGGCGGCCCGTCAGGGTGGCGATGCCTTCACGCCGAAGCTTCGCAAAATTCATCTGCTTCGATTTCGTGGGCGGACCCACCTTGGCCCAAAGCGCCGGAACGCCGAAGCCAGCGACGATGAATATTACAAAGATCGCCATGGGAATGACGAGGCCCGGCGTAGACAGCCCGCTCGCCATCACCAGCAGGAAACCAAGATAGAGCGAAACGGTCACCGCATAGAGCCCCTTGGGCAATTCGAAGCTCCGGTCCACCTCGTGACGCGGCTTGGGCTCGGCAACGATCAGCGCCTGCTGCTCGACGAGTTCGCGGGTAAAATGCTTGGACATTTCAGGTCTCCTTTGTGGAGACCTCTATGCAAGCCTTAGGGAGCAGCTTCCTTGATCGAGATCAAAACAGCGCGACTATCTCCGCTCCCATCTTTGCCTGTCCTGGTGATCGGCCTCGCGCGGTTCGATCCAGTGCCAGCCGTCGGCCCGCCGCTCGCGTTTCCAGAACCAGGCCGCGGACTTGAGATGATCCATCACAAAATCGGCAGCATCGAATGCGTTTCGGCGATGCGGTGCTGCGGCAGCGACGAGGACGATCGCATCTCCCGGAACCATCACACCGATCCGGTGCCAAGCCAGGATACCGTGGAGTGCGAATCGCTCGAGTGCAGAGCGGGCAAGATCGTCCATTCCCGATTTGGTTAGCGGCTCGTAATGCGTAAGCTCCAGCGCCCGAACGTCATCGCCGGGTCGCACTTTACCCAAAAACGACACGATGCCCCCGGCTTCAGGATAGGCAGCGCTGAATGCCGCCGACGCTTCGCCGACCGACATGCCCTTGGCGAGAACCCTCACATCGAGGGGCGTGGATAAAGTCAGCCTAGCCACCGCTAACCGGCGGCAACAAAGCAATTTCATCACCGTCCTTGGCCTGAAGACTTTTCTTGTCGGCCAGCACACTTCCCCCGCACGCCACGTTAACCCGGTCGGCCTGAATTTCTCGCGCGATGTCCGGCCCCACGGCTCTCAGCAAACCGGCCCAATCGAGCGGACCTGCAACCTCAAGCTCCTGCCCGTTCGCGAGATCCGCCAAGGGGCCAAGGAAAACTACCGTCACGCTCATACGGAAGTCTCGAGATATTGGCCCGTCACAGCGTGAGCCGATTCAAGATACTCGACAACCGCTTTCGCTTGGGCCCCGCTTCCGGCTACCATATTCACGCGATGCGGCGTGTGTTTGCGCGCCAGCATGGCGACTGCTGCCTTGCGCCATTCTTCATGAGTATGGTCGGCCGAGGGAACGCAAATCGTGACGCTGCTGCCTTCGCCTAGGGACCGCTCGATCGCGGCGAGCCAGCTATTGTGAAAAATTCCCGCCGCCTGAAGCGGGTCGTCCGGCAAACCCTCGACCGCAATCTGCTGCATCAGGAGCGCTCGCGATGAAGCGTGATACCGATCTTCTCGCCCGCTTCGGCAATGGCCAGCTTTACGATTTTCACGGTCACCGCTTCTATACGTTTGTCCTGAAGGAACAGCGTTTCGCAGACATGATCGGCGACGGCCTCGATCAGCTTGAAGTGCACACCTTCCGGCAGCGCATCCGAGGCGGCAAATTTCAGGTCCATATAATTCTTCGAGTCGTCCAGCGACGTATCGGGATCATAGTGCCGCAGGGGCTTCATCCGCACCTGGATCGTGAAGCGAAGCGGTTGGGGCTTGCCAGTTTCCTCGGAATAGATGCCGGTGAGGACATCATGTTCGAAATCGGCAACTTCGAGGATCAGCGAATCGTTCATGGTTCGGGTCTTAGCGCGGATTGGACCAGCGAGCGAAGATGGCAGTCGGCAGTAAGCGCCCGCCTTCTTCCTGAACCGCAAGGTCGCCATGTTCGATCTTGCCGGGCAGACCGGCGAATACCTCCTTCAGGAGCCCGCCAAGCGCCAGGCTGCTCATGCGTACCGCGTATACTGTGAGGAAAAGGAAGCTGCTGTCGGAATCGAGCAACTGGCGGCAGTCTGAGACCAGATCGGGCAGGCCCTGCTCGAGCCGCCAGACTTCGCCATCGGGCCCGCGACCGAACTTCGGCGGATCCAGGATGATGCCATCGTACCGCCGGGCGCGGCGAACCTCGCGCGCGGTGTATTTCATCGCATCTTCCACGAGCCAGCGCACCGGGCGATCGTCGAGCCCTGCCAGGGCTGCGTTCTCACGAGCTTGGGCGACCGACTTCTTGCTGGCATCGACATGGGTGACCCGGCCATGGCGGCTCAGAGCCTGGGTCCCGACTCCGGTGTAGCCGAAAAGGTTCATGGTTTCCGCATCGGTTCGGCCCTCAAGCTGCTCGCCCATCCAGGTCCAGACCGGTGCCATGTCGGGAAAGAAGCCCAAATGGCGGAAGGGGGTACATTGCGCCGTGAAGCGGACATCGTCCCCCCACCCCAATTCCCAGCCATCTTGCGGCACGTCCTTGGAAAACTGCCAGCGTCCGCCGCCATCCTCGTCGCTGCCGGGCACGAATTCGCCATGAGCATCCCACTCGTCGAGCCGCGGCGTCCACATCGCCTGCGGTTCAGGACGGACAAAGCGGTAATCGCCATAGGCTTCGAACTTGCGCCCATGCCCGCTATCGAGGAGTCGATAGCTGTTCCATCCCTCACCCACCATCAGCACCGGCTCACGCTGCAAATCGGCCATCAGGCGGCATTCCCGAGAATGTGGTCACGCACCGCATCGTAGGTGCCCGGCAGTTCGACGTAGCTTTCCTCGCGCGCGAAGAGATCGCCAATTCTCGCAGGCAGGCCGGGCCGGATACCGGTTGCGCGCTCGACAGCATCGGGGAACTTGGCAGGGTGTGCAGTCGCCAGGGTTACCACTGGTATCGAAGGATCGAAATCAGCCTGCCTCGCCGCGTGGAGACCGATGGCCGTATGCGGATCAAGAAGCTCGCCGCAATGTTCGCAGGCCCAGCGCATCGCCTGAAGCGTGTCGTCCTCATCGGCCCGCGCGCTTGAGAACAGGGCCGAAGCGCCTCGTGTCTGCAAATCGGTCAGGCGCATAGCCCGCTCCGTGTCGAAGCCGCGCATCTGCTGCGCCATCGCCGCCCCGTCGCGGCCGCCCACGTCGAACAGCAGGCGCTCGAAATTGGAGCTGACCTGAATGTCCATGCTCGGCGATGCGGTAGGTGTGACGGATCCTGCCGAATAATCGCCCTCACTGAGCGCGCGGTGAAGGATATCGTTGACATTGGTGGCCACGATCAGCCGTTCGATCGGCAGGCCCATTCGCGCTGCCACATGACCTGCGAAGACGTCGCCGAAATTGCCCGTCGGCACGCTGAAGGCGAGCTTGCGTTCCGGCCCGCCCAGCTGAAGCGAGGCCGCAAAATAATAGACCACTTGCGCCATAAGCCGCGCCCAGTTGATCGAGTTGACCGCGCCGATGCGGTGTTTTGCAGTCACTTCCTTGTCGGCGAAGATGCGCTTCACCATCGCCTGCGCATCGTCGAACGAGCCGTCGATAGCGATATTGTGGACATTGGGCGCGCGCACCGTGGTCATTTGGCGGCGCTGAACATCGCTCACCCGCCCCTTGGGGTGAAGCATGAATATCTCGACGTTATCGAGACCGGCCACGGCATCGATCGCCGCACTGCCCGTATCGCCGCTGGTTGCCCCCACAATGGTGAGGCTGCCTTCCTCGCGGCCGAGAAATTCCTCGAATAGTAGGCCCAGCATCTGCAACGCCACGTCCTTGAACGCCAATGTCGGCCCATGGAACAACTCGAGAACCCAATGCTGCTCATCTAACTGCACGAGCGGAGTGACCGCCTTATGCGCGAAACGGCCATAGGCCATTGCGGTCAGTTCACGCAGACGCTCTGGCGTCAGGCAGTCGCCGACGAAGGGCTCCATCACCCTCGCCGCAAGCTCCGCATAGGGCAAACCCCGCATTGCGGCGATTTCATCGGCAGAGAATTGCGGCCAGCTTGCGGGCACATAGAGCCCACCATCGCTGGCCAGTCCGGCCAGCGTAACTTCGGCGAAATCGAGGCTGGGAGCCTCGCCACGGGTGGAGACGTATTTCATTGCGCGGATGCGGTTAGCCGCGCTGGCCCACGCGGGCAAGCAAGCCGCTCTTTAATCGTCCCTAGCGCGCGTGCCGCCGCCCTGCGTTCTGCGTCGCAAGGCTAGGATGTAAATTACCAGCGCGGTGAGCGCGAAAAAAAACCATTGCCCAGCATAGGCGAGATGATTGTTGGGAATGTCAGCGGGGTCTGGTCGAGCCAAGGGCTCGAGCCCATCGGCCGCAGTGTTGGCAACAAGTCGTGCCTCAGTTCCCGCCGGACCTACAATTCCTTGGACTGTCCCGCCGCTCCACTCGACAACCTGGGGCGTTGGCGTCCATCCGAACGCGACTTCCGCTTCTCCGCCGCCGCCAAGCCGGCACCGCGCCATCTGTGCAATCCCGCTTCGCCCTGCCTCATTACGGCCGGGCGTTGTCCGCTGCGAGAGAACCTCGGCGCAGGTGACGCTACTGCGGCGATAAAGCGCATTGTCGATATCTTCGCCCTTACGCGGGAAAGAAACCGGAGGATCCAAAGTCTGCGCCTGAGCAAACCGGGCCAGCATAGCCTCTTTCTCGTCCATCCGCGTCAATTGCCAGAAGCCGAGCGCAATCATTACGGCAATCGCGGCGCCGACCATGATGGTGGGAATTATGGGAAGACGATTGGCCATTGGTTCCAAACCGAAAGGGGCAGCCACGGGTATACCGGGCTGCCCCAAATTCTATCCGTACTGTTCGGAGATCATCCGTGCGTCGCTGCGCCCCAGCCGCCGCAGACGTAGACGACGGCGAAGAGGAACAGCCACACGACGTCGACGAAGTGCCAGTACCAGGCAGCCGCTTCGAAACCGAAGTGCTGGCGCGGGGTGAAGTGGCCCTTGTAGGTCCGTACGAGGCAGACGATCAGGAAGATCGTGCCCACCAGCACGTGGAAGCCGTGGAACCCGGTCGCCATGTAGAAGGCCGAGCTATAGGTGTTTCCTCCGAAAGCGAAGGGTGCGTGGGCGTATTCATAAGCCTGGATGCAAGTGAACACCGCGCCCAGGATGATGGTGAGCCAGAGGCCCTTCTTGAGGCCTTCGCGGTCGCCGTGGATCAGCGAATGGTGAGCCCAGGTGACGGTCGTGCCAGAGCACAACAGGATCAGCGTGTTGAGAAGCGGAAGACCGAAGGGATTGATGACAGCTTCGATCGCTGCGGGCGGAAATTCGCCGCCAATCACTTCGGAAATTTCGGAAGGGAAGAGCGAGAAATCGAACCAGCTCCAGAACCAGCCAACGAAGAACATCACTTCCGACGCGATGAACAGGATCATCCCGTAACGCATGTGCAGCTGGACGATCGGAGTGTGATCGCCGCGTTCGGCTTCCTTCACGATGTTCGAGAACCAGCTGAAGAATGTGGCGATCAGACCCGCGATACCGAGGCCGAGCACGAGGTGTGCCGAAGGCATTTCGTGCATGTACAGCACCATGCCGCTGGTAAAGATCAGCGCCGAAAACGAACCGATGAACGGCCAGATGTCGGGTTCGAGGATGTGATATTCGTGATTGACGTTACCAGCCATTGTACCTGTGTCCTGGGTTTCGCTTAGCGCAAGGCCCTTAATGCGCGTTTGCCTGCGGGTCTAGGGGCAGAAGGCCCTTATTCCTTCGCTTCGTGGAAAGTGTAGGAAAGGGTGATCTGCTCCACCCCATCCATATTCGGATCATCGAGCGCTTTCGGATCGACGAAATAAAGTACGGGCATGCGAACTTCCTGCCCGGGTTGCAGCGTCTGCTCGGTGAAGCAGAAGCACTGGATTTTGTTAAAGTAAGCTCCTGCCTGCTCCGGCTCGACATTGAAGGTCGCCGTGCCGGTAATGGGCCGGTTAGTATTGTTCTTCGCCAGATAGATCGCCATGTCCCGCTGGCCGATGGTCACGGTGTCGGTCACCTGTTCGGGGTGGAAGCTCCAGCCAAGGCCTGGCGCAACATTTCCATCGAACCGGATCGAAATCTCCTGCCCGCCCGAAGATTTTGCAAACCGTTCGGCAATTGCCGCGTCGCTTTCAGTGGCGCGCTGCGTGGTTCCGGCAAATCCGGTAACCTGACAGAATAACTGGTAAAGCGGCACCGCTGCGTAACCCAACCCCAGCATCGCCGCAGCACCAACCAACGCCAATAGCGCCGTGCGGTTCTTCCGGGATTCCAAGGTCGCGGTCGTCATAGGGGCCTCACATTCTTACGATGGTGATAGCATAAAACAGCACTGCCATGAACAGCAGGATCCCGCCAAGAACCAGATTGCGGCTCTTCTGCCGACGGCGATATTCTTTCTCTTCTTCGGGCGTCATCCGAAAACTCCGTAATGTGCCGCAAGGCGGTCGACGACGAGCGCTCCGAAAAGCGCAAAGAGGTAGAACACGCTGAATGCGAACAGGCGCTTTTCCTTCATCATCCGGTCGCCTTCGACAGCGGTGCGGAACGCAACCGGCACGCTCATCAGCAGGAAAACCAGCGAGAGCGCGATGGCCGTGACACCGTAAATAGCGCCGGTCCCGCCGATCAGCCATGGCGCAGCGGCGATGGGCACCAGCAGCACGCAATAGGCGATGATCTGGCGGCGGGTGGATTTTTCACCCTTCACGACCGGCATCATGGGAATACCGACCTTGGCATAATCGCTCTGCACGAAGAGGGCGAGAGCCCAGAAATGTGGCGGCGTCCAGAAGAAGATGATCGCAAACAGCAAGACCGGCATCAGCGTGATATCGCCGGTTACCGCGATCCAGCCGATCATCGGAGGAAAGGCACCCGCCCCGCCACCGATGACGATATTTTGCGGCGTACGCGGCTTCAGCCAGATTGTGTAGACGACCGCATAATAGACAATGCTGATAGCGAGAATCGCAGCAGCGAGCCAATTCACGCCCAGCCCCATGATCATGACCGAGGCTGCTGACAGTAATATACCGAAGTCGCGCGCATCGGTGCGGTTCATGCGGCCCGAGGGAAGCGGACGCTTGGAGGTGCGCTTCATGCCCGCATCGATGTCGGCTTCCCACCACTGATTGAGAGCCGCCGCCCCTCCCGCGCCAATGGCGATGCAGAAGATCGCAGTGAAGGCAATGACAGGGTGAATCGAACCGGGCGCGGCCAGCAGACCGCAGAGGCCGGTGAAGATGACCAATGTCATCACGCGCGGCTTGGTAAGCGCGAAAAAATCGCGCCAGTCCGCGGGGAGCTGGGATGATGAGACGGCGTCGGTCATGGGAATCTCGTGATCCCGCCTATAGTCCGTTACGAAGCGCTGTCCAATCCGTCTCGTGACATTCGCATAATCACCATGGTTCCGATCTCCGCGGACGGACATCTGCTGGAGAAGCTGAAATCCCCATCCGGCAGAAACGCTAGGCCGATCGTGTAGCTGCCGCAACCTATGGCTACGGGCCTTGCCTCGCGCCACTCGCCTCCGACAATATCCGACCTCCAGACTGCAAAATCTTCTCCCGTTGGCCCGTAGAGACCGCGACTGAACAGCAGCGTTTTCCCATCGGTGGAAAGAGTCGGATCGAATTCGCTGAGCGGTCCGTTGACTGCAGGTCCGAAATTGCGTGGACCTTCGGGATTAGCGGGATCGCCCATGAACAGATCGTGTTTTCCTGCGCCGCCCCAGCCATCCGAAGCGAAAAGCAATTTGCCCTTCGCGAGCGGCCAAGGCGCCCATTCATCGCCTGCGCTGTTGACCGACGGGCCCAGATTTCGTGGCGGGTTGAAGCCAAAGGCGCCCAACCGTTTGGAAACATAGATATCCGTGCCACCCTTCCCGCCGGGACGGTCGGAATGGAAATAAAGCCGTGTTCCGTCCGGCGAAAAGGCCGGGTCGAAATCTTCTCCCGAACCGTTAATGGCGAGGCGTGCGGGCGGCGACCATTGACCATCAGCCGCCCGGTGACGTTCCCAGAGATCCAGACGGCCGCGTCCACTGCGTCCCACCGCTCCCCATACCTGCTGAAGCCCGTCGGGCCGTTCCGCCAGCTTGACCTCCTCGGCTTCCGCTGTGCTTATGACGCCCGGTGCGACGATCTCGGCTTCCTCGTTCAGGAGAGAAGTCTGTACGGGCATCGAGGGTGCACACGAACCCAGAACGGCAAGGTATAGCGGAGAAAAGGCGGGGAAGCGTTTCACCCTTTTAGAGCCGGTCGAGCCAGTCGATTAGCAGCCGATTGACTTCGTCCGGGCTCTCCTGCTGGGTCCAGTGCCCGACATTGTCGAGGATATGCCCTTCGACCTTCGGTGCACTCATTTTCATCAGTGCGATCGGGTCGCTGACCGCGCCGAACAGAAATGTCGCGGGATCGCGCGTGCCGCCGATGAAGAGCGCCGGCTGTTCGATCTGCTGGCCCTTCCATTCTTGAAGCCATTCGAAGTCCGCGACGTGATTGCGATATCGGTTGAGCGGGCCGCGGAAGCCCCATTGACGGAATTCGTTTTCGTAATAGTCGAGATCGGCTTTACTGAGCCATGGCATCGGCTCGGGATCGGGCAGGCCTTCCAGGAAGGTGGCTCCGTAAGGTTTGCTGAAATAGTCACCGGGAGGAACGTCGCCGCTGATGGAATACATCATGCGCTCAACCCAATCGCGGGGGTCTCTTTCCGCTTCCGCCTCAGCGACGCCCGGCTCCTGGAAATATTCCTGATAGAAGAACTTGCCCTGCGAGGTGAAATGCTGGTGGAAGACCTCGGTGAACGGGCGGCTCGGTACTCCCGCAAAGGGCACAGCCATGCCCGCGACTGCGTGAAAGTGTTCGGGGTTGGTAAGCGCCGTATTCCAGACGATCGGCGCGCCCCAGTCATGGCCGACAAGGATTGCAGGCCGGTCTGGCTGAAGTGCCATCTTGAGGCCGACCAGGTCGCCGACGATCCGCTCGAGGGCATAGGCCTCGATGGGGTGCGGCTTGTCTGAACCACCGTAGCCGCGCACGTCGATCGCACAGGCCGTGAAGCCGGCCTCTGCCAGCGGACCCAACTGATGCCGCCAGCTGTACCAGCTTTCGGGAAATCCATGCACCAGAATGACGAGATCGCCGGGGCCATCCCGAGGTTCTTCGATCGCACATCGCAGCTGCACCTCGCCGACATCGATCATTCGCATCTCTGGCATGGTCACTCCCTCATCCGCGCAAAAGAAAACGGCCGGCCCCTCATGGGACCGGCCGCTCTGTCTTGTCCAGTCTCGGAAGAGATCAGCCGTGTGCCGGCTTCGCCTCTCCGATGTGGTTGTGGTAATCGTGATGCTCTTCGATCACCGGCAGTTCGCTGAACTGATGGAACGGCGGCGGGCTGGACAAGGTCCATTCCAGCGTCGTCGCGCCTTCGCCCCAATAGTTCGGAGCAGCCTTCTTGCCTGCCACGAAAGCATAGATGATGTTGGCGAAGAACAGCAGCATGGAAGCGGCCATGATCTCGTAACCGATCGAGCTGATCTCGTTCCAATAAGCATAGGCTTCCGCATAGTCGGGATAGCGGCGCGGCATGCCCTGCCATCCGAGGAAGTGCTGCGGGAAGAAGATCACGTTCACGCCGACGAAGAAGCCCCAGAAGTGGAGGTGCGCCAGCAGTTCGGAGTGCATGCGGCCGCTCATCTTCGGGAACCAGTAGTAGAACCCGGCGAAGAGCGAGAACACGGCGCCCATCGAAAGCACGTAGTGGAAGTGAGCAACGACGAAGTAAGTATCGTGCACCACATCGTCCACGCCTCCATTGGCGAGATAGACGCCGGTCACACCGCCCACGGTGAAGAGAAAGATGAAGCCCAGCGCCCACACCATGGGAGACTTGAACTCGATCGAACCGCCCCACATCGTCGCGATCCAGCTGAAGATTTTCACGCCAGTCGGGACCGCGATGACCATGGTGGCCGCGGTGAAGTACATCTTCGTGTTCACGTCGAGGCCCACGGTATACATGTGGTGCGCCCAGACGATGAAGCCGACCACGCCGATCGCGACCATGGCATAAGCCATGCCGAGGTAGCCGAAGACCGGCTTGCGGCTGAAGGTCGCCACGATCTGGCTGATCATGCCGAAACCGGGCAGGATCATGATGTACACTTCGGGGTGACCGAAGAACCAGAACAGATGCTGGTAAAGGATCGGATCGCCGCCGCCGGCCGGATCGAAGAACGTCGTGCCGAAGTTACGGTCCGTGATGAGCATGGTGATTGCAGCGGCAAGCACCGGAAGCGCCAGCAGCAGCAGGAAGGCAGTAACCAGCACCGACCAAACGAACAGCGGCATCTTGTGCAGGGTCATGCCCGGCGCACGCATGTTGAAGATGGTGGTGATGAAGTTGGTTGCTCCCAAGATCGAGCCAGCACCGGCAAGGTGCAGCGCGAAAATCGCGAAGTCCACTGCCGGGCCGGAGGATCCGGAGGTCGAGAGCGGAGCGTAGACAGTCCAGCCCGTACCTGCGCCCGGTCCCGTGCCGCCCGGCACGAAGAGCGAGAACATCAGCGAGAAGAAGCCCGCTACGGTCAGCCAGAACGAAATGTTGTTCATGCGCGGGAACGCCATGTCAGGCGCACCGATCATGAGCGGGACGAACCAGTTGCCGAAGCCACCGATCATCGCCGGCATGACCATGAAGAAGACCATGATCAGGCCGTGGGCCGTGATGAACACGTTCCACATGTGCAGTGAGGTATCGAAATCGGCGTTTCCGCCCATGAACTCGGCCCAGAACTGGAGGTACTGGATGCCCGGTTCATGCAACTCTGCGCGCATGATACCCGAAATAGCGCCACCGACGATGCCCGCGATGATCGCGAAGATCAGGTAGAGCGTACCGATGTCCTTGTGGTTGGTGGACATGAACCAGCGCGCGAAGAAGCCGGGCTTGTGGTCGGCATGATCGTCGTGCGCGTGGTCGGCGTGGGCCTGGAAGTTATCGGCGGTGGTAGCCATCGGTTGGTCTCTCGGCTTCGTATATTAGAAAAAGCTTACTATTACGCTTCGGTCGGTGCAACCGGTGCCGCACCTGCACCCGGCGCGCCGGGTTCACTGCTTTCGGGTTCCTGCAGCGGAGCGGCAGAAGGATTGGCTTCTACACCTTCTTCTTCCGCACCGGCAATCGTGCCGCCCTGAGCAAGAACCCAGGCGTTGTACTGGTCCATCGGCAGAGCTTCCACTGCAATCGGCATATAGCCGTGGCGTGCGCCGCACAGTTCCGAACACTGGCCGTAGTATACGCCGGGCTCATCGACCTGGAAGATCTTTTCGTTCAGGCGGCCCGGAACGGCGTCCATCTTGAACCAGAGGCTCGGCACGGCGAACGAATGGATAACGTCGGCGCCGGTGACCTGCAGGCGGATCGGCACGCCGACGGGGACGACCATGCGATTGTCGACCGCAAGCTGGTGCGGTTCGCCGCGGGCATCCGCTTCATCGGCATCCAGCATGTTAGAAACGATCTCGAAGTCGCCGTTGTCGGGATAGGCATAACCCCAGTACCACTGATAGCCGATCGCCTTGATGGTGATGGCGTCCTTGGGCGGCGTTTCATACTGCTTGGCAATCAGCGTGATCGAAGGGATGGCGATGCCGAGCAGTATAAGCGCGGGAACGACCGTCCAGACGACCTCGACCAGCGTGTTGTGGCTCGTCTTCGACGGTACCGGGTTCGCTTTCCGGCGGAAACGGATCACGACGTAGAGCATCAGCGCAAGCACGAAGGCACAGATCAGCACCATGACCCAGATCAGGCCGGAGTGGAGCGCGTAAGCGAACTCGCCAGTCTGCGAATACTGAGGCTGAATGTCGATGCCCGCATCCACCGGCATCCCCTTGCCTGCGGTCGGCTTCATCGGTGTGTAAGCTCCGCTGCCCGCTGCTACTGCATCGGGATCGGCCACATCCGCAGCTTCGGCAGGATCGACTGCCTCAAGCGCTGCCGAGGGAGTTTCATCGGGAACAGGGCCGACGAGGTCGCCTTGCTCCAGAGTCGTCTGCGCCAACGCCACCTGTGCGCCAAGCAGCAGCGAAACGGCCATCGCCAGGCTGGCTACGATCCGGTGAAATCCGAGAGTTTTCATTAGGTTGGAACTCTTTCGTGTCGTGTCGTCTGTCGGTATGCGACGCTTTGCGAACTCCGCAAGCACGCAGGAATCCGCCCCTCAAGCGAGGCCCGGTTGCGATGCGCCCTATAGGCAGGGTTTGAGCCAGCCTCAAGCCGCGGCGGGATAAAAATATACATCCTCCTTTGCCTCTTGCGCAAATCGTCGCGAGGCGCTTTGGGTTTTCGCACTATGACAGAAGACGAAATCCTCTCCGAATTCCGCGCCAGCGACGCCCTGCTGCAAGGTCACTTCCTGCTCTCCAGCGGACGCCACAGCGGGCATTATCTACAGTGCGCACGCGTGCTGATGAACGCCGAGCGCGCCGGACGACTCGCCTTTGCGCTTGGCCAGAAGATACCGCGAGATATCCGCAATCAGATAGATGTGGTCGTGAGCCCTGCAATGGGCGGCATCATCATCGGCCAGGAAATGGGACGCGCTCTGGGTAAAGACGCCATGTTCCTCGAACGTCCCGAGGGCACTTTCGAGCTGCGGCGCGGTTTCCGTCTGGAGCCGGGTGCCAAGGTCCTGATGGTGGAAGATGTCGTCACTACCGGTCTCTCCAGCAAGGAAGCCATCGAAGCGGTAAAGCGCGAAGGCGGCGAAGTGATCGCCGAGGTTGCTCTGGTCGATAGAAGCAACGGGTCCGCCGATCCGGGCGTGCCGTTCTTCCCGCTCATTCACATCAATTTCCCGACCTATGCCGAAGACGAGGTGCCCGAGGCGCTGGCGGCCATCGAAATCACCAAGCCCGGAAGCCGCAAGGCTTGATCTTTCGCCCCTTGCTCCTTGCCTCTGCGCTCACTCTTCTTGGCGCTTGCGCGTCAGTTGGCGGGGTGCCCGGAGAGGGAGTGACGAATGCTACAAACGCGGCTGACACCGCAATTTCCAGGCTGGCCGAGGCCAATGGTTTTCGCGGCGAAATCGCCTTCTCTTTGGGCGGCAAGGACATACAGAGCCGCACCTTTGGGCCGATGGCAGCGGATCAGCCCTGGCCCTGGGCTTCGGTGACCAAGCAAGTTGTGGCCACATTGGCCATGCAACAGGTCGCCATGGGCAAGCTGTCGCTCGACGAACCAGTCGGACGCTACATCCCTCGTCTCGTAGGCAGTAGCGTCACCTGGCGTGAACTGCTTCAGCATCGGTCCCCTCTTCCCAATCCCGACGAAGCTGGATCATCGGGTGATTGGCCTGCGTTCTACACGAGCGACCTTCCCTCGACTCTGGACTGGTGTACGAGCACGCTGGGCGAGCCTCCGGAGACGGGCTATAGCTATAACAATTGCGATTACATCGTGCTTGGTGCGGCCCTCGAGATTGTAACGGGACATTCTCTCGAGAAACTTGTCTCCGACATGGTCGCCGGCCCAGCCGGATTAACTGGAACACGCTTTCTGGGCGGCGGCGACACGCTTGAATTTGCAAGTTCTGACGAACTCTATCGAAAGATCCTTCCTCGCTACGGCGCAGCGGGCGGCTTGATTGGGCCGCTTTCGGATATGGTCAGATTTGACCGGGCCCTGCTCGCCAAACGTCTCCTCGCCGAGGAACCATTACAAGCGATGTGGACCGGTGATCCGGCGCTTGGGTACATGGCTCTGGGCCAATGGGCATTCGCCGCGCCTCTCGCCGGCTGTATCGGCGATGTCCGGATTGTCGAGCGCCGCGGTGCCATCGGCAAATATCAGATTCGCAATCTCATCCTGCCCGACAGCGGCATCATCGTCGCAATGGCCACAGAGCAAGGAGAAGATATCTTCTCCTTCGGCGAAGTGTGGTCCGGGAACGGCTTTACCTTCGACATATTGAGCGCAGTTGCATGTCAATGACCCCTCCCCTCCGCCTGGGCGTGAACATCGATCACGTCGCCACCATTCGCAATGCGCGCGGTGGCGACCATCCCGATCCGGTTCGCGCTGCCCAAATCGTGGCGAGTGTCGGCGGCGACGGTATCACTGCCCATCTGCGCGAGGATCGCCGCCATATCAGGGATGCCGATCTGCGGCGTATTCAGGAAGCGACCGACCTGCCGCTCAATCTCGAGATGGCTGCGACGGAAGAAATGCTGGAGATCGCGCTGCGTCATGCTCCGCATGCAGCCTGTATCGTGCCGGAAAAGCGCGAGGAACGCACGACTGAAGGCGGGCTCGATGCGGCGGGACTGCACAATACGCTGACGCCGATCGTCGCCAAATTGCGCGATGCAGGCATTCGCGTCTCGCTGTTTATCGAGGCGACAGAGCGACAACTCGACGCTGCTCTGCGGCTTGGTGTGCCGGTGGTGGAATTCCACACTGGAGAGTATGCCCACGCCCACCTGGACGGCGATAACGAAAGGATGGCCCAGGAGCTCAAGCGCGTCGCCGACATGGCCGCCCTAGCGGCGAAGAACGGCATCGAGCCGCATGCTGGCCATGGGCTCACCTATGAAAACGTGCAGCCGATTGCCGCCATTCCGCAGCTCGCCGAACTCAACATCGGCCACTATCTCGTTGGAGAAGCTGTGTTTGTTGGCCTGGAGCAGGCGGTGCGCCACATGCGCGAATTGATGGACGAGGCCAGATGAGAGGAACGCTCAGATGATCATCGGCATGGGCAACGATCTGACCAATATGGACCGCATCGCCAATTCGCTGGAACGTTGGGGCCAGAAATTCGAGCAGCGGTGTTTTACCGATGTCGAGCGTGCCAAGGCGGACAAGCGTCCCTTCACCCGGGTCGGCACTTTTGCCAAGCGCTGGGCGGCGAAGGAAGCCTTTGCCAAAGCGGTCGGGACAGGGTTCTCGCAAGGCGTATTTCACAAGGACATCGGCGTAGTGAATGCCCCATCTGGCGCGCCGACGCTTCATCTGACTGGCGGCGCGGCGGAAAGGCTTGCCGAAATGGTGCCGCAGGGCCATGAGGCGCGCATTCATCTAACTCTCACCGATGATCATCCATGGGCACAGGCATTCGTGATCATCGAAGCCCTTCCCGAATGAGTGCAGATACCGCCGCAGTGACCGACAAGACCAAGAAGAACAAGCAGGACGACAAGCGCGTCGACTGGATCGCAGAAATTCGCGGCCTGGCCTTGATGTTGCTGGCAGTTTTCGCGTTTCACAGCTTTATCGCCAAGCCTTTCTACATTCCCTCGGAATCGATGCTGCCGAACCTGCTTGTCGGCGACCGGCTGGTGGTCAGCAAATATCCCTATGGCTGGAACTGGTCCTCGATCAGTTTTCATCTAGCGCCGCGCGGCGATTGGCGGCTGTTCGCCTCTACGCCCGAATATGGCGATATCGTGATCCCGGTTCACCCCGAGCGGGACGAGGATTACATCAAGCGGGTTGTTGCCCTACCCGGCGACCGGATCGCGGTTCAGAACGGCCAGATCATTCTCAACGGTAATCCGATCCGGCAGGAAGCAGAGCCCCCGCTCGACCTCCCGGTCGACGAGAATTCGCGCTGCTACGGATTTGGCGATCCCACCTTCCTGGTGAATAACGACGATGGAACGCCGGTTTGCCGGGTGCCGGTGTACCGGGAAACCCTGCCCAATGGGGCGACCTACCTGATAATCGACCACCTCAATCAGCCGCTCGACAACTTCGCCGAGATCACCGTTCCCGACGATGCCGTGTTCGTAATGGGCGACAACCGCGACCATTCGGCCGACAGCCGCGAACTCAATTCCTCGCGGGGCCTGCTGGGGCCGGTTCCGCTGACCAATATCGGCGGCCGGGCGGAATTCATCACCTTCTCGCTCGATGGCACGACGACGCTCAACCCCATCTCCTGGTTTACAAGCTTGCGTGAAGGCCGTGCCTGGACCACGCTCCGCCCGGCGCAGACAGGGAACCGCACGGAATGACTGATAAATCGTCGGAGACTGCAAACGAGCAGGTCGATACGAGCGACCTTGCCTATCACGACGATCCGGGCGCAAGCCCGACCTATATCGGCGATCCGAAGCTGCGGTTCGAAGCTGGCCGCGCGCTCGTCTGGGGGCTTGTCATCGGGCTGATCGTGTTGGTGATCCACATCTCCCAGTCGCTGCTGGTGATTTTCGGCGCCATGGTCTTTGCCTGCATGGTCGACGGCGGGGCGCGCCTCTTGGCCAAGGTCATTCCTGTCGGGCGCGGCTTGCGGGTAGCCATCGTGCTGCTGCTGGTGACGGCATTCTTTATCTGGCTGGGATATTTCGCCGGATCGCAGATCTCGCAGCAGGCCGCCCAATTCCCGTCGATCATTAATGAGCAACTCGGGCGGCTGATCGGCTTCCTCCAGTCGAAGGGCTTCGCCATCCGGTCCGGCGACATCCAGAGTTTCGCCGGCAGCATGGCAAGCGGTGTCGGCACGGTAACCAAAGCGATCGGCGGCATTTTCGGCGGACTTACCACACTATTTTTGATCATAATTATCGGCATTTACCTCGCAATCGACCCACGCATTTACGAGCGCGGCGTCGCGTGGATCGTGCCCGCGAGCCAGCGCGGCGGGTTCTACGACACGCTGAGCCACCAGGCCTATACGCTGCGGCGCCTGATGGCCGGGCGACTGGTGGGCATGGCCTTCGAGGGATTCTTTACCTGGATCATGCTCGCATTCGGCGGGATGGTGATCGGGACCGGCTCGGTCCCTATGGCGGCTTTGCTGGGTTTGCTGACCGGCCTTCTGGCCTTCATCCCGAACATCGGCGCCATTATTTCAGGCATTCTGATGGTCCTCGTTGGTTTCTCCGGCGGGACTGACATGGGGCTCTATACGATCTTCGTCTATTTCCTCGTCCAGAACTTCGACGGCTATGTGCTAGTGCCCATGATCGCCAAGAAAACCGTCGATCTGGCGCCCGCGCTGGTGCTTTCTGCGCAGCTGATTTTCGGGGTGCTGTTCGGCCTGTTGGGGCTGGCGCTGGCGGATCCGTTGCTGGCGATGATCAAGGTGGCGCTCGAACGGCGGTCGGCGCGCCGCAAGGGAGATGTCGAACCCCACGCCGCGCCGGAAGCTGCCTGACATGGTCCGCAAGTTCCTTTTCATCGTCGCATTGCTCATCGTGATCGTCATCGGCGGGGCTATCGCGCTGTCGATATGGTCGCGCGAAGCCACTGAAATCGCTTTTGTTCCTCGCGGAGACTTCGTCGAGCAGGAGGCGCTGGCCGCCAATGCCTATGAAGATCCGGAGATGTGGTATTCGCGGCCCGGCCTGGGGACGAGCGACCCGGCGCGGTACCAGCCGGCCATCGCCCAGCCTGCCGAAAACGAGGCTGGCGCAGCTACCAATCCGACCGCAGAGAGCACCCCAAATCGTTCCGGAATTGGCCCCGAACGCCCTCTTGATCGGGCCGCTGACGCCCGAACAACGGGTTCCGTCACCGGAGAAGCCGCCGATCCGGCCGCAATCCCCGATTTCGCCGTCTTCTTCGTTCCGCCGACCAGTTTCCTGAAAGCCGGAGGCACCGCCTGGAACGCCACGCTGGACGATGCGGCGACCAACAGCCGGGCGCGAACCTTCCTGCGCGGGCTGGCCAGCCCCTTCAACCGGGCCGACGAAATCTGGGCGCCGAAATACCGCCAGGCGGCAGCCGGGGCCTTCCTGACCGACCGGCCCGAGGCGCAGCAGGCGATCGACGCGGCCTATGCCGATGTGGCGCAGGCGTTCGACTATTTCCTGGACAGCGTCGATCCCGAAAAGCCCATCGTGCTGGCCGGCCACAGCCAGGGCGCGATCCATATCCTGCGCCTGCTGATCGACCGGGCCGAGGCGCGCGGGCTGAGCGACCGGATCGCCGCGGTCTATGCCATCGGCTGGCCGATCTCGATCGAACACGATCTGCCCGCCCTGCCCCTTCCGGCCTGCGCCGCCCCCGCACAGACCGGCTGCCTGATCGCCTATTCCGCCTTCAGCGACGACGGCGATGCCGATCTGTTCGAAAGCCGGTACCAGGCCACCCCCGGTTTCGACGGGCAGCCGCGCGGCGAAGGGCCGATCCTGTGCGTCAATCCGCTGACCGGGGCGACCGGCGGCTCGGCCCCGGCAGAGGCCAATCTCGGCACGCTCAAGCCCAGCGCCGATCTGCGCTCGGGCGAGCTCATCGTGGGCGCCATTCCCGCCCGCTGCGACGAACGCGGCCTGCTGCTGATCGGCGATCCGCCCGATCTTGGCCCCGGCGTGCTGCCGGGCGGCAATTACCACGTCTACGACATCCCGCTGTTCTGGAAGAATCTGCAGGAAGACGTGCTGCGCCGGGTCCGCGCGCTGGCTGCACCGGCTACGCCGGCTCCCTCCGAAGCGTGATTACCGCCAACGCGCTGGAATATGGCGATGCGCTGCCCGAAGGCGGCGCGCTGCTTGGCCTCGATCTCGGCACCAAGACCATCGGTGTGGCCGTGTGCGATGCCGGCTGGCGCTATGCCACAGCGGGCAAGACCGTGCCGCGCAGCAAGTTCACCAAGGATGCGGGCAAGCTGAAGGAGATCGTCGCCGAGCGGAATATCAAGGGTATCGTGATCGGCCTGCCGCTCAACATGGACGGCAGCGAGGGCCCGCGCGCGCAGGCGAGCCGCGCCTATGCCCGAAATCTTTCCCAGGCGCTTGAACTTCCCATCCTTCTATGGGACGAAAGGTGGTCGACCTCGAGCGCGCTCAGCGCCATGATCGGCCAGGACATGAGCCGTGCGAAGAGGGCAGAGAAGGTCGACAGCCACGCCGCTGCGATCATTCTGCAGGGTGCGATAGACGCTTTGGCAGGTGGCGGTTTTTGATGGGGAGCAAAAACGGATATGAGTTTTCTGAAAGTCTTCGAGCAGCCAGACAACTGCGATGACCAGACAGGCGGTTTCCTGTCGGCAGCCGGACGCGCGGCGGCGTTCTGCGTGCTGGTGATCCTGTTCATGCTGACCGTCTACACGCTCTGGTAGGACGCTGGCGGGCGGGTCACGTAAGAAGACTATCTCCAGAGCATCCAAGTGGCTATCGCACCAAGCAATGACGACGAAGGCGGATGGCCGGAACGGCCATTCTGCTTGGAGATAGCGGCATGAGTAGCAAAGTGTGGATGAGCAGCGTGCTGAGCAATCATAATATCGGCTTGAAGCAGGGCGCGCGAACCAAGTTTTTTGGCCATGAATGGAATCCCGCTTCTCTGGAGATACCGCTTTCGCCCGATGACGTTCACGCTGCATCAAGGCGTCATCGAGAGGGCTTTGCGCTTGAGCGATCGGAATTCCCTGAGGCCATAGCGGTATGGGATCAAAAGCGCTTCAAGAAGGTGAAAGAGATCTTCATGGCGGGCCCGTTCTACGCCGTGCAGGGCAAGCTCGCCGAAGTTCTGGCCCGTTTCGATCTGGGCGAAGGCGGCTTGCTGCCGTTTACCATTTATCAGGCGGATCTGGAAACCCCCTATCCCGGCGAGTTCTTCTTGCTGAACTTCGGATGCCGCAAGGATACCTTAGTCCCAGAGTCGAGCAAAAAAGTTTCCAAATTTGTGGTCGTAAAGAAAACGGGTCAACAGCGGTGGAAAGTTGATGACTGGATCGAGGATGAAGTTGTTCTTCGCGATGCGGCACTAGAAGGGCCAGACCTCTGGTTCGAGGAAGCGCTTTATAACAAGATATTCGTGTCTGATGCGCTAGCTCAAGCGATCATGGATATCGGCATGAAAGATGTCTTCGCGCTCGAAGAATGCCGGATCGCGGGCGAAGCGCAATGAGCGAGGATCCCCGCAATCGCGTTTTGGGCGTCGAAGTCCAGCATATCCGGGCCATTATTGCCTGAACTGCCAGCTTTGCTACGGAAGTGCTGGTCTGCCTTTCCAGAAGCATTGCGTTAGTTCGCCCGATCGTCAGGCGGCAGCTCCCCGAAACGCTGGTCGAAGTCAGCGGCGATATCGGCCAGCGAGACATGGGCCAGGCGTTCCAGCAACAATATCTCCGCCTCGCGCAGCGCACTCTCCAGTGAGGCGTTGACGGCCTGTTCCACCAGACACGCCGGGTCGGGATCGGCGGGGCCGAGCGCAAAAATCCGGTTCTCCCCCAGCGCGCGGTGCACATCGAGCATGGTGATCTCGTGCAGCTTGCATGTCAGCGACCAGCCTCCCCCATGGCCCTTGACCGAGCGCACGTAACCGGCATCGCGAAGCCCTGCCATCGTCCGCCGGATCACGACCGGATTGGTGCCCAGCATCACCGCAGCCGCATCGGACGTCAAAGGTCCGTCCATCCGGCCCATGTGGATCAGCAGGTGAAGCATTCGGGAAAGGCGCGCGTCCAAATTTTCGAACTCCGATTAGGTACCATCGCGATATCATGTCACATTCGATGTTGCAAAAGGTCTGAAAGCCTATCATGTAACAGGTAATGTTATGTGAAAGGTGACGACATGTACGATGTGATTGTGGTGGGCGGCAGTTTTGCAGGAATGTCGGCTGCGATGCAGCTGGCGCGGGCGCGGCAGAAGGTGCTCGTGATCGATGCGGGGATGCCCCGTAACCGCTTTGCAGACGAAGCCCACGGCTTTCTGGGACAGGATGGCCGGGCACCTGCAGCGATCATCCGCGATGCCCGTGCTCAATTGCTGCGCTATCCCAGTGCCGAGGTAATCTCCGGCGAGGCCATCGCTGCCCGTGCCGACGGCGATGGATTCGCCATCGAGGTGGCGGGCAGCAGCGAACACCGCGCCAGGCGTCTCGTCCTGGCAACCGGCGTCGCGGACGAGTTGCCGCCGATACCGGGCATGAGCGAGCGCTGGGGAGAAACCGTGCTCCACTGTCCTTACTGCCACGGATACGAAATGCGGGACCTGCCGCTCGGCGTGATCGCGGCCCATCCTATGTCCGCGCATCAGGCCGTCCTGATCCCCGACTGGGGGCCGACCACCTATTTCACCCAGGGAGAATTCGAGCCCGAACCGGCCGAGATCCATGCCTTCGCCGCTCGCGGCATCACCATCGAGCGTACTCCGGTGGTGGAACTGATGGGCGAAGCGCCCGCCCTCGACGGCGTCCGCCTCGCGGATGGACGGCTCGTGGAAGTAGCGGCGGTGTTTACGGCGCCGCGAACCAGGCCCGCCACGCCGCTCGCCGCGATGCTCGGATGCGTGCACGAGGATGGACCAACCGGACCTTACGTCAAGATCGACGAATGGGGCGCCACCTCGGTCGCCGGGGTATGGGCGGCGGGCGATGGCGCCACGCCGATGCACAATGCCACGCTTGCCTCCGCAGCGGGGGTGCTGGCGGGCATCGGAGCGCATCAGGCTTCTGTCAGAGCGGCGGCGTGAGGATAGCCGGTGGTGCGCGGTAAGCCGACGCTGTGCCGGCTTTATGATCGAGGCGGCAGATGTCGGAGTTGAATGGCTCCAAGCCCATCTTCGAATTACCGTCGGCTTCCATCTCCGGGATAAAGGCGTAGACCATCAGGCCACGCCTCCTTCAGTCTCGCTTCGCGTAAGCGATGCATTACCAACCTGCTCGTAGTGCCGCAGCCCGAACCCGGTGAGCTCGGCGGCTAGCAGCGCTTCGCCGAACGCGTCGGAACAGTGCACAAAATTTCGTACGTGATAGGCATCGCGCCACAGGTGGTGGTCGCCGATCGCATTCAGGCTGAACACCGGCTTTTGTTCGGGCTCGGCGGCCGAGTCGAAGCTCCAAAATCCGCGCCTAAGTCCATCCTCCATCCGCTCATCGTAACTGCCACGCCAAGTGAGCGTCGTCAGTTCCGGGTCAAGCGTATCCAGCAGGTTGCAGCACACGAACCAATAAAAGGTGTCGAACGGCTCGACATCGTTCTCATGGCGCAGCATCCGCACCGGCAAGAACTGATGCACATCCGGCTCGAAGCGCTCTACGAGGTTGCGAAAGCGGGGCGAGACCAGCATGATCTCGTTATTGCCCAGCGCATAATCGGGCGGCGGTTTGCGCTTGTCAGGCCACAGCACTTTTTCGGGTGCGGAATCGGGATTGACGGCATAGCCATACCCAATCACGAATTGATCGCGCGCAGCAGCGCGGCGATCGACCTTGTCGGGTTC
Organism: Qipengyuania sp. NPDC077563; assembly: GCF_044901345.1. Lineage (NCBI taxonomy): Bacteria > Pseudomonadati > Pseudomonadota > Alphaproteobacteria > Sphingomonadales > Erythrobacteraceae > Qipengyuania > Qipengyuania sp. NPDC077563. Next base: position 306,681 of record NZ_JBJDPC010000002.1, on the reverse strand, counting down.
GAGATACTGAAGCTGATCCCAACCCCGCTGCTCGTTGCCTAGGATCTCGGAACGCGGCGTGAATTCGTACACACTCTTTTTGCCAAGCGAATAGACCATGTCTTTATTCCCAACCCGATTTACGCGAAAAGCGACGACCAACCACCGAACGCACGCACACGGCGCATTTGGAAGCAGCTCGCCCCTCAAACCTGCTCGTATTGCCAAAGCTCGAACCCAGTCAGCTCGGCGGCCAGCAGCGCTTCGCCGAAAGCGTCCGAGCAGTGGACAAAATTTCGTACGTGATAGGCATCGCGCCATAGGTGATGGTCGCCGATCGCTTTCAGGCTGAACACCGGCTTCTGCTCCGGCTTGACGGTTTGGTCGAAATGCCAGAAGCCGCGTCGCAATCCGCACTCCATTCGCTCCTCGTAGGAGCCCTCCCAAGTCAACGTGGTCAGATCCGGGTCGAGCGTATCAAGCAGGTTGCAGCACACGAACCAGTAAAAGGTGTCGAACGGTTCGGTATCGTTTTCGTGGCGCAGCATGCGCACCGGCAGGAACTGGTGCACATCCGGCTCGAAACGCTCGACCAGATCGCGAAAGCGGGGCGAGACCAGCATGATCTCATTATTGCCCAGCGCATAATCGGGCGGCGGCTTGCGCTTGTCCGGCCACAGCACCTTATGGGGTGCGGTATCGGGATCAACGGCATAGCCATACCCGATTACGAATCGCCTGCGCGCAGCAGCATGTCGATCGACCTTTTCGGGTTCGAGATACTGGAGCTGATCCCAGCCCCGCTGCTCGTTACCCAGGATCGCCGAACGCGGCGTGAACTCGTAAACGCCTTTCGCTCCCAGCGAATAGACCATGCCTTTACCCCAACCCAATGTACGCAAAAAGCGACGACCAGCCGCCGAACGCATGCACACGGCGCATTCGGAAGCAGCTTTGCGAACCCAGTTTTCAGCGCTGAGAGAGCGCCCCCTGCACCAATTCCCCCCAATTCGATACCGGTTCTATAAAGCCCGATGTCCGGCGGTGCGCAAGCGGCAAAGATGCTGAAGGGGGGCCTTGCCACGCTAACCTGCCGGGCGTGGATATTCCGCAACCAGGGAAAGGAAGCTGGCATTTGAGGTTGGACAATAGGCCCCGAATGCCGCAGAGCTACTGGGCTGAATTTACGTGGGTTTGCCAACGCAAGTGACTGAAAAATGAATGATAGCGTGAACCAGCCCAAGTTCGATCCCGTCACGGCGACCCCGTTCCTGACCAGCCGCGGGCATCCCGGCTGGCTGGGCATGCGCTATGCCGATCACGGGGAGGACTGGGTCGAGCTGGAGCTGCCCTGGCGCGAGGATCTGCTGGGCGAGGAAGGGCAGCAGGTGCTGGCATCCGGCCCGATCCTGAGCCTCATGGACATGGCCAGCGGGATCGCGATCTGGAAGGCCGCGGACCGCTTCGAACCCATTGCCACGCTCGATCTGCGGGTGGATTACGTCCGCCCTGCCCGCGCCGGTGCGGCGGTGTTCGGCCGCTCGCAATGCTATCGGATCACGCGCAGCGCCGCCTTCGTCCGCGGGCTGGCGCATGACGGCGATGCCGATGATCCGGTCGCGCATATCCAGGGCGTCTTCATGAAGATCAGCGCCAATGTGAAACGGGAGGTGCCCGGTGGCTGAGGCGAAGGACCATCCCGATATCGAGCTGCTGACGCCCTATGCAAGGTCGCTGGGCATCAAGCTGTCCGAGTGGGAAGACGATGCCCCGGTGATGACGGTGGAATTCGTCGAGGCGGTCGAGGGCCGCCCCGAGCATTTCCATGGCGGCGCGACCGGCGGGCTGCTGGAGACGGCGGGCTATGCCGCGCTGCGCACCGAGCTGGCGCGGATCGGGCGCGATGCGGTGCTCAAACCCATCAACATCACCGTGCAATATCTGGCCGCGGGCAAGAGCCAGGCGAGCTTCGCCAAGGGGCGCATCACCAAGCTGGGGCGGCGGAGCGCCAATCTGACGGTCGAGGCATGGCAGGACGACCGGTCCCGCCCCATCGCCACGGCGGTAATGAATGTGCTGATGGCCGAGCCTGAGGGCTGATGCTTGGGGCTGATGCTGGGGGCTAATTGCCCTCGGTAAGCTCGCGGTCGAATTCGCGCCGGACATCTTCATAGCGTTGTTCGGCCTGCTCGCGCCGCTGTTCGGCGGCGCGGCGGGCTTCCTCGATCGCCTGTTCATCGACCCCGATGCCGTTTTCGCCCACGCGGATATCCACCGGCACGCCGTCGATCTCGGTCGAGAAAACGGCTTCGCCATTGCTGATGCGGACGCGCGAATTGCCGTCGCCGATGGGGATATCGCCAAGATCGGGCACGTCGAGCGGTTCGACCGGGCCGCCCGGATCGGGCAGGTCGGTCGGTGCTGGGCGGCTGGGGGCAGCGCTGGTGCCTAAGGCCTGGCTCATGAAATCGCGCCAGATGCGCGCGGGCATTCCGCCGCCCGACACGCCCTTGAGCGGGGTGTTGTCATCGTTGCCGATCCACACGCCGACCACCAGATCCCCGGCATAGCCCACGAACAAGGCATCGCGGTTGTTCTGGGTGGTGCCGGTCTTGCCGAAAGCGGGCATGGACAGCTTCGCGCTGCGCCCGGTGCCGCCGTCGATCACGCCGCCCAGCAATTGCTCCATCTTGCGCGCGGTCGAGCCCGACAGGCTGGAGGGGCCATCGACCATGCGTTCGAGCCAGCCGCGTTCGGGCACGGCAAAGGCGCGCGGTTCGACCGGGAAGGCATTGCCTGCCACCCCTGCATAGGCCGCGGTTAGTTCGAGCAGGCTCATGGTGGAGGTGCCCAGCGCCATGCTGGGATCGCCCTTGGCCAGCGGCGATGTGACGCCTAGGTCGCGCGCGGTCTCGATCACCTTGGCGCTGCCCACTTCGCCGAACAGGCGCACGGCGGCGACGTTGCTCGATTGCGCGAAGGCCTGCTGCAGCGTCAGGCTTTCGGAATAGCGCCCGCCCGAATTTTCCGGGCGATAGCCGCCCTGTTCGATCCGGCGGTTGCTGATCGTATCATCAGGGTCCCAGCCATCGCGCAGCGCGGCGAGATAGACGAACAGCTTGAACGTCGATCCCGGCTGGCGCTTGGCCTGCGTGGCGCGGTTGAAGGGCGATTTTTCGTAATCCTTGCCGCCGATCATGGCGACGACTTCGCCATTGGTGCGCATCGCCACCAGCGCCACCTGCGCATTGCCCAGCGGCGCGCGGCTGGTGACGCGGCGCGCGATGTTCTGCAATCGCGCATCGAGCGTGGTGGTCAGCGCCTGGCGCGAATAGCCGGTTTCCGACAGCTTGCGCGCCTCGGGCAGCGCCCAGTCGGCGAAATAAGTGCCGGTGGGCAGATCGCTTTTCAGCCGCACGTCGAGCGCTGGCGGGCGCATGGCCCTGGCTTCCGCTTCGGTGATGTAACCTGCCGCAACCATGGACTGGACCACCAGCTGCATGCGCTTTTCCGCGCGGTCATAATGGCGGGTGGGCGCATAGGCACTGGGCGCCTGCAACAGGCCCGCCAGCATGGCCGCCTGATTGGGCAGCAGGTTTTCCGGCTTGCGGTAGAAATAGTGGAGGCTGGCTGCGCGCAGGCCGTACACATTATCGCCGAAATAGGCGTTGGACAGATAGCGTTCGAGAATCTCGTCCTTGGTCAGCCGCGCTTCGAGCCAGAAGGCGATCAGCGCCTCGCGCGCCTTGCGCGACAGGCTGCGTTCGGGCGTCAGGAAGGTGAATTTCGCCAGCTGCTGGGTAATGGTGGAGCCGCCGCCCGTGCCGGTGAAGGCCGCACGGGCAATCCCGCGCGGATCGACGCCCCAGTGATCGTAGAACCGCCGATCCTCGATCGCGAGGAAGGCTTCGACCACATGCGGCGGCAGCGTGTCGATATCCACCGGCTCATCCACGATGGCCCCGTTGCGGGCGATGGGCGTGCCGTCGGATGCCAGCAGGGTGATCTGCGGCGCGGCAATCGGTTCGAGCGATTTGTTGAGCGGCGCGGTGATCGCCAGCCAGGCCACCAGCACCATGAACAGGGCGACCAGCGCGGCCAGGATGCGGACGATCCACCAGCGCTTGCGGCGGCCGAGCCAATGATCGCGCTGCCACCATTTGAGCCGCCGGCGTTCCTCGGCGGCGGCGGCGTGGTCGAGATCGTCGAGCCGGTCGTCCCACGCATCGTCATCGTCCCAGTCGTCGCTGAGCGCGTAATAGCCCCGATGCGCGGGCGGCTCCGGCTCGGTACGCTCTTTGCGGAAGATGGAATCAAACAAGGCCATGGCTTCACTGTGCTATATTAATAACACAGTTATGCATAGTGGCAGCAGGATTAACTCTTCCCAACGACGCTTTCGGGCAGATCGTCACCGAAGACGCGCTGGTAATATTCGGCCACCAGCATCCGCTCTTCCTCGTCGCATTTGTTGAGGAAGGAGAGGCGGAAGGCGAAGCCCACGTCCTTGAAGATGGCATAGTTCTGCGCCCAGGTGATGACGGTCCGCGGGCTCATCACCGTGCTGATATCGCCATTGATGAAGCCTTGGCGCGAAAGATCAGCCACCTTGATCATGTCGGCCAGGATCTTGGGATCGGTATCGGGGTTCTTCGCCTCGGTGATCTTCTGCTCGGTCTCGGCCGGCAGATAGTTCAGCGCGGTGACGATGTTCCAGCGATCCATCTGGCCCTGGTTGATCGCCTGCGTGCCGTGATAGAGCCCGCTCGTATCGCCGAGCCCGACCGTGTTGGCTGTGGCGAAAAGGCGGAAATTGGCATCGGGACGAATCACGCGGTTCTGGTCGAGCAGGGTCAGCTTGCCCTGCTGTTCGAGCACGCGCTGGATCACGAACATAACGTCGGGGCGGCCCGCGTCATATTCGTCGAACACCAATGCGACCGGGTGCTGGAGCGCCCAGGGCAGCAGTCCTTCGCGAAATTCGGTGACCTGCAAGCCGTCGCGCAGCACGATGGCATCGCGGCCGACGAGGTCGATCCGGCTGATGTGGGCATCGAGGTTGATGCGGATGCACGGCCAGTTGAGGCGCGCGGCAACCTGTTCGATATGGGTCGACTTGCCCGTGCCGTGATAGCCCTGGACCATCACCCGGCGATCATGCGCGAAACCGGCCAGGATGGCGAGCGTGGTGTCGGCATCGAAGACATAGGCGTCGTCGAGGTCCGGCGTGCGCGGATCGGGTTTGGAAAAGGCGGGCACCTTCCAGTCGATATCGATCCCGAAAGTCTCGCGCACATCGACCTCGATGTCGGGCGCGGGCAGGACGGTCTTTTCGGAAGGTTCGAAGCTCTTGTCGGTCATATCGTTCATCGCTCAAGCGACCTAGGCATTTATCTCGGCAACGCCAAGCCTATATTGGGATTGTGAACCGGCCCGATCCCCTCGAATTTCTACGCCAGCGCATAGTCGGCACCGTGCGCGCCACCTTCAACGAAGGCGATGCCAAGGCCCAGCCGCGCCCGGTGTCGGAGGATGCCCTGTTCGAAAAGGACAGCCCGATCCGCATGGTCCACGCCGATATCGTGGGCATGATGGTGGGTGGGATTCGCGGGCTGTTCCTGCAGATGCTGCACCCGCATGCGCTGCAGGGTGTGCTCGATTATTCGAATTTCCGCAGCGATATGCACGGCCGGCTGGCGCGCACCGCCCATTTCATCACCGACACGACTTTCGGCGACCGCGAGGTTGCCATGCAGTCGATCGAGCGGGTCAATCGCATTCACAGACACGTGAAAGGCACCCTGCCCGACGGTTCGCCCTATTCCGCCATCGATCCGCGCACGCTGGCCTGGGTCCATGTGGCGGAGGCGACCAGTTTCCTTGCGGGCTACATGCGCGTGACCCGCCCCGACATGCCAGGCCGCGAGCAGGACGAATATTACCGCCAGTTCGCAGCTGTTGCCGAGGCGCTGGGTGCCGATCCCATTCCCACCAACCGCAGGGAAGCGGAAGCGATTTTCCGCGAGCTGCGGGAGGATCTGCGCACCAGCCCGCAGGCGCGCGAGGTCGCGCAATTCGTGGTGTCGATAAAGCCCGAAGGCGCCCCGCCCGCGCTGCAGAAAGCGATCGTCAGCGAAAGCGTGGCGCTGCTGCCGCCCTTTGCCCGGTCGATGCTGGGTCTCAAGCGCCCCGCGCTGGGGGCCCTGTCGGCCCGGGCGATGACCTGGGGCACGGCCAAGACCCTGCGGTGGGCCTTCCGCCAGAGCTGACGAGGCCGGGTAATTGTTACCGGATAATCGCTGGCTGCCGATCGCCGCCGCGCGGACAATTAGGCCTTTTCCGCCATCCCGACGAGCTTTTCGATCACATCGTCCGCAGCCTGCGGTTTGGGCAGGACCGGGGCGTTTAGCGCCCGAAGGTGTTCGCCCACACGGTCAAGATCGCCGGTATGGAGGACGAAGGGAATGTTCTCCTCGCTGAGCAATTTCGCGGTCGGTTCGCAGGTTTCGCCATCACCCAGACTGACGTCGAGAATGGCGCCTGCAATGGTGTGATCCGCCACCGCCTGGCGCGCTTCGGCATTGTTCACCGCGATGACGGCCTGATGCCCGATGTCCTCGATTGCAAATTCGAGGTCCATGGCAATCAGCGGTTCGTCTTCGAGAACCAGGTAGGTGAGGCTCATAGCGATCTTCTTGTGAGAGGTACCAGAATGCGCGCCTGCAGTCCTTCGGGAGGCCACTCAGTTTCGAGCACGCCGCGCGCATGATTGAGGAGGGTCTTGGAGATATTGAACCCGGTGCCGTCCATGTCCGGCTCCCGCTCGATCCGCGGTCCGCCCTGTTCGATCCAGGTCACTTCCAGCGCGGAATTGTCCATCTTGTCCTTGATGTGCTGCCAATGGACGGTGATGGTGCCCTCGCGATTGGACAGCGCGCCATATTTGGTCGCATTCGTGGCGAGCTCGTGAAGCGTCAGCCCGATTGCGGAAATCGCATTGGGTTCGGTCCGCACGCCATTCCCTTCGAAAATGAACCGGTCGCCTTCGGGATCGTAGGGTGCCAGAACGGACCGGATCGCTTGCCCCACATGAATGGTGCCGAGCGAGGCTTCGTCCAGGGTCGGTTCGTAGGAGCGGCCAAGCGCCTGAATGCGCTCGTTGATCTTTTTCGCAACATCCCGGGAATCCATCGACCGGCCGGTTATGTTCACGATGCCGCCCACTACGGCGAAAACGTTCTTGAGCCGGTGCGAGACCTCTCTCGCCATCGCCTTCGCATGCCGTTCCTCGGCACGGGACTGGTGTATGTCGGTGACATCCCACTGGCTGCCGAAGAAATACCGCAGATTGCCTTCTTCATCGTAGATCGGGCCGAGATGAAGGGTGTTCCAGAAGCTTGAGCCGTCCTTGCGGTAATTCAGCAATTCGACGACGACGACGCGTTCATCGCGAATGGCTTCGCGGATTTTGGCGACCTGCGCCTGATCGGTATCGGGCCCCTGAAGAAACCGGCAATTGCGCCCGAGGATTTCCACTTCGCGGTAGCCGGTGAGCTGCTGGAAAGCTTCGTTGCAGAACACGATAGGATCGTCTTCGAGACGAGGATCGGTAAGGCAAACCGCCATGCGCGTCTGCCCCATGGCCTGTTCGAACAACAGCCCGGACGAGCCATCGAAGGCATCCCGCTGCGCGTCGGATGGATAAATCGGTCGGTGAGCCTGATTTGAGGACTTAAGTCCCGATCGGCTGGTATCGTCTGACATTTACGGTTTTCCTCCACGACCCAAATGACGCAAGGGTAGGCTAGTTCCCTTACAGCGGCAGTCTGCCCCGACCCTGCTCATTGCAATGCGATCGAAACCCTGTCGCGCCCCATCGTTTTCGCCTTGTACAATGCGGCATCCGATTTACGACTGAGATCCGAAAGCTGGTCCATATTGGCCAGTTCGGCCACGCCGAAGGATGCCGTCACAGTGTCGGGCAATCCATCGCGCCGGGGCAATTCCTGCAAGATGGCCAATCGGATATCTTCCGCGATCCGGCCGCCCTCTTCCGCGCCGCGACCGGGGAGCAGGATGGCGAATTCTTCCCCGCCCATTCTGGCGACGAGATCGCTGCCATCGACCGACTGCGCCAGCAGGCCGGCAAAATCCGCGATCACCATGTCGCCTGCGGCATGGCCGAAACCGTCATTGATGGCCTTGAACCGGTCGAGATCGATCGTCACGAGAGACAGCGGCAGGCCGGTGCGCTTCGCCTTTCTTACCAGCCTTTCCGCATGCCTTGTGAACCCGCGACGATTGAGCAGGCCGGACAGCGGATCGGTTTCGGACCGCACGACCATTTCCAGCGTCGTGTCGCGCATGATCACCAGCAGCAGGACCAGCGCCAGCGCGATCAGGAACACGGCCCCGAGTGTCTGTGAAATTGCCGCATAGTCCGACGACAGATAGCCTTGCGGCCCGCTTGCAATGCCGATCCGCCAGGCGACGGCAACCTTCACTAGATAGGTCCCGGCGACCAGGAAACTCACTGTTGCGAGCAGCTTGTCCAGCGCCATCTGGCGGCTGGATCGCAGAACCACCCATGTCATCAGAAGCTGCAGACACACGTATGGTGTCTGATACAGCAACGACCGCGGCCCCGATCCATATGGCAGGCCTATCATTGCCGGGATGAGCCCGGCGGCCAAAATCCAGATGGCCAGGATTGCGCGGGTGGGCGGACTAGCCCCATAATGCGTCGCCACGCCGATTACGCCGCAGGACAGCGCCGCAAGATAGGCGACGTAGATGCTGAAGACGGCAAGATCCGGGTGGACCAGCCATGGGAGGCTGAACTCCAGAGCAACGTCCAGCACTCCGATACCGTAACCCGCAGCCAGCCACCGCGCCCCGCGCACTGTCGGATTGGTAGAAGCCACGACGGAGAAGGCGACGGCAAACAGGGCCGCAACGAACATATTGATGCTGAGAATATACGCCCCGGTCATGCCGGGCATACCCAAGCCAAAAGCGGCGTCTTGTGCAAGCGTGAAAAGGGAAACCCGGAGGTAACTTCGCGGGCACCTCCGGTTTACCCGATGGCACTGGCCTTGCGAAGCGTTTGATAAGCCTCGACAACCCGGTTGAGGCGGGATTCGTACTGGCGATCGCCGCCGTTGCGGTCGGGATGATAGCGCCGGACGAGCTCCGTATATCGCCGCCTCAGCCTGCTCTTGTCCGTATCGGTTCCCAGCCCCATCACTTCGAGCGCCTCGGCCTCTTCGCGGCTGAACCTTCCGTCCATGGCGATTTCCGCCTCGCGCCGGGCGCGGCTCTTGATCCCGCTGGCCCGCGCCGAGATCGCATCGAGGGGATCGGTGTAATCGGCCCAGCGCGGCATGCCGTCGACGCCCGCAGTGGGCCGGAAGCTGGGGCTTTCGGTGCGCCAGCCGCTTACCGGACCCTGAGCAACGAGGATTTCCTCCGCGCTCATGCCTTCGAACCAGTCGTAGCCGGCATTGAATTCGCGCACATGATCAAGGCACATCCAGCGCCATTGGCCGGGCCCGTCGAAACGGTGGCCGCTGCCCGGTGCGCGGAATTCTCCCGGCTCGTTGCAGGCCGGGTGATCGCATATCCGGCCGGTATGTTCATATCTTCCGTGAAACTTTGACTGGCGCATTCGTTCTAGAATGGTGAAGGATTTGCCGGATGCAAACCCTTCGATACGAAGCAAGGCTTTGAACAGGAGAATTCAGCCGATGGCCGAAACGGTCCAGCAGGAAATGGAACGCCTTTTGACCGAGGAATTCAGCCCGACCAGGCTGGAAATCGTCAACGACAGCGCGAAACATCACGGCCATGCCGGAGATGATGACAGCGGAGAATCGCACTTTACCGTGGTGATCGAAGCGCCTGCCTTTGCCGACATGAGCCGGGTCGAACGCCAACGCGCCGTGAACCGGGCGCTGGGCGACATTCCGGGCGACCGTGTGCATGCGCTCGCAATCCAGGCATCGGCGCCGACGCCATGACGGATGCACCCTATGATTTGTGGTACTGGCCCTCGATCCAGGGCCGCGGCGAATTCGTTCGCGTGTTCATGGCCGCTGCCGGTATTGCATGGCGCGACCGCGCGCGGGACAGCGATGCACAGGCGCTGGTCGAAGACATGGAAGCGCGGGAGAAATCCTCGGAATTTGCACCCTATGCCCCGCCCTATCTCGTCGATCGGGAAAGCGACTTCGCCATCGCGCAGGTCGCGCATATCCTCTTCTGGCTGACCGACCGTTATGATCTCGGCACTGGCGACCGCGGCATAGACCTGCACCTGATCCAGATGCAGCTGACGATCACCGATATCGTCGCCGAAGTGCATGACACGCATCATCCGGTCGCCGGATCGCTCTATTACGACGACCAGAAAGACGCCGCCGCGCAGGCTGCAAAATCATTCCGCGAAGAGCGCATCCCGAAATATTTCGATCACTTCGAAGCGGCCTGTGGCAAGATCGACGGACCCTTCATGGCGGGCGAGCGATGGAGCCATGTAGACACCTCGCTCTTCCAACTGATCGAAGGATTGCGCTATGCCTTCCCCAACCGCATGAAATCGGTCGAGAGCGATTATCCGCACCTGGTCGCAGTGCGCGATGCGGTGGCGCGGATCGATGGTGTGGCAGCGTATCTAGCCAGCGATAAACGCCTTGCCTTCAACGAGGACGGCATCTTCCGTCATTATGAGGAACTGGACGGGAAATGAGCCAATTCGAACTGACGCTGACGCCGACCACCCACGATCTGGGCCAATTTCAGGTGCGGCGCGTGCTGCCTTCCAAGCAGCGCAGCATGGTGGGGCCCTTCATTTTCGTCGACCAGTTCGGCCCGGCGCAGCTCGATCTCGGCGCCGGCATGGATGTGCGCCCGCATCCGCATATCAATCTTGCCACCGTCACATGGCTGTTCGAAGGCGCCATCGACCACCGCGACAGCCTGGGGAGTTTCTCGACCATCAGGCCGGGGCAGGTCAATCTGATGACGGCGGGCAAGGGGATCGTGCATTCCGAACGCTCGCCGCAAGAAGAACGTGAGGCCGGGCCCAAGCTCTATGGCATGCAAACCTGGCTCGCCCTGCCCGATGGCAAGGAAGAAATCGACCCGGCGTTCGAAGCCGTGTCGGACCTGCCGGTGATCGAGGATGGTCGGGCAAAGGCCATCGTCATCATGGGCGAATTATGGGGCGAGCGGGCGCCCGTCACCACTTATGCCGATACGATCTATGCCGAAATCGTGCTGGGCGCAGGCGGCGCGATCCCGCTGGAAGACGATGCCGACGAACGCGCGGTGATGCTGGTGGGCGGCGAGGCGAATGTCGATGGGCACGCGCTCAAGCTTTATGAACTCGCGGTGCTTCAGCCAGGCCGCGACATGACGCTGGAGAGCAAGAGCGGAGCGCGGGTCGTGCTGCTGGGCGGCGAGGCTTTCCAGACCGAGCGCCATGCTTGGTGGAACTTCGTCAGCTCCAGCCGCGAGCGTATCCAGCAGGCGAAAGAGGACTGGCGCAATGGCCGCTTCCCCGAAGTTCCGCAGGACAATGACGAGCGCATCCCGCTGCCCGACGGCGCGCCCAAGACCGTCACCTATCCCTGAACGTCGGCATGGGTGAGTTGCAGGCTGGCCGGAGGCGGAATGCTCAGGCTAGCCATTCGACCCACGCGCCATGCGGGTGGGCATTGGCGAGGTGGACCGCCTCTTCGCCGCCGGGCCAGTAGCGGACCTTCAATTCATGCGCGAAAGTCTCGCGATTGGTCTCGAGCGAGATAAGCGCCAGCGGCTTGTCCTTCGTCGCTCGTTCGCCCGCCGTCGCCAGCGTTTCTTCGATCCGGTCCTGAGTCAGATCGGGCAGATATTGCCACATGATCGAGTGCGCGAGAACGCGGGTGACGCCTGCGTCCTGCGGCTTGGCGAGCTCCTTTTCCACCCACTCGCCGGCATCCATCCGCTCGATTTCCGGCGGCATCCGTCTAGCCAAAGCGATGGCGGCGTCGATCCTCGCCATGCGCTCCGTCGCTTCAGGCCAGACGTAGCTCTTGAGGCGCAGCGCCTGTCCCTCGTCGGTTAGATCGACCGGGGCGATATCGCTGCCGCGTGCGTCGACCAATCCGATCTCTGTCGCCGGCGGAGGCGCGCCGCGCCATTCCGGTGCAATCCGCATCCGGCTCGCGCCCGGACCGGTGGTGACCCCGCCTAGATCATAATGATAGCGGCCCAGCATGGTGTTGATACCCGCGCTCGCTCCGATTTCGAGCCATTCGAACTGCGCAGTGGTTCGCCCGGCGGCCAGCCAGAGCAGCGCCGCGGCAAAACTGGATGAGCGCCCGGCCTCGTTCGTCTGAGGCGGCCCATCGAGCCAGGGCATGAGCTGGAAATCATGTGTTTCTACGATTTCGCGGACCAGCGCATCGACCTGCTCCTGCGCAGGCATCCGCCCGGCGTAGACATCTTCCAGCCGCGGCTCCTCGCCGGTCAGCAACAAATTGTGCAGGCCCGCAGCGATGCGCAGCGGCATGGCATCGCGCAGGGACAGCCCCTGCCATGCGAAGATCCGCCGCGCTGTCGCCGCCGCGCTGTCTTCCAGCGCCAGCAGTGCGCGCACGACCTGCGCCGTGCCGGGAGCGCCTGCTTTTTGCGCGTGGTTCGCCTGCCATTCGATCGCTTCCGCCACCGAAACGGTATCCATCACTGCGCCGTCTGCCATATTCGTTGCCCTTTCGGCTCCATATCCCTATCTGCCGCCACGCAATGACAGACAGTCTTACCTTCGCCATTCCCAAGGGGCGCATCCTCGATGAGGCGCTGCCCGTGATGGCACGCGCGGGCGTCGTGCCGGAAGATGCCTTTCACGACAAGGCGAACCGTTCACTGACCTTCGCGACCACCCGAGACGACATGCGCCTGATCCGCGTGCGCGCCTTCGACGTGGCGACTTTCGTGGCGCATGGCGCGGCGCAATTGGGCATTGTCGGTTCAGACGTAATCGAGGAATTCGACTATGCCGAGCTATACGCTCCGGTCGATCTCGACATCGGCCACTGCCACCTCGCCGTGGCCGAACCGAAAGGCGCCAGCGCGACCAACGGCGCGAGCCATCTGCGCGTGGCCACCAAGTACCCGAACCTCACCCGCCGCCATTTCGAGCGCCAGGGTATCCAGGCCGAATGCGTGAAGCTGAACGGCGCGATGGAAATTGCCCCAGAACTGGGCCTCGCGGGCCGGATCGTCGACCTCGTCTCAAGCGGGCAGACGCTGAAGGAAAACGGGCTGGTCGAAACCGGCCATATCATGGACATCACCGCGCGGCTGATCGTCAACCGTGCCGCGCTCAAGACCGATCCGCGGGTTTCCGCCCTGGTCGAAGCTTTCCGCGCCGATAGCGAACAGAGGAGCGCCGCCTGATGCAGCTTCTTCGCACGAGTGATGCGGACTTCGAAACCAAGTTCGCCAAAATCGTCCGCGACCGCCGCGAAAGCGATGCACAGGTCGGGCGCGACGTCTCCGCCATTCTGAACGAAGTGCGCGAGCGCGGCGACGGGGCACTGGTGGAATACACGCGCCGGTTCGACCAGCACAATCTGTCAAGCGATGCGGACTGGTCGATTTCGAAAGAGGCCTGCCGCGCCGCCTATGACGGGCTGGAGCCGGACTTGCGCGAGGCGCTGGAAACAGCCGCCGCCCGCATCCGCGCCTATCACGAAGGCCAGTTGCCCGAAGACCGCGACTATACCGACGATATCGGCATGCGTCTCGGCGCGCGCTGGGGTGCGGTGGAGGCAGCCGGACTTTACGTGCCGGGTGGTCGCGCATCCTATCCCTCCTCGCTGCTGATGAACGCCATCCCGGCGAAGGTCGCGGGCGCCGAGCGTCTGGTGGTCACGACCCCCACCCCCAAAGGCGAGATGAACGACCTCGTCCTCGCCGCTGCGCACATTGCGGGCGTCGACGAGATCTACCGCGTCGGCGGCGCGCAGGCCGTCGCTGCCATGGCCTACGGGACCGAACGGATCGCGCGCGTCGACGTCGTGGTCGGCCCGGGCAATGCCTGGGTGGCAGAAGCCAAACGCCAGCTTTACGGCGTGGTCGGTATCGACATGGTTGCCGGACCAAGCGAAATCCTGGTGATCGCCGACAAGGACAACGATCCCGAATGGCTGGCTGCCGATCTGCTCAGCCAGGCCGAGCATGACCCGACCAGCCAGTCCATCCTGATCACCGACGACCGTGGCCTGGCGAACCGGGTCATGGACCAGATCGATCTGGAATTTCTCAAGCTGCCGACAGCGAAGACCGCGAGGCAAAGCTGGGATGACCACGGGCTGGTCGTGCTCGTGGACAGTCTCGACGAAGCCCCGGCGCTGTCGGACCGCCTCGCCGCCGAGCATGTCGAGATCGCCACTGCAGATCCCGAGGCGATCTTCAAACAGTTGCGCCATGCGGGCAGCGTGTTCCTCGGCCGGATGACTCCCGAAGCCGTAGGCGACTATATCGCCGGGCCGAACCACGTCCTTCCCACCGGTCGCCGCGCGCGTTTCGCCAGCGGTCTCTCCGTGCTCGACTTCATGAAGCGCACCAGCTTCATCGGCGCGTCCGAAGCTGCCTTGAAAGCCATCGGCCCTGCCGCCGTGCGCCTGGCCGAGGCAGAAGGCCTCCCCGCGCACGCCCTATCCATTTCTAGGAGGCTTTCGTGAGCCAGAATCCCCGCAGCCAGTCGCGCAGTGCCGCCCGCCTCGGTGCCGTACAGGCCCTTTATCAGCAGCAGATGGAAGGCACCAAGACCGCCCGTCTGCTCGATGAATTCCACCAGCACCGTTTGGGAAAGGTGATTGAGGACGAGGAATACGCCGAGGCCGATGTCGCCTTCTTCGACGATGTGGTGAAAGGCGTCGATGCCCGCCGGGATGAAATCGACGACCTCCTGATCACGCGCCTCGCATCCGGCTGGACGCTGGCCCGCCTCGACAAGACGATGCTGCAAATCCTGCGCGCGGGAACCTACGAATTGCTTGCGCGCAACGATGTGCCCAAGGCGGCAGCCATCAGCGAATACGTCGACGTCGCCAAAGCCTTCTTCGACGATCGCGAAGCCAAGTTCGTCAATGGTATTCTCGATGCGGTAGCCAAGGAAATAGGACGCTGAACGAAGCCGAATTCATCTCTTCTCTCCGCGCGCTTGCCAGCCATCGGGCCGCGCGCGGGCTGGAAGACGATGCTGCGGTGCTCTGGTTCGGAGGCGAATCCCTTGTCCTGACGCACGATACCCTAGTGGATGGAGTGCACATCCTCGAAGGACAGGACCCCGCGGACATTGCTTGGAAGCTTGTCGCAGTGAACCTCTCCGATCTGGCCGCCAAGGGCGCCGAGCCAGTGGGCGTCCTGATTTCCCACATGCTGGGAATGGACGACCATCGTTTCGTGGCTGGCCTCGATGAAATTCTGAACGCGTTCGATGTCCCGCTGCTTGGCGGAGATACCGTCAGGGCGGAGGGCAGGCGCGTCTGGGGGTGCACCGCGATCGGGCGCGCAACACACACACCGGTCCCGTCGCGGTCCGGCGCCACACCGGGTGATGTCGTCTATCTGGGTGGCCGGATCGGAATGGCCCTGTTGGGTTACGAAGCGATGCGAGATGACACGGATGGCGATGACCGCGCCTATCGCCGTCCGGTCCCGCAGCTGGAACTTGGACAGGCCCTTGCTCCGCACGTGTCGGCGATGATGGACGTTTCGGATGGCCTGTTGCTCGACGCATCCCGAATTGCCGCCGCCAGCAAGGTGACCTTGGCGCTCGATCAGGCCAGGATCGCTCCGCTGGCGCCGGAGGGGCGCCTCGACGACGCGACGAGATGGGGCGACGATTATGTGCTGCTGTGCACCGGGCCCGAAGGGTTGGCGAGCGAGTACGCGGTAACCGCAATCGGCGAAGTGCGTGATCAATCCGCCGATCCGGTCCTTCTCGACGGCGTCCCGCCGTCCGGCTCTCTGGGTTACACGCACTGACATTGCTCTGGATCTGATCGGCGCTTTAGGATCGCTGCGCGGCAAGGCCCTTGCCAGCAATTCCATGCCGCCTATACCTTCCTGCCACGCTACGCCGGTGTCTCCCACTGGAAGCGAAACATATAAGCAGGAGGGGAGAGTTTCGTGGATCTAGTACTCATATCCATCGTGTTGGGCTTACTGGCCATCGTGTACGGTTTCGTCACCAGTCGCCAGGTACTTGCCGCAGGGGCAGGCAATGAACGGATGCAGGAGATCGCCGCAGCAATCCAGGAAGGCGCGCAGGCCTATCTCAAGCGTCAGTACACGACCATCGCCATCGTCGGCGTGGTTGTCGCAGTGCTGGTGTTTCTCTTTCTCGGTATAATTCCCGCAATCGGTTTCGTCATCGGGGCGATCCTGTCGGGCGTTGCCGGTTTCATCGGGATGAACATCTCCGTACGGTCCAACGTCCGCACCGCGGCAGCCGCGCAAAGTGGATTGCAGCAGGGACTTACCCTCGCCTTCCGCGCAGGTGCCATCACCGGCCTGCTGGTGGCCGGGCTCGCGCTCCTCGCGATCGCTGTCTTCTTCTGGTATCTCGTCGGCCCTGCCGGACATGCCGCCAACAGCCGCGAGGTGATCGACGGTCTCGTAGGCCTGGCCTTCGGTGCTTCGCTGATCTCCATCTTCGCGCGTCTGGGCGGCGGTATCTTTACCAAGGCTGCCGACGTCGGCGCCGATCTCGTCGGCAAGGTGGAAGCGGGCATTCCCGAAGACGATCCGCGCAATCCTGCGGTCATCGCCGACAATGTGGGCGATAACGTCGGCGACTGCGCCGGCATGGCAGCGGACCTGTTCGAAACCTACGTCGTCACCGTGGGTGCGACCATGGTTCTCACTGCGCTGTTGCTGAAGGGTCTGGGCGATTTGTTGCTGCCGATGATGGCGCTCCCGCTGCTGATCGGCGGGGCGTGCATCCTGACCAGCATTATCGGCACCTATTTCGTCAAGCTGTCGAAAGGCGGCACAAATGTCATGGGCGCGATGTACAAGGGCTTCGTCATCACCGCCATCCTGTCGATTCCGCTGATCGGCGTGGCGATCCATGTCGCGCTGGGCGGTCTGGACACGGTCATCGGCGGCGCGCCGGTCAATATCGACCCGGGTGCGCCTGTATCGGAAGAAGGCGTGTCGGAACAGGTGAAGTCGTTCACTGGCTGGGCGCTGTTCTACTGCTCCATCGTGGGTCTGGCCATCACCGGCCTGATCATCTGGATCACCGAATATTACACCGGCACCAATTATCGCCCGGTCCGCTCGATCGCCAAGGCTTCGGAAACGGGCCACGGCACCAATGTGATCCAGGGCCTCGCCATCAGTCTGGAATCGACCGCACTGCCGACCATCCTGATCGTGGCCGGCATCATCGTTACTTATCAGCTCGCCGGACTGATGGGCATTGCCTATGCGGCCACCGCCATGCTCGCGCTGGCGGGCATGGTCGTGGCGCTCGATGCCTATGGCCCCGTAACGGATAATGCGGGCGGCATCGCCGAAATGGCCGGTCTCGACGATAGCGTTCGCGTAAAGACCGACCTGCTCGACGCGGTGGGCAACACCACCAAGGCAGTGACCAAGGGCTATGCCATCGGATCGGCGGGGCTTGCCGCACTGGTGCTCTTCGCGGCCTATACCACCGATCTGGCCGAGTTCTTTCCCAATGCCGACGTCGATTTCAGCCTCGAGAACCCTTATGTGATCGTCGGTCTGCTGCTCGGCGCGCTGCTTCCCTACCTCTTCGGAGCAATGGGAATGACCGCCGTCGGCCGCGCCGCGGGCGACGTGGTGAAGGACGTGCGTGAACAGTTCGCGGGCGATGCCGAGATCATGGCCGGGACCAGCAAGCCGGATTATGCCCGCACGGTGGACCTCGTGACCAAGGCCGCCATCAAGGAGATGATCGTCCCCTCGATGCTGCCAGTGCTGGCGCCGATCGTGGTTTATTTCCTCATCACGCTCATCGCGGGTCAGGAAAACGGCTTCGCGGCTCTCGGGGCATTGCTGCTCGGGGTGATCGTCGGCGGCATCTTCGTCGCGCTTTCCATGACCGCGGGCGGCGGCGCATGGGACAATGCGAAGAAATATATCGAAGACGGCAATCACGGCGGCAAAGGATCCGAAGCGCACAAGGCAGCCGTAACCGGAGATACGGTGGGTGATCCTTACAAGGACACGGCCGGTCCGGCCGTCAACCCGATGATCAAGATCACGAATATCGTCGCTTTGCTGCTGCTGGCTGCTCTCGCAGCTGGCTGAAGACACGGCGAGTTTTAGCGGAAACGGGCGGTGCGATCGGTAATCGCGCCGCCTTTTTCTTGACCCTTGCGTAAACGGCAAGCACATCGCGCAGCGTGAATATGACAAAAACTCCAGAAGAGCTCGTTGCCGGCCTTGTCCGCCTTTTGACCGTCGAACCGGCGGGCACCCAAACCTTTACCGGCAGCCAGCAGCCTGGCGGCGTGGGAAGAGTATTCGGCGGCCAGGTGGTTGCCCAGGCTCTCCAATCCGCTCAGGCGCAGGCACCGGAGGGCATGGAAGCCCACTCGCTCCATGCCTATTTCCTGCGCGGTGGGCGCGAAGGCACCGACATCGACTATTCGGTCGCTGCCGATTTCGACGGACGCAGCTTTGCCAACAGGCGCGTCGTGGCCAGCCAGGACGGCTCGCCGATCCTGAACCTGACGGCCAGTTTCCAGCGTCCAGAAGAAGGGCTGGAGCACGAAGACAGCCCGATGCCCGATGTGGCACCACCCGAAGATCTTCCTACCGACCGGGAAATGCGGGACAAATTCCTCGCCAGCCAGAGCGATCTTTCAGAGGCCCAGCGCCGCTGGATGAGCCGCCCGAACCCGATCGAGATGCGCACGAGTGGTGAATTGCACTGGATGACTCCGGGAAAGAAGCCTCCCCGTGCCTACAGCTGGTTTCGCGCCGCTGCTCCCTTGCCGGACGATCGATCGCTGCACCGCGCCGTGATCGCATATGCGAGCGACTATACGCTGCTGGGAACGGCGGCTCTTCCCCACGGACTTAGCTGGGCCCGCAACGAGCTTACAGGCGCCAGCCTCGACCATGCCGTGTGGTTTCATCGTCCGGCGCGGGCGGACGAATGGCTTCTTTATGCGACGCACAGCCCCTGGTCCGGCGGCGGACGCGGCTTCAATCGCGGGCGTATTTTCAATCGCGAAGGCCAACTCGTGGCCAGCGTGGCGCAGGAAGGCGTGATACGAAAAAACCGGCGCAACTGATCAGTCGCGCCGGTTTCCAAATGCGTCAGTGCCGGGATCAGCGCTTGAGCGCGTCCATCACCTCGGCCCATGATACCAGTTTGAAGTTCTGCGCCTCGGGCTCGTTCTGCCCGTCCTGAGCGATGAACAGGCCGCCGGGATAAAGCGACCCGAAACTGCCGGATGCAAGCTCGATACCGTCGGTTTCCTCGGTGCTGCCGAAGCGGTCTGCTGCGATGCGAAAACGGCCCACGGGTGTCATCTCCGGCAATTGATACACTGCATATGTGTTATCGCCCTGGCTCGAGGCCACGACCATGCCACCCTTCTCTCCTTCGGGGAAAAGCGCAAGCCCTTCTACGTCGGCCACAAGCATGCGATTATCGACGCGGGCCATCAGGCGCTTGCTGGCGTCGATATCGGCTGCTGCCGTGTCGAAAGCCCAGATGCCCGCTGCTTCCTCGCCGACATACAGGATTTTCGTGCGGTCATCGAAAACGCAGCCTTCGGGCTGGCTGGCGACCGTGCCGATCACGGCCGACTGACCGGTGATCTGGGAACCTGCCATATTCAGCAGGGTGCGATAAATCGTCCCTTCCTTGGGGGCGCTGTAGACGGTCACCGAGCCATCCGCGGCTGCCCTGGCGATGCAGATCCCATACCCCTCGCCCGGACCGACGGCGATCCGTCCAGCGGGCGACAACACGCCGCTGTCGCGGTCGAGGAAGGAGAGACTGACATGCGCGGCCAGAGGATCGCTCCGATCGCTGGCGGCCACCAGGATCCGACCATCGGCAAGTTCTGTCAGGGCGACATTGTTGAGGCCGCCCTGCTCCAGGAACGACAGCTGCCGACCCTGCAGGTCATAGACATGGAGACCCGCCTTCTTGTCAGTCCCCACGATGAGGCTCTGTTCCGGATTCGCCGCATTGCGCCAGATCGCCGGATCGTCCGCAGCGTCTTCATTGGCAGTCCCCACCGGCGCCGTCTCCGCTTTCGCGAACACGGCTACCGCAGGATCTCCCTGGATCGGGACCGTGGCACAAGCGCTCGCAAGTCCGAGCGATCCCAGGGCGAGAATGTGAATTGGCCGCAGCATCAGAAAGTCATC
Source organism: Qipengyuania sp. NPDC077563 (assembly GCF_044901345.1). Classification (NCBI taxonomy): domain Bacteria; kingdom Pseudomonadati; phylum Pseudomonadota; class Alphaproteobacteria; order Sphingomonadales; family Erythrobacteraceae; genus Qipengyuania; species Qipengyuania sp. NPDC077563. Next base: position 286,284 of record NZ_JBJDPC010000002.1, on the reverse strand, counting down.
CTTACACCGGCTTTCATCGTCCAGTTGTTCTCTTCATACTGGAAGATATTACGACGATCGCCGAGGTTGTTGTACGCGAAGTATTTGGCGTTGTTGATGTTTACCCATTCGTAGAAGAGCTGGATGTTGTCGTTGAAGCGGTACTTTGCGCTCAGGTCGAGCTGGAAGTGATCGTCGACATAGCGATCGAGTTCCGGTTCCGGGCTCAGCTCATCGAGGTATTTGTCGCGGTAGGTACCCGAAAGGCGCACGTCGATCGGCCCCTTGTCATAGCCCAGCGAAAGGTTGCCCGTGTGCCTGCTGGTCGTCGGCAGAGTGATCGAGCGTGGCCCTTCTGCCGCCTCCAGCGTCACCGTGCCATCGCTGTCGGTGAAGGTGTAGTTCGCCCCGATGACGATCCCGTCCAGCGCGCCGGTGAACGCTTTCGATGCCCCGATCTCGACCCCGGCGACATCGGCCTTGTCGCCGTTGAACCAGATGGTCGCTTCGTCGAAGTCGATGCCGCGGAAGCTGCCGTTATAGGGGCCGTCGTCGGCTTCGAAGACGGTTTCCACGAAGAAGTCCTCGATGTGCTTGTAGAACAGCGAGGCATAGATCGCGCCATTACCGTCGAAGTAGTATTCGGCAGCAGCGTCGAGGTTCCAGGCTTCGGCCGGGCGCAATTCGGGATTGCCGAATTCGCCTTCACGTTCGCCGTCATCCGCCTCTTCCACAGCGAAGCGCGGGGCCTGCTGATAGGGACCGGGGCGCACGATCGAGCGATAGCCTGCGGCGCGCAGCACCAGATTGGGCGAGGCTTCGTAGCGCAGGTTCAGGCTTGGCAGCCAGTGATCGTAATCCTTGTCGATCGAGACTTGGTCGACAAGAAGCGTATCATCGGCGGCCTCGGTGCCGTCGGGAAGCGTTCCCCCTTCCTCGACCAGCAGGACATCGTTGCCCCTGAGCACGTTCGACGTGTTCTCATAGCGCACACCGCCGATCACGGTCAGCGTGGAGCTGTCCCAGCGGCCGAGCAGGTAACCCGCGAGGATGTCTTCGTCGACCGAGTAATCCGACACTGCGCTGTCGAAGGCGCTGTCGAGTTCCTGGAGCGCGAACAGGTCGCGATTGGCGAGGAAGTAGTCGCTCGCCTCGGTGAAGCCCGGCAGCGGGCCGATGTCGCCCAGGCGATAGGTCTGTCCGTCGCCCAGCGCATCGGCCAGATTATAGCCCTCCAGCTCGTAGAACTCGACATCGCCGTTGAAGCTCTTTTCGCGCCAGCGGCCCTTGGCACCGGCCTGAACGGTGAATTCGCCCATGCCCGATACGAAGCGGCGGCCGATGTCGAACTTGGCCGAATACTCTTCGTCCTGGCTGTCCGACAGGGCGACGTATTCGATGTCCTTCAGCTCATAGCTTTCGGGATTGGCGAAGTCCGCCGGGCCGGCGATCACGGAGTAGCCGGGTATGCGCGGGTCGGACAGGTCGATGCCGATCTGCAGCCCCTCGCCCTCGAACTTGCGGCGGAACTCGGCGGGGTCGACGCTGCCGTCCTCGCGCTCGCTCGACTTGGCCCAGCTGGCCGAGTAATCGGCGAACCAATCGCCCCAGTCGCTTTCGCCGCCCGCTACGATGCTGCGGATCTTCTGGCTTTCGAAGCGGTCCTTCACGTCGCGCTCGACAGTGATCTCCTCGTCGTCCTCGAACACCAGCGCATCGCTCGTGCCCGAAACGCTCGCATCGCCGAGGTCGAAGGTCAGGCGGCGGCGGTATTCCTGGTCGTCGAACTGGCTGTAGATGCCGCGCAGGTAGAGGCTCGTCGAGTCCCCGGCCCGGAAGTCGAAGCCCAGCGTCGCGCTGATGCGTTCGCGTTCCACGTCATAGTCGCGGAACTGGAACTCCTCGGCATAGACCAGGCCATCGTCCTCTTCCCAGTCGTCGGCCTCGATGTTGTCGGTCTCGAAGGCGCGCTTGTAGTAGGACAGGCCGCCGGTCACGCCGAAGTTGTCGCTCGCCCGGTAGGAGAAGTCGACGCTGCCCTTGGGGCTAAGCTCGTCGGCCAGCTCGTTATAGCTGCCCTCCAGCTTGACCGTCAGCAGGTCCTTCTTGCGGTCGAAGGCGCTGGTGGTCTCGATCTCGACCGAGGCGCCGATGGTGTCGGCATCCATATCGGGCGTGAGCGACTTCTTCACCTCGATCGATTCGATGATGTCCGAGGAGATCACGTCGAGCGCCACGGCGCGGATGTCGTTCTCGGGCGACGGCATGCGCACGCCGTTGAGCGAGGTCGCATTGAGGCTCGGGTCGAGCCCGCGGACCGAGACGAAGCGCCCCTCGCCCTGGTCGTTGAGCACGTTGATGCCCGGCAGGCGGCGCAGGCTTTCGGCCACGTTCTGGTCGGGGAACTGGCCGATCGCATCGCGGCTGAGCACGTCGGAGACGACGTCGTTCTCGCGCTTGCGCGACAGCGCGCTGGCGAGGTTCGCGGCCTGGCCGATCACCAGGATCTCGGAATCGCTACCCATGCCCGACAGGCGCAGATTGGCGGTCACCGCGCCGGTGGCGGGCACTTCGATCGCCTGGGTGACCGGATCGGCGCCGACATAGCGGACCTGCAGCGTGTAGCTGCCGGCGGGCACATCGGCGAAGCGGAAGGTGCCGTCCCGGTCGCTCGCCACGGTGCGGCCGAGTTCGACGATGGTCACTTCGGCCGAACGCAGCGCAACGGTCTGGCTGGCATCGGTAACGGAGCCGACGACTTCGCCCGCCAGCGCGGGAGAAGCGAGAGTGGCGGCGGCGGCGAGAGCGGTGAAACTGGCTGCAAGATGCAGCGATTTGCGTGTGGTATGAGACATGTGTCCTCCTGTCGAGGGGGCACATAGGTCCGGTATTTGACTCGAACGTGTCCGTTGGATGAAGCCGCTGTGACAGTGTGACAACCGCATGACTCGCATCGGCGATTCCGCCACAAGGCGGCCCGCAAGGCGCGCGTTTCCGCCGGTGCCGCGACCCTCAGGATGGAGCACATGGAGCACGGTCCAGGAGCAAAAACCCCATTTGTGTCACCCTGTGATGCAAAAGCGTCACTCTGGCCGCGCGAGTGTCACCCTTGCCGCGAAAACTGTCACCCGGCGCGGGGCAGATGTCACCTTGCGCAGCGAAAGTGTCACCCTGCGAAGCGCGACATGTCACCTTGCGGCGCGCCACATGTCACCCTTTGCGGGGCGGATCTGTCACCCTGGGCGAGGCTGGGAAGATGAACGATGGAAAGAGCGGTGACGCGGCCTTAGCGGATCGGCGGCGTGTAGGAAAATGGCGAGTGTTGAGTTCAGTTCTTAGAGCGTCGAACATACCGAGCGCAAAAGCCGCTTTGGGTGCAGCGACCAACTCCCGCACATCATTCGATCTGCGCTAGGATTCAGTATGAAAAGCGGCGAAGGCCGAGATAATGACCGGACAGCGGCGGATCATTCAGTATCTTTTGCCCCCATTCACCAAGGGCTGGATAGGGTGAGAAGGGAGCGATGAGTAGCGATCTGCAAAAAGCAATCTGCAAACCTACAGGTTTCTTTAGTGCGCCCAGGGAAGTTCGGAAGATGGTGAATATTTCCCTGAAATTGAGTAATTTCTTCGGTTGACGCAAAACTTCTTCGCTGCGTAGACAGCAAGAGGGATTTGGGGGTGTATGGGTCGCATTTTCGCTTTGCTTTTAGGCATGTCCATTTGCGTGACGGGGTGTGCGACGGCGGACTATTCCGACGTCCCGATTTCGGTGCGAGAGCGATGTTCGTTAAAATCCAAGAGATCAGTCTCGAACGCGCAAGCGGCCAGCCTTCCTGCTACGACTGCAGCGGGCGCGGTTGGCGCGTCCATCGGGAATATGGTTGCCGATGGGCTTTTGTCGAAGAAAGCCTTCAAACACTGTATTGCGAGATCGGGTTACTCATTCAATGAAAACTAAGCTCTTCTTCATTTGTCTGGTTTTCATGGCTTCGGCGGCGTGTGCGGTGCCCGAGGAAAATACAGAGCGCGACGGCATCCTAAATTCGGATAGTTCGATCACTTCCCGCTATCTGAAGGCGATAGACTATTTTTTGGTCTCTGGTGACTCGGACCGATACTTCTTTTCTGCTTGGCGACTTGATCTCCCTAGCCGGGAGTCGACCTTCATCGAAGGAATCGTTCGACCTCCGACAGAGAAAATGAAAGAGGCAGCTTCATTTCGTGAGAGGGAGTTGCAAGCTGGGGAAAGTCGTCATGTCCTTTCGCCCGGCAAGCCTGTCGTCGAGATGCTTTCCGAATATCGATCCGATCTGAACGGGGCAGACGAAACGTGGCGAGTGGGTTACGGAGCGCCAATATTCCTGTTTTCAAATCGTTTAGATCTCGATCGCACGTTGGACGCGTTGGCAACCGATCAAACTGTTACAACTGTGGCGCTCGATCCAAATGAGAGGGATTGCATTTTCGTCAGCGGCTCTAGCCCGCGATCAGGGCACGAATTAAGGACGCTTTTCATTGTAATGGCCGATGATCAAATCGGCTTTGCCGACCCGGCCTTTGCGCGTTGTATGGGGGCGTTCATGCTGCTGTACCAAGGCGCGATTCATGAATTTTCCGAGCAAGCCCTTGATGCGGCGGTTGATTGGCACACAGGTACACTTTCAGGTTCTTGCATTGTGGGTATTGTGCGCTCGCGTTCACAATTTCTCGCTCAAGGTGAGCCTTCAGCGGAGGCACCCTTCTTCGGAATAGCTGGAGATTCTTCTGCATGTGATCCGCGCGGCAAGGTCACGATCGATAACCAAGATTAACGTCTTCTGTTTTTTCAACCTGTTATTCGGCTGATACCTTAAAATAGTGGGGTCGCTTGTGCACACTGTTGATGGTCTACTATCCGCCCCCACACGAGGATAATGCGGTGCCCGAATGCGCGGTCTTTCCGCTCCATAGAAAGCCAAGGCTTTAGCCGGTTAGACACGCCCTTGGGATAGGTATGGTCAGCCAACCTGCTTAGGCTTCTCCAAAACTTAACCTAATCACGGCCCTATGCGGCGCGGGCGGCTGCCGCAGCGATAGCATTTCAGCTTGGTTGCGAGCCGCTCCAGACTGATGCGGTCTTCGCCTTTCTCCTGCAGAGCGAGCAACATCTGGTGCGGATCCACCAGGACCACCCTGCCGCAGGCGCAATCTATCCTGATCTTGTAACCATGCCGCGCAAAGTCGCGCAAAGTTTCGAGGCGTTTGGAACTCATGACAAGAACATTACATGAACAAACGATTCGCGAAAGGTGTCTGACGGCTAACTCCACGGCAACGCGCAACTCTCCTGCAAAGCGGTGACCCCGGCCGGCGAAAATAACGCAAGCCAAAGCACGCGTATTCGTGTAGGGGCCACGGCAAGCGTGGTCGCGTGGGAGCCGTTTTGCCGGTCCGCGATCCCCTCGCCGCCGGAATGAGCGGCTTCAACCCTACCCCGTTTTCGCCCTGCGGCACTTTCGCCGCGGCGCCAGCCCTGTGAGCCTTATGTCCTTCGAAAATCTCCCGCCCATGATCGGCGAAGCCCTTGCCGCGCGCGGTTATACCGCCCTTACCCCCGTGCAGTCCGCCGTGATCGAAGACGAGGCGCGCGGCCGCGATCTCGTCGTCTCGGCGCAGACCGGTTCGGGCAAGACGGTCGCCTTCGGCCTCGCCATGGCCGAAGCGCTGCTGGCCGAGACCGCCAATCTGGCGCTGGTCGAAAAGCCGCTGCTGCTGGTCATCGCGCCAACGCGCGAACTGGCGCTGCAGGTCAGCCGCGAACTGGGCTGGCTCTATGCCCAGGCGGGCCTGCGCATGGCGACCTGTGTCGGCGGCATGGATGCGAGCAAGGAACGCCGCGCGCTGCGGGCGGGTCCGGCCATCGTGGTCGGCACGCCGGGGCGCCTGCGCGATCACCTCGAACGCGGGGCGCTGGACCTGTCGGACCTGCTGGGCGTGGTGCTCGACGAGGCGGACGAGATGCTGGACATGGGTTTCCGCGAGGACCTGGAAGAGATCCTCGATGCGACGCCCGAGACGCGCCGCACGCTGCTGTTTTCGGCCACCATGCCGCGCCAGATCGAACGGCTGGCCGAACGCTATCAGAGCAATTCGCTGCGCCTCAGCCTCGTCGGCCAGGACCGCGGGCATGGCGACATCAGCTATCAGGCGATCACCGTCTCCCCCGCCGAGGTGGAGAATGCGGTGGTGAACCTGCTGCGCTATCACGAGGCGGAGACGGCGATCCTGTTCTGCGCCACGCGCGACAATGTGCGCCGTTTCCACGCGACGCTGCAGGAACGCGGTTTCGGCGTGGTGGCGCTGTCGGGCGAACATTCGCAGAGCGAGCGCAACCAGGCGCTGCAGGCGCTGCGTGACCGGCGCGCGCGCGTTTGCGTGGCCACCGATGTTGCTTCGCGCGGGATCGATCTGCCCACGCTCACCCTCGTCATCCATGTCGAGATTCCGCGCGATGCGGAGACGCTGCAGCACCGTTCGGGCCGGACGGGCCGCGCGGGCAAGAAGGGCACGGCGGCGATCATCGTGCCCTACAACCGCCGCCGCCGCGTCGAAGGCATGCTGCGCGGTGCGAAGATCGAGGCGGAGTGGATGGATGCGCCCACGCCCGAGATGATCCATAAGCAGGATCGCAGCCGCCTGATGGAAGCGCTGACCGCCGAGGCCGAATATGACGAGCACGACCGTGCCATGGCCAAGGAGCTGATGGAAAAGCGCTCGCCCGAGGATATTGCCGCCGCGCTGGTGCAGGCGCACCGCGCCAAGCTGCCCAGCCCCGAGGAACTGGCCGCGAACACGCCCGAAGCGCGCGACAAGGCCAAGGCCGACCGCCAGCGCCCCGGCTTCGAGGACGTGGCGTGGTTCAAGATCGGCGTCGGCCGCCGCCAGAACGCCGAGGCGCGCTGGATCCTGCCGCTGCTGTGCCGCCGCGGGCATATCACGCGCAACGAAATCGGCGCGATCCGCATCGGCCAGTTCGAAAGCTGGTTCCAGGTGCCCACCGCGGTTGCACCCAAATTCGCCGAAGCGGTGGCGCGTACAGCCTCTTCCGAAGACGAGCAGGACGCCATCCTGATCGAGGAAGCGCCCGAAGGTCCGCGCATCCAGGCCCGCGAAAACCGCCGCGAAGGTGGCGGCGGCGGTGGATCGCGCGTGCGGCCCAAGCCCTTCGGCAAGGGTCCGAACCGCGGCCCCGGCGGCCCCCGCAAGAGCGAGGGCGGCAAGAGCTTCGGCGGCGGCAAGCCCGGCGGGAAACCGGGCGGCAAGCCGTTCAAGAAGGGCCCCAAGCCGACCGGCAAGAAGTTCGCCGGCAAGGGCAAGCCCGGCGGCAAGAAGGCCGACTGAGCCTTTCGTCCGCGGGCGGCAAAGCGATGCGGAGGCGCAGGTAGCTGCTCCTCCGCAGAAACGCGCCATGCCCCGGAACGCGTCTGCCCCTCGACCATTGCGTTGTCATGGACATCGCACAAGAGCAGCAGCGCTTTCGCCGCCAGAAACCCTCCCGCCTCGGCCGGGGGATCGAACGCCTTACCCATCCTTTCGGCAAGGCCATCGCCAGCGTCGTGCCCAACGCGGTTGTGGAAGCGGTGCTGAAGGGCCTCGATACGGCTGTCGGCATGCCGCAGCTGGTGCGTTTCGACCATGACGTGAACGATCTGGAAGCGGCCAATCGCGCCGCCAAGAAGGTCACCCGCGCAGCCCGCTCGATCAGCGCCAGCACCGGCGCGGCAGCCGGGCTCGGCGGCGCCATCTCCATGGGCCTCGACATTCCCGCCACCATCGCCATCGCGCTGCGCACCATCCGCGACACCGGCCGCGCCTATGGCTTCGACGGCGAAGGTCCGGCGGAAAAGCTCTTCCGCCTGCAGATCCTCGAACTCTCCGCGCTGGACGATCCCGAACAGCGCGAAGCCCGCATCGCCGCGCTGGAAAGCGCGATCGGCGACAATGGCCAGCTCATCCATGCCGATCACGAACACATCACCCCGGTCGTCGACCAGGCGGTCGAACGCGTCAGCCGCGCGATCGCCTTCACCAGCTTCCGCAGCCGCGCGGGCATGATCGTGCCGGTGGTCGGCTCGGTCGTCGGCGGGCTGGTCAATTCCTCGTTCCAGGACGATGTCGGCAAGGCCGCCCGCTTCGCCTTCCAGGCCCGCCGCCTGAAGCAGGACGGCAGCCTCGCCGCCGCCTGACGACCTGCCCACGGTGCGGGGTTTTCAACGATAATCCAACCAGCTAGGCCAAGCCCCTACCCTAGCTGGAGATTTCGATGATCCTTCGCAGCCTCGCCGCAAGCACGGCCCTGATCCTTGCCCTTCCCGCCGCCGCGCAGCCGGAAGAGATGGCAGGCACCGAGATCGAAGCAGACCGCCTCGTGCAGACCGTGCGCACGCTGGCCTCCGACCAGTTCGAAGGCCGCGCGCCCGGCACTGCGGGCGAAGACCGCACGATCGGCTATCTCATCGGCCGGTTGCAGGCGCTCGGCCTCGAACCGGGCGGCGAGAACGGCACATGGACGCAGAAGGTCCCGCTGCTGCACACCCGCCTCGGCACGCCTGAACGCCTCGCCTTCCAGCATGATGGCAACACGACCGAGCTGAGCTTCCCCAAGGATATCTACCTCTCCACCCTCCAGCCGAACGCCGCGGCCAAGATCGACGGCGCGCCGCTGGTCTTCGTGGGCTACGGCGTCCACGCGCCCGAGCGCGGGTGGGACGATTTCAAGGGTGTGGACCTCAAGGGCAAGGTCGCCGTCTTCCTCGTCAACGATCCCGATTTCCACGCCGGGGCGGATGAAGAGGTCGCCGGAACCTTCGGCGGGCGCACCATGACCTATTACGGGCGCTGGACCTACAAATTCGAGGAAGCCGCGCGGCAAGGCGCAGTGGGCGCGCTGATCGTTCACGAAACCGCCGGTGCGGGCTATGGCTGGAACGTCATCGAAAGCCCCGGCGGCGAGAATTACGACGTGGTCCGCAAGCCCGAAGACCTGACCAGCCTCGCGCTGCAGGGCTGGATTTCGGGCGGGACCGCAAAGAGCCTCTTCGCCGATGCGGGGCTGAACCTGGCCCAGCTGAGCGTGGCCGCGCGCAAGGACGATTTCCGCCCCATCGATCTCGGCACCAGCTTTTCCGCATCTTTCCCCGTCACCAGCGAAGTGGTCGAGAGCCAGAACGTGCTGGCGAAGATTTCCGGCACCAAGCGGCCCGAGGAGAGCATCGTCTACGGCGCGCACTGGGATGCCTATGGTGAAGGCCAGCCCGACGAGCTGGGCCGCATCTACCGCGCCGGAGCGAATGACGATGCGCTGGGCGTGGCCGGGCTGATGGAGATCGCCCGCGCGTTCAAGGCCGCTCCCGCACCCGATCGCAGCGTGGTCTTCGCCTTCTGGACGGCAGAGGAACGCGGTTTGCTGGGATCGGAATTTTACGCCGCCAATCCGCTCTACCCGATCGAGAAGACGGTCGCGAATTTCGATCTCGACATCCTGCAGACGGCGGGCCTTGCGAAGGACGTGATCCTCGTCGGCAAGGGGCAGAGCACGCTGGAAGACGACCTCGCCCGCTTTGCCGCGGCGCAAGGCCGCACGGTGAGCGAGGAAAGCCTGCCCGAACGCGGCCTGTTCTTCCGCGCCGACCATTTCAGCATGGCCAAGCGCGGCGTGCCGGTGATGCTGATGATGGGCATCGCGGGCGCATCCGACCTGATCGAGGGCGGCAAGGAAGCGGGCCAGGCCTGGGTCGATGACTATACCGGCCGCTGCTACCACGCCGCCTGCGACGCTTGGAGCCCCGAATGGAACCTGGCGGGTGCGGTGCAGGACATCGCCCTGTTCCGCGACATGGGCGCCGAACTGGCGAACAGCACACGCTGGCCGGAATGGAAGGACGGTTCGGAGTTCAAGGCCGTGCGCGAGGAAAGCGCGGCGGCGCGCGGGGAGTAATTGCCGGGGGAGCACCCTGCTTTCCAGGTTTCAGCGTCGCTGAGCCAGCATCGATTGTCGTCGGGAACGGCCGATGAAAATTGCTGGCGGACCATCGGCCCGCCAACGAAACTATGCGCCGAACGCACCATCGATGGTGTGCATGGAACCGGTGACAAAGCCCGCTTCCGGTCCGGCCAACCAGGAAACCATGCTGGCGACTTCTTCGGGGCGACCGTGGCGCTTGAGAGCCATGAAGCTGTGCATCAGATCCTTCATGGGTCCATCGGCCGGGTTGGCATCGGTATCGATCGGTCCGGGCTGAACGACATTGATCGTGATGCCGCGCGGGCCGAAATCGCGTGAAAGTCCACGCGCCATTCCCTGCAGCGCCGATTTGCTCAATGCGTAAGACGCCATGCCAGGGAGTGGCATGCGGTCGCCATTGACCGATCCGATGACGATAATTCTTCCGCCTTCAGGCATGTTACGCGCCGCCTCGACCGAAGCGTGATAAGGTGCGTGCACATTGACTCGAAACAGCCGGTCTATTTCGTCCGGGTCCTGCTCCAATGCATCACCGAAAATCGCAAAACCAGAATTCACAATCAATATGTCGAGCGGACCACTTTCGCGAACGCGGGCGATGAGTGCATCGCGATCGGCGCTATCGGTCTTGACTGCCGTGCTCCCCGTTTCTGCCGCTAATGCCTCTGCCGCTTCCTGCGAACCGACATAGGTAAAGGTTACCTGCGCACCCTCCGCGGCAAAGCGCCGCACAATCGCCGCCCCGATGCCCCGACTTCCGCCGAGCACCAGTACCGTTTTTCCTTTGGATATACCCACGATGTTGTCCTTGAGATATTATGTAGGGGGCCCTACATAAATTCCAGAACGGCCGCTTCAAGGATTTATATAGCTTTGACTACAAAAATATCTCGCGCACGAGGCCGTCCTCGTACCTTCCAAATCGATCAGGCAATCGAGACGGCCCAGAGGCTATTCCATGCACGTGGATATGATGCGGTGAGCGTAGGCGACATCACCGAAGCGCTGAGTATCAGCCCGCCCAGCTTCTATGCCGCTTTCGGTAGCAAGGCGGGGCTCTACGCCCGCGTCCTGGAGCGCTATCAAGATACGGCGGCCATTCCGCTCCATAGCTTGCTGCGAGCAGATCGCTCCGTCGCGGAATGTCTTGAGGACGTTCTTGCGGAAGCGGCCCGATTCTACGCGGCTAAGCAGAACGCTGCCGGATGCCTCGTGGTTGAAGGGACCCGATGTATTGACGGCGGGGCGCGAGAAGCCGCGCGTACGTACAATCTTGCTGCAGAAGATGTGATCCGCAATTACATCTCGGAGCGTCATCCTAGCGAAGCGGATCAATTGACGGATTTTGTGGCGACGACGATGTTCGGTCTGTCTGCCAAGGCCCGAAACGGGCACACCCTCGACCAACTACTTGCAACCGCGCGAATAGCCGGAGCAGCAATCAGGTCCCTGTTATCCGACTGAATCGCGATTGAGGAAATTCATCCCCCGGCGTGGTAGAAATCGTAGATCTGCTGCGCCACCCCTGCACTGATGCCGGGGGCGCGTTTGAGGTCGTCCAGCGCGGCCGCCCGCACTTTTCCTGCCGTTCCGAAATGCAGCAGCAGGGCGCGCTTGCGTGAGGGGCCGATGCCGGGGATCTCGTCGAGCGGCGAGGCGGTGATGGCGCGGCTGCGCTTGGCGCGGTGCGCGCCGATGGCATAGCGGTGCACTTCGTCGCGCAGGGTCTGGAGATAGAACAGGAGCTGGGAATTCACCGGCAAGGTCTTCTCCCGCCCGTCAGGGAAGTGGAACACCTCGCGCCCTTCGCGGCCGTGATGCGGGCCCTTGGCGATGCCGATGACCGGCACATCTTCGGCAATTCCCAGATCCTGCAGCACGCGCATGACCGATGAGACCTGCCCCTTGCCGCCATCGATCAGCAGGAGGTCGGGCCAGATCGCTTCGTGGCCCTTGCCGCCTTGCGCGCCCTCGTCGGCGCGTTCTGTTTCGGCCAGCTTGCGGAAGCGGCGTTCCATGACTTCGCGCATCATGCCGAAATCGTCGTTGGTCTGCGCGGACTTGATGTTGAACTTGCGGTACTGGCCCTTCTCGAAGCCTTCGGGGCTGGCGACGACCATGGCGCCCAGCGCCTTGTCGCCCTGGATATGGCTGTTGTCGTAGATCTCGATGCGCTGGGGGACTTCCTCCAGCTCGAGGAAATCCGCCAATTCGCGCAGGCGCTGGGCCTTGGTGCCGGTTTCGGCCAGCCGCCGTTCGAGCGATTCCACCGCATTGCGCTGCGCCTGCTGCATCAGCTTGCGCCGGTCGCCCCGCTGGGGGATCGAGATGGCGACGGCATGGCCCGCCTTTTCCGCCAGCGCTTCGGCGATCAGCTCCTGTTCGGCGAGGTCCCGGTCGACCAGGATGGTGCGCGGCGGCGGGACTTCCTCGTAGAATTGCAGGAGCACGTCGGACAGCACCTCGTCATGCTCCAGATCGCCGGTGTTCTTGGGGAAGAAGGCCTTGTGCCCCCAGTTCTGCCCGCCGCGGATGAAGAAGGCCTGCACGCCGATCTGACCGCCCTTGGCCGCCAGCGCGAAGACGTCGGCATCGCCCACGCCGCTGGCGTTGATGGCCTGGCTGCCCTGGATGAAGGTCGCCGCGCGCAGCCGGTCGCGCAGGATGGCCGCCGTCTCGAAATCGAGGTCCTCGGCAGCCTTGGCCATCTGCTTTTCCATATTGGCCTGCACCGCGCTGGATTTGCCCGAGAGGAAATCCTTCGCTTCCTGCACGAGGCTGTCATAGCCCGCCTCGTCGATCCGGCCGACACAGGGGGCCGAGCAGCGCTTGATCTGGTAGAGTAGGCAGGGCCGGTCACGATTGTTGAAGAAACTGTCGGTGCAGGACCGCAGCAGGAACAGTTTCTGCAGCGCGTTCAGCGTCTTGTTGACCGATCCGGCGCTGGCGAAGGGGCCGTAATAATTGCCCTTGGCCCGCCGCGCGCCGCGATGTTTCTGGATCCGGGGGAAGGCGTGGTCGGCGCGCAGCAGGATGAAAGGAAAGCTCTTGTCGTCGCGCAGCAGCACGTTGAACGGCGGGCGGTAGCGCTTGATCAGCTGCGCTTCGAGAAGCAGCGCCTCGGCTTCGGAATTGGTGACCACGATTTCCATCGCGCGGCACTGGCTGACCATGCGCTGGAGCCGGTTGGTCAGCGCCTTGACCTGCGTGTAATTCGCCACCCGGGCCTTCAGGCTGCGCGCCTTGCCGACATAGAGCACATCGCCGCGCGTATCGAGCATGCGGTAGACGCCGGGCCGGGGCTTCAGCGTCTTCACCGTTTCACGGATGGCGTTGATGCCGGTTTCCAGATCTGGCTGCGCGCTGGCCACGGTCTTGGTGGCGCGTTCCTCGTGGAAACGCTCCTTGCCTCGGGGATCGTTGGGAGAACCGGCTTTCGTGCGCGACATGGCGGTGGAGATAGTGCGCAATGCCCGCTTGCGCAAAGGGGCGCTTGTGCAAATCGGCAATTGCCGCCATCTCGCCGCGAATGACCGCAAAAACTCTTGCTCCGCCGCGCACCATGGGCCTGTTCGGCGCTTCCCTGCTCCCGGTGAACGGGATGATCGGCGCCGGGATCTTCGCCCTGCCCGCCACGCTGTTTCTGGCCGTGGGCAGCTTCGCGCCCTGGATGATGCTGCTGGGCGGATTGCTGTTCCTGCCGCTGACGCTGACCTTCGCCTGGCTGGCGGCGCGGTTCGATCATTCGGGCGGGCCGATCCTGTATGGCGAGGCGGCCTTCGGGCGGTTCGTTGGCTTTCAGGCAGGCTGGGCCCGCTATGCCAGCGCGATCGTGACCGTGGCGGCGAACACGCATGTTATGGTGTCCTATCTCGCCACGCTCTATCCCGTGCTCGACGGGCCGGTGCTGCGCCCGCTGCTGGTGGCCGGTTTCATCGGCTTCATCACCATCGTGAACCTGTTCAGCCTGCGCAGTTCGGTCACCACGCTGAGCGCGCTGACGGCGGTGAAGATCCTGCCGCTGTTCGCGCTGATCGCCGCCGGGCTGTTCGGCGGCCAGCCCGAGCTGGGCCTCGTGCTGCCCGAATTTTCCGACGCCGAAAGCGTGGTGCTGCTGACCTATTACGCCTTTATCGGCTTCGAATATGTCGTGTTGCCAGCCGGTGAGATGAAGAACCCGAAGCGCGACGTGCCGCTGGCGCTGATCGCGATGCTGGCGGCGGTGACGCTGCTCTACATGCTGGTGATCTGGGCCTATATCGGCATCGCCCCTGCGGCGAGCGCGGATGCGGAGAACCCGCTGGCGATCGCGGCGCAGGATGCCATGGGATCGGTCGGTGCGATCGCCATCGTGATCGCGGCAGCGTTCAGCATCGGGGCGAACAATTTTGCCGGCGGCATCAGCCTGCCGCGCATGACCTATGGCATGGCCGAAAGGGGCATGCTGCCGCGGTGGTTCATGCAGGTTTCGCCCAAGCTGGAAACCCCGGTCAATTCGATCCTGTTCTACGGCGCGGCGAGCATCGCCTTCGGCCTGTGGGAAGGCTTCATGGTGCTGGCGCTGGCAGGGACGCTGACGCGGCTGCTGACCTATCTCGTCGCGGCTTTCGCGCTGCCGGTGATCGAAAAGCGCGACGGCGGCATCAATCCGCTTCATGCCTTCGTTTCGATACTGACCGTGATCAGCACGATCTGGGTCGGCACCCATGCGGATGAACAGAGCTGGCTCGTTTTCGGCGGGCTCGTCGTCGCCGGGACGCTGCTCTATTTCATTGCCCGGCAGGAACGCCCGGTCGAACCGCTTTCCGTCCAGTAATGGCCGATTACGACGCGATAATCCTTGGCGCCGGTGCGGCGGGGCTGATGTGTGCCGGGCGCGCAGGCCAGCTGGGCAAACGCGTGCTGGTGCTGGAAAAGGGCGAAAAACCGGGCAAGAAGATCCTGATCTCTGGCGGCGGCAGGTGCAATTTCACCAATCTGGGTGCGGGCCCGGCGAATTACCTTTCCGCCAATCCGCATTTCGCCAAATCGGCGCTGGCACGCTACACCCCGCGCGATTTCCTTAGCCTCGTCGAAAGCTATGGCATCGCCTGGCACGAGAAGACGCTGGGCCAGCTGTTCTGTGATGGATCGTCGAAGCAGATCGTGGAAATGCTGCTCGACGAATGCGCGAAAGGCGAGGTCGAGATCCGCTGCGGCGAAGAGGTAACGCAGGTCTCCCATGACGAAGACTTCACGGTAGAGACCGCGAATGCCAGCTACCGCGCCCCGGCATTGGTCATCGCCACCGGCGGCCCTTCGATCCCCAAAATGGGCGCGACTGGCTTTGCGTATGATCTGGCGCGGCAGTTCGGCCTCAAGGTCGTCGAGCCGCGCCCCGCCCTCGTTCCATTGACCCTCGGCGGAGAGGAATTGCTGTTCCGCGAGATATCGGGCGTCTCCGCCCCGGTCGTGGCCAGTGCGGGCAAAGCGCGCTTCCCGGAAGCGGCGCTATTCACCCATCGCGGACTGTCGGGGCCGTCCATCCTGCAGGTCTCATCCTACTGGAAGCCGGGCGAGGAAGTGGCGGTTGATTTCCTGCCCGATAACAGCGGCGACTGGCTGCTCGACCGGAAACGGGAAACGCCCCGCGGCACGCTGCGCTCGATCCTGCGCGAGGCCCTGCCCGACCGGCTGGCCGATATCCTTGCCGAAAAGCTGGGGGTCGAAACCGAACTCGGCAATGCGAGCGACAGGGCGCTGCGGGCGGCGCAGGAGCGGCTTTCGCGCTGGAGCTTCCGTCCGTCCGGCACCGAAGGCTTTGCCAAGGCCGAGGTGACCGTCGGCGGCATTTCAACCTCGGCGCTGTCCTCGAAAACCCTCGAAGCCAAGTCCGTGCCCGGCCTCTATGCCATTGGCGAGGCGGTGGACGTGACCGGCTGGCTCGGCGGCTACAATTTCCAATGGGCCTGGGCCAGCGGCGTGGCGGCGGGCGAAGCCATCGCCGCCACGGCCTGATCCTGCCCTAGAACGCCTTGCGGATATCGATACCCAGGTAACGCCCGGTCGGGTCGATCCGGAAGGGTTCATAGGCGGTAGGCACATCGCCATTCTCGTCGGTCACCCGGCGCCGCGCATCGAAGACATTGTCCGCCACCAGCGATACACGCAGGCCGTCGAGCCAGCCGTCTTCCTTCTCGAACACTTCCCCGAGATTGGCGAACAGGCGCAGGTCGAAAGTGGCAAGATCGGAGAAAAAGAGATCGCTCGATCCCGGGAAATCGCCGCCGCGCAGGACGGCATCGCCGACATATTGGCCCGACAGGCGCAAACCGTAGCCCTGCCAGAAAATACCGCCTTCCAGTCGTGAAGTGTGACGCGGCAAGGCGCCGCCACCCAAAACGAAGCCGTCGAGCTGGTCGAACAGTGGCCCGTTCTCGGACAGCAGGACTTCGTTTTCCAGCGTGATATCGTGGTTGAGGCTGAGGAAATACCGGGGCCGCTTGTCTTCGCGATCCCCGCCGAACATCATGGCGCCGCCACCGCCGCGGCGTCCGCCACCTTGCGCGTTCTGCCCACCTTCGGCGCTGCACATGCGTTCGCGCAGGGCCTTGAGCTTTTCGGCATCGATTTCGCCGTCTTCATTCTTCAGCTGGGCGAGCATCTGTTCAGGCAGATCGTCGAGCTTGGGCGGATCGGCGCAGACCGCCGCGCGAATGGCTGCGAAACGCTCGCCGCGCTGTTCGGCATCTGCACCGCAAAAGCTTGCACGGGCAGAAGCGATCTTCTGCGGATCGGGATTGCCGTTTTCGTCGAGCAGGCGCTCGCGGAACATCTCGGGAATTTGCGAGAGATCGGGCGTTTCGCCTTCGGGAGTGTCGCAGAAGACCTTGCGTATCGCTTCCATGCGCGCCGGATCGAGGCTGAGCGTGGTCACGCCGCCCTGTCGGCCCTCTGCGCGGTCACCGCGCGGCGGCGCTTCGGGCTTCTTGCCGATCTGTCCATTGGTGTTCAGGCCGAAGGACAGGATCCTGCTGCGGGTCTGGTAAAGCGTCAGCGGCCGCCGATCGATGGCCAGCAATTCACCGGCGGCATTCCGGCTGACGCGGTCTGGGAAAGCCTGCTCGAAAGCGGAGCTGAAGCCCGGCGAAGAGGTCACGTCGCGCGAACGGTTGATGCCGTAATCGACATTGAGCCGCGCGCCATCCCAGAACGGCAATTCCCAATTTGCGCCGAATTTCCAGTCTGACTGGGTTTCTGCCTGCAAGTCGGGATTGCCCCCCGTGATTACCGTCGCCAGCACCGTCTGCCCGGTGCGGTAATCGAAGACTGTGGAATTGAGTTCGTCGATGCGCGGACTGCCGAGATTGGTCAGCGAAGGTGCGACTTTACGCCAGATGCGCGTGCCGCTCAGGCTCAAATTCTCGAACGGCGACCAATTGACGCCCAGCGACCAGTTCGCGAGCGTGCCGAAATCGGAAAGATCCTCGATCCCGCTGGCGAGGTTGAGGCCGATGTCGCCGATGGCCGCCAGCCCCTCTCCGCGGCGGGCAATCGGGACAGAGATATTGAGGCCCGCGTTGAACCTGCGCCGCGTGAGGCCAAGATCGTCCTCGCCGCGCGTGTCTTCACTTTCGACGCGCTTCCAATCGACCCCAAGGTCGAGCGTGGTGCTGACTTCGCCAGCGGGCAATTCGAGCGGAAAGCCGGTGAATGTGGCCTTGTTGCTGGTGGTGTAGGTGCGACTGCGAGCGACATCGAAACCGCTGGCATCGTTGCGGTCGATCTCGGTCAGTCCGCGCGTGTAATTGTTGTCGCTGGTGAAGGTCGCCGTCCAGTCGCCCAGCGGCTTGTTGACGCTCAGTCCTGCCGACAAGCTGTCGGTATTGCCGCGTCGTTCGAGCGGCGTGGTGCCATCGACCGCGAGCCCCGAAAGGCTGAGGGTCTCATCATGGCCTAAGGTGCCGTTGAGATTGAAGGACGTGCCGCTTTCCATAAAGGCGCGGGCATAGTTGGCCTCGGCCTGAAAGCCGAACGTATCGGAGACCAGGCTGCGGAAGGGTGCTTCTTCTGCGGAGCGGGCGGGTGTGACATCGCGTTCGCTTTCGGTCAGCAGGCTGCGGTCTTCCGCCTCCAGACTGACATTGAGCCGGCCCTTCTCACCGATCCTCAGCCAGGTCGCTTCCTGTTCGTTGCGCGAATATCCGCCGATGCCGGGCTGTTCGTATTCGACCTCGGCGGTCAGGCTCTGGAAATCGGGCTTGAGCACGATGTTCACCACGCGCTGGTCGGCAGAATAGCCGAAGCGCTGGGCCACTTCCTCAGGGAACACTTCGACCTTGGCGACTGCCTCGGGGGGATAGCTGCGAAACTCGCGCCAGCTCGATACGCGTATTCCGTTGATGAGGAAGACCGGTCGGCCCTCGCCGCGCCCACCGCGGGCACCGCTGCCGGTCGCCGGTTCTATGGCCGCAATCAGATCGGCAATGGAATTGGCGCCAAAAGCCGCGATGTCGGCTTCGTCATATTCGGCGATCGGGGGCTGATCGACAATCAGCTGTCCCTTCAGGCGCGTACCATAGACGACGATATCGCCGTCTTCGACCGTCGGTTCATCGGTAGCAGGAGCCGGAAGCTGTTCTTCGGCGGGCTGTTCCTCCTGCGCCATTGCAGAAGGCACCTGCCATACCCATATGGCAGTGAGCGCCAGAAGCGCGGATTTCCGGGATTGTTCGATCATCAGGATCTTCCGATTTCTTGTCGTTGCCCCCTCGCCTCGCCTGATTGACGAACGTCGGGGTCGGCACAAGATGGGTTAGCGTAACATTTCGTCGCAGCAGGCTTGCACGCGGCTGAATGCCACACTCTTTCCTTTTATCCCGCCTCCCGCTATGGGCGCGCGACACACCTCGACCAACTGCATGACTTAAGGACACGAATGGCCAAAGAAGAACTTCTCGAAATGCGCGGGCGCGTTGTGGAACTGTTGCCCAACGCCATGTTCCGCGTCGAGCTCGAGAACGGCCACGAAGTTCTCGGCCACACTGCCGGCAAGATGCGCAAGAACCGCATCCGCGTGCTGGTGGGTGACGAAGTGCTGTGTGAACTGACGCCTTACGATCTGACCAAGGCGCGCATCACCTACCGCTTCATGCCGGGACGCGGCGGACCCGGCCCCCAGTAACATTCTGCAGTAAGTCAGATTGGGCCAGCCCACTCTCATTCTTGCATCCGCCAGCCCGCGCCGCCGCGAATTGATCGCGCGGCTCGGCATCGTGCCGGATGCCATCAATCCTGCCGATATCGACGAAACGCCCGCCAAGGGCGAGCTTCCGCGCGTCTATGCCAGACGCATGGCGCGCGAAAAGGCTGAAGCCGCCGCCAGTAGCGATGGCTTCGTTCTCGCCGGCGATACGGTCGTGTGCGCCGGACGCCGTATCCTGCCCAAGGCCGAGGACGAGGCGACGGCGCGCGAATGTCTGGCGCTTCTTTCAGGGCGCAGGCACCGGGTGCTTTCCGCCATAGCCCTGCGCGCTCCGGATGGCACGCTGCGCGAACGGCTGAGCGAAACCATCGTGATGTTCAAGCGGCTCTCCACCGACGAGATCGACGCCTATATGGAAAGCGGCGAGTGGGACGGGAAAGCCGGCGGCTATGCCATTCAGGGAATTGCCGAAGGGCTCATCAGCCGCATCCAAGGCAGCCACTCGGGCGTCGTGGGCCTGCCGCTTTACGAAACGCGCCTGCTGCTGAAGGCGGCCGGATTCGAAATTGCCTGAGACAAGGCCCGAATGGGTCGTCGAAGACGGCGTGGGAGAGACCCGCGCGCTGCTGATCGACAGGGACACGGTGTTAGCCGCGAAACTGCGCTGGCCGGGCGAGCTCTATCGGGGTCAGGAGCTGACTGCGAAACTTGTCAGCAAACGCGGTGCCCGCGGGACTGCCATGACAGCCGAGGGCCGCGAACTGCTCGTCGACCGGCTGCCCCGCGAGGTGTCTGAGGGCAGCGAGCTGGCTCTGGTGGTGACCCGCGCCGCGCTCGCCGAACGCGGACGCTACAAACTGCCCTCGGCCCGCATGGCCTCTCAGCAAACGCCCGTCGCCGATCCGATCGAGACCGGCAAACGCGTGCACCGCTTCCCGCCCGGCATGTGGGAAGAGGTGTGGCAGGCCGCGAGTTCGGGCGAGGTGGCATTCGATGGCGGATCGCTGCTGTTTGCCGTGACGCCTGCGATGACGCTGATCGACATAGACGGGGCTCTCGATTCGCGCGTGCTGGCCCTTGCTGCAACCGGACCGCTGGCGCGCTCGCTGGGCGAATTCGACCTTGGGGGATCAATCGGGATCGATTTTCCGACTCTGGAGGCGAAGGCCGACCGCAAGGCCGTGGACACCGCAATGGGAGAAGCGCTCGGCGACTGGTCGCACGAACGCACCGCCATGAACGGTTTCGGCTTCGTGCAATTGGTCGCACGGCTGGAAGGGCCATCGCTGCTTCACCGCTTCGCCACCTCGCGCGTGGGCATGGCCGCCCGCATGGCGCTGCGCCGCGCGGAAATGGTGGACGGTGCTGGCGTGACCCTGCTCACCGTGCACCCGGCGCTGAAGGCAAAGCTCCGCCCGGAATGGCTCAGCGAAGTGGAACGGCGCACCGGCAGGCCGCTGCGGATAGAAACCGATCCCGGCCTTGCCATCGAAGCGGCGGCTGCCCAGATCGTGGGCCATGAATAAAGTCTGCCCGATCTGCAAGAAACCCCGCGTGGAAGAGCACAAGCCCTTCTGCTCCACCCGCTGCCGCGACCGCGATCTCGCCCAGTGGTTCGGCGACGGTTATGCGCTTCCCGGACGCGCGGCCCTGCCCGAAGAAATCGCTGCGGAAGTGGTGAAGCCACAAGACGATTGAATTAGGCCCTTGCCAAGCACGCGCGCCTTCGCCATAGGCGCCCACTCCAACCGCTGGTGAGCCTTTCGAGAGCTCTCAGCGACGGCAAGCCCGGGTAGCTCAGTTGGTAGAGCATGCGACTGAAAATCGCAGTGTCGGCGGTTCGAATCCGTCCCCGGGCACCACTTCCCCGCCATTATCGATACCGTCGATTCTGATCGCCGCCGCTTGATGCGGACCTTGCTTTGCGATCGTATCGAGCACCGCACGAGCCAGAGTCCACCGGCGCGCTTCCCGTAACGCGATGTCCGCGCTATCCCGTAGGGATGCACGAAGAAACCGCAACCATGCTCTCCGCCTTCGATATCGCAGCTTTGCTGGTGGTGGCTTCCGCGCTGCTGGGATGGTTCAACCACCATTTCATCAAGCTGCCGCATGTCATCGGATTGACGGTGATGGGCGCGCTGGCGGCGATCGGGCTCATGGTGGCCGACGCCCTGATCCCCGGAGTAACGCTCTACGATCAGGTGACCGAAGTTCTTCAGCAGATGAATTTCACCGAGACGCTGCTGCAGGGCATGCTCAGCTTCCTGCTCTTCGCCGGGGCGCTGCACGTCGATCTGGACCGCTTGAAGACGGCCTGGCTGCCGGTGCTGCTGCTTTCCACGGTCGGCGTAATGATCTCCACCGTGCTCGTCGGTGCGGCGACATGGGGCGTTGGCTCCATGCTCGGCCTTTCCTTCGCCCCGATCTGGTATTTCGTGTTCGGCGCGCTCATCGCACCGACGGACCCGGTATCGGTGCTTGGCGTCCTGAGGGAAGAGAACGTCCCGCAGTCCCTGCAAAGCGCCGTGGCAGGAGAAAGCCTGTTCAACGACGGTGTGGGCATCGTCGTGTTCATCATCCTTCTCGGCGCCGCAGTCAGCGGCAACGAATTCTCCCTCTCGGAAGGCGCGCGTCTGTTCGCGATCGAAGCGGGCGGGGGCATCCTCGTCGGCCTCGTCGCAGGCTATTTCGGCTACCGCGCGCTCGCTGGAATGGATGAATACACGCTGGAAGTGCTGATCACTCTCGCCATTGTCATGGGCGGGTATGCCCTGTGCAGCCAGCTCCACATCTCGGGCCCGCTGGCCATGGCGGTTGCCGGCTTGCTGATCGGCAACCAGGGCGTGACCTATGCGATGAGCGATGTGACGCGCGATTACGTGATCAAGTTCTGGGAACTGGTGGACGAATTGCTCAACTCGGTCCTGTTCCTGCTTATCGGACTGGAGATGATCGTGCTGACGATCACCGGAGAAGTCCTGCTGTTCGGCCTGATTGCTATCCCGCTGACGCTGATTGCCCGCGCCATCGGAATCTTCGTGTCGACAAAGACAATTCCTGCCGCCCGGCTGCAGGACAAGGGCGCTGGCCGCGTGCTGTGGTGGGGCGGACTGCGCGGGGGCATTTCCGTCGCCCTCGCCCTGTCGCTACCTCCCGGGGAGACGCGCGACTTCATCCTGGCCGGGACTTTTGCAGCCGTGCTGTTCAGCGTCCTCGTGCAGCGCGCCACGCTGGGCATGCTCATCGACAAACTCAAGGACGGCAAGGCTCCGGCGGTCGAGGGCGATGGAAGCTCCACCGCCCCGTCCATCCATTAGGCTGCCACAAGATCGTCGGCAGCTGCACCGATTTCCGACCACACCCGGTCGAGATCGGCATCGTCGATGCAATAGGGGGGCATGACGTAGACCGTGTTGCCAAGCGGGCGCAGCAGCAGATCGGCCTCGCGAAAGCGGCGCAGCAGGCGCGGCCCTAGATCGGAAAGATAGCTGCCCGCCGCATCGCCCAGCTCAAGTGCAGCGATCGTTCCGCAGCGGCGCCCATTGCGAACCGCCGGATGCCCCGACAGCGCGGAGAGGTGCGCTTCCTGCCGCGCGCAGAGGCCGTCAATGCGTTTCATAACCGGCTCTTCGCGCCAGATTGCCAGATTGGCATTCGCGGCGGCGCAGGCGATCGGATTCGCCGTATAACTGGAGGAATGATAGAAAGTGCGTGTCCTGTCGGTCGAATAATGCGCCGCCCAGATCGGCTCGCTCGCCATGGTCACGGCCAGCGGCATCGAACCGCCAGTCAGACCCTTTGAAAGACACATCATGTCGGGCACGACATCTGCTTGCTCGCACGCGGTCAGCGTACCCGTCCGGCCCCATGCCGTCATGACTTCATCGGCGATGAAGAGAGTGTCGTACCGTGCGCAGATGCGGCGCATCTCGGCGAGGACGGATGGAGAATACATAAGCATGCCGCCCGCCCCCAGAACCAGAGGCTCGACGATGAAAGCCGCCGCTCCGCCGGCACATTCCCGTTCCAGTGCATCGTAAGTCGGCTGCGGGTCGTCCCCGGGGAAGGGCACGCGGCCCACGTCGAACAGCATGGGGGCATAGGCGGCATTGAACACGCCTCGCGCGCCGACCGACATCGCGCCGATCGTGTCGCCATGATAGGAATGCTCCATCACGACGATACGGCTACGCTCTTCCCCCTGATGCTTCCAGAAGCCCAGCGCCATCTTCAGGGCGACTTCCACCGCGGTGGAGCCGCTGTCGGAGAAGAACACGCGGCTGACTTGGTCCGGCAGGATCCTACGCAATTCGCGCGCCAGCTGTTCCGCCGGTTCATGCGTCCAGCCGGCGAAGATCATCTGATCGAGCTTTCCGGCCTGCTCCGCGATCGCCGCGGCAATACGGGGATGGCAGTGGCCGTGCGTCGTCACCCACCAGCTCGAGATGGCATCCACGATGCGGCGGTTGTCGGCAGTATAGAGCACGGCACCGTCGGCACGCTCGATCAGCGGAATAGGGTCGCCAAGACCGTGCTGCGTGAAGGGATGCCAGACAGATGACTGGGTCATATGAAATCCGAGAGGTCGAAATTAGCGGCGAAAGCGGCTGCGAGAGATGCTGCGTCCAGTTGCGGGATAAGCGGCAAGCGCCCAAGTCGGCGAACATTGCCCAAGCGGCAAATGGTGGCCTCGCTATCCTCCACCGGGTCGCCGACAAAAGCGATGCCGTGCACTTTCACACCGCGGGCTCGCAGTGCCTCCAACGTCAGCAGCGAATGGTTTATCGTTCCAAGAGCCGTGCGAGCGACCACGATCACCGGAAGATCCCACTGAGCGAAGATATCGGCGTACAATACATCCCCCCCCAGCGGGACAAGTGGGCCCCCCGCCCCTTCCACGACGAGGGGGCGTTGGGGCGGAAGGGTCAGCCGGTCTGGCGCTATGGTCACGCCGTCAATCTCGGCTGCGAGATGCGGCGAACAAGGTGTTTTCAGCCGATAGGCCTCCGCGATGATCCGCTCCGGCTCAAGCGATGCAAGCTCCGCGACGCGCGACAGATCACCGCCCTCATCGAGCCCCGCCTGCACCGGCTTCCAGTAGTGCGCGCCCAGCGCCTGTGTCAGCGCGGCAGAAAACACCGTCTTGCCGATTTCTGTATCGGTACCGGTGACGACATAAGCGCTCATGAAATTATCTCTTCAAGTGCGCCTGCCAGCGCGTCGACCTCTTCCCGCTCGACATTCAGGGTAAGCGAAATGCGCAGGCGGCTGCTACCGTGCGGCACCGTCGGCGGGCGAATGCCACGAATATCGAAACCGCGCGCTTGTAGGGTTTTTGCCACGGTCATCGTGCGCGCTTCCCCGCCCAGCACCAGCGGCATGATCTGCGATCCGGTCAACGCTACACCGAAAGGAGCAAGGCGCTTTCCCGCATAGTCCACCAGGCGGGCCAGTTCCTCCCGCCGGTGCGGCCCGTCGGCAACCGACGACAAGGCTTCTCTCACGCAGGCAGCCATCAGCGGGGACGGCGCAGTTGAAAAAATGAAATTGCGGGCGCGGTTGACCAGATGATCCCGCATGATGCGAGGCCCGGAAAGAAGCGCGCCCTCGCATCCCAGCGCCTTGCCGCAGGTCCGCAGCACGATCGTGTTTTCGCGGCCATCAAGAATCGAGGCCAGTCCCCTGCCCCCGTCGCCCCAAACACCGGTGGCGTGCGCATCATCGGCATAAAGGACCGCGTCGTAGCGATCGGCGAGCGCCAGCAAATGCTCGAGCGGCGCACGGTCGCCGTCCATGCTGTAGAGCGTCTCGACCGCGATCCACGGGGTGCCTTGCGCATGGTCACCTCTCCACCCGGCGAGCGCGTCAGCGAAGGCGTCGACGTCGTTATGCGCGATGGCGCGGGTTTCTGCCCTGGCGAAACGCATGCCTTCATGAGCGCTGGCGTGGATCAATTCGTCGAAAAAAATGATGTCCCCGCGCTGAGGCAGGGTCGAAAGAAGCGCACTATTCGCGGCATATCCGCTGGCCATGAAAAGCGTGCTTTCACAGCCGAAAAACGCAGCTGCTTCCGCTTCGAGCTTTTCATGCTCCAGATGATTGCCCCGCAACAGCCGTGACCCGCCGGATCCAACGGGAACGCCGCGCGCGATGGCGCTCTCCGCCGCTGCCTTCAACCGCGCGCTATCCGCCAACCCCAGATAGTCGTTCGAAGAGAAATCGATGCCGGTTTGCGGAGCAAGCGATCGCAGGCGGGAATTTTCCCGCAACCCGTCCAGATCTCCCGCCAAATGTGCAAAGGGATCGCGCAGTGTTTCTGCCTTTTCCATGTGCGGTCCCGCTAACGCTGTCATGCCGCGCCTGCAATTGCTTTCGCCGCTCACGCTCTGTATGGCCGCGCCCACGTTACGGCTCAGGATTGCGAGGGGCGATTCTGTAGCTGCGAGAAGGCTTTTCCAGCGAGGGAACACACGCATGGCACGTCGCCGCCAGATCTACGAAGGCAAGGCCAAGATTCTTTACGAAGGTCCTGAGCCGGGCACGATCATCCAGTATTTCAAGGATGATGCCACCGCCTTCAATGCCGAAAAGAAAGGCACGATCAATGGCAAGGGCGTGATCAACAATCGCATCAGCGAATATGTCTTCACCCGCCTTTCGCACATCGGCATCCCGACCCACTTCATTCGCCGCCTCAACATGCGCGAACAATTGGTCCGCCAGGTGGAGATCATCCCGCTTGAAGTGGTGGTCCGCAATGTCGCCGCCGGTTCGCTCAGCAAGCGGCTCGGCGTCGAGGAAGGCGAGCTTCTTCCCCATACGCTGATCGAATATTGCCTCAAGGACGATGCTCTGGGCGATCCCAAGGTCTCGGAAGAGGAAATTGCCTGCTTCAACTGGTGCAGCCATGAAGAGATGCAGGACATGTCCTCCATGGCCATCCGTATCAACGATTTCCTGTGTGGCATGTTCGCTGCCATCGACATCAGACTGGTGGACTTCAAACTGGAATTCGGGCGGATCTGGGACGGCGATTACAGCCGCACCATTCTGGCCGACGAGATCAGCCCGGATGGCTGCCGCTTGTGGGATATCAACACCGGCGAGAAGCTCGACAAGGACCGTTTCCGCCGGGACATGGGCGGCGAAAGCGAAGCCTATCAGGAAGTCGCCCGGCGTCTCGGCCTGCTGCAGAACGAGGATAACGGCCCCGGCGAAGTTCTCGACATGAACGCCCACCGCGGCCGGCTGCGCAGCCCCGCCAAGCCAGCGAAGAAGTAACTAAACCACGTATCGCAAGGTCAGGCCGCTCGGCGCGATTGCATAGGCGCAGTCGGGCATGTGGTCGCCATCGACCTGCACCGGGGCAACACAGCGGTCGAATTCGATCCGGTGGCAGGAGCGGACGCGTGCCTTGGCGAACCGCTCCACCGGCAGGCCCATCATGGCTGCAAGGCTGAGGGCCATAATGCGCAGGCGGGTGCCTTTGCCAACGGTGATGAGTTCAACCGAATCTGCGTGAAGCGCCGCTTCGGGGCTGAGGCGGAATGGACCCGCGTACAGGGCTGCATTCGAGACGATAACCGCTTCCGCCTCGTCCTCGAATTGCTCGCCTTTCGTCGTCGTGCCGCGGATGCGCATCGGCGCCCGTGGCCATTCGCGTAATTGCTGCATCATCGCGGCAACATAGGCGTAGCGCCCGATCCGCTTTTTCAGCGCGCCCGACACCCGCGCAACCGCGTGGCTGTCGGGACCGATGGAGAGGCATGAGACAATCGGCATGTCGCCAAGCCGATAGAGCGGAGCTTCGATCCAGCTTTCCGGTCCCCGCGCCCAAGCTTCAGCCAACTTTTTCGCAAACGCTAGCGGATCGCGCGGATAGGACAATTCGCGTGCCACCAAATTGATGGTGCCGGACGGTGCGATGGCGAGAGGGATCTGCCCCGCGCCTGAACCCAATGCCTGGACGGTGTCGCGCAGTGTTCCGTCTCCGCCGTGAACGCACACGAGGTCGGCCGTTCCAGACAGGACCGCGCCATCGGCGGTGGTGGGCAAGGCACAAACTTCAAACCCTGCCTGCTGGAGCGCGACCTGCAGCTTGTCGCAAATGGATTGGCTGAAGCTGCCGGATACGGGGTTAAAGACGAGATCCAGTTTGGTCACCGAATGCTCCTAGCCGCCATTGCAGCCTGAGCAACCAACATAATGGGTCTCCGCAGCAGAAAAAGTACGGAAACAAAGGAGATATTTGCCCTTTCAATCCCATCGCCAACTGTACTACCAAGGTCTCTGGATGAGGCTGCCACCTGGCAGTAGAGATGGGGATCTTTTCATGAAACATAAGAATGTTACCCGTACATTGGCAGTGCTGCCGCTTCTTGCACTGGCTGTCCCGGCAGCTTTATTTGCCCAAGAGACAGAGGTCGCGACCAGGGTGGTCTCCGCACCTTCGGGTCAAACGGCCTGGGGCATACCCGTTTACGACATCACCGCCGACGCCGACGTCCGCTTCGGCATGCTGCCCAACGGCATGAAATATGCGATCGCCCACAATGAAACGCCGGAAGACACTGCCGTCGTTCGGTTCGGTTTCGATGTGGGCTGGATTGACGAGCGTGAAGCGGAATTGGGCCTCGCCCATGTAGTAGAGCATATGGCCTTCAACGGTTCGACCAACGTGCCCGAGGGCGAAATGATCAAGCTGCTTGAGCGGCTTGGGCTCGCCTTCGGGGCAGATACCAATGCTACGACCAACTTCGAGGACACGATCTACAAGCTCGATCTGCCCCGCGTGGATGACGAGCTCGTCGATACGGCCCTGATGCTGATGCGCGAAACCGCGTCAGAGCTGACGATCACGGATGAAGCGGTCGATCGCGAGCGAGGTATCATTCAGTCGGAAACACGCACCCGTAACAATTTCCAGATCCGCAGGTTCAAGGACTATTTCAACTTCGTCTCGCCGGATACGCTGTATGCAAAGCGGTTCCGGGCAGACGGGACGGTCCAGAATATAGATGCAGCTCCCGGCTCGGTCGTACGGGACCTCTATCGCCGCTATTATCGGCCCGACAATGCCACTCTCGTCGTGGTGGGAGATGTCGACCCAGCGACAATCGAAGCCAAGATCGTAGAGAAATTTTCCAGCTGGCAGGCACCTTCGGCCGCAATCAGCCAGGTGGACAAAGGATTGGTCGATATCCGTCGCGGCAGAGCGGCAGGAAATTTCGTCGACCCGGATGTTCCATACATCGTAACGATCGATCGCTTCGCGCCTTATCAGAAACGCGAAGACACCGTCGCCGAACTGCGCCAGCAGCTGCTCGTAAATCTCGGCACAATGATCCTCAACCGTCGCCTTCAGAAAATCGCCACGAGCGAGGACGCCCCTATCGTCAGCGGCAACACAAGTGCCAGCGACTTTTTCGACATCAATCGCCAAGCTTCCATGCAAGTACAGGCGAAGGATGGCGAATGGGAGCAGGCACTCGGGACTGCCGAACAGGAATGGCGGCGGGCGGTACAATATGGAGTTACCTCCGCCGAATTGACCGAGCAGCTGGCCAATCTGGAAAAGGCACTTCGCGATGGAGCCGCGCAGGAAGGCACCCGATCGAACCAGCAGTTCGCGGACACCATTCTGGCAACGTCCCGCGCCGAGGAACTCTTCGTCAAGCCGAGCACGTATTATTCCCTGTTCGAGCAGTTGAAACCCGGGCTCACCGCAGAAGCCGTCAGTGCAGCGCTGGCGCAGCATTACAGGCTGAGCGACCCGTTGATCCACGTCTCCACGAAGGAGCCGATCGCGGATGCCGAAGCCACCATTCTTGCCGCTTACGACCGGTCGAGTGAGGTGCCCGTCGCAGCGCCTGAAGACAGCGGGCTCGTGGAATTCGCCTACGCGCCTTCAGGAGAAAGTGCGGCAATAGTTTCCGATACGATCGTCGAAGATCTGGGCATCCGCACCATTCGTTTTGCGAACAATGTCCTGTTGAACCTCAAACAGACCAGTTTCGAAGACGACAAATTGCGCTATTCGATCCGCGTGGGCTCGGGCCAGCTCGCGTTCCCGGACGAGGATCTATCCGAAGCTATTCTGCTGTCCAATCTCAGCGCCCAGGGCGGACTTGGCCAGCACAGCTTCGACGAGCTGCGCCAGATATTTGCAGGCCAGAGCTTGACCTACGGGTTCAACGTCGCCGAAGATAAATTCGTCGTCACGGGCGCCGGGACCATGGCTGACCTGCCCGCGCAGATGAAGCTGAGCATGGCTTACCTCACCGATCCCGGCCTTCGTCCGGAAATGGTCAGCCAATGGCGCGGCCTGATCCCGCCCTTCATGGCGCAAATCGATTCAACCCCGCAGGCCGTAGCTCAATTCAAGGCAGGCGAGGTCGTAAGCGGCAACAATCCACGTTTTGCTTTTCCTAGTGAGGCCGAACTGGAAGCGGTCAGCGCAAATCGCGCCCGCGCGCTCATCGCCGACGAGTTCGCGACTGCGCCCATCGAAATCGCAGTGGTTGGTGAATTCGATGTAGACCAGGCCATCGCCGCCGTCGCTTCCACCTTCGGCAGCTTGCCCCCACGTGCGACACAAGTCGAAGTGCACGCAGAACGCCGGAAAGCTGCCTTCACGAGCGACCGTAGCGAGCGGGTACTGACTCACGCCGGTGCAACGGACCAGGCTCTAGCCCAGACCTATTGGCCCACCACCGATGACGGCGATGCTCAGGAAGAAGCGACGCTGGAACTGCTAGCCCGCGTCATGCGCCTGGAAATGACCGACACCATCCGCGAACAGCTTGGCGCATCCTATTCTCCCAGCGCGGGATCATCGATGTCCGACATCTACGATGGGTACGGCACCTTCTCGACCTCGGTGATCGTCGAACCCTCACAAGCGGATGAGGTCTTCGGTGTCGTAGATCAGTTGGCTGACAAGCTTCGTTCTGCGCCGGTCGATGCCGATACTCTCGACCGGGCGCGCAAACCGCTGCTCGAGCAGATCGCCCAGGCGAGAAAGAACAATGGGTGGTGGCTCGGCGTAGCGGACGATGCGCAGTTGGATTCTGGGCGGCTCGATCGAATTCGGACGCAGGAAGAGCGTTATAATGCGGTGACGCCGCAGATGCTGCAGCAGGCAGCCCAGCGTTATCTCGATCCGGCGCAGGCCTTGCGAATCCGTATCGTGCATGACTCGCTGGTAGAAGGCGAGTAAAGGCTTACAGAAATGAAAAGGGCCACGAGGAAATCCCTCGCGGCCCTTTGTTGTAAGTCAGCAAAGCTTAGTGCTGGAAGCGAACGGAGACGCCGATTACGCGCGGATCGTTCACGAAAGCGGTGTTGTTGTTAAAGTCGATCCCGCCCTTGACGTTGTCCTCATCAGTGATGTTGCGGGCAAACAGAGCCACTTCGAGACTACCGTCGAATTTGGCGTAACCAATGCGCAAGCCTCCTTCGAACTGGTCGTCCGAATTGAACTCCGCACTTTCGTAGAGGAAGAAGTTGGTCGCCCCCTGATAGGTCCAGTCGGTATAGGCGAAGAGTTCGCCCTGCGCAGAGATCGGGACCGCATAACGCGCGGTGAAATCGGCGATCCATTCAGGCGCATTGGGGAAAGGATTGCCGTCGACCAGCGCACGATCGGTACCACCGATATTCACGAGCGGATCGCGGACCGTGCACTGCAGGCACGTCCCCACAGCTAACTGATTGTCCTGAATTTCCGTCTTGTTCCAGCTTGTGCCAGCGGTGATCAGGAAGTCGGGGGTGACCTGAAACGCGCTATCCACCTCGAAGCCGTAGCCGCGGCCCTTGTTCGCATTGACAAGCTGGACGAGATTGTCAGCGCCACCGATAGCCGAGAACTGCGGATCGTCGATCGTGTAATAATAGCCCGCTAGATTGAAGCGAATGCGACGATTGAGCAATTCCGACTTGAGGCCGGCTTCGTAGCTCATGATCTTCTCGCTGGTCGCGACGGACGGCGGATTGAAAAACGCAACGTCGCGCCCCTGGATCGTCGGTGCACGGAAGCCACTCGCCACGCGGGCAAAAAGGCTCGCGTCCCCACTCAGTTCGTGGAATGCGGCAAGGTCCCAGCTTATGCGTTCGTCGGAAACGGACCGAGCTTGCGGATCGGCCGCATCGCGCACGAAGAAATCCTTGTCGTCTTCGGTATAGCGCAATCCGCCCGTCAGCTTGAGTTCCGGCGTCACTTCGCCGGTTACCTGGCCGAACACGGCCCAGCTTTCATTGGTGTGGTTTACCGTAACCGGCGGCGGGAAATCAAAACCGACCGTGGTCACGTCGAAATCGCTGTCAAAATAGAAACCGCCGACCTGCCATTCGAAGACACCGCCGGAATTCGAGGCGAGACGTATTTCCTGCGTGAACTGATCGAGCGAAAGAGCGTCCTTGGTGTCCGACTGAAACGGGATGAAGCCCGGCCCGCTCACTGCATTGCCGCCATCGATATCGCCGCGGCTCGAACCCTCGCTGTCCGCCCAGCTGGTGATACTGGTCAGAGTGGCGAAATCGGCCTCATATTCAGCTTTGACGGTCGCGATCTCAGCCTTGTATTTGGCTTCGTTGCCGCCGCCGGCGTCGTAATAGACGGTGTCGCGATCGTAATTCTCGTTCAGCTCGTTGGAGTTCGGCCCGAGAATGTTCGCGCGAAACAGCGTTGACGTGCCATCGAGATCGCGGACCGAATAGCTGCCGAGGATGGAGAGGCGGTCGGTCGGCGTCAGCAACAGCTGCGCGCGCCCGGCGATATCGCTGTAGGCACCATAGGCGTTTTTCTCGCCGGTGAAGCCATTGTCGACCCAATCGTCGCGTTGCTGCCACAGGCCGGAAAGCCGCACGGACGCCAGCCCCGGGACCAGCGGAATGGTCACCCCGCCATCGATCGATACCGTATCGAAGCTACCGTAGCTGAGCGAACCCTGCACCGCGAATTCGTCGCCCGGCTTGGTCGTGTCGATCTTGACGATGCCAGCTGGAGTGTTTCGACCGAAGAGCGTTCCCTGCGGACCGCGCAGGACTTCGATGCGCTCGACGTCGAAAATCGGAAAGCTCTTCAGAGAGACGTTTTCGAGGACCACATCGTCCATCACCACAGATACCGGCTGCGAGGCGGCAAGGTCGAAATCGGTGTTGCCGAGGCCGCGGATATAGAATCGCGGAGCTGCGCGCCCGTTTGAGCTCTCCACGAACAGTCCAGGCACTCGTCCGGCAAGCGCGGTGACATCGGCACCCGAATCAAAAATGGTCTTGACCGTGTCCGCCGAAATAGTGGCTGCCGAGACGGCTACGTCCTGCAGATTTTCTTCACGACGGTTGGCTGTCACGACAATGACGTCGAGCATCGAATTGTCAGCCTGTTCTGCGCCGGTAGCTTCGATGTCGGAGCTGTCGATGCTTTCCTGTGCCAAGGCCGGCTGCGCACAGGCGATAGCCAGCGTGCTTGCCGAAAGGAAACGGAGAGTAAGGGAGCGGTCAATCATGGGGGAGTAATCCTTTGGACCCGCTAGGCGGCGATAGTTTGCGCGGGGGTGGTGGACGGAAATGTGAATTGACGCTGCCGCCTGTAACGATAACGTCATGAAAAAGCAGTCCGGAAAGCGCGGAAGTGCGCGGTTTTCGGTGTTTGTTGCATTGCAGCAACATCGGTCATTGCCCCACACCCCCCAAGGAGTGTCTTCGCCGCGCATTGTGTCGCCGAGCTTGCTCTCTCGGCTCGTAAACGGCATAGGCGCGCGCAACCTGCCCACACGGTAAAACCGAAAGGCCGCCCATGAAGATTCGCGTTCTCGTAAGCCTCAAGCCTGGCGTACTCGACCCTCAGGGACGGGCAGTGCATCATGCGCTTGAAGGGCTTGGCTTCAAAGGTGTCGACGATGTCCGCATCGGTCGTACGGTGGAATTGGATGTGGCGGACGATACGAGCGATCAGGCGCTGAATGACATGTGCGAGAAGCTGCTCGCGAATACCGTCATTGAAAACTACAAGATCGAGAAGCTGGGCTGATGGCGTTCCGTTCGGCTGTCATCACCTTCCCCGGATCGAACTGCGACCGCGATATGGCGGTGGCGCTCGAGCGGATTTCGGGAACTGCTCCGGTGCGCATCTGGCATGGCGATGCCCAATTGCCGGATGGTCTCGACTTCATCGCCCTTCCGGGCGGGTTTTCCTACGGCGATTACCTGCGCTCAGGCGCAATGGCGGCTAACAGCCCGATCATGCGCGAAATCATCCGGGCGGCGGATCGCGGCGTCCCTGTCTTGGGCGTTTGTAACGGATTCCAGGTGCTCACCGAGGCGCGCCTGCTTCCAGGCGCACTTATGCGCAATGCAAGCCAGCATTTCATCTGCCGCACCGTGTCACTGAAGGTAGAGAACGCGCAATCGCTCTTCACCCAAGGGTATGCCGCCGGAGAGGAAATTCAGATACCGGTTGCGCATCACGATGGGAATTATTTCGCGGACGAAGCTACTCTGGACGAACTGGAAGCTGAAAGCCGGGTGGCCTTCCGCTACGTTCAGAACTGTAACGGCTCGCGGCGGGACATCGCCGGGGTCCTCAACAAGGCCGGCAATGTTCTGGGAATGATGCCTCATCCGGAACGCGCCGTGGATAGCGCGCATGGCGGGTCAGACGGGACAGTCCTTTTCGAAGGTGTCGTGAAGGCTCTCGCCAAAGCCTAACGGTCCACCGTCAGGCTATCTTGCGGGCATCGTTCAACCGGCGATCGAAAATCCTGTGAACGTCTTCGGACGGCATCGGCCGACCGAAGTGGTACCCTTGGATCTTGTTGCAGCCGAGCTGGCGGATCATTTCCGCCTCTTCCTCGTTTTCAACGCCTTCCGCCGTCGTCGTCATGCCAAGACTGTCTGCCATAGCCACGACGGCGCGGATGATGGCCAGGCTTTCAGGGCTGTTCTGCGCTGCTCCCTGTACGAAGCTGCGATCGACTTTGATCGTCGTGAAGCGCAATTTCCGCAAATAGCCGAGCGAAGAATAGCCGGTCCCGAAGTCATCGAGCGCAACCGAGCACCCGAGAGCCATGCATTGTTCGAGCGCTTTGCGTGCGACATTGGCATCGCGCATGAAAATGCTCTCGGTCACCTCTATTTCGAGGCGCTGGGGATTTAGGCCACTATGCGAGAGTGCCTGTAGTACGGTGCCAGCGAAATCCGGTTCTATCAGCTGCTCGGGCGAAACATTTATGTTGACCTTGACGTGCTCGGGCCAATTCAATGCGGCTTCGCGGCATGCCTCGCGCATGACCCACGTACCGATTGGCACGATCAGGCGCGTATCTTCTGCCAAGGGAATGAACTTTGCCGGGCTGACGAAGCCATGATCGGCGCTGTTCCAGCGAATGAGGGCTTCGAAACTGACCACCTCTTCCGAACCCGCATCAACGACGGGTTGGTAATGCAGGACGAATTCGTTTTTCTCCAGCGCGCTGCGTAGCGAGAACTCGAGAACCCGCCGCTCTTCGGCATCGAGATGCAAGGACGGTTCAAATTCGAAATGCGTTCCTCCGCCCTCGTCTTTGGCGCGATAGAGGGCAAGATCAGCGTTGCGGAGAAGTTCTTCCACCTTTTGGCCGTCGCGCGGGCCGATGCATGAACCCACGCTCGCACCAACATAAAGTACCTGATTGTCGAGATGATACGGCGCCGACAAAGTCGCGATTATCTCGTGAGCCAGAGCGTCGATACGATGACGGTCGCTTGCATCACGGATCACGACGGCGAATTCGTCCCCTCCGAGCCTGCCGCATAGTTCACCCTCGCGCATCAGCGGAAGGAGGCGCGAGGCCACCTGCGCCAGCATGCGGTCGCCCACAAGATGGCCGAGAGAGTCGTTGATCGCCTTAAACCGATCGAGGTCGATCATGAGAACGGCGCAGCGCGAGCGCCATTTCTCGGCATACAGGAGTGCCTGCGCCAGAAACTCATTGACTTGGGTACGGTTCGGCAGGTGCGTCAACGTATCGTAGCGAGCGAGATACTCGATCTTCTCGCTGCTTTCACGTTGTATGGTGACGTCGGAGCCCACTCCCCGGAAGCCGGTCCACTGCCCATCCTCATCGAACATGGGCGTGCCCGACATTTCCCACCAACGGAGCTTTTCGCCTGAGGTGACCTTCACGATCAGATTGGAGAAGCTTTCTTTCCGCTTCAGCTTCTCTGCCAGTTCATGCAGGCTGGCGTGGAATTCGCCGGACTTCCACCCATCTCCCGAGATGAGTTGCAGAAGAGATTTGCCCTCGATGTCGGAAATATCGCTCCCGATGGCGTAGGCCAATCTGGGGCTGACCGATCGTAAGCGGCGATTGGTGTCGATCTGCCAGAGCCAATCAGCCTGCCCATCCTCGAACTCTCGCAGCAGCATCGAGACGGTTTCGCTCTTCTCGTGCATCTCCAGCTCGGTGGTGTGCATTTCCCAAGCGGCCCGGGCGCGTTCGATAACGCCAAGGCAAGTGAAAAAGGCCGTCGCCAAAATGATGGCGGCAATTCCGAAAGCTCCGCTCGCAATTGCAGCGATAAGCATTCCCGCGCATCCGGCCAGAGTGAAGGCGATAGTCGTGAGGGGCGCGCAATAACGGCTGATCGAACCAACCATCATTACGAACGCGAGAAACGCCCACAAATGTGCGACCATGCCGGTGGCCCCGACCAAAGCGAATGCGCCCAGTCCGCCAGACCAGACCACTCCCTTTACAACACCGATATAAGCATGTTGCCGCAATTCGCGTTTGGAGAGCGTGCGATCATCGGCATCCTTCAGCTTCCGATCAAAAACGAAGCCGCCAACGAGTATTCCGCCCAAAAGGGCCACCCATGCACCCAAAAGCAGATGTGGAACGCTGGACCAGCAGAGCCATGCCACAGCGCCCATAGCGATAGCGTGCACAAGCATGCGCATGTAGGATCGTTGCGGGACCAGCTGATAGCGCTTGCTATGAAAGCGCCCGAAATCGGCATGATCCGGATCGTCCAAGCCAATCAATTGCCGGACGGTCGGGTCCAGCCTGATTGCAGATGACAAGTTTTTCGCTTCGCTCACGCGCTACCACTTAGACTTGAAAGGTTATTTCCCGGTAAAAGGGTCGGCGAAGAGATACCCGCAAGCGCGCCTGCGCCGACGGACTTATTCGACCGTGACTGATTTAGCCAAATTGCGTGGTTGGTCGACGTCGGTCCCCTTCACGCATGCCACGTGATAGGCCAGAAGCTGTACGGGGATTGCATATACCAAGGGTGCAATCAGTGGATGCACTTCGGGCATTTCAATGGTTGCTATGCAACCTTCTCCCGCTTCAGCGAGTCCCTTCGCATCGGAGATGAGAACGACCTGGCCACCGCGTGCACGGACCTCCTCCATATTGGAGATACTTTTTTCGAAGAGCGGCCCGGAGGGAGCGAGAACAATGACCGGCACGGCATCGTCAATGAGAGCGATTGGACCATGCTTCATTTCGCCGCTGGCATAGCCTTCGGCGTGAATGTAGCTGATTTCCTTCAGTTTGAGCGCGCCTTCCAACGCCAAGGGAAAGTCTGGTCCGCGCCCGAGGTAAAGCACGTCACGAGCGGGCGCGATGAGATGGGCCATGCTGGCGATGTCCTCATCATGATCCAATGCCTTGTTGAGGCAGGCGGGCGCTTCAAGCAGATGAGCAACTACCTGCTGCTCTTCCTCGCGGCTCATGAGACCTTTCTTTACTGCCATATGAGCTGCCAGGGCTGCGAGGACAGCGAGCTGACAGGTGAAGGCCTTTGTTGACGCTACTCCGATCTCCGGCCCTGCATGTGTAGG
Organism: Qipengyuania sp. NPDC077563; assembly: GCF_044901345.1. Lineage (NCBI taxonomy): Bacteria > Pseudomonadati > Pseudomonadota > Alphaproteobacteria > Sphingomonadales > Erythrobacteraceae > Qipengyuania > Qipengyuania sp. NPDC077563. The sequence continues at coordinate 249,279 of NZ_JBJDPC010000002.1, read as the reverse complement.
CAGAAGCAGGTCGGCCTCGCGCGCCATGGAACTGGTGGGAACATTGACTACGGCGCCGATGGTCTGGCCGTTTTCCTTGCAGTGCCGCAAGGCTGCCAACGTATCCGCCGTCTCACCGCTCTGGGAGATAAACAGCGCGAGACCGCCTTCCTCCAGCACCGGTTCGCGATAGCGGAATTCCGACGCAACATCGATATCAACCGGCACTCGGGCGAATCGCTCGAACCAGTACTTCGCGACCATGCCGGCATAATAGGATGTGCCGCAAGCCACGATTGTCACACGCCGGACCGACGAAATATCGAAATCGAACTGCGGCAGCGCCACCGAATTATCAGCCTGACGCAGATAGGAGGAGAGCGTTTGTGCAACGACAGTGGGCTGCTCGAATATCTCCTTCTGCATGAAATGCCGATAGTTACCCTTTTCCACGGCTGCAGCGGAAGCTCCGGAGGTCTGGATTTCCCGCTCGACCACATTTCCGCTTTCGTCATGAATAATCACACCGTCACGCTCGACGACCACCCAGTCGCCTTCCTCTAGGTAAGTGATTTTTTGCGTCAGCGGAGCCAGGGCAAGGGCATCTGAGCCAAGATACATCTCACCCGAACCATAGCCCACGACGAGTGGCGAACCGCGACGCGCCCCGATGATCTTGTCGGGATGAGACCTGAAGACGATTGCCAGTGCGAAAGCACCCCGCAGCCGGGGCAGGACCTGAGCAACAGCATTCTCAGGAGAGGCACCATTCTCGACTTCGATCGAGACAAGGTGAGCGACCACTTCACTGTCAGTATCGCTTTCAAGCGTGCGACCCTTGTCGCGCAACTCCGCCCGAAGATCCTTGTAATTCTCGATGATCCCGTTGTGAACCAGTGCCACGTGATCTGTTGCGTGCGGATGGGCGTTGCTGGTGGTGGGTGCGCCATGGGTTGCCCAACGCGTGTGGGCGATGCCGATCTCGCCGAGCGCGGGGTTATTCGCCAACTCTTCGACGAGATTTTTCAGCTTGCCCTCTGCGCGGCGGCGGATCAGCTTTCCGTCATTGATCGTACAGATGCCGGCGCTGTCGTAACCGCGGTATTCCATGCGCCGCAGGCCGTCGACAAGTCGATCGACAACCGAACTGTTGCCCACGATACCGATGATTCCGCACATATTCTCTAACCCTTCAAACTTCTAATTCGCGCTATAGCTGTTGCTGCTCGCCGATCAATCGGTCCGCGGCGTGATGCGCTTTTGCGGCGCGGTCCACCAAAGAAGCAGACCGGCCCCGATGATGACTGCTGCGCCGCACAGCGTGATAATATCCGGAACATCGCCGAACCACCACCAGCCCAATACCGTAGCCACCAGCATCTGGATATACGTAGTCGGGGCGATGGTCGCCGCCCCTGCCCGCTGGGTGCCGATATAGACCAGCCAATGTGCGCTGCTGGCGGTGACAGCCACGAACGCGCAGCGTGCAAGTATTGTCCAGTCCGGCATTGCGAGGCTTAGACTGTTCACACCGGAAAAGTGTCCGGCCGCGGCCGCGATCAGCAGCAAGGGCATGGCGACGATCTGTACATAAGCTTGCATCGACAGGGCGCTGCCCTGCCCTACGCTGGCTCGATTGGCGATGATCATCAGCGCAAAGAACGTGGCAGACAGCAAAGGCAGAAGCGTAACGATTCCCCATGCGGCAAGGTTAGGCCGCAATATCAGACCGACTCCGACCAAAGCCGTAAACGAAGCCATCCAGACAGCCGGCCGTACTTTTTCACCGAGCAGAGGCGCGCTGAGCAGGGCGACAATGACGGGAGAAACGAATGCGAGCGCCATCGCAGTGGCGAGCGGCAGAACGAAGATCGCCGAGAAAAAGCAGAGAGTTGCCGCTGCGAGGCAAAACCCGCGGGCAGCCTGCAAACGGGGATTGCGGGGACGAAAACCATGCCTGCCTTCCTTGATCGACAACAACGCCGATAGCCCAGCCGCTCCCAAAGCGAAGCGCAGCGCCGCGACACCAAGCGGCGAAAACTCACCCGCCATCGTTTTGATGACGGCGTCGCCGACGCTCAAGAGAGCGAAGCCGCATAGAGCAATGATGATGCCGCTTCGTTCGGAAGGCTGCATGAATTCGAAAGTCTTTTTTCTGAAGGAAAGAGAACTTCGCCGCATTGCGGTAAAAGCCATTCCGTTCAAGTCCTAGGGTTAGGGAAAAATCAAGGTTTCCGATTTATTCACCAAAGATGCAAACGCGCTATTGCCCTTGGGGACCTAGGGCGCGGCGCATGGAAATATCGACGCTAAGGATTAAGCGATGAGTGCATTCGGGCGGAAGAACGGACCTGCAGGGATGGGCGCGGCAGCGCGGCCGCAGTTCGGCATCGCTCGCCCGATGTCCGGCGGTGCAAGCGCGGAAAAAGGGCCGCTACGGGAAAAGGGCGGCGAACAGTTTCCCCCTCTCCCACAGGACGCGCCCCCTCCCAGTGCTCCGGCGCAGGCACCCCAGAACAGCGATGCCATGTCGCGCCTCGACGAGCGGATGAACACGGTTCATTCGGGCGAATCCGAGGTAGGAGGCTTCGAAGCATCGGTTCACAAGATCAAGGAGCAGGTTCTTCCCCGCCTCCTCGAACGTGTGGATCCTGAAGCCGCCTCGACTCTTACAAAAGATGAACTGTCGGAGGAATTCCGGCCGATCATCATGGAAGTGCTGGCCGATCTCAAGGTCACTCTCAATCGCCGTGAACAGTTCGCGCTGGAAAAGGTTCTGGTCGACGAACTGCTGGGCTTCGGTCCGCTGGAAGAACTGCTGAACGATCCCGACGTTACTGATATCATGGTCAATGGCCCGGACCAGACCTATATCGAAAAGAAGGGCAAGCTGACCATCGCCCCAATTCGCTTCCGGGACGAGACCCATCTTTTCCAGATCGCCCAGCGAATAGTGAACCAGGTTGGCCGCCGCGTCGATCAGACAACGCCGTTGGCCGACGCCCGCCTCAAGGACGGTAGCCGTGTGAACGTGATCGTGCCGCCGCTCTCGCTGAAGGGCACGGCAATCTCGATCCGTAAGTTCTCCGAGAAGCCGATCACGCTCGACATGCTCCAGGGCTTCGGTTCGATGAGCGAGAAGATGTGTACGGCTCTCAAGATCGCCGGCGCCTGCCGCATGAACATCGTCATCTCGGGCGGTACGGGTTCGGGTAAGACGACCATGCTCAACGCCCTATCGAAGATGATTGACCCGGGCGAACGCGTGCTGACGATTGAGGACGCCGCCGAACTTCGTCTGCAACAGCCCCACTGGCTGCCCCTCGAAACGCGTCCGCCGAACCTTGAAGGCCAAGGCGCCATCACCATCGGCGACCTCGTGAAGAACGCCCTGCGTATGCGCCCCGACCGCATCATCCTGGGCGAAATTCGCGGTGCGGAGTGTTTCGACCTCCTCGCCGCCATGAACACCGGCCACGATGGTTCGATGTGTACGCTTCACGCCAACAGTCCGCGCGAATGCCTGGGCCGTATGGAAAACATGATCCTGATGGGCGACATCAAGATTCCCAAGGAAGCCATCAGCCGCCAGATCGCAGAATCGGTCGATCTTATCGTGCAGGTCAAACGTCTTCGCGACGGTTCGCGCCGCACGACCAACATCACCGAAGTCATCGGGATGGAGGGCGACGTCATCGTCACCCAGGAACTGTTCAAGTTCGAATATCTCGATGAAACCGACGATGGGAAGATCATCGGTGAGTTCCGGTCATCTGGTCTGCGCCCCTACACTCTGGAAAAAGCACGCCAGTTCGGGTTCGACCAAGCCTATCTAGAAGCTTGCCTGTAAAGCACTAGCCACGCAGGATTCCCGGGATCGCGACTGCCAGAAGGCCTCCGCCAATCACCGCGAAGGTCAAGAACAGTCCGGTCCACGGCATCCAGCCAATGCGGTCTATGCGCGCCCGCCGATTGCGGCGGCGATCCATGATCAACGTAAAAGCGGCAAGGCCCAGAAAAGCCACCCCCCACATGGCGAGAATATCTGCGTCGCTGGCGAAGGTTAGAAACTGGTGCATCGGCGCGCCATATGGTGTGGCGGAGATACCGCGCCAAGTCCGCTTTTCGCCTTTTTCCCAGGTGGAACGCGTTTCACGGCAAGGCGTTGTTAAGCCTCAGAAGGCCACCAACAGGTTCTTCGGGAAGGAACACCGATGATCAAGAAACTCTTACTCGCGTTTGGCGTAACCTCGATCGCTTTGACGGCAGCCGCTTGCAACACCGTAAAAGGCGTAGGCAGGGACATCGAATCGGTCGGCAATGCCGGTGAAAACGCGATCGACTAAGGATCGATCCGAATGACCAGAAAACTGACCCTTCTTATCTCTGCTTTGACCATGTCGGTGGTGGTGGCCGGCTGCAACACGGTCAAGGGCCTGGGCGAAGACATCCAGTCTGTCGGCCGCGCCGGAGAAGAAGCGATCAACTGAGGGCTACATTTCGGTTGTCAGGAAACGCCCGCCCTAACCGGCGGGCGTTTTGTTTTCGTGATCTGAGTTCTTGCGATACACGATCATCAGATTGTTGGCCGGCATTTCATATCGCGCAGTGCGTTCGAAATCGGTGGCTTTTGCGACGACATCCACATCACCAAGTTGGCGAATGCCCCATGCCGCATTTCGGCGCTTGAGATCAGCATCAAATGCCAGGTTGGACAGGGCTGTTTCCACATACTCTTCCAAAAATGGGCCGTATAAGATGAGCGGCTCACCATCCTGGAGGGTGTCGGCTGCACCGCGAAACAAGCCCAGCGTTGCTTCCCAGGGAGAGATGTGGATCATGTTCATACTAGGCATCACTACAGGTGTGCACCTCGATCCAGTCATTTCAATAGGTTAGAAATTCCCAGGCAGATGGACCACATCAATCCATTGGCCGGTGAAAAATAAGTTTAGGCGCGTGCTTACTAGTGTCTCTCAGGAGGTCTCGCAGGAGTGCTTTGTAACGTCCACTCTACGGCCTCGCACGGGAAAGTGTGAGCGTCCGATTTGCGGTGTGAAGCGGTCGTTGCGCCACCCGAGGCGATTGGCTCAACGTAATTGAGCTAAATCTCCGGCACGAATGAGGGCTTCACCGTGATACAATGCAAAGAAGCCCGCTAAGGTGAAGGAAACTAGCGCGATCGATGTAAGTCTATCCCACCAAACGCTTTCCGCTGGTGTGACCCATTCCGCTTTAGAGCGACGAAAAACACCCGCTACGATCATCCAGAGCACCCAATTGGCAGCAATGAACGGAAAGAGCGGCGCGCGCGGATTGACAAGAGGAACTAGCGCCAAGGTAGCAGATGCAGTCAAGCAAAGCCCGACAGCTACTGCGAAATTCCGAAATGTGATGATCCGCGCCAAGCTCACCAATCCTTCTCCTTCCGAGTAACTTTAGCTACTCAAGTTATGTCCGCAATGGGTCGTTAGCTGACAGGCAGCTTTCGGTGCCAACCGTGGCAAAGCTGCCAGTCCGCTTTTGGACGGGTCGTTCCTGTTATCGAATGTCCGATTAGGGGTGGAAAGCGGACATCGTGGCCAGTAGGTGTGGGGAGCATGGCCTCTCGCATTTCAATAGTTCTGTCTCTCCTTGTTGCTGGCTGCACCACTATTGAGACTAACGAACCTGCCAGCGAGCTCCCTTACGGCTGCGATGATCTTGTCGTAATAGGTCGCATCGCCACAGTAGGCAGCACGACACTTCATGATCGTGATGAGGTCTTGCCAAATTGGCGAAGCGAATGGCGCCTTCAAGTCCGCGCCAAGCGAATAGTGAGAGGGTCAGAACGGCGGCAGGTTATTCCGGCAACAGCGATCTCTCACGCGCAGATACGGGATGACCGTGACTTCCTGATTGTCCTGCAGCCAAAGGAGGGCGGGGCCTACAACTTAGAGACGGCTGCTCTATGGCAGGTCAGGCCGCGCCCGATCCTAGCTGAGCCTTGTTCGTAATGTCCACAATGGGGTCGCTAGCTGCCTGTCCGCTTCTCTGTTGAAAATGAGCAAAGCCGTAATTCCGTACAAATCTAGCTCACAGGCCGCTTGCAGAACCTCTTCGGTAGACCACAGAGAGGTTATTTGCGGGCATCTCGTAGCGGATGGTGCGTTCAAATCCGAACGTAGCAGCCACCTCGTCCACGTGAGCTAATGTACGGAGGCCCCAAGCCGGATTTCGCTCTTTCAAGGAGCGGTCGAACGCCAAGTTGGATGGAGCAGTTTCCACACCTTCTTCCAAGTACGGGCCATAGAGTATAATTGGAGCGGCCTCTGTAAGGTATTTCGAGCATCCTCTGAACAGCCCGACAGTCGCTTTCCAATCGCTTATGTGGATCATATTGATGCAAACGCAGGCATCATATTTGCGATAACCTACTGATTTTCCGTTGTAACAACTGTCAGAATGCATTTTGATGCAAACAAGCGCATCAGCACCTTTTACCGGCTAGTTGGACATGCGGGCATCCAGTTGCAGTGGCTCGAGCAGGTTGGGAAGCCCTGCCTCCTTTGCCCATGCCGCGGCAGATGCGAGTGCTTCCAGATCGGGATCGGTTGGCTGCCAGCGGATCGAAGCGAAACGATGCGCCATGAAGACAGCATGTTCGCCGGTGCCGCTGGCGATTTCGAGTACCAGGCCGCTTTTCGGCAGTTCCTTGTCCAGAACTTCCGCAATGGGTTGCGAATTACGAGCGACAGCGGGAGAAACACGCTTCACGCGGTCATCCCCTTGGTATCCGAATATTGCTTCTCACTCCACCCTTTCTCGCTCGCCGTTCACGTATGATCAGCCACAAAAGAAGGCCGAATGGACCAGCAAGGAAAGTCGCGAGAAGGATGGGGGCCTGCACCCAGCGTCCAAAAGCCTTCGCATCGGCATCGCGGGCTATCCAGATGCCGACAAAGAGGTCGAACGCCAGGTAATGTATCCATCCGATCGTGACCCCGGCGTCTGTTTCGAAGATGGAACGTACTCCCTCGATCGAACCGAAATCCATGCCTGAATCGCTTCCGCCGGATGTCTGGAGCACTCCGCTGAGAATGCCCGCCAAGGCGGCAGTATAGGCGAAGCTAAGCAGGCCAGCGCCGAGATAAAGTGCAGCCGAAAGAAGGGCGGGCCAACGAGGCAGAAGTATCAGGCCAGCCCACATGATCAATGCGAGCAGATTAGCTGCTGAGAAAAGACTGTCCCACATAGCGATCCCCCTCAGGTCTCGACCAACGCGGGGAGCGAGTGTGCCGCCCGCATGATTGCATCGTTGTCATGGACAAACCGCCCCCTTGCCGCACGCTTCGCCAGCGACACAGCGGCTTTTGCGACCAATTCGGCATCGATGCCGCGATACTGGCGATATTTGCCATGCATCAGAAGGTTCGCGATCGGAGATACGGCGATGCCCATCCTCTCAGCTGTGCGGCGATCGTTGTCGCGCCTTCCGAGAAGAAGTCCGGGGCGAAGAATATCGAGCCGGTTGAAACGCAGGCGGGTGAGGTCCCGCTCCACTTCGCCTTTCACCCGAAGATAGAAGGTCTTCGAGGCAGGGTCCGCGCCAACCGAACTTACATGGACGAAGCGTTCCACTCCGTTATCCAGCGCCGCTTTCGCAGTATTCAATACGAGTTCCTGATCCACCGCGCGAAATGCCGCCTCATCTTCGCACGCCTTTTTCCACGTGGTTCCCAGCGTGCAGATCACCGCCTTGGGCCTGAGGGCTTCGAATATTTCAGACCACTTGCACGGATCGGCGACGAAATATTCGATCCTGATGCCATGCGGGAGATTGGCCTCCCGCCGGGCAACTGCCTGAATACGGACGTCTTCCCGGCCCACACAGGCTTCGAGAACCTTGCCGCCAACCAGTCCGGTCGCCCCAACAAGACAGATCCGCAGGGCGTCAGACATTCGAGAGACCTTCCGGCGCGCGCCCATAGATCTTGCGGCACTGGTCGATCGCGAAACGGTCGGTCATGCCCGCGATAAAATCGGCGATGTGGCGACTTTTCTCCGGTTCGCGGGTGGGTAATCTTTCGAACCAGTCGTCGGGCATGGTGCTGGGATCCTGCTGATAGGCGACGAATAGCCGTGCGACGACGTCGCGCGCCTTTTCCGCCGTGGCGATCTGTTCCGCGTGGTAATAGAGGCGATCATACATGAATTTCTTAAGGCGACGCTCTTCATCAGCCAGATCGGGCGAAAATCCGGCCAGCTGACGATCCGCGCCACGGATCTGCGCAATCTCGCCCATCCCCGACACATTCGCGCGGGTATGGTTGATGACGTCGTTGACCATCAGCCCGATCTGGCTTCGGATAAGTTCGCGCAGCTGGATGTCCCGCGTCACATGCGGGAAGCGCCGCTCGACCTTGCGGAATTGGTCGGCGAGGAAATCGAGCTCCATCAGGTCGTCGAGATCGAGAAAGCCTGCCCTCAGGCCATCGTCGATATCGTGGTTGTCATAGGCAATGTCGTCGGCAACCGCTGCAACCTGCGCCTCGAGCGAAGGCCATTTACCCAGCTCCAGCGGGAACGCCCGGTCGACTTCGGCCAGCGCCCAGTTCTGCGTTGCGACCGGGCCATTGTGCTTTGCCATGCCTTCCAGCATTTCCCAGGTCAGGTTCAGCCCGACGCGGTCGGGATAGGGGCTTTCCAGACGTGCGAGCGTGCGAATGCCGTGGGCGTTATGATCATAGCCGCCAGCATGGCTCATGGCTTCTTCCAGCGCTTTCTCCCCGGCATGGCCGAATGGCGGATGGCCGATGTCATGCGCCAGGCAAAGCGCCTCGGTCAGATCCTCGTCCAGCCCGAGTTCGCGGGCGATGACCCGCCCGATCTGCGCCACCTCTATGCTGTGGGTGAGGCGGGTGCGATAGTGATCGCCGTCCGGAGCGACGAACACCTGGGTCTTTGAGCGCAGCCTGCGGAAGGCGATCGAATGGATGATCCGGTCGCGATCGCGCTGGAATTCGCTGCGCGGTCCGCGCGCGCCATCGCGGTCTTCGGCGAATTCGCGTCCGCGCGATGAGGCGGGATCGGCGGCGTAAGGGGCTTTGTGCATGTGCGAGGGGGCTTAGGTCACCCGATTCCCCGCGACAACGTGAACGAAAAGCGAACCTTCCCGCTTTTCGGCAGGAAGGTTCACACGATCGAGCAAAAGCGTAGGCCTAGCCGAAGATCCAGTCGGTCGCGGCGCGGCAGTGGATGTCGGTGGAATCGAACACCGGCAGCACATTGGCATCGGTATCGACGACCAGTTCGAGTTCGGTGCAGGCCAGCACGATGGCATCGGCCCCCTGCTTGTCCTTCATGGTAATCACGCTCTTGAGCGCGCGTTCGGCATCGCGCGTCACCCGGCCGAGCATCAGCTCCTTGTAGATGATGCCATCGACCAGTTCGACATCGCCCGGATCGGGCGGCAGCAGATCAACGCCGTGCGAGACCAGCCGCTGGCGATACCAGCTTTCGGTCATCACGTAGCGCGTGCCCAGCAGCGCGGCGCTTTCGCAATTCGCCTCGGCCATCGCTTCGCCCACCGCATCGGCGATGTGGATCACCGGGATCGAGATGCCTTCGGCCACGCGGTCATAGACCTTGTGCATGGTGTTGGCCGCGATCACGAGCCCTTCGGCACCCGCCGCTTCCAGCTTGCGGGCGCTTTCGACCAGGATCGAGGCGACCCCGTCCCAGTCATCGGAGTTCTTAGCCGCGGCGATCCGCGAATAGTCCAGACTTTCAATGACCAAGGGCGCGCTGGCCATGGGCTGTGCCCGTTGCTGGACCAGCTTGTTGATGCGTTCGTAATAGGCGCGGGTGGAAATCCAGCTCATCCCGCCGATGAGACCCAATGTGCGCAAAGTCCGCGCTCCCTTCAATTAAGTTTTGCCGCCCCCTGTGCGGCCCCTCATGTTCAAGGGCTTAGAACGGGCTCGGCACCTGCCGGTTCCGTGATTGGCAGATCGGGCGGAACAAGCGCTTCGGGAAGCCAGATGGCAAGATCGGTGGCGCTGCGTTCCGCCGCCTCTTCCATCGGCAGGTGCCCGACGCCGTCATAGGCCACCAGCGTGGAGCGCGGCAGATGCTCATCGTACCACAGGGCGGCCTTGTAAGGGATCAGCGCATCCTCCTTCCCCCAGATGATCAGCGTGGGCACGCGGACCCGCGCCACATCCTGCGGATCGAAGCTGCTGCGGGCCGTCCCGAACCGTTTGCGGGTCGCGCCGCGATTGCCCGGATATCGCGCCAATTCCCAATAGCGATCTATGGCGGCATCGGTGACGACGGCCTGATTGTACACGCTCTGGCGCAGGCTCTTGGCGACCAAGCTGCGCGGCAGCAGCTGGCTCATCACGTCGCCCACCACCGGCACGCCTGCCAGCGTGAAGGCGATATTGCCGCCCCCTTCCCGCTCTACCGGGGCGCCTGCGGCATCGACCAGCACCAGTGCATCCAGCCGCCAAGGCTTGGCGATGGCATAGGCCATGGCGATGCCGCCGCCCATCGAATTGCCCGCCAGCGTGAAGGTATCGACGCCCAGCTTGGCGGTCACCGCATCGATGTCCGCGCCGAAGGCTTCGGGGCTATAGTCATCGTCGGGCGCGGGGCCGGTCAGCCCGTGGCCGCGCTGGTCGAACCGGATCACGCGGTAATCCGCCTTCAGCATGTCGGCCCATTCCTGCCACGTATGCAGATCGGAGTTCGATCCGTGAAGCAGCACGATCACCGGTGCATCGCGCGGGCCTTCATCGCGCACATGGATCGCCCGGCCATCGCCCACCGGGATGAACTGCGACGGGGCGGCGCCGTATTTGGCGCGCATCGCCGCCGGGTCGGTATCGGGTACGCGGAAGGCCAGCACGGCCACCGCCAGCACCCCGAGGAGAATCAGCAGCCCCCGCCAGACCCACTTCATAGACCCCCTCCCCGTTCAGCTTGAGCCATCCATTCCTGAAGGATGGAGCGCCTGGAGCACAGTCCAGGGGATAAAATCCCCACTGCGCATCGGGCGCCCCCATGGCATGGCTCGGTCATCCTCATGGCGCCAGGATAGGCGAATTGGTCCCGAGTAGGAAAGGGCCGAGACGGCCTTTGCCCCCGCGCGATGCCGTTCTCGCGATCCCTTGGCCGTTGCCGGTCTAGCGGGCCGCGAAGGAACAGATCGCCGCAGAGGTGCCGACGACCTCGATCGCTTCGGGATCGTCTACCCGGCGCAGCCGCTCGAGAAATTCGGCCATGGTCAGCGGCACTTCGCTCTCGCCCTCGCGGGCCTGCAAATTCTCCAGCTTGCGCAGCTGGTTGAGCGAAAGGCGTTCCGACAGGCGCTGGCCCATGCAGGCGGCCACCGGCTGGGGGATGCCCTTGTCGACCAGCGTGGTTTCGATCCTGTCGGAGGTGACCTGTTCCACCCCGCCGAGCGCGCCCCACAGAAACAGGCCGCCGATCGCGAGCAGAGCGATGATGATAATGATTTTACGCATGAATTCAGTCGAGCGCCTTCACGATTTCTTCGACCATCTTCTTGGCATCGGACAGCAGCATCATGGTCTGGTCCATGTAGAAGACGTCATTGTCCACGCCTGCATAGCCCACCCCGCCCATGGAGCGCTTGATGAAGAAGACCTGTTTCGCCTTGTCCACGTCGAACACGGGCATGCCGTAGATGGGCGATGATTTGTCGGTCTTGGCCGCCGGGTTCACCACATCGTTCGCGCCGATGATGAAGGCAACGTCGGCCTGCGCGAATTCAGAATTGATGTCTTCCAGCTCGAAGACGTTTTCGTAGGGCACCTGCGCTTCGGCCAGCAGCACGTTCATATGCCCCGGCATGCGCCCGGCGACGGGGTGGATGGCATATTTCACCTCCACGCCCTTTTCTTCGAGGATGTCGGCCATTTCGCGCAAGGCGTGCTGCGCCTGTGCTACGGCCATGCCGTAACCGGGGATGATGATGACCTTTTCCGCCTGTTCGAGCATGAAGGCGGCATCGGCTGCGCTGCCTTGCTTGTAGGGGCGCTGCTCTTTCGCCTCGCCCCCCGTTCCTGCGCTGTCGTCCGCGCCGAAGCCGCCCGCGATCACCGAGATGAAGCTGCGGTTCATCGCGCGGCACATGATGTAGCTCAGGATCGCACCCGAAGAGCCGACCAGGGCGCCGGTAATGATCATCGCCGTATTGCCCAGCGTGAAGCCCATCGCCGCCGCGGCCCAGCCCGAATAGGAGTTCAGCATCGACACCACGACCGGCATATCCGCCCCGCCGATGGGGATGATGAGCAGGAAACCGATAAGGAAGGCGAGCACGGTGAGCGCGACGATCAGCGGCATGGTCTCGGCAGGAGACGCCATGGCGAAGAGCGCGGTGAGCACGATGATCGCCGCCAGCGTACCGAGATTGATGATGTGGCGCGCGGGCAGGAGGATGGGCGATCCGCTCATCCGCCCCGACAGCTTCAGGAAGGCGATGACCGAGCCCGAGAAGGTGATCGCGCCGATGGCGATGCCCAGGCCCATCTCGACCTTGCTGACTGCGCCGATCTGCATCGGCAGACTGTAGTCCGTGCCGATCGTTTCCATCGGCACCATCAAGCCGAACGCACCCGGGTTGAGATAGGCCGCCCAGCCCACGAGCACTGCGGCGAGACCGACGAGACTGTGGAAGGCCGCTACCAGTTCCGGCATGGCGGTCATGGCGATGCGGCGCGCTATGGTGATGCCGATGACCGCGCCGATACCGATGGCGATGAGGATTTCATACATCGACGCCCAATCGGGGCGCACTGCGTACAAATCGGCCGCCTGCTGCTCGGTGATCCATGGAAAGTGCGTCACCAGCGTCGTCACCACCGCGATCAGCATGCCCACCATGCCGAAGCGGTTGCCCGTCCGGCTCGTCGCTGGCGAGGACAGGCCACGCAGCGCGAGGATAAAGAATACGCCCGACACGAGATAGGCAAGCGCGACCCACGGGTTCACCGCCTCGCCGGTTGCGGCACGGGCGGGTGTGGCAAAACCAAGCATCGTCATCGCGAGAAGCGAAGCGACGACGCGATCCATCGACCGGCCGCCAAGCTTCGCGCGAGGGCGATGGATTGCCGCGGCGACTGCGTCGCCTCGCAATGACGGGGTGGAGAGGAAGCGCATCATCACTTCTTCTCCTTCTTCTTGTACATCGCCAGCATCCGCGCTGTCACCGCGAACCCGCCGAACATGTTCACGGATGCTAGCACGATGCCGAGCAGCCCCAGCCACTTCGCCCCCGGCACATCGGCAGCCGCCGCCGCGATCAGCGCGCCGACTATGATCACACTGGAAATCGCATTGGTCACCGCCATCAGCGGCGTGTGCAGCGCGGGCGTGACCGACCAGACCACGTAATAGCCGACGAAACACGCCAGCACGAAGATCGACAGGATCGAAATGAAGTCCAACTGTCCGCCCCTTCCCAAAGAACCTGCAAACCTTGTGCAAGAGGATCGGATCAAAGTCGAGCGCCGAAACGAACGGGGCCGCGAATGCGCAATGCACTCGCAGCCCCGATCTTTTGCGGTGAAGCAGGCTTACATGCTGGGAGTCAGCACGCCGTTGACCACGTGGATCACGCCGTTTGACTGCATGACGTCGGCCTGCGTCACATAGGCTGAACTGCCGTTCTTGCCCATGATCATCACATTGCCGCCCTGCATGTGGAAGGTCAGCGGTTCGCCCTGAACCGTCGTGACCGTTGCCGTGCCATTCCCTGCACGAATGCGATCCATCAGATCGGCTGCCGTTATGCGGCCCGGGACGACGTGATAGGTCAGGACCTTCTGCAGCGCCGGGCGGTTGGCGTCCATCATCAGCATGTTGCGGGTGGCCTCGGGCACACGGGCAAAGGCCGCATCGGTCGGGGCGAACACGGTGAAGGGTCCCGGACCCGAAAGCGTGTCGACAAGCTGTGCCTGCTTGACCGCTGCCACCAGCGTGGTGTGGATCGGCGAATTGGCCGCATTCGCCACGATGTTCTGATTGGCGTACATGGCAGCGCCGTCGACATAGGCGACGTCATTATCCATCGAGCCGCCCATAGTGGTTGCGCATCCTGCGAGTGACAGCGCGGCTGCGCCCACTCCCATCAAAAAAGCCTTCTTCATATTGTAGGGTCCCTTTTTCAATCTCCCGGTCACCCTACGGTTTAGCCAAAGCTAATGTTCCGAGACACGCGGATATCTGCGCGCGGCGCGCTTTCAAGGGAGCGAATTGCCGCCGATAGCCAGCGCGCGAAAGCCTATCCGGCCAATCTTTCGTTCACCACCTTGCCGCCCTGCGTGAGCCGCACGGCGTCGCCGATTTCCTCGTCCAGCACGGGCCTGCCGGACTCCGTGTCCCAGAAGGCCGAGAGGAAATTGTAGAGATTGCGCGCGAAGAGAGCCGATGCATCCGCCGCCAGATGCCCGGCGGTGTTAGAATAGCCGACGATTTTCACGCCGTGTTTCTCGACGGTCTGATCGGGCTGCGAGCCTGCCACATTTCCGCCCTGCGCCACGGCGAGGTCGAAGATCACGCTGCCCGGCTTCATACTGGCGATCTGCGCGTCCGAAATCAGTTTCGGCGCGGGCCTGCCGGGGATCAGCGCGGTGGTGATAACGATGTCCTGCTTGGCGATGTGCGCGCTGACCAGCTCGGCTTGCGCCTTCTGGTATTCCTCGCTCATCTCGGTGGCATAGCCGCCCGAGCCTTCGCCCTCGATGCCCGCGACGTCCTCGACAAACACCGGTTTCGCTCCGAGCGACTGGATCTGTTCCTTGGTGGCGGAGCGTACATCGGTGGCCGATACCTGCGCGCCGAGCCGCTTGGCGGTGGCGATCGCCTGCAGGCCAGCCACGCCGACGCCCATCACGAAAACCTTGGCCGCCTGCACCGTACCGGCGGCGGTCATCATCATCGGGAAGGCGCGGCCATAAGTGTTGGCGGCGGTGAGCACCGCCTTGTAGCCTGCCAGATTGGACTGGCTGGACAAAACGTCCATGCTCTGCGCACGCGTGATGCGCGGCATGAATTCCATCGCCAGCGCCTCGAAACCGCCCTTGGCATAGGCTTCGACCGTCTCGCCATTGCGGAAGGGATCGAAGGTCGCCGCGACCCAGGCCCCCGGCTTCGCGCCGGCCAGCGCCATCACGTCGGGCGCCTGAACGCCCAGAACGATGTCCGCACCCTCTACAGCCTTGGCGGCCGGGACGACTTCGGCCCCGGCTTCGCGATAGGCTTCGTCGGTGACGGAGGCGGCGAGCCCCGCCCCCTCCTCTACCGCGATCGTGGCACCCAGGGCGATGAATTTCTTCACCGTTTCGGGCGTGATGGCGACCCGGTTTTCACCGGGCGCCCGCTCCTTCAGTGCCGCGATCCGCATGCGCCTCGCGGGCTTAGCTGGCGATCATCAGGACGACGAAGGCAGCGATTGCCACGATCAGCGGGACTGCCCATTTGAGCATGCCAATGAAGGAACCGTAGGTTTTCTCATGAGCCTTGCGGTCGTTGGCGGTTTCCATGTCTTGTACCCTTATTCGATGTTGGTGTTTCCGGCAGAGGTTTAGAATGGAGTGCTCCGCTCGACAAGGGCGTTGGGCAACCGCGCCCTGTCCTGCGCCGTTCGCCGGGCATGAGAGTTAATACGCTCTTTACCGGTCCCTTCTAGCGTCTAGGTTAGTTGACGGAGCGGGAGGGACGCCCGGGGCAGAAAATGAATTGGGGAGCACACACAATGGCAGGGTCGGACACCAGACTGCTCATGCTGATCGACGAGGATGCTCCTCAGATCAGCGCCATCTCTCCTGTCGCGGCCCATGAAGGGTTCGAGATCCTCACGGCGAAAACCTATGCGGCAGCGCTGGAAATGCTGGGCGCGGAAGATGGGCCGGAGGTCGACATCCTGCTGTTCGACGGCGAAGTTGCCGCGGACAATGCTGGCCGCTTTATCCAGCAGGTCCACGAACTCCAGCCCGACTGCACGATCCTGGTGATCGGCACCAGAAACGCCCCGGAAATCGTCTTCAATGCCATGAAGGGCGGTGCCAACGATTATCTGGTGAAACCGATCAGGTCCGGACGCCTGACCACGGCCCTCCGCAATTCCAGCCTCGTCGCCCTACCCCGCGACGAGCTCCTTCCCCTTTCCGAAAAGCTGGTCTCGATCCTCGAATTCGGCGGCATGGTTGGTTCCGAGGCGCAGTTCAGGATCGCTCTTGCCAAGGCCGCCGCCGCGTCGCGCGGCAACGGGCATGTGCTGGTCGAAGGCGAAAGCGGCACGGGTAAGGCCACGCTGATGAAGGCCATCCAGCATACCTCGGCGCGCGCCAAGGGGCCGACGGAAATGCTCGAATGCGCGGTGCAGCGGCACGACATGCTGGAAGGGCTGATTTTCGGTCGCGAGAGCGCCGGCACGCCGCACGATCTGGAACGGCAGGAAGGCGTGCTTGCCCGCTGCGACGGGGGAACCGTGATGATCGGCTCGATCGATGCCCTGCCCCGCGAATTGCAGGATAGCCTGGACGCTGCGCTGGAAACCGGCATCGTGCGTCCGGTTGGAGCCGCCCATGGCTTCAAAATCGACGTGCGTATCCTTGCCTCGTCGCGGGTCCCGCTCGAAGACATGGTGGAGGAAGGCCTGTTCTCCGCTTCGCTCTACGAGAAATTGTCGCTCACCCGCATCGTGATGCCGGCCCTGCGTGACCGGTCCGGCGACATTCCCGCCCTCACCCGCTTCTTCCTTGCCGCCTTTGCCGAGGTTGAGGGAATGAAGCACCATTCCATCGCCGATAGCGGCCTCTCCCTGCTCGAGGCTTTCGACTGGCCGGGCAACGTCCGGCAGCTGCAGAACGTGCTGTTCCGCGCCTGCATCAACGAGCAGCGCGAGGCGCTGACCGACCACAGCTTCCCGCATCTCAGTGCATTGCTGGGCGATACCGACCGCGGGGAAAGCCGCGCACGGGGCCTCGGCGTGCTGCTCTACAAGGAAGACGGCAATCTGCGCACGCTGGCAGAGATCGAGGCGGACGTGATCCGCATCGCCATCGGGCAGTACGACGGCAAGATGAGCGAAGTCGCCCGCCGCTTGGGTATCGGCCGCTCGACACTCTACCGCAAGCTTCAGGAGCTGGGGATCGACAATCCGGGCTGAAACGGCCATGATGCCCGCTCGAAAAGAGGAGCAAGTCAGGTGAACTAAGGCGACCGCCACGGCGGATCTCATACATTTCCGGCCCGCGATGGCCGGACCGCCAGACCTGATTACTTTTCGAAAGAAACCTCATGCAAAAATTGAACGACATGCTCTGCGTGGTCACCGGCGGTGCGCGCGGGATCGGCGAGGCCGTCTGCGCCGCCTTCATCGCCGAAGGCGCGCGCGTTATCCTGACCGACATCGACGAAACGGCTGGATCGGCCACGGCCGCGCGGCTCGACTGCGAATTCCGCCAACTGGACGTGGCCAGCGAACCGGCCTGGGCTGCCCTAGAAAGTGAGCATTCCGCCATCAATGTGCTCGTCAACAATGCGGGCATCACCGGCTTCGAAACCGGCACAGCGCCGCACGATCCCGAAACGGCCAGTCTGGCCGACTGGCGGCGCGTTCACGCGGTCAATACCGACGGATGTTTTCTCGGCTGCCGCTACGCCTTGCGGGCGATGAAGGAAGGCGGCGATGGCTCGATCATCAACATCTCCTCGCGATCCGGCATGGTGGGCATCCCGGGCGCGGCAGCCTATGCCGCGAGCAAGGCGGCGATCCGCAACCACACCAAATCGGTGGCGCTTTACGCCGCGCAGCAGAGCTGGCGCATCCGCTGCAATTCGGTCCATCCCGCCGCCGTGCTCACCCCCATGTGGGAGCCGATGCTGGGCCAGGGCGAAGAGCGCGAAGCCACCATGGCCGCTCTTGTAGCAGACACTCCGCTCAAGCGGTTCGGCAGACCTGAAGAGGTCGCTGCGCTTTGCGTCTATCTGGCCTCAGCGGACAGCGCCTATATGACCGGCACCGAACTGACGCTGGATGGCGGTCTGCTCGCAGGGAGCGCCGCCTCGCCAGGTTAGCCCGGCAGATCGCCGAAATCGGTTAGCGCCGCATCGCGCAGACCGCGCCAGACATTGCGCGCCTGCACCGTTTCCGCGACATCGTGGACGCGGTGCAGCTGCACGCCCGCATCCATACCTTTGAGCGCCAGCGCCACGCTGCCGCCAAGGCGATGGTCGGCGCCGGCTTCGTTGGACAGCGCCCCGATCATGCGCTTGCGGCTCGCGCCGAGTAGGACCGGGTGCCCCAGGGCGTGGAACAGCGGCAAGGCGTTCATCAGCGCGAGATTGTCCGACAGCGATTTGCCGAACCCGATACCGGGATCGAGCATGATGCGCTCTCCTGCCACACCGGCTTCCAGCGCGGCATCGCGGCGCGCGCGTAATTCGTCGAAAACATCGAACACCACGCTGGCATAGTCGCCGCCTTCGTGGAGGTCCTGCCCCGTACCCGGTGCGTGCATCAGCACCACCGCGCACTGCGCTCCCGCTACCACTTCGGCGCTTCGCGGATCATGGGTGAGGCCGGAGACATCGTTGATCAATGTGGCACCGGCAGCCAGCGCCGCTTCCATGACCGCGGCCTTGCGCGTGTCGACGCTGACCGCAGCGCCCATCCCTGCGCACATTTCTATGGCGGGCACCACGCGCTTGATCTCGTCGCCTTCCCACACCGCTTTCGCGCCCGGCCGGGTGCTCTCACCGCCCACATCGATGATCGCGGCCCCGGCTTCGATCATCGACGAGGCCTGCTCGCGCTGAGCATCGAGATTGTTCATGAAAGCTCCGGCATCGCTGAAACTGTCGGGAGTGACATTGAGAATGCCCATGATCTGCGGCTGGTCGAGCCGGATCGTGCGGCTGCCCAGTTTGAACGGGGGATGCGCCAGGGTGAGATTGGCCCACTGGCGTTCCGCATCATCCGCGACGCTATCGGGCAAGGCGCCCATCACATCGGCGATGGTGTCGGGCGCGGCGAGCCAGCGTTCCGCCACTGCCCCGTCGCGGCGCAGGATCACGGCGAAACGGCTGGCATAGACCATGCCGCCGGCCAGCCGGATGGCATTGCCGTGTTCGCTTTGCGGACCGGGCACGAGGCCGATGGGGCGGATGTAGATGCGATCAGTCATTGCCGGGCTGTCCTAGCCGATTGCCGGCAGGATGGAACATGGTCCCGGCCAGAAAATGCAATGCGCCCCACCGCGGCGCGTCACTAGCTCTCTCTGGCAGGCCCGGCGGGGTCCTTCGGCATGAAGCCCCGTGCCAGTGCGAGATAGAGCTTCTCGCGGCAGACCAAGCTCCCCGCCCAGTCTCCGATCAGGGCCGTTGCGAACAGCGGCAGGATGACATGGCTGCTGCCCGTCGCTTCGCCCAGAATGATCACAGCCGTCAGCGGCGCGCGAACGACGCCGGTGAAATAGCCCGCCATGCCGAGCAGGACAATCAGACCCGCCTGTTCGGCCGGAAAGAGCGGCGTCAGGATCTGACCGAACCCCGCCCCGGCGGCGAGCGAGGGGGCGAAGATGCCGCCAGGAATGCCGCTGACGCTGGTTGCCAACGCGGCGAGGAATTTGGCGGGACCAAACCAGTAATCGCCCTGTTCGCCTTCGAGCAGCGCCCTGGTCGGTTCGTAGCCCGTACCTGCTGCATCGCCATCGGTCAGGAATACGAGGAGGCCAACGACGGCGCCGCAGAGCGCGGCGGTCAGTAAAGGTCGTTTGCCGAGGACCGCGGACCAGCGCCCCTCGGGGCCCCGGAGCATGAGGAACAGGCGCGAGAACAGCCCGCCCAGAACGCCGCCGAACAGACCGGCCAGCGGGGCGGCGATGAGGACTGTGGTCAGCGGCAGGCTGCCCTGTAGCAAACCGAAGTAGATGTAATCTCCGGCAAGCCCCTGCGCAGTGAGACCGGCGATCATCACCGCGCCCATGACGAGGACGGCGACGCGCTGCTCATACGCGGTCGCCAGTTCCTCAATGGCGAAGGCGATGCCTGCCAGCGGCGTGTTGAAGGCGGCAGCCACACCCGCGGCCCCGCCTGCAATGATCACGCCCGGCGTAACGCGCAGGCGAAAGAGCCGGTGGACCTGGACCATGATCGATCCGGCGAGCTGCACGGTCGGGCCTTCACGGCCCACGGATGCACCGCCGCATAGCGCCACCACCGTGAGCACAATCTTGGCACATGCCGCGCGCAGCGACATAATGGCGCGCGCCGCCGGGCCCATCGGATCGCGGCTGGCTGCCATGACCTGCGGAATGCCCGAACCGCCCGCCTCGCTGGCGAAGCGGCGGGTTAGCGCGGCGACGATAAGGAAGGTGGCCGGAGTGAGAACGAGCGGCAGCCAGACATGCTCGCTACGGACGGAGGAAAAGAGCGCCTGGGCATGATCGCCCAGTTCGGCAAACAGCAGCGCTGCCAGTCCGATGAGCACGGCCGAAACCAGCATCGCGATGCGCCGTTTCCAATCGTCCGCACTGACCAGTTCCTGCGGCATCTTGCCATCAAGGAAGCGAGGTCTGCGGGGAAGGAGGGCCATCGCGGCTTGCCCTATGCTGCCGAACGGCATTCGTCCAGCACGGACGGTTCAGCGGGAAAGGGGCCTCAGGCGATTTTGACCTTGATATCGCACTCGACGCCTTCGGGCGGATAACGCAGGTCGATCATGCCTGCCGAGCCGATGGCATCGGCGATGAGAATTGTCCCGAAGCCATGGGCGCTGCTTGCCCTGACCGGCGGTCCGGCCCGCTCGCGCCACTCGATGAAAAGTGTGTCTTCTTCGCGCACGATATCGACGGAGATTCGCCCGCAATCGTTGGAGAGCGCCCCATATTTGAGCGCATTCGTAGTGAGTTCGTGAAAGATCAGGGCCAGACCCTGGCCTATCGAGCCGGTCAGTGGCACTTCGTCCTTAACCGTCACTTCGATCCGGGCATCGAGATCGGGGAGCACCGCCAGTTCCGCGTCCAAGATCGCGCTCGGAGTGAGCGATGCCGAACCATCGCCGACCAATATCTGGTGACTGCGCGCCAGGGCGCTGACGCGGCCTTCCAGAGCCGCAGCGAAGCTCGGCAGGTCCGCGGCCTTGCGAGAAGAGAGGCGCACGATCGACTTGATCACCGAGAGCATGTTGCGCACCCGGTGGTTGAGTTCGTCGGTGAGCAGCTTCAGCCTGGCTTCGCGCTGCTTCGTTTCCGTGATGTCGATGACATGGCCGATGATCTTTTCGACGTGGCCGTCCTTTCCAACGATCGGCTGGCCGGAGGCACTGATCCATCGTTTCTCGCCATGGGCGTCGCGAATGGCGCAGTCGAAAGACCATATGGTTCGATCGGCTATTGCCGCGCGCTGCTTGGTCTCGACCTCTTCCCGTTGGTCGGGAAGGACGTGACCCAGGAACCTGTCGAAGGTCCACTCTTTCAGCGGCTCGTCATACCCGAAAATGGCATCGTGTCGAAGGTTGCGGACCGCTTCGCCGGTGACAAGGTCGAGTTCCCAGATGCCGATCTGCCCAGCTTCGAGGATAAGGCGCAGGTGATCCGCGCTCAGCTTTTCAAAGGGTATGACATCGGGCATCGGTAGGAACGCGTAGGCAAAGCCGGAACCCAAGTCACGGAAATACGTGCTCCTTGGGCTCCGCTTCGGTGATCCAGCTCAGTCCTCGACCGCCAGCAGATACAGCTGCCGCGCGGCATCGATGGGTTTTACGTCTTTGCCATTCGGGCCCTCGACCTCGTAGTGCCAGAAGGTCCAGCCATTGCAGCTGGGCGCGCCCTGCAATTCCTTGCCGAGGCCGTGGATGCTGCCGGTCTGCTTTTCATGGGCGAGCGAGCCGTCGGCGCGGACTGTCGCGGTCCAGCGGCGTTTCTTGTCGAAGACAATGGTGCCTGGCGCGATGAAGCCGTTTTCGACCAGTGCCCCGAACGCCACCTTGGGAGCGCTGCGGCCGGCCTGCATCGTGGTGAGCGCGCTTTCGTCGAGCGGAAGTTCCTTTTCGATCCGCTTGAGCGCGGCGTCGCGGTAATTGCCCTCGCGCTCGCAGCCGATCCACTGGCGGCCCAGGCGCTTGGCAACCGCGCCGGTGGTGCCGGTGCCGAAGAAGGGATCGAGCACGACGTCGCCCTTTTCGGTGGTCGACAGCAGCACGCGGTAAAGCAGTGCTTCGGGCTTCTGGGTCGGATGGACCTTGTGCCCGCCTTCCTTCAGCCGCTCCGCCCCGTTGCAGATCGGCAGGACCCAGTCGCTGCGCATCTGCAATTCGTCGTTCAACGTCTTCATCGCGCGGTAGTTGAAGTGATACTTCGCCTTCTCGCCCTGAGAACACCACAGCAGCGTCTCATGCGCATTGGTGAAGCGCGTGCCGCGGAAATTGGGCATGGGGTTCGACTTGCGCCAGACGATGTCGTTGAGGATCCAGAAGCCAAGATCCTGCAGGATCGCACCGACACGGTAGATGTTATGATAGCTGCCGATCACCCACAGCCCGCCATCGGGCTTGAGGATGCGCTTGGCCTCGGTCAGCCATTCGCGCGTGAATTTGTCGTACAGCGCGAAACTGTCGAACTGGTCCCAGTGATCGATGACGGCGTCGACATGGCTGCCATCGGGCCGGTTGAGATCGCCGCCCAGCTGGAGGTTGTAAGGCGGATCGGCGAACACGAGATCGACGCTCGCGCTGGGGATCGAGCGCATGGCTTCGATGCAGTCGCCATCGAGAATCTGCCCGACAGGCAGAATGCTCGTTTTGTCGGCCTTAACCGTCTTCGTCTTTGCTTTCGCAACCATCCGGTCGCGCGTTTTCGTGGTCTCGAGGACCGCCATCACATTACCCCCGCTTGAAGTTATCCACAGGGTGAGTCCAAATGGATTCCGGGTCAAGTCAGATATTTAGGCAACGCGTTGCAAGACGATGTTAACCATGAGAGAACGAAACGAGTCCCCCACCAGATGTTGAGTCCGAGGCCGCGCGCCAGACTCCAGATGCTGGGGTGTGTCTTTCCGGACTCGACTGACAAGTTTCTCCGGCAGGGTGAAAACGAGGATTTAGCTTCGAGCTTGCAAATCAGGCCCGAAGCATCATATTAAGATCTTGAATTAAGGGGTCTTTTAACAAATGTTAAACTCGATGGAGCAGCGCGGCAGCGCTGACCAGCATCTCGACATGGCTGTTGCCGCTGGTCACATCGGGATTTGGGAACTCGATGCCGTTACTGGTGCCGCATGGCGCAATCTCACGCATGACCAGATTTTCGGCTACGAAACCATGCGTGACAGCTGGACCTACGATGACTTCCTCGATCATGTCGTCGAGGAAGACCGCGAGGAGGTAGCGGCCACCTATTCCGCCGCACTTACCGACGGCTTCGACTGGGCGTTCCAGTGCCGCATCCAGCGGGCCGACGGGCTTATCCGCTGGATAGATGCGCATGGGCGCCATCTGCCTGGCGGTGACGGCAAAAACGATCGGCTGATCGGCCATGTGATCGACATTACCGAGACCAAGCGCGCCGAGGAACACCTGCGGCTGGTCACGGCCGAACTGAATCACCGCCTGAAGAACATCATCGCCTCGATCAGCGGGCTGGTCAGCCTCGCCGCCCGGCAGGAAGGCGACCGCAAGGAAATTTCCGAGACGCTGACCGCGCGGCTGGCCGCAATCGGCAGGAGCCACGATCTGGCATATCGCGAACGGAATACGGCGGTTGCAGTCGAGCATATACTCCAGGCCGAACTGGAGGCCGCGCCGAAACTTGCCTCGCAATTCCGGTTCGATATCGATCCCGAGCTTTACGTCAGGGCCTCGCTTGCCGAACGCCTGACGCTGGTGCTCCACGAACTCATGACCAATGCCATCAAATATGGTGCGCTCTCGACCAACGAGGGCCGTGTCAGTTTGAAAACCTATCGCAGTGATGATGGCGACATCATCCTGCAATGGGCGGAGAGCGGCGGTCCCGAGGTCACCGAGCCGTCAGGTCGCGGCTTCGGAAGCAAGCTAATCCGCAATTCGCTGAGCGCGGATGCCAAAGTCGAACAGTCGTTCCCGCCCGAGGGGGCGATATGCACCATCACCTTCCCTGCCAGTACCTTCGTGGACAAGGACTAACCGCCGCGCAGGTGCAACTGCGCTCGGTTCAATCCGCGGGAGAAAGGCCCGGATCGACACCGGTCATCTCGACCGATTTGGCCCAAAGCCGACTGGCCAAAAGCGGATCCTGCGCGGTCTTGGTGGCAATCGCAGGGCCGGATACCTTACCGCTCATTTCGCGAAAGCCATAGGGCCCGAAATACTCGCCGCCCTGCACGCCAGCATCGGTCGCTGCCTGCAGTGCGGGCAGTGCCCCTTCTTCCGACGAATTCAAGAACAGACCCACTGCCGGGCCGAATATCTTGCCAGCAAGGCCCATGTGGCGCGTGAGGTTGGTCTGCGCCACGCCCGGATGCGCCGCAACCGACTTGACCGGCGACCCGGCCGCGCGAAGGCGGCGATCAAGTTCGAAGGCGAACAGCAGATTGGCCAGCTTGCTCTGGCCATAGAACTTGCTGCGCGAATAGCCTTGCGATGCATCGAGATTGTCGAAATCGAGCGCCCCGTCGCGGTGGGCTATGGACGATTGGCTTACCACTCTGGCCCCGCCATTTTCCGCCAGCTTGTCCAGCAGCAGGCCCGTGAAGGCAAAATGGCCAAGGTGGTTCACCGCAAACTGCAGTTCGGCGCCCGTCGATCCGTGCGACAGGGGCGGAAACATCACGCCCGCATTGTTGATCAGCAGATCGATGCGTTTTTCCTTACGCGCCTCTTCGGCGGCGTCGCGAACCGAAGCGATATTGGCGAGATCCAGATGCAGATAGGCAAGATCGGCGCGCTCCGGACCGGTGGAGATTTCGTCGATCGCAGCGTTCGCCTTGTCGGCATCGCGGCAGGCCAGCACGACCCGGGCGCCCTTGCGCGACAACGCGCGGGCAATCTCTAGGCCGATGCCGGTATTGGCCCCGGTGACAATAGCTGTCTTGCCGCTGAGCGTGGGAATATCGGAAAAAGCAAAGGTCACGCGAACATCTCCATCTGGCTGACCGGAGCGAAGCTGCGGCGGTGCAGCGGGCTCGGTCCATATGTTCGCAATGCTTCCATGTGCTGGGCCGTTCCATATCCCATGTTGCGCTCCCACCCGTAATGGGGGTGCGCGGCTGCCGCCTCGCGCATGAACCGGTCGCGATATTCCTTGGCCAGGATACTCGCCGCCGAGATACAGGCTTCCTTTGCATCGCCGCCCACAATGGCCCGGGCAGGCCAGCGCCATTCCGCACGCCGTCCGGCGGGGGTGAGATTGCCGTCAATGAGGACTTCCTCCGGCTCTGCGCCCAGCGCCTCGATGCAGCGCTGCGTCGCCAGTGTCATCGCCAGCATGGTCGCGCCGAAGATGTTGAGCCGGTCGATTTCGTCAGGCTCGATCACCGCCAGCCCCCAGGCACAGCGACGCTGGATCTGCGGCTCGAGTTTGGAACGCTTGAGAGCGGTAAGTTTTTTGGAATCGTCGAGTCCGCCGGGACATGGCTTGCACAAAACCACCGCAGCGGCCACCACTGGTCCTGCCAGTGGCCCGCGCCCGGCCTCGTCCACGCCCACAATGAGCGGGGCCGTGCCCAGACCTTTCTCGGGAGTTGATGACAACATGAAGCGACTATCCGTTCTTGCCGCCACCCTATCGCCTGTCGCGCTGCTCGCAAGCTGCGGCAGCGGATATTCCACCGGAGAGCCGACCGGCGAGGCCGTTTCGACCCCTAGCCGTACTGGCGATTTCGATGGCAATTTCGCAATTTCCGAACATGGCACCTTCGACGAACCGTGGGCGTCCGCCTTCGTACCCGGAACGCAGAAGCTGTTCATCACCGAAAAGCCCGGCACCGCCAAGATATATGATGTGGCGACCCGGCGGACCGCGGCGGTCAGCGGCCTTCCGCAGGTAGATTACGGCGGTCAGGGAGGCCTTGGCGACGTCGCATTCCTGCCTTCGGAAAGCAGCAATACGATCAATGGCCGGACGATCTATCTCAGCTGGGTCGAGGCAGGTAGCGGCGACACCCGTGGAGCAGTGGTCGGCCGCGGGCAGCTGACCTGCGCGCAAGCCGAAGCCTGCAGCATCAGCGGCCTCGATATCGTCTGGCGTCAGACCCCGAAGGTGACCGGGCGCGGACATTATTCCCACCGGATCGTATTCAGTCCGGACGAACAGTACATGTTCGTGACGAGCGGCGAACGCCAGAAGAAGGATCCTGCGCAGGATCGCTCCAACACGCTGGGTACGATCGTGCGCCTCAATCTCGACGGTACGCCCGCCGCGGGCAATCCTTTCGCAAGCGAAGGCAGTCCCACCGACGAGATCTGGACCTATGGTAATCGCAACATGCTCAGCATCGATTTCGATAGCGAAGGCCGCTTGTGGGAAATCGAGCACGGCCCCCAGGGCGGGGACGAACTGAACCTCGTCCAGCCCGGCAAGAATTACGGCTGGCCGGTCCGGTCCAACGGAATCAATTACGATAATTCCAACATCCCCGATCACACGCCGGATGATGGTTTCACCAAGCCGGTCATCAGCTGGTCGCCCGTCATCGCGCCGGGTAACATGGTCTTTTATCAAGGCGACCTCTTCCCGCGGATGGACGGTGACCTGATCGTGGCGGGTCTGAAGACCCAGGCCCTTATTCGCGTCGCGTTAGATGGCGAGCGCGCCCGAGAAATCGCTCGCTACGATATGGGCGAAAGGATCAGGCAGGTGGTCGAAGGACCCGATGGTGCTCTGTGGGTGCTCGAAGATGGCGAAGGCGGCCGCCTGCTGGAGCTTCGTCCCGAATAAGCCGATTTTGTTCGACAGGCATGGGCTGCGCCCCTAATCGGCGCGGCCCATGGCGACTCTGGTTCCCCTCGACGCGATCGATCCCGCGCTGATCGAACAGCTTCTCGACGCTGCATTCGGCGATGGCCGGCATGCGCGCACGGCATACCGTATCCGCGAAGGCGTGGGCCATCTGCCGGGCCTTAGTTTCGCGGCACTCGACGATGACGATTATCTCGCCGGGTCGATCCAGCTGTGGCCCGTGGCGCTCACCGATCCGAAGGGTCGCCCCCATCCGCTCATCATGGTCGGTCCGGTTGCGGTCATGCCCGGGCGGCAGGGAGAAGGCTTCGGCAAGGCGCTCATGGCTGCCAGCCTCGGCGCGATCGATGCCGCTTTCGAGGACGGCGCCCCGCCCTATCCGCAAGTGATGATCGGCGACCCGGATTATTACGAT
The DNA here is from genome assembly GCF_044901345.1 of Qipengyuania sp. NPDC077563. NCBI lineage: Bacteria > Pseudomonadati > Pseudomonadota > Alphaproteobacteria > Sphingomonadales > Erythrobacteraceae > Qipengyuania > Qipengyuania sp. NPDC077563. The sequence continues at coordinate 221,934 of NZ_JBJDPC010000002.1, read as the reverse complement.
CGCTGGGATTTCACCGCCGACCATACCGGCGGCTGGCATTGCCCCGGCCCGTTCGAGCAGGAGCGGCTGCTGCTGCGCACCGGCAATCCCGCAATCCTGCCGCCGGAAGGCATGCTCGGCCCTTGGACGAAGGAAACGAGCGAGGCCGCCAGCTAAGGGTAGTTTCCCTGCCCGGCACCAAGCGCCGCGTCATCCATTGAAGCAGCGATGGTATATACTCCGCCCCCCGAACTCGCTGGAATGAGCCTTGCCGATATCGCCGAAGCAGTGGCCGAACGCCGCCTGCCCCCGGTCGAACAATGGTCACCCGCGAATGTCGACGACAGCCACATGCTCATCCGCGCGGATGGGACATGGCTTCATGACGGCAGCCCCATCACCCGTCCCGCCATGGTCCGCGCCTTCTCGGGCCTGCTGAACCGGGAAGAGGACGGGAGTTACTGGCTGGTGGTGCCCTATCAGAAGCTCTCGATCGAGGTCGAGGATGCCTGCTTCATCGCCACCGACGTTAGCCGCAAGGACGGCGATCTCGCGTTCCGGCTCAACACCGACGAACTCGTGGTGGCTGGCCCGGATCATCCGATCCGCGCGCAAGGCGATGCCGATAATCCGGCGATCTACGTCCACGTCCGCCGCGGGTGCGAGGCGCGTCTCAATCGCTCCACCTATGAACAGCTGGCGCAGATCGCGCTGAGCGAGAGCGAGGACTGGACAGTGACGAGCGGCGGCGACAGCTACTCCCTCATCCCCGCATGAGCGCCATTTTCGAGCGGCTGACCGATCTGTTCACGCAGGGACACAAGCGTGATGTCGCCGATCTGCTGACCGATGCCCGCTTCGCCGATCTCGACCGGACGGCGGATGCTGCCGTGCTGATTGCGGTGACCGAATGCGACAATCCCGCGGTCCTTCTCACCCAGCGTCCGCGGACCATGCGCGACCATCCTGGCCAGGTTGCCTTTCCCGGCGGCAAGATCGACGACGGCGAGGACGCAGTGGAGGCGGCTTTACGGGAAGCCTGGGAGGAACTGGGTATCGAGGCCGAACAGGTGCGCGTGATCGGCACGACCGACCGCTATCAGACCGGCACGGGGTTCGACATCACTCCGGTGCTGGCTACCGTGCCTGCCAACCTTCCCATTTACCCCGATCCACGCGAGGTCGAAAGCTGGTTCGAAGCCCCGCTGGCCAAGCTGATGGACCGTTCCGCCTGGAGCGAGAACGAAGTGTTCTGGAAAGGCGCGATGCGTCACTATTACGAGATGGACCACGAAGGTTACCGTATCTGGGGCGTGACCGCCGCGATCTGCATCAATCTTTCGCGCCGTCTGGCGTGGTTCGACTGAGCCGGTTAAAGGGCGCGGCATGACGAAACTGCCCGAAGCAGACTGGACGAAGCGCGAAGATCTGGCGCAGCTTATCGCCGCGCTGGGCGCGGACCATACGCGCTATGTCGGCGGGGCCGTGCGCGACAGCCTGCTGGGCAAGGACATTCACGACATCGACTGCGCGACCCCGATGTATCCGGCGGAAGTCATCGACCGATGCAAGGAAGCGGGCATTCGCACCGTCCCGACCGGCATCGATCATGGTACGGTCACCGCGATCCTCCCGCAGGGCAATGTGGAGATCACCACCCTGCGCCGCGACGTATCCACCGACGGCCGGCGTGCCACGGTTGCCTTCGCGACAGAGTGGAAAGAGGACGCCTCGCGCCGGGATTTCACGATCAACGCGCTCTATGCCCACCCCGAGACGCTGGAAATCGACGACTTCTTCGGCGGCGTTGCCGATCTCGATGCAGGCCGCGTGCGCTTCATCGGCGATGCGCGCGAGCGGATCCGCGAGGATCACCTGCGGATACTGCGCTATTTCCGCTTCCAGACGCGCTTCGGCGGAGACTGGGACGATGAAGCCACCGCCGCCTGCCAAGAACTCGCCTCCACGCTCAAAGGGCTGAGCCGCGAACGTGTCGGCTGGGAACTGCAGAACCTGCTTGCCCTGCCCGATCCCTCGGCAACCGTTTTCAAGATGCGCGAACTTGGCGTGATGCAGGAAGTCCTGCCCGAATGCGGCCAGCGCGAGGCGGACACCCTGACCCAGCTTATCGCGACCGAACACGCTTACGCGGCGGAGCCCGATGCCATGCGGCGGCTCGCAGCCTTGCTGCCAGCCGTGCCGCCGGTGGCTGAGGCCGTGTCGGCCCGCCTGCGCCTGTCGCGCAGCCAGCGCGAACGCCTCGCCTGCGTGGCGGCACGCGACACGCGCGACATGGAAGCTCCGTTGGCGCTTGCCTATTACGAAGGCGTGGAATGCGCGCGCGACCGGCTCCTGCTCCTGCGCGCCGACCCGCGTGCCCTCGACAACTGGACGGCGCCGCAGCTCCCGCTCAAGGGCGGTGAGATCGTCGAACGGGGCATGGCCAAGGGGCCGCAAGTCGCGCGCACGCTTCAGGAAGTGGAGCGGCGCTGGGTGGAAGAGGGCTTCCCCGAACGCGAACGGGTGATGGCCATGCTGGACAATGTCCTCGCAGCCGGATGATGCGCTGCAACACTGCCGTCTGCGTCCTTCCCAACAGCATCTTCAGCTTCGCTTAAGCTGCAATGCAGCATAAGTATCGGTGAAGCGGTTGCCTCCCGGGGACCGGTTTGCCATAGAGCAGGTTGTTTCCTCGGAGGGGGAACTGGCGGCCACCGCCCGAGACTTACAGTCTCACCGCCGCTCTAACTAATCAGATTCGTTCGCAGAGCGTGTTTCGCGCGCTGTGGGACCGTAAGTTAAACAAGCCTTGGAGATATTTATGAAATTCGCGAAGCTGGCCATTGCCTCCGTCGCTCTTGCTGCAACCCCCGCCATGGCCAACGACCAGGTCGTTTCGGGCGCCACCGTGACCGGCCCCGAAGGCAATGCCGTGGGCACCATCGTTGCGGTCGAAAACGGCACCGCCGTGCTCGACACCGGCAAGCACAAGGTTCCGCTGGCGGTCAACATGTACGGTCAGGGCGAAACCGGCCCGACCATCACCGTTACCCAGGCGCAGCTGAACAGCATGATCGATGCGCAGCTGGCCGAAGCTGCTGCCAAGCTCGACGCCGCCCTCGTGGCCGGCGCGACTGCCATGGACGCAGAACAGGCACCGCTTGGCACGATCGTATCAGTCGAAGGCAACAATGTCGTCGTCGCCCGCGGCGGTGACGAAGCGAACAAGGTTGCTCTGCTGCGCGAACATTTTGCAGTTACCCCGAACGGCCTGATGGCCCTGCTGACCAACGCGCAGATCGATGCCGCGATGGCGCAGGCAGCTGCAGCAGCACCGGCTGCGGACGGTGCCGGACAGTAAGTTCGGCTGAACCCGTTTCTCTGGAGCCACCGAAAATCCGGAGAAATTCCTACCAAGGGGGCCTGGGCCGGAAGCGATCACCGCTTCCGGCCTTTTTTGTCAGCTGAAGGTATTGTCGCGGGGGAAGCCCTGCGGCGGCAGCCGTCCGGCACCGCCGCGCGCGACCTTCCATTGCCACATCTCTGTTTCGGTCCTGGTGCGGCCTTCCTTGCCGCCCATGGTCCAGCTCAGCCCTTCTTCCATGGTGAAGGTGGTGGCATCGGAAAGCCCGCCGTCGCGATAGTTCTGCAGCTTGTTGCCCTGCCCGCGCGTCATCTGCGGCAGTTCTTCCAGATTGAACACCACCAGCTTGCGGTTCTCGCCCACCACGGCGACGTGGTCATGCGCCTTGTCGATCGGCCGCGCCACGCGCAGCACCGCCTTGCCGGGGAGGTTTACCACCTGACGGCCCTTGCGGGTTTCCGCCAGCAGATCGTCGGTTACGGCGGCAAAACCCTTGCCCGTGCTCGCCGCCAGCAGCAAACGCTTGCCCGGTTCGTGCACGATGACCGAGATTATGTGGGCGGTGGTCTCTATATCCAGCGTATTGCGCACCGGCTCGCCGAAGCCGCGCGCACCGGGCAGCTTGTCCGCGCCGAGCGTGAAGAAACGGCCCTGATCTGTGGCGAGCAGCAATTTGTCGGTCGTCTGCGCGTGGATGACGAAGGCAGGGCCATCGCCCTCCTTGTATTTGAAGTCCTGATCCAGCGGCAAATGCCCCTTGGCACCGCGGATCCATCCCTTCTGCGACAGGATGATCGTGACCGGCTCTTTCTCGATCATCGCATCCATGCTGAATTCCACCGCAGGGGCAGCTTCTTCGATAGTCGTCCGGCGGCGGCCGAGATCGGTATCCTCGCCATATTCCTTGCGCAGCGCATTGAGATCGCGCTTCAAGCGGGTGCGCTGGCGGGCCGGACTGCCAAGCAGCTTGTCGAGCTCGTCCTGCTCCTTGAGCAACTCGTCCTTTTCGTTCCTGAGCTGCATCTCCTCCAGCTTGCGCAAGGATCGCAGGCGCATGTTGAGGATGGCTTCGGCCTGCCGGTCGGTCAGGTTGAATTCCGCCATCATCACCGGCTTGGGTTCGTCCTCGGTGCGGATGATCTCGATCACGCGGTCGAGATTGAGGAAGGCAATGATATAGCCTTCGACCAGTTCGAGCCGCCGCGCAATTTGGTCGAGCCGGTGCCGGCTGCGGCGCTGCAAGATGTCGATCTGGCTGGCGATCCAGTTGTCGAGCAGTTCCTTCAGCCCCATGACCATCGGCGTGCGCGTGGCATCGAGCACGTTGAGGTTCAGGCCGAACCGCGTCTCCATGTCGGTGAGCTTGTAAATGCTCTCCTTCAGCAGTTCAGGGTCGATGTTGCGGCTGCGCGGGATCAGCACGATGCGGATCTGCTCGTCGCTTTCGTCCCGAACATCTTCGAGGATCGGCAGCTTCTTGTCCGAGATCGCGGCCGCGATCTGTTCGATCAGCTTGCCCTTGGCGACCTGATAAGGAATTTCGGAAATAACCAGCTGCCACTGGCCGCCCCCGAGCCTTTCGATGCCCGCATCGCGGTCTTCCGCCTTTTCCGCCTCTGCCGCATGGAAGCGGCCACGCACGCGGAAGGATCCGCGCCCGGTTTCATAGGCATGGCTGATGGTTTCCGCGCTTTCGGGGACCACACCCCCGGTGGCGAAATCGGGACCCTTGAAGATTTCCATCAGCCGCGCATGCTCGACATGCGGGTTGTCGATCACTTCCAGCGTTGCGTCGACGATCTCGGCGACATTGTGGCTCGGGATATTCGTGGCCATGCCGACCGCGATCCCGCTTGCGCCATTGGCGAGCAGGTTCGGAAAGAGGCCCGGCATGATTTCCGGTTCTTCTTCCTCGTTATTGTAGGTCGGGATGAAATCGACCGTGCCGGCGTCCAGCCCTTCCATCAGGCGCATCGCCGTCTTCGTCAGGCGCGCTTCGGTGTAGCGATAGGCCGCGGCATTATCGCCGTCGATATTGCCGAAATTCCCCTGCCCCTCGACCAGCGGATACCGCAGCGCGAAATCCTGCGCGAGGCGGACCATCGCGTCGTAGGCAGCCGTATCGCCATGCGGGTGGTATTTGCCGATTACCTCGCCCACGACGCGGGCCGATTTTTTGAACCCGCTCGCCGGATCGAGCTTCAGCTGCCGCATGGTCCACAGCAGGCGGCGGTGAACCGGCTTCAGCCCGTCGCGCAAATCGGGCAGCGACCGCGCCGTGATGGTGGAGAGCGCATAGACTAGATAGCGTTCCGACAGCGCGGAATCGAAGGGTGCATCGACAATCGCATCGAACGGATCGGCGCCGGAATCATCAAGGTCGGTAGTGGCCATGGAGCCTGCCCTATCAGAGCCACGGCTCGCCTGTCAGCAAGGAACGGGGCGTCATCCCCACACGTTGCATGGGTAACACGAAATCAAAGGAATTGACCCATGACAAAGCGGGTAATGATCCTCGCCACCAACGGCTTCGAACAATCTGAACTTATGAAGCCGAAGGCAAATCTCGAGAACGCCGGTTTCGAGACGACAGTTGTCAGTCTCGAAAAGGGCGAAATCAAGGGATGGGACCAGAAGGACTGGGGTGAGAGCGTGACCGTAGAGAAGACGGTGGACGAAATTGCCGACTGTTCGGGCTACGATGCTCTCCTTCTCCCCGGTGGCCAGATGAACCCGGATATCCTGCGCATGAACGAGCGTGCGGTCGCCATCGTGCGCGAATTCGACATGGCAGGAAAGCCCATTGCGGCTATTTGCCACGCTCCGTGGCTACTTGCCGAAGCCGATCTGGTGAAGGGAAAGACTGTGACAAGCTGGCCATCGATCCGTACGGACCTTAAAAATGCAGGTGCGAATGTGGTCGATCAGGAAGTTGCGGAAGACGGAAACCTGATCACCAGCCGCAAGCCCGAAGATATTCCTGCCTTCAGCAAGGCCTTGATCGAGAAGCTGGGCGCTACCGCAGACAAGAGCGCGATGGAAGCCGCCTGATCTTCCAACATAAAAATGCTAAGACCCCGTTGCCGCAAGGCAGCGGGGTTTTCTATTGCGAACGGAACCCTTCGCCTGTCCGATCCATTGGGGCCGCATGGGGATGAAAATCAGCGACTTCACCAAGAGCATAGCCGTTTTACTTCTGGCCTTCCTTGCGCTGCCGCTCGCGGCCCAGAGCGGACGGGATATCGCCCAGGGTTCGGAGCCTTTCGTCTACGAAGTGGAAAGCCTCCAGAATGCCACCGACGCGGCCCGTTCCCCGCTCGACCTCGATACGCCGATGGGCCTGCTCGAAAGCTTCATGGACGCCGGGGCGCAGAAAGACTGGGGCCGCGCGGCCGCAGCGCTGGATCTGGAGAATGTGGGGGGAGAGGCACGGGATCCCGACCAGCTTGCCGAAGAGCTTTACGATCTCCTCCACCGCTCGATGGCCGTGGACTGGGCAAGCCTGCCCGACCGCCCGGATGCCGTGGACACGGCAACCACGTCCAAGGATCCGATGGCCGGAGTTCCCCGGCGCAGCCTGACGCTTGGCAGGCTCGAACTCGCCGACAGGACCGTTCCGATACGGATTGCGCGGGTTCGTGCACCCGGCGGCGAACCCGTATGGGTGTTCAGCCGCCAGACCGTGGAAAATGTCCCCGCCCTCTACGATATCTACGGCCCGACCAAATTCGAACGCTCGCTGCCGACCTATCTGCGCAAGCAGGCATTCTGGACGCTGGCCTGGTGGGAAGTGATCGCGCTTCCGCTGATCCTGCTGGCCGGTGCTCTCGCGGCTGCCCTCACCTATCTCGCCATCGACCGCCTCCGCCAGACGCAGGAGGAAGACGGCAAGGTCTATGGTGTGCTGCAGGCGATCCACCTTCCCGCGACCCTGCTGGCGTTTGCAGGCACGTTCGCCGTGGTTCGGGCGACGTTCTTCCGGCTGTCCGGGCCGGTCAAGGACCTGCTCGATCCGCTCCAGCTCGTACTCATCATCCTGGCGGTAATCGGGATCGCCCTGTCGGTGATCGAATCGCTGTTCGACATCGCAACCTCGCGCCGGACCGACGAGCTGGAGGCGCCCGAGAACAACGCCGATCGCAATTTCTATACCAAGATGAGCGCCATCCGCCGCATCGTGACCGTCCTGATCCTGCTCGCCGGGATCGGCTTCCTATTGGTTGCCAGCAATATCTCGGACACGCTCGGCTTTTCGATCCTCGCGTCGGCCGGGGTCCTGGGCATTGTGCTCGCCTTTGCTGCGCGCAAGGTGCTGGGCGACATCATGGCGAGCGTCCAGATCGCTTTCGCCCAGACGGCGCGCATCGGCGATGCCATCTTTTTCGACGGGCAGTGGTGCTTCGTCGAGAAGATCGGCTTCACCCATCTGCGCCTGCGCACATGGGACGAACGCCGGGTGATCGCCCCGGTCAGCGATTTCACCAGCGACAGTTTCGAGAACTGGACCAAGCAGGACCCGAGCCTGATGATGCATGTCGAGCTCGAACTCGACAACCGCGCCGATGTCGACCAGCTGCGCGGACCGTTCCGCGAATTCATCGAGAACGACGAGGATGTGGTCGATCCCGATGACGCCAGCTGCGAAGTCGTGGCACAGAATGCGAAGGCGATGACCGTGCGCTTCATGGCTCGCTCGACCGATCCCAAATGTGGCTGGAAAATGCACTGCCGCCTGCGCGAACACATGCTGGCCTCCGCCTCCCGCCTCGACGCAGCGTCAGGCTACGAGCCGGCGCCCGCCTATATCCCGCGCGAACGCGAAGTGCGGATGGATCTCACGCGGGACGACGAGGCCGACTGATCCTTGCGATCGGCCCGGTCACTCGGGACAGGGTTTGCGAAACGATCCGTCGAGGCTCAGCGGCAGCACCAGCGTACTGAAGCCCAGTTCCTTGCTCGCCGCGCACATGTCCGCAAACGCGGCGGCATCGGTGCGGAAACGCTGGTCGTATTCGGCGTGGAAGACCGGTTTGCCCTGCGCGATGAAGGGCGCCAGCACCTGGCATTCGTCATATTCGGTGCACTGCTCGTTCACCGCGAAGTCGAACTCGTCGACCAGCTCGGCCACCTGGTCGAGATCGTTCTTCAGACCGACCGCAAGCCCCCGCGCATGCGCTTCGGCGGCCAGAAACCGGTTGTAGGACAGCTGGTCTGCTCCGGTCAGGGCGAAGCCGCTGTCATTGGCATAGGCATCGACATTGTCCGGCTCCACCCCGTCGCAGCCCTTCTGCGCTGCTACATCGAGCCGCTTCGACATGATCGCGCGGACGGCATTGCTGCGAATGTCGACCCATTGTTCGTCGGGCCAGCCATCCATCGTCTTGCCGATATCGGCGGAGGCGAAATCACCCGCATCGCTGCGATAATTCTCGCGCGATCCGGCCGAAAAATAGCAGATCACTTTCATACCGCGCGCCTGCAACGCCTCGATAGTCGGCTTGGGTGTCTCGTAGAGGTCGATGTCGTAGACCGCGACCGGCAGCGAGGTGTCGAGCGCCCCGGTCAATTGCCAGTGCCAGTCGAGCCCGGCCTTCGGGCGGTACCAGTCCGCTGTTCCGCCCGAAGGCGGCGGGGTAGGCGTCGGCGAGGGCGCCGGAGTTGGCGCTGGTGCAGGTGCAGGTGCACCGGTCGCGGGCGGCGGCGTCGCTTCGCTGCCCTCGCCGCAGGAAACCAGCAGCAGACTTGCCAGAGTTATAGTAAAATGACGCATCGACCCGAAATACCTGTGTTGTTCTGTATTGTTCGGGCGCGCGCTACCTCTCCGCTGATTGAAATTCGGTGAACTCGCTAGGGACTTATGAAACCGCGGCAGGATTACTTCGCCGCGGAGGATTTTGCCTAGCGCGACATGTCATGGCTTTCGACCGGAATGGTCACCGTCAGCCCGTCGAGTTCTTCGCGCAGGACGATCTGGCAGGACAGGCGGCTGGTCCGGCGGGCGCCGGCGGCAAGGTCCAGCATGTCCTCTTCCTCTTCGCTCGCTTGCGGCAGACGATCAAACCATTCGCTGGCGACGATGACATGGCAGGTGGAACAGGCCATCTGCCCTTCACAGGTTCCCTCCAGCGGCATTCCGGCGGCCTGCGCGATCCGGAGCAGGCTGTCTCCGTCAGCGCCCTCGGCGTCCACGCGCTGGTCGTCCGAGGTGATGAAATGAACCTTCATAATGAACCTTGCGCCTTTGCTGCCTCGTTGATGGTCCGGCCCGCTTCCTCGATTTCCTCGAGCGTGGTGTAGCGTCCGAACCCCAGCCTGATCGAACATTTCTCCAGCTTCTGGGGCAGGCCGATTGCCTCCAGCACATGGCTGGTCCGGCCCGATCCGCTGGCACAGGCCGAACCGGCGGAAAACATCACGTTGCGGCATTCGCTCATCAGCCGGTTCACATCCAGCCCGCCGCCATTGGGCCCGCGCGGACGGATGTTGAGATTGCCGTGATAACGCGCTTCGGCGCTGCCGTTCAGCTCCCAGCCTTCGAATATTTCGGTCGCGCGTTTCCACAGCTTCTGCACGTGTTCGGCATCCTGCTCCATCCGGTCCTTTGCCTCGGCCGCCGCCGCGCCCATGCCGGCGATCAGTGCCGGCGACAGCGTGCCAGACCGCAGGCCGAATTCCTGCCCGCCGCCGGTCTGAACCTCCGAAAGGTCCACCCCGTTGCGCACCCATAGCGCGCCCACGCCCTTGGGGCCGTGAAACTTGTGCGCGCTGATGGCGATCATGTCGGCGCCGGTCACTTCGATCTTGCCGTAAGCCTGCACCGCATCGCAGAAATAGAGCGCGTTGTTCTCTTTCGCCTTGCGATGCCATTCGACGGTCGGCTGGATCGTCCCGATCTCGTTATTGACCTGCATCAGGCAGACGAGGCGCGTGTCCTGCGGCAGGTCCTGCTTGGTATTGCACTGGCCGTTCTTGGCGACATTGAGGACATGGCACGCGCCCAGATCGCGCGCCGTGTCCAGCACGGCCGCATGCTCGATGGCCGAAACCGAAACCGTCCCGCCTGTCCCGCTGCCGCGAATGGCGAGATTGATGGCTTCGGTCGCTCCGCTGGTAAAGATCACCCTGCCCCCGGCGGGAAATAGCGCGGCGACCTGATCGCGCGCGAATTCAATCGCCGCCTTTGCCTGGCGGCCCATCTTGTGCGGAGAATGGGGATTGCCGAAACCGGTTCCGCCCGGCCCGTCGAGCCAGCGCAGCATGGCATCGCGCGCTTCAGGGGCAAGCGGGGTGGTGGCCTGATAGTCGAGATAAATCATCGGTGCGCAAACGTCCCTATCCGTTCGCCCTGAGCTTGTCGGAACCGCAGGTGGGCAAACGCCCTACGGCCGTACTTACTGCGGGTGCCGCGCCAGTCAAAAAGAACAACGGGGCTTCGACAGGCTCAGCATGAACGGACACTACTGTTTCGCCAGATCAAGCCACACCGTGCAGAAGCGTTCCACTTCCTCGCGCGTGGTGGTCCAGCCGAAACTGGCGCGGATCGTGCGGTCGGCGATTTCGGGTTCGACCTGCATCCCCTGCAGCACATGGCTGGTCTTCATTGTGCCCGACGAACAGGCCGAGCCCTGGCTTACCGCGATTCCCGCCATGTCGAACCGCATGACCTGCGCACTGCCGCTCATCGCGGGCATCGCAATCGCGCGAACGAACGGCGTGGGGCTGGACAGCCGGTCGGAAAGCCAGGTGCCGCCCATGTCACGGCATGCCTGCGCAAGGGCATCGAGCGGCGCGAGAATGGCCGGATCGATGTAGCGCTCGCCGCAAGCCTCCAGCGCCGCCGCCATACCCAGCGCGCCGGGCATATTTTCCGTCCCGCGCCGATAGCCGCGCTCCTGCCCGCCGGCGGGATCGAGCATGGCGAAATCCTTGACCAGCAGGGCACCGATCCCGATCGGACCGCCGAACTTGTGCGCCGAAACGATCGCCATCTCGCAATCCGGCAGCGGCAGCTTGCCGGCGGACTGGGCGCAATCCGCCAGCACCATGCCGCCCGCATCGCGCACGATTTCGGCGATGGCCGCCATATCCTGCCGATTGCCGGTTTCCGAATTGATCTGCTGCACTGCCACCAGCGGGCGTTCGCGCTGCACGGCTTCGGCCAGCAATTCCAGATCGAGCGCACCGTCGGCCTTGACGAACAGCCGTTCGGCCTCGGGCGCGGCCTTCAGCACGGCGTCATGCTCAATCGCAGAAACCAGCCGGGCTCCGGCCTTGGCATGGCCGAGCGCCAGCGCCGCCGCCTCGCTCGCGCCGGAGGTGAAGATCACTTCTCCCTCCCAGCCGAGCGCGCGTTTCACCCGCTCGCGCGCATCCTCCAGCGCGGCGCGGGCCTTTCGGCCTTCGGCGTGCGGACTGCTGGGATTGGCCCAGCGGGCAAAGCCTTCGTCCATCGCCGCCCGCGCTTCGGGGCGCAGCGGCGTGGTTGCGGCATGGTCGAGATAGATGCGGTTATTGACGGGTCATGCTCGAATTTATTGCGATTTCGGTGGTAAACACTATATAGCCCGCGACCCCGCGCAAAGCCCTTCTCGGGATCAGCGCCCCGAAAATTTCTGCCAAGGTACTTTCACCTTCATGCCTACCGTGATTTTTCCCGGCCCCGAAGGCCGCCTAGAAGGCCGCTTCTCTCCTGCCCCCCGGCCCCGTGCCCCCGTGGCGATGATCCTTCATCCGCACCCGCAGGGCGGCGGCACGATGAACGAACAGATCACGCAGCGTCTGTACAAGACCTTCGTGAACCGGGGCTTCGCCACCCTGCGCTTCAACTTCCGCGGCGTCGGTCGCAGCCAGGGCAGCTTCGACAATGGCGTGGGCGAATTGTCCGATGCGGCATCCGCGCTCGACTGGGTCCAGCAGGTTCATCCCGAAGCGCAGGTAACCTGGATTGCAGGCGTCAGCTTCGGCGCCCTGATCGGTATGCAGCTGCTGATGCGTCGTCCGGAAATCCGTGGCTGGCTGTCGATCGGTGCGCCGGCCAGCATGTATGATTTCTCGTTCCTGGCGCCCTGCCCCGCTTCCGGTATTTTCATCCACGGTGCGCAGGATACCGTCGTTCAGCCGAATGCGGTTACCAAGCTGGTGGAAAAGCTGCGCACTCAGAAGCACATCACCGTGCATCACGAAGAGATCCCGCGCGCCAATCACTTCTTCGAAAACGAGCAGGAAGAGCTGATGAAGTCGGTCGACAATTATCTCGACTTCCGCCTAGACCCGGCCTGCCCGATCACGTGATAGTGCGATCCTTTTCCAAGTAGTCAAAAAGGGCCTTTCCGGGGCCCTTTTTATTGCCTTCAGATCCCCCACAGAGATGCAATCCAACAAAGACTTGTCTTTATATGGTAATGTTGTAACATTGCCGAGTCATGGGTTGCAGAGGAAGAGGAGGCATCGAATGGCATATGTCGATCAGAAACAGGGACCGTCGCCAGCCGGGCTGGCCGGTGCCATAGTTACGCAGGCCGCGATTGGTGCGCTGGTAATTGCGGGATTGTCGGTGGCCACAGGTGTCGCGGAACCGGGCGAGATCATCGATACTTTCGATATCCCGACGGTCCCCCCGCCCTTGCCCGAACCGGAGCCACTGCCGGAACCGGAGACCACCGCCGAACCAAAGGTTCAGGCAGACCCTCCGGTCACGGTGCCGGATCCCAAAGTCGAGCTCAGCGATCAGAAATCGACATCTCAAACGACGACCACGATCCTGGATATCCCCCGGCCGCCGGTGCCGCTTCCCAAGCAGGAGGAGCTGTCCATACCCGCCCCTCCTGCGCCGGTCCCTACCTTCGATCCCGTGGGCGCCAAGCCGCGCAATGATCCGGGCCGATGGCTGACCGATCGCGACTACAAATCAAGCTGGGCCCGGCGCGAGCTGACTGGCGACGCGAAATTCCAGCTGGACATCTCCAGGACCGGGGCCGTGACCGGCTGCCGTATCCTGGGCTCGACAGGGCATTCCGAACTGGACCAGGCGACCTGCTCGCTGGTCACCCAGCGTGCGAAATTCGAACCTGCCCGTGGTTCGAATGGCGAACCGATCGCTGGAAAGTTCGTCTCATCGGTAAGGTGGCAATTGCCCCGGTAAACCGCCGCTTCCGTCACAGTTAGCGCGAGCCTCGTTCGACCTTGTCGAGCGGGGCTTCGCCGTCTGTGGTGGGCACCGTCCAGATCGCCACATTGATCAGCGCGATGAAGGCCAGCACCACCATCAGGGCGGGGTTCTTCGCATTGCCCGTACGCCGCCACAGGAAGTACGCGCCCGCCAGCAAGGCGATGGCGGCAAGAACGACGATCGAAAGCACGAGATCCAGCATGACTGCTGCCTAGCGGGCATGGCGCGATTCGCACAATCCACCGGAACGCGCGCTGCGGAGGTCCGTTGATCCGGCAAGCACGCGGCATTCCGCCGCCAGCCGTTTTACGGAGCATATTCAAATGGGCATTTTCAGCAGCATCAAGGACGCGATCTTCGGCAAGCAGGCAAAGGCGCAGGACGCTCCGCCGGTCGAAACCAAGACGGGCAATGCCTGGGCCGACGCGCCCGTCACGCAGCCCAAGGCGACTCCGGTCGTCGATGTCGAGAACAGTCTCGATTCTATGCCCGGTGCCGACCGCCTCAATTGGCGGACCTCGATCGTCGATCTGATGAAGCTGATCGGCGTCGATTCGTCCTATGAAAACCGCAAGGCGCTGGCCCATGAGCTCGGCCGCCCCGACTATTCCGGCAGCGCCGAGGACAACGTCTGGCTGCACAAGCGGACCATGCGCGAACTGTCGGCCAATGGCGGCAAGGTTCCGGCGGAATTTCTCGATTGATTTGACTTGGTTATGCGAGGGGCGCACATGCTCCTCGCATGACGACACCGACCTTCGACACGACACGCCGCCAGCTCCTCGCCGGACTTGGCGCCACCACTGCCCTCACCCTCGGCGGATGCGCCATCGTCCCCCGGCCTTCCGGCGGCCAGACGGCCGACCAGCTGCTCGAAAGCGTCGCCTACAACCTTCTCCAGCACGAACCCGAACGCGCCACCGGACTCGGCGTCGATATGGGTGAATATAGCTATCTTCGCAGCAGGCTCGAAGATCAGTCCCCCGCCGGCCAACGCGCCTACGCCGCCACGCTGAAGACCGATCTCGCCCGCGTCCGCGCCTTCCCGCGCGATGGCCTCGACAGCACCACAGTGACCAATCTCGAAGTCGTCCAGAGCGCCTACGAGCTGGCGCTGGACGGTTTCGCTCTCCCCTATGGCGATACGCCCGTCGGCAACTGGCGCACGGCACCCTATGTCGTGATCCAGAATGTCGGCGAATACATCGGCCTGCCGCGCTTCATGCAGTCCACCCACATGGTGGAGACCGCCGCCGATGCGGATGCCTATGTGGAACGGCTGGAGCAGGCCCCGGCCACCTTCGACGGTGAATTGGCCCGTATCCAATCGGCCCGCAGGATGGGCGTGGTTCCGCCCGACTTCCTGCTCGACAAGACGATCCGCCAGATGGAACAGACCATCGCCAGTGCTGGCAAGGGCGAACTGTTTGCCGCCGATCTTCGCGCCAAGCTAGCTGCAAAGGGCTTACCAGAGAGCCATGCCGAGCAGGCACTCGCCCTCGAACGGGGTCCGATTGCGGAAGCGCTTGGCCGGCAGCTGGCAGAACTCAAGGCGGAAAGGGCAGTCGCGACATCGGCGCCTGGTATTTCCGCCCGGCCATATGGCGAAGAATTCTACGCCTGGGCACTCCGCAACAGCACGACCACCACGCTCAGCCCCGATGAGGTGCATGAACAGGGTCTTGAAGAACTGGAAGCCTTGCATGCCCGCATGGATCCGATCCTGCGCAAGGTCGGCTACACCGACGGCAGTGTGGGCGATCGCATGAGCGCACTGGCCGATGACCCCCGCTACAAATTCGCCGAGGGCGACACCGGTCGCGCACAGATAATGGAGTTCATCGAAGAACGCGTGAATTGGATCCGCGCCCAGATGCCGCGGGCCTTCAACACGCTGGTCGATCCCAATTTGGAAGTTGTCCGCATTCCTGTGGCCGAAGAAGCCGGTGCACCGGGCGCATATGGCGGCGCAGGCAGCAAGGACGGCACGATCCCGGGCCGGTTCTGGATCAATCTACGCACGACCGACCTTCATCGCAAATACGACCTCGCGGACCTGACCTATCACGAAACCATCCCCGGCCATGTCTGGGAGGGGGAATATTCCAACCGCCTGCCGCTGATCCGCTCGATACTCGCTTTCAACCCATTTAGCGAAGGCTGGGCGCTATATGGCGAACAACTTGCGGATGAGTTGGGAGCCTATGACGGTTTCGAAGTCGGACAGCTGGGCTATCTCCAGTCCCTCGCCTTCCGTGCCTGCCGTATGGTGGTCGACACCGGCCTGCACGCGAAGGGGTGGACCCGCGAACAGGGACGCCAGTTCTTCATCCAACGCAACGGTTCCAAGCCGGAAGAGGTGCAGAGCGAGGTTGATCGCTATTGCAGCTGGCCCGGCCAGGCGACCGGTTACAAATTGGGCCACAGCCGCATAGTCGCGCAGCGAGCGCGGGCACAGGCGCAGCTGGCCGGCGCTTACGACTTCAAGGCATTCAACGATGCAGTCGTCCTTGGGGGGAACGCACCGATGGACGTGATGGAGCACAATATCAGCAGATACATCGCCCAGACGAGGAGCTGATCAGTGCGCCGGGGTGCGAACGCCTATTCGTAGACGCGCACCCAGTCGACCTCGACAGCGATCCGATCGTCTTTGATTGCGTCCACGGTGGACGCAGGAAGGCCGTAATAGGGCGAGGTCACATTGTTGTAGCCACGCGGATACTCGCCGCCCAGCGCCAGGTTCAGGATCAGAAATTGTTCGCGGTCGAAACGCCACTGGCCCTTCTCTTCGACCTTGGCCCGCGTGATCTTGAGGAATTCGCGGTCATCCACGAAAAAGCGGATATCGTCGGGGCGGCGCTCGACGGCGTAGACGTGCCACTCCTCCTCGCTCTGGCCGGCTGGGAAAAATTGACGTTCTCCGATATTGCCCCCTGCCGAATAGCCGGGACCATGCAGCGATGAACTGGTCCAGCCTGCTTCGCCGATATATTCCATGATGTCGGTTTCACCGGCATCGGGCCAATCGCCATAGCCAAGCATCCAAAAAGCAGGCCACACTCCTTGGGCGCGCGGCATGCGGATGCGAGCTTCAACGCGGCCATAGGTTACGTTGACCTTGTTGGCGGTATCGATCCGGCCCGAAAGGAAATCGACACGGCGGCCTGACGGGGTCACGTAGCCCGGCTGGTAGCGCGCGCGCAGGACCAGCGCGTTGCCGTCATCGGCGTCGGCGATGGAAGAAAGGGCGATCGTTTCCTCCGAATCGACATAGGCCTGCTGCTCATTGTTGACCCAGAACGAAGGACCCTCGACATTCCAGACACTGCGATCAAGCGTGCCTGTGGCAAACTGTTCTTCGAAGACAAGCGTGTCGAAACTGGTCGGGGCCGGCGTGGGGCTGGGTGTCGGAGTTGGGCTGGGCGCAGGCGATGGAGCCGGTCCGCTAATGGGTGGAGGGGCCGAGCCTTCGCCACCTCCGCAACCAAGCAAGGCCAACGCGGCGACCGCCGGCAGCAATCCGAATGTCTTCATCTTCCGCTCCAAAGAAATGTGTTGCAGGGCTATACTACACTTACGGTCAGCCCACACTTGCATTCGTTTCCACAAGGCGAATTTCGAAAAGAGACGGCCAGAGCTTTCCCGTCACGAAAAGTCTCTTGTTCTCTGCATCCCAGGCGATCCCGTTCAGGACCGCGTCGCTATCGGTCGGTGATATGGTCTGAACGATCGCCCGCAGGTCGATGAGCTTCCGCACCACGCCATCGGCCGGATCGATGGCTACGATGAACGGTGTCATCCAGACGTTGGCAAACACCAAACCGTCAATCATCTCAAGCTCGTTAAGTCGCCTGAGAGGACGCGCGTTCAATGTCACGCTTACGCTCCGTCGCACTTCGTAGGTTTCAGGATCGAGGACCCGTAAAATATCGCTGCCGTCCGAATGGATCAGCCCTTCTTCCGCAGAGGTCAGACCCCACCCGTCCAGCGGATAGTCCGAGCGGCTAGAAACGTGTGCGAGCGTATCGGCATCCCAGCGATGAATCACGCCGTCGCGCCACGTCAGGCTGATCAATGCGTCTTCCCACAACGCGAGCCCCTCACCAAACTGGTCAGCGGGAATAGCGCTCTCGCCAATCGTCTTTCCGGAACTGAGGTCGACTTTGCGCACGACGGACCTGCCTTCCTGTCCAGTGCTCTCGAAGAGGGCACCATCGTGCCACAGCAGCCCCTGCGTGAAGGCGTCCTTATCATGCGGATACCGCGCAACCACTTCGGCTTGATATACAGTTGGCCCCGCATAGGGGGCTACGGCGACCTCCGGTGATGCTTCCTGCGCCGTCGCCGCGAATGGCATGGAGAGCGAAAGCAAAAGTGCGGAAAATGTCTTTCGAAGCAGCATCGGGTGAGAATGTGCCTTTTAGTCCCTTGCCGCAAGCTGAAGCCGCCAAGGAAGATTTCACCGGACTTCTAGAGTCCCCAACGCGATCGCCAATTTAAAACCCCCGGTCCACACCGAAGTGCGGCCGGGGGTCTCCTCTCCAACTCTTTGCCTCAAAAGAGGCTATTTGATCAGGCGGCTGCAGGAGCCGCGTCACGCACGCCCTGATCGACATGGGCGGCAAAGGGTTCAAAATTGTCTACGAAAAGGTGCACCAGCTTGGTGGCAGTGCGATCGTATTCTTCCTTGTCGTCCCAAGTCGAGCGCGGGTCAAGGATTTCGCTATCGACACCAGGCACGCTCACGGGCACTTCGAACCCGAAATTCGGATCCTTGCGGAATTCGGCGTCGTTCAACGACCCGTCCAGTGCAGCGTTGAGCAATGCGCGCGTCGCCTTGATGGGCATGCGGCTACCTGTGCCGTACTTGCCTCCGGTCCAGCCGGTGTTGACCAGCCAGCATTGTGCGCCGCCCTCGGCAATGCGTTTCTTGAGAAGGTTGCCGTAGACGCTCGGATGGCGGGGCATGAACGGTGCGCCGAAACAGGTGCTGAAAGTGGCAGTCGGCTCGGTCACGCCGATTTCCGTTCCCGCGACCTTGGCGGTGTAGCCCGATAGGAAGTGATACATCGCCTGATCGGGCGTGAGACGCGCAATCGGAGGCAGCACGCCGAATGCGTCGGCGGTCAGCATGATGACATTCGATGGCGGCGGGCCAAGATTATCATCGCTGGTATTGGGGATGGAGGACAGCGGATAAGCACCGCGGGTGTTTTCCGCGAGGCTGTTGTCGTCGAGATCGACCTCGCCATTCTCATCCATTACCACGTTTTCGAGGACCGTACCCTCCAAGCGGGTAGTGGCATATATTTCCGGTTCGCTCTCCGGGTCGAGGCGGATCATCTTGGCATAGCAGCCGCCTTCGAAGTTGAAGACCGCCGTGTCCGACCAACCATGCTCATCATCACCGATCAGCGTGCGGCTGGCATCGGCCGAAAGAGTAGTCTTCCCCGTGCCGGAAAGTCCGAAAAACACAGCGCTCTTGCCATCCGGTCCGATATTGGCCGAGCAATGCATTGGCATGACGCCCTTTGGCGGCAGCAGATAGTTGAGAACGCCGAAAACACTCTTCTTCATTTCGCCGGCATACTTGGTGCCGCCGATGAGGATCAGCTTTTCTTCGAGATTAACCGCGATCACCGTCTCGCTGCGCGTGCCATGCCGTTCGGGATCGGCCTTGAAGCCAGGAAGATCGATGATGGTGTATTCAGGCGTGAACCCTTTGAGTTCTTCCACGGTCGGACGCACCAGCAACGTGCGGATGAATTGGTTATGCCAGGCAAGCTCGTTGATGACCCGTACATTGACCCGGTATTCGGGCTGCGAGCCTCCAAATAAATCGGCCACGAACAGGTCGGACTTGTCGGCCAGGGCAGCCATGAAATCCTGCTTCAACGCAGCAAAATGCTCCGGCGTCATCGAAGCGTTGTTGTCCCACCAGACGGTGTCTTCCGTTTCCGCGTTGCGGACGATGAACTTATCCTTCGCGCTGCGGCCCGTGTGCTTGCCAGTTTCGACGACCAGCGGACCATGCTTTGCGCGCCGGCCCTCTCCCCGCTCCAAAGCGACGGAAGTCAGTTCCTCCGCTGTCAGGTTGGCGTGAATGGTTGCAGCGGTCTCGATGCCCTGCGCGGCAAGCGAGTGGGAAAGCTCGGTGGTCACTGAAATCTCCGGCGCAAAAGAGGCGGTCACGTAACGGGAATCGTCGGCGCATACGAATGCGCCGCCCTTGCCGCTGCCATTACTCGCAGTGCGCCTTCACGTCAAATCAACCCAAGCAGTTTAATCTCTCAGTCCGCCAGGGCACGTTGTCTTGCCTGTCGAACTGCGGTAACCGCTCCTACTATGCAAACTGAAGCCAGCCACGGCACGTCGCCGCAGGAAGACGATCGCACGGTCATCGCCCTGGTCGACGACGATCGCAACATTCTCACGACGGTTTCGATCGCGCTGCAGGCAGAAGGCTTTGCGACACGCGTGTACTCGGATGGCGAGGCGGCGCTGTCCGCTCTGCTGGGCAATCCGCCCGACCTTGCCATCTTCGATATCAAGATGCCCAAGATGGACGGCATGGAACTGCTCCGTCGTCTGCGTGAGCAATCCCCGCTTCCGGTGATTTTCCTCACCAGCAAGGATGACGAGCAGGACGAGGAGGCTGGCCTCCAGATGGGCGCGGACGATTATATCGCCAAGCCGTTCAGCCTGCGGCTGCTGCTCGCTCGAATCCGGGCGATCCTCAGGCGCTCCGACGCGCGGCGTCCGATTCCGATCGAGCCAGGCGAAAAACCAGCCGAGATCATCGAGCGCGGCCGGCTGCGGATGGACCCTGCCCGCCATCACGTGACGTGGGACGAGAAACCCGTGTCGCTTACAGTAACGGAATTCCTGCTTCTCGAGGCTCTCGCCTCGCACCCCGGGGTAATCAAAAGCCGGAATCAGTTGATGGACGCGGCCTATCCGGATGATGTCTTTGTCGACGACCGGACGGTGGACAGTCATATCAAACGTATGCGGCGCAAATTCCGCAGCGTGGATAATGAATTCTCTGCCATCGAAACGCTGTACGGTGCTGGCTACAGCTTCAGCGATGGCTGAGAGAAAGAGCGTCCTTCGGGGCGATCCGAGGCTGGACAAGCTGCGGTGGTCGCGGCGTCTTACCCTGACAAGCCGCATTCTGTTCGTAAATGTATTGCCACTGGTTCTGCTGGGCGGCGGCGTCCTTTATCTCGACAGCTATCGGACGCAGCTGCTCGACGAACGATTCAAATTGGCTCTAGTCGAGGCGCAGATTACGGCAGAGGCGCTCGCCGGCGCCACGCCCAAGCGTCAGGAAGCCCTCCTCATCCAGATTGGCAAGGAACAGCGGCTTCGCATCAGGGTCTACGATGCCGAAGGCGAGCTGGAATCCGACAGTTTTCAGCTTGCCCCGCCGAGCTTCGAACTGCCGGATCCGGCAGACGTCGATCAGACCGATTTCGCCCTGCGGACGGACCGCTGGTTCGATCGGGTCGTCGGGGCACCTTCCCTGCCCGACTATCGTGAACCGGTATCCGACAGTGTAGATGCGTGGCCGGAGCTCGTTCGCGCGCGGGAGGAAAGCCTCACGCAGATCGTCCTTCGCGACGCGCCCGACGGTACGCATGTCATCAACGCCGCAGCCCCTGTCGGCCTTGATGGGGACACGCTGCTCATCACGCGCAACCCGGTCGACATCACCCAGAGTGTGCGGGAAGCACGCACGACAGTGGCGATGATCGTCCTGCTATTCCTCCTCGTCTCCACCCTGCTCAGCTTTTTCCTGGCGCAGACAATCGTAAGGCCACTGCGTGAACTTGTTCAGGCGGCTGTGCGCGTGCGCCAAGGCCGTGATCGGCAAGTGGAAGTTCCCCGCCTACCCGATCGGCGTGACGAGATCGGCATGCTGGCGCGCGCCGTCTCCGACATGACCGCCGCCTTGCGGCACCGCATCGATGCGGTGGAAAGTTTCGCCGCCGACGTAGCTCATGAGATTAAGAATCCGCTCGCCAGCCTTCGCAGCGCAACGGAATCTCTGGGCAAGGTGGAAGATCCCGATCTGCGGAGCCAATTGCTCGATATCGCAGTCCATGATGTGCGGCGGATCGATCGTCTGGTCACCGAAATTTCGGACGCCAGTCGGATCGATGCAGAAATGTCTCGTACCGAATTCGAACGGGTGGACATGGCGGAGTTGCTGCGCAATGTTGCCGCCAGCCGTGAAGAGCGCGGCGAGAACGAGGGGCGCAATGTCACCGTGACCGCCGCCGAAAGTAAGCTGGTCGTTAACGGCGTCGGCTTAAGGCTGGAACGCATAATGGAAAATTTGCTCGATAACGCCGTCTCTTTCTCCCCTATCGGAGGCTCTATTGACGCGCGCCTTGTCCGGCGCGAAGGGCGCGTCGTGCTTACCGTGTGCGACGAAGGCCCAGGCATCCCCCAGGAGAAGCGAGAAAAAGTGTTCGAACGGTTCCACTCTGATCGCCCCGAAGGCGAAGATTTCGGCAATCATTCCGGGCTCGGACTCGCGATTGGACGCACCATCGCGGAAGCACATGAAGGCACCTTGCATGTTGAAGACCGCGCCGATGGAGAACGCGGCGCATGTTTCGTTCTCAGCCTGCCTGCGTTGGACAAATGAAAACCAAACTTCCCAATGTCACCGCTGTGGCCATCGACGGACGGGGCCTCCTTATCGCGGGCGAACCCGGAGCTGGCAAATCCTCGCTTGCCTTGGCCCTCATCGATCGCGGAGCCACCTTGATCGGCGATGATGGTCTGATAATCGATGATGAACAGGGTTTTCCGCTCGCCTGTCCGCCAAAGACCACCCGCGGTTTGCTCGAGGTTCGAAATGTCGGCTTGATCGAATTTGACCCTTGCGATGCTCCTGTTTCCCTCGTGCTGCAACTGACCACCCTGGCGCCGCGTTATCCGATGGAACTCGCAACCACGACACTTGGGGGCTCACCAATACCTGTCCTGCTTTTTCGCCCTGGTGATGCGACGCAAGCGCTGCGCGCCGAATTCGCCCTTGTGAAGCATGGCCTCCCGCTCCCGAACGCCCCGAAGGCAGTCGCCGCGGTCGAGCAGCAATGACCGGAGATAGCCAGACAATTTTGCTGGTCACCGGTATGTCAGGTGCGGGCAAATCGACTGTCCTTCAGGTCCTTGAGGATCTCGGGTGGGAAACGCTCGACAACTTCCCGCTTCGTCTGCTGGCTAATCTCCTCGAGACATACGGCGAATCTCCGACCCCCATCGCGATCGGTCTTGATTCGCGCACACGAGGATTTGCTCCGGCCGATATCATCCGCGAATGCGAGGCGCTGGCTTCGCGCGATGGAGTAAGTCTCACGGCGCTTTTCATCGACTGTTCGGACAGCGAGTTGCAGCGCCGCTACAACGAAACCCGAAGGCCACATCCAATGGCTCGCGAGCGGCAGGTGGCGGAGGGGATCAGTGATGAACGCAGCCTTCTCGAACCGCTACGCAAGTGGGCCGAAACGCTTGTCGATACCAGCGCATATTCCACCAATCAGCTCCAGCAAGTCATCCGCGAACGATTCGGCAAGAAAGATGCGCAGGAAATGACTGTCACGGTAACGAGCTTCGGATTCTCCCGTGGCATGCCGCCCTTGGCAGATTTGCTGTTCGATATGCGCTTTCTCGCTAATCCACACTGGATTAGCGGATTGCGCGACCTGACCGGTCTCGACGAGCAGGTAGCCGACCATATCCGCCAGGATCCCGCGTTCGACCCCGCATTCAATAGCATTTGCAATACGCTACTCGAATTGCTTCCTCGCTATGCAGCGCAGGATCGAAGCTACCTCAACATCGGTTTCGGCTGTACCGGAGGGAGACACAGGTCAGTCTTCAGTGCGGAAGCAGCGGCACAGGTCTTGCGCGAGGCCGGATTTTCGCCCACGGTTATTCACCGCAATCTGGAAAGTCGGCCCGCCGATCCGCTCGAGCGCCGCTAACCTAAACAATGGTGCAAACCCAAGGCCCCCACTTGCGACACGCGAAACGGATATCGACACCCGCATGATCGGCATGATCCTCGTTACCCACGGCAAACTGGCCGAACACTTCATCGACGCGATGGAGCATGTCGTCGGCAAGCAGGAAGGCGTGGCCACCATTTGCATCGGGCCCAATGACGACATGGAGCAGCGACGCAAAGACATCGCCGACGCTATCGCCCGTGTCGATACCGGAGAGGGCGCGATTATCTTGACGGATCTGTTCGGTGGCACACCATCGAATCTCGCCATCTCACTGCTCGATACTGGTCGGATCGAGGTCATCGCAGGCATCAATCTTCCGATGCTTATTCGCCTTGCCGGCGCCCGCAAGAGCATGAATGTGGTCGACGCGGTGAACGCCGCGCAAACCGCAGGCCGCAATTACATCACTGTGGCAAGCGAGTTTTTAGGCCAAGATCTCGACAGTGCGCGGAAAGCAAGTTGAGCGAAGTCAGGAAAAGGGTTGAGGTCGTCAACCAACGAGGGTTGCACGCACGGGCAAGCGCGAAGTTCGTCGGGGCGGTCTCAGAGGTCCCTGAAAACTGCCGAGTCCGCGTGAGCAAAGGGGACAATGAGGCAGCAGGCGGCTCCATTTTGGGCCTAATGATGCTCGGCGCAGCCAAAGGCGATACGATCGAAATTATCGTCGAGGGGCATGATGCCGAGGCGGTACTGGCCAATCTTGCTGGATTGGTCGAGGACGGCTTCGGGGAACCCTGACAATGTCGTCACAACGGCGGGTTATTACCGGCTATTCAAATCCAACAGTCAAGGCATTGCGCTCTTTGCGCGATAAGAAGCATCGCAAACGCGAAAAAAAGTTTCTGGCCGAGGGTCTGCGCCTGCTCACTGACGCGAGGGAATGCGGCCAAATCCCCGAAACTTTGGTCTTGGCCGATCGGCGCGAGACTCACCCCCTACTCACGGCGCTGGAAAATGCGGTTGATGCGAGCGGCGGAGAAGTGATCGAAACCACGCCGGACATCCTGTCCAAGATTACGGGTAAGGAAAATCCTCAAGCGGTCGCCGGCGTATTTACGGAATTCGACACCAGTCTTGAGGCGCTGAAGCGAGACACTTCGAAAATTTGGCTGGTCGCGCAGGCACTGCGCGATCCAGGCAATCTCGGCACCATGCTTCGCACCGGCGATGCGATCGGTGCAGGCGGCCTCATTCTGATCGACGATTGCGCCGACCCATTTAGTGTTGAAGCGGTGCGGGCGAGCATGGGTGCAGTCTTCACTCAGGCGATCGCGCAGACGAATTGGCAGGAATTCGAAGAATGGCTCCGCCAAGGCCCCGGTCAATTGGTCGCGGCAAGCCTCCGCGAAGCCCATCCCTATCGCGGCGCGCCTTACTCTGCGCCTTGCTTCGTGATGGTCGGTAATGAAAGCCGCGGTCTGCCCGAAGACTACGAATTGGCTTGTGACCTGCGCGTGACGATCCCGATGAGAGGCCGGGCCGACAGCCTAAACGCTTCGGTCGCCGCGGCTGTGCTTGGCTATGAGGTATTGGCTGCCCTTGATACGGGCGACTAGCTCTTTTCTCTCCGAATTTATCGCGACGAGTGCTGATCCGATGAACTTGAGTGCGAGCCCCATCTTCTGGATGAGTTTTGATAGCTTATTTCCAACACTGCGACTTTCGTAGCGACGAGGCAACGTCTGGCTGTGCTGCTCGCACTCCCTTCGCATCAACTTAGTGTCCGAAACTCGTCTTTTCCGCCTTGCGCGATGATATGATCGAGAACGGCGGGATAAAGCGGCTGGTCGAATTCGACTCCCGCACAGCGCCGTTCGATCCAGCGCACTTTCGCATGCAAAGGGCCTATCGTTCCAATGCGTAGAGTGATCTCGTCACCCGCTTCCAACCGCCCGACGACATCGTAAAACTGACAGCCGTATTCGGAAAGATCCTTGATCGAAATGTCGAACCTTATCCCGGTGCCACGCCGGTATCGTCCCGAAGTCGAGATCGAATAACGTGGTTCTCTGCGCAATTCCATAAATTCAGCCGGGCAACGCCCCCTCCGGTTGCGACCGCAGACTTACCTGAATTATATTGGAGCAAGTTTCTAGGCCCTATTAGTTTAGGACGCCCTAACATACCAAAAGCCCAGTTCCGGATCTTCCGGTCAGTTTTCGCCCTCGGAACGTTCGGCGGCATCCGAAAAATTGGCGAGTGCGCGCGGGGTGTGGCCGATCGGCAATGCTTCAGTGAGATCTTGGGCGCTGGTGTCGACGTTCAATTCCTCGAACCTCTCTCCGGTACGCCGCAAGTTGCTATCAAAACTTCCCACCAGCTTGTCGAAGTGCTGGTTGGTGGAAAGCAAGCTTTTGCGCATCGCCCCCATATGGCCCGCGACGACGCCGAGCCGATCGTATAACTCTTTGCCAAGCTGAGCAATTTCCTTCGCATCTGCCTGCACTCCGGCCTGGCGCCAGACGGTGGAGACGGTCAAAGCGATGGACATGAAATTGAGAGGGCTGGACAATACGATCTGCCGTTTCAGAGCATAATCCAGCAGGCCGCTGTCCTGCGTTAGAGCTGCGTAAAGCACATGCTCGCCCGGGACAAACATCACCACGAAGTCGGCAGAGCCATCGACATGGTCCTGATAGCGCTTCCCCGACAATTCATCGATATGGGTCCGCAGCTCTCGAGCATGCGTCTTGAGCAGAGCTTGGCGTTCTTCATCGCTATCCGCCTCATTAGCAGCCCGATAAGTGTTGAAGACGTTCTTCACATCCACCACCAGACGGCGGTTACCGGGGATATTGATCACGGCATCAGGACGCAGCAAATTGCCGTTCTCATCGCGAACGCTGGTTTGGAAATTGAAATCTGCCTTGTCGTAAAGACCGCAGCTTTCGAGCAGGTTCTCAAGCTGCAGTTCACCCCAGTCGCCGCGCGCCTTGGTCGCACCCTGCAGAGTCGTGGTGATGCGGTTCGCACCATCAATGACACGTTGCTGGCCTTCGCGAACCTGGCCGATGACGCCCTGCAGGCGCTCGAAGTCGGAAACGCGATTCTTCTCCAGTTCCTCCACCCGCTTGCGATAGAGCTCCAGCGTCTCGCCGACGGGCCCGACCCGCTTTTCCAGCTCGGCCAGGCTTTCCTTGTTGAGAGTAGCCAGATGGTTCTGCGCGCCTTCGAGAAATTTCGACTGTGCGCCGGCAAGCATTTTTTCGCCGATTTCACCGAACTTGGCCTGCAGTTTCTCTTCGGCGTCCTGCAATCGCTTGAGTTCGCGCGCAAATTGCGCCTCGCGCTCGGAATAACGCTCCTCGAGTGCGCGCTCGCGTGCTTCGGAAGAGCTTTCCAGAGAAGCCAGCCGATTTGCCGCCAATTCGCGATCCGCTTGCGCGGTTTTCAGGTCTCGGGCCAAGTCATCCACCCGCGCAGCGCGCTCCGACATGATTGCCAGATCGCGTGTCATTTCCTTAAGCTTGTCCTCGATGGCACGCGCTTCGGAATCGCGCTCGGCATGCCGCGTTTTCCATTCCGCTACCGGGCGTGACCCCAGAAACCATCCGAAAACCAGCCCGGCTACAAGCGCGACGATTGCGATAATGCCCAATTCCATGAGCTCAGAGTATGCGGAACACAAAAGGAACGCCAGTGCGCTGGCCGCATCTATCCACTATGGATGATCATCCCCGGCCGCAGTGAGCCCATCGCCACCTCGATCTCGCAAAAGAAAAAGGCGAGCCGCTGAGCGACCCGCCGGTTTCGGATTACAAGAATCTCGTAAGGGTCCTAAGCCGCCTCCCGCAGCTTTCTCAGCTTTTTCAAGGCCATGTTACGCTTGAGACGCGAAAGATGGTCGATAAAGAGCACGCCTTCCAGATGATCCATCTCATGCTGGATACACGTAGCCATCAGCCCGTCCAGATCTTCTTCGTGGGTCTCACCCTCGAGATCCTGATAGCGCACGCGACAGGTTGCCGGCCGGTCGACATCGGCGAAGATATCGGGAACCGAGAGACAGCCTTCCTGATAGGTGGCAAGCTCTTCCGCCGGATCCAGAATTTCCGGATTGATGAAAACCCGTGGTTCCTTTTTCGTCGGGTAGTGGACGTGTTCGTGGCCACCGTGGTTGCAGACTTCCCCTTCCGCCTCTTCATCTTCCGGCTGCAGGTCAATCACCAGCACGCGCTTGGGCACGCCGACCTGGATCGCCGCCAGTCCGATTCCCGGCGCATCATACATGGTTTCGAACATGTCGGAGACGAGCGTACGCAGGTCGTCGTCGAACTCGGTAACCGGTTCGGACACGACTTTCAGCCGGGGGTCCGGCACTTCAAGGATTTCACGGATAGCCATGGAGTGTAAATAAGCGCGCCGCACGCCATTTTCAATCCACTTGGACCGCTCAGAGTTATCGCCTAGCCCAGCGGCCGACGAGCCCTCAGGGCCTGCGCAAGAGTTCCCTCGTCGAGATAGTCCAGTTCGCCCCCTACCGGCAGCCCATGGGCAAGCTGGGTAATCCGGACAGGATAGTCCTCCAGACGTTCTGCCAGATAATGCGCAGTGGTTTGCCCCTCCAGCGTGGCGTTCATCGCCAGCACCACTTCGTCTACCCCGCCCTGCTCGACGCGTGACAACAGGCTGGCAATGTTCAGATCTTCAGGGCGTATACCGTCGAGCGCGGAAAGCTTGCCGCCAAGCACATGATATTTCCCCGTGAAGAGCTTCGCACGATCCAGAGCCCACAGGTCCGCGACATCTTCCACTACGCACAGGCCCTTCCCGTCCCTGCGCGGGTCAGCGCAGATCCCGCAGGGATTGGTCGTATCGACATTGCCGCAAATATCGCATTCGACCAGTGCCTCGCCTACAGTGGCCAGCGCCTCAAGCAATGCCGGAAGCGCGCTCTCGCGGCGCTTGACCAGCCACAGGACGGCACGCCGCGCACTGCGCGGGCCAAGGCCGGGCAGACGGGCCAGCGCGGCGGCCAGCGTCTCGATCTCTTGCGATGCCATACCGGCACAGATAGGGGCCTTGGCGGAACAGAGAAAGACCAGACAGGGGCTTCATGCGCATAATCTTCATGGGATCGCCGGAATTCGCCGTGCCGACGCTGCAGGCGCTGGTTCACGCCGCGCATGAAATCGTGTGCGTCTATACCCAGCCGCCCCGCCCCGGTGGGCGCCGAGGCAAGGAATTGACCGAGACCCCGGTTCACCAGCTGGCCGAGCGGCTTGGGATAGAGGTGCGCCATCCAACATCGCTTAAATCCGAGCAAGAACAGGAGAAATTCGCTGCACTCGACGCCGATATCGCGGTGGTGGCAGCCTATGGACTGATCCTACCCCCGGCGATCCTCGATGCTCCAAAACGAGGCTGTCTCAATGTCCATGCCTCTCTCCTTCCCGACTGGCGCGGCGCGGCACCCATTCACCGCTCCATCATGGCAGGGGATGAGGTTACCGGCGTCACCATCATGCAAATGGAAGCCGGACTCGACACCGGTCCCATGCTTGCCACGGTTCGCACCCCGGTCGAAAACAAGACCACCGGAGAACTGACCGAGGAACTGGCCGAGCTGGGTGCGCAGCTGATGGTCGGCACTCTCATCGATATCGATGCGCTGCACACGGTCGAACAGGATCATGATGCCGCAAGCTACGCCAGGAAAATAGACAAGGCCGAAGCGCGCATAGACTGGTCGCGATCCGCCGAAGATGTCGTGCGTCATATCCATGGCCTTTCGCCCTTCCCGGGCGCATGGGCCGAACTCGATGGCGCAAGAGTGAAATTCCTCCGCGCCGAGCCCGTAGACGGTTCGGGCGGTCCGGGGACGGTACTGGATGACGACCTGACGATTGCCTGCGGCGAAGGCGCCATTCGCCCGCTGCGTCTCCAACGCGCCGGCAAACCTGCAATGGAACGCCCCGAATTCCTGCACGGTAACTCCGTGGGTGAAGGCACACGTTTCGCGTGACCCGCTTCGCGCTGACCATAGAGTTCGACGGCACGCCCTTCTTCGGGCTCCAGCGGCAGGACAACGGGCCGAGCGTGCAGCAATCGCTGGAGGAGGCCGCGTTTCGCGTCACCGGAGAAGACGTGCGCCTTCATAGTGCCGGCCGCACGGACACCGGGGTCCACGCGCTGGCCATGCGAAGTCATTTCGATATCGAAAAAGAGATAGCGCCGTTTCGCCTGATGGAAGCGCTCAACGCGCAAGTACGGCCTGACCCAATCGCCGTCACCCATTGCGCGGTGGTCGATGACGATTGGCACGCACGTTTCAGCTGCACCGGGCGCAGTTACGTCTACCGTATCGCCAACCGCCGCGCGCCGCTGACCCTGGAACGCAACCGTCTGTGGCAGGTCCCCCAGGACCTCGATCATGAGGCGATGAACCGCGCTGCGAAAGCGCTGGTGGGTCTGCACGATTTCACCACTTTCCGCTCGGTCCAGTGCCAGGCCCGGAGTCCGCTCAAGACCCTGGACCGGCTCGATGTGGAAAGGGTCGGCGACGAAGTGCGCGTGCACGCCGCAGCGCGCAGTTTCCTCCACCATCAGGTGCGCTCGATGGTCGGCTGCCTCGCGCTGGTCGGTATGGGACGCTGGCGGGAAGAACAGACGGCGGAGGCGCTGGAGGCCCGCGACAGGCAGGCGCTGGGTCTCAATGCTCCGCCGCACGGGCTCTACTTCGTCGAGGCGACCTATCCGGACGATGCGTGACTGAACGGCACCCTAGCCAATTTCCATTTCGGCGCGTAGCGAGACGGTCAAACAGGTTTCAATAACGCACCGAAAGGGAACAGGATGACCACCGGTAAACAGCTTTTCACCACGCTTGAAAGCGACGGCACACTCACTCTCCAGATCGAAGACGTCACTTTTCCCGAACCGAAAGGCAATCAGGTTCTGGTCAAGATGGAAGCCGCACCGATCAACCCTTCCGATCTGGCGATCCTGACGGGCGCTGCCGATTTCGAGAATGCCGAATATTCGCCCGGCAAGGTCGTCGCCAAGATGCCCGAACCGTTCAATTCGGGGAGCAAGGCGCGCCATGGCAAGAAACTGCCGGCAGGTAACGAAGGCGCCGGCACGGTGGTTGCGACCGGTGACAGCGACGCCGCAAAAGCCCTGATGGGACAACGCGTGGCCTGTGTGCCCGGCAATGCCTTCAGCCAGTACGCGATTGCCGATGCCAATATGTGCCTGCCGCTGGGCGATCATAGCGCCGAAGCCGGCGCATCGAGCTTCGTCAATCCGATGACTGCTCTTGGCTTCGCTGAGAACGCGAAGATGGAAGGACAGGACGCTATCCTGCACACGGTCGGAGCATCGAACCTCGGCCAGATGCTGAACCGCATCTGCCTCGAAGACGGACTTGGCCTCGTCAACATCGTGCGCAAGGACGATCAGGCGGAACTGCTGAAGTCGCAGGGCGCGACGCATGTCGTCAATTCATCCGGCGACGATTTCATGGGCCAGCTTCGTAGCGCGATCGAAGATACGGGCGCGTTTTTCGGCTTCGATCCGATCGGGGGCGGCAAGATGGTAGACAGCTGCTTCAAGGCCATGGAGCAGGTGGCTGTGGCGAACATGACCGAATATTCGCGCTATGGATCGAACCAGGCGAAGCGGATGTTCATATACGGCCGTCTCGACGTCAGCCCGACCACGCTAACGCCATCCTACGGCTTCGGCTGGACCTTGTCGGGCTGGCTTCTGTTCCCGTTCCTTCAGCAGGCGGGACAGGAAACGATGGGCCGGATGCGCAAGCGCGTGCTCGACAATCTCACCACTACCTTTGTCAGCAGCTACAAGGCAAAGGTCGACCTTGAAGCCATGCTGACAAAGGATGCGATCCTGGAATATCGGGAAATGAAGACCGGCCAGAAATATCTCGTCACGCCGCACGGCTGAGTCAGCGGCGGTCGAATTTCTGCTGGATGGCCGCGGGGTCGCTGATCCCGTCCGCCAGAAGCAATTGCAAAAGCACCCGCGCTTTCTGGGGATTGAGAGCGCGGGCCGCGATGAAGCCGTTGTCGCGATCTTCCGGCTCCCGGTCGACGAGACCCTCATCGGTGCGGCTCGCGCGAACCACGGCAACGCCATTACGTGCCTGTTCGACCAGAGCGGTGCGAACCGCTTCGGGCATATTGCCTTCCCCAAGGCCGGCGACAACAATGCCGCGCGTCGCATCGCCGATCTGACGTCTCACGCTTTCTGCATCGAGGCCGGCATGGGCGTAGACGATCACGACTTCGGGCAGTTCGGTGGTCCATCCGAAAGCAGCAGCCCTGCCCTGACGCCAGGGCGCGCCGAACCATTCTAGGCTGGCAGGCGTGACCAGCCCGATGGATTCGCGCGGGAAGCCGCGAAATGCTTCGGTTCCGCGCGTCCGCACCTTGCGCACATCGCGCGCGGCAAAGACCCGGTCACCCATGACCACAAGCACTCCCCGCCCGGCTGCGTCCGGGTCGCTCGCCACACGCACCGCATTGGCGAAATTTCTCAGGCCATCGTATCCCACCGCATCGGCAGGCCGCATGGCGCCCACCACGACCACCGGCTTGTCGGCGGGCAAGGTCAGGTCGAGCAGAAACGCCGTTTCCTCCAGCGTGTCGGTGCCATGGGTCACGATGATCCCGCGGCAGCCATCATCGGCCATCGCCTCCGCAATTGCCGCATGCAGGGGATTCCACACGCCCGGCCCCATATCGGCCGAATCGATATTGGCGATCTGGCGGCCTGAAAGCTGCGCACCCAGGCCCAATCCGCCCACTTTTTCGAGATAATCATCGATCCCGATTTCGCCTGCACGATAGTCTTTCGCTATCGCAGAACCGGCGATTCCCGCGATTGTGCCGCCAGTGGCGAGGACTGTGAGCCTGGTCGAATTCGTGCTTGTCATCACAAAGCGCACTAGCGGGAATTGATTTATGCGTCACGCACGCTATGTGGCGCTTCACCCGATGCTGGTCGGGGCGATTAGCTCAGTTGGTAGAGCATCTCGTTTACACCGAGAGGGTCGGCGGTTCGAGCCCGTCATCGCCCACCAGTTCCAGGCTTCGGGCCGTCACTTCAGCCACAGTCTCAGCCCGTAGGCGAGCGCGCCGAGCACGGCCACGCTGACGATCCAGATCAGCACCATCCAGCCGATGCGCTGCCAGAGCGGCTTTCGCTCCGCCTCGTCCGATCCGGAAAGCGGATCGAACGGCATCAGTGATATCCTTCCGTGCCGACCTTGCCGCGAAAAACCCAATAGGCCCAGCCGGTATAGGCGAGGATCAGCGGCATGGTGATGGCCACTCCGATCAGCATGAAGATCTGACTCTTTTCAGGTGCGGCAGCCTCCCAGATCGTGACGTCGGGCGGTATGACATTGGGCCAGATGGTCAGCCCCAGTCCCGCCATGCCAAGGAAGAAGAGCGCGATCGAGAGCCAGAAAGGCTTGCTGTTGCGTTCTTTCCTCAACGCGCCGAGCAGGGACAGCGCCAGAATCCCGGTCACGATCGGTACCCAGCCGGTAATGTAAATCTCCGGCGCGGTCAGCCAGCGGTCGGCATATTCGGGATTGAGCACGAGATTGTAAGCGCTCACCGCCCCCATCAAGGCAAGCGTGGCGAGAAAGGCTTTCTTGGCCAGCGTGCGGGCATGCGCCTGCGTTGCCCCTTCCAGTTTCCAGATCAGCCAGGTCGCGCCGAGCAGTGCATAGCCGGCCACCGTGCCGATACCCGTCAGCAGGGTGTAGGGCGTGAGCCAGTCCCACCAGCTTCCCGCATAGGCACGGCCTTCGACGTCGATGCCCTGCAGCATCGCGCCGAGGATCATGCCCTGCGCCATCGCGGCGATGAAGCTGCCTGCCGTAAAGCTGATGTCCCAGAACTTCTCATGCGCTTTGTCGCGCCAGCGAAATTCGAAGGCCACGCCGCGAAAGACCAGCCCCAGCAGCATGGCGATGATCAAAGGATAGGTTGCCGGGAGAATGACCGCATAGGCCAGCGGGAAAGCCGCAAACAGCCCCCCGCCGCCAAGCACCAGCCAAGTCTCGTTCCCGTCCCACACCGGTGCGATCGAGTTCATCGCCTGATCGCGTTCCTGCCCCGGCTTGAAGGTCGGGAACAGGATGCCGATGCCGAGATCGAAGCCGTCCATGACGACATAGGCGAACACGGCGAAGGCGATGATGAAAGCCCAGATCACCGTCAGGTCGAAATCAATTCCCATCGGTCGCCTCCTCGCGGCTTTCGGGCAGCACATCGGGGTCCGAGCCCGGGTTCTGCGTCGGCCCCGGCGTGATACCGGCGGTCCGCACAGGCCCCTTTTCGGTGCGCTTGACGCCCTTTTCACCGAGATGCGGCGGGTGGCTCATCAGGCGCAGGATGTACCAGGTCCCCACGCCGAACACGGCGAAGTAGACGATGACGAACGCGATGAGCGAGGTCGCCACGGCCGGCGCGTCGAGCGGGCTGGCGCTATCGGCGGTCCGCAAGACGCCGTAGACCGTCCAGGGCTGGCGCCCGACCTCCGTTGTAATCCAACCGGCGATCACCGCGACGAAACCAGATGGTCCCATCACCACGGCCGCGCGGTGCAGCCAGCTCCAGTCGTAAAGCTTCTTCCTAAAGCGCGCGAACAGGCTCCACGCGCCGAGGCCCAGCATCAGGAACCCGATGCCGACCATCACGCGAAATGCCCAGAATACGGGAAAGACGGGTGGCTGGTCTTCATCAGCAATCGTGTCCAACCCTGCCAGCGGGGCATCCAGCTCATGCTTCAGTATCAGGCTGGAAAGCTTGGGGATGCCGACGGCGTAATCCAACCGCTGCTCCTTGTCGTTCGGAATGCCGAACAGATAGAGCGGCGCACCGTCCGGGTGGCTTTCATAATGCCCCTCCATCGCCATGACCTTGGCGGGCTGGTGTTCGAGCGTGTTGAGCCCGTGCATGTCGCCTGCAAAAATCTGCACCGGCGCGACCAGCGCGGCCATCCACATCGCCATCGAGAACATCTTGCGCGCGTGCTGGTTGGTGCGGTCCTTGAGCAGGTGCCACGCGCCCACCCCGCCGACGACCAGCGCAGTGGTGAGATAGGCCGCGATGACCGTGTGCACCAGCCGGAACGGGAAGCTGGGATTGAAGACGATGTCGAACCAGCTCGCCTCCGGCAGCAGCTGTCCCGCGTCGCTGACCGACCAGCCGACCGGCGTCTGCATCCAGCTGTTGACCGACAGGATCCAGAATGCGGAAATGAAAGTGCCCAGCGCCACCATGAAGGTGGCGAAGAAGTGAAGCCCCTTGCCCACCCGGTTCATCCCGAACAGCATGACGCCCAGGAAACCGGCTTCGAGGAAGAAGGCGGTCAACACTTCATAAGCCATGAGCGGCCCCAGGATCGGCCCCGTCTTGTCGGAGAACACGGACCAGTTGGTGCCGAACTGGTAGCTCATGACAATGCCTGAGACGACACCCATGGCGAAGGCGATCGCGAAGATCTTCAGCCAGTATTTGAACAGGTCCTGGTACAGCTGTTTGCCGGTTCTCAGCCACAGCGCTTCCAGCACCGCGAGATAGCTCGCCAGCCCGATCGAAAAAGCCGGGAAGATGAAATGGAAGCTCACCGTGAAGGCAAACTGTATGCGAGCTAGCAGAAGCGCATCGGCATTTTCGAACATGGCTGCACCCTATAGCGGCAAATCTTGCGAACCGCGATGAAAGCTGTGCACCAGATGATGCGCGCGGCGCACCACGTCAGCCCGACTCCTTGAAGCGAGGGCGAGCGACAGACCCAGGGACAGTTCTAGCCTTCGATGACCTCATCGATTGCTGCCCGCGCTTCCGCGCCGGCCCAGTCGAAATCGCCGCGAACCCGCCACACTTCCTGGCCGCTTGCATCATACAGCACCGTGGTGGGCAGCACCGTGTCGCCCAAGGCATAACCCAGCTGGGCTTCGGGATCGATCCAGGGTTCGAGATTCTCGTAGCCCCCTTCCCGGAAGAAGTCGGTGACCTTTTCGACCTTGCCCATATCCTGGCTGACCGTCACCACTCTCAGCCGGTCGCCATAATCGCCCGCCAGTTCGTCCAGCAGCGGCATTTCCTTGACGCAGGGCGCGCACCATGTGGCCCACAGGTTGAGCAGCACCGGCTTCCCCTGCAGCGCACCCAGATTGAGCGCGCGGCCATCCGGGTCCTGCACATTCATGGCCGGCATCAGCGTGCCTGCATTGGAGGTGTCGATTTCCCCGGTTGCCGCATTTGAAGCACCGCTTTCTTGCACCTGCTCCGGCGCGCTCCTATCGCAGCCGGCAACGGCCAAACCAAGGATACAGACGAACGTGAGCGACAAGCGGGACAATCAGGGCTCCAACAGCATGTGGGGCGGAAGGTTCGCTGAAGGGCCTAGCGCCATCATGCGCGAAATCAACGCTTCAATCCCATTCGACAAGGCGCTGTGGCGGGAAGATATCGCCGGCAGCCGCGCCCATGTCGCCATGCTGGCCAAGCAGGGCATCGTCAGCGAAGCCGACGCGAAAGCCATCGACGAAGGGCTGCAGCAGGTCGCCGCCGAATATGAGGCCGACGGGGTCCCCGAAGACTGGGATCTCGAGGACATCCACATGACGGTGGAATCGCGCCTGACCGAAATCGTCGGCCCGGCGGCAGGCCGCCTGCATACTGCGCGCAGCCGCAACGATCAGGTGGCGACCGATTTCCGCATGTGGGTGCGCAGCGCCATGCAGCGCGCGATTGCCGGGGTGGACGCGGTTCTGGGCGCGATCGCCCAGCGCGCCGAAGACCATGCCGAAACGATCATGCCGGGCTTCACCCATCTGCAAACCGCCCAGCCGGTTACCCTTGGTCATCACCTGCTCGCCTATTTCGAGATGCTGATGCGTGACCGGTCGCGCTTTAGCGATGCGCTCGCGCGGATGGACGAATGCCCGCTCGGCTCTGCCGCGCTGGCAGGTACCGGCTTCGATCTCGACCGCGACATGACCGCGCAGGCGCTCGGCTTTGCCAGGCCCACGCGCAACAGCCTCGACGCGGTATCGGATCGCGATTTCGCGCTCGATTACCTGATGGCGGCCAGCCAGTGTTCGCTGCACCTCAGCCGCCTGGCGGAAGAATTCATCATCTGGGCCAGCCAGCCCTTCGGTTTCGTGAAACTGCCCGACACGCTGTCTACCGGCAGTTCGATCATGCCGCAGAAACGCAATCCCGACGCCGCCGAACTGGTGCGGGGGCACGCCGGGCGCGTGATCGGCTGCGCAACCGCGCTGATGGTCACGATGAAGGGCCTGCCGCTCGCCTATTCGAAGGACATGCAGGACGACAAACCGCCCGTCTTCGAAGCCGCGGGCCTGCTCGATCTCAGCCTGGCGGCGATGGCCGGCATGGTTGCCGACAGCGGCTTCGATAAGGTACGAATGCGCAAGGCGGCCGAGGCCGGCCATGCCACGGCGACCGACCTTGCGGACTGGCTGGTGCGGCAGGCGGACATTCCTTTCCGCGAGGCCCATCACATCACCGGCGCGGCGGTGAAGCTGGCCGATGAGAAAGGCGTCGCTCTCGACGACCTTACCATCGAAGACCTCAAAGCCATCGACGAGCGGATCGACGAACGCGTTTTCGATGCGCTGTCGGTCGATGCCTCGGTGGCCGCCCGCGCTTCCTATGGCGGCACCGCCCCGGTGCGTGTAAGGGAGCAGGCGAAGGAAGCCCGCCGGCGGCTGGAGGAATTTTGATCCATGCGTAAACTTGCCATCCTCGGCCTTGCCGCCCTGTGTGCCGCATGCGGTCAGAAGACGGATCTGAAACCGCTGGCGCAGGACACGCTGCCGCCCACGCCCTATGGCGCGGAAGTCCAACCGGATTCGCAGGACCTGCTCGCGCTCGATCCGCAGGCGGCGCCCGACCGTTCGGTCGAATTGCGGACCCGTTCGGAAGAACGCGAAGACGATCCGTTCGATCTGCCGCCCGAATGAATTGCAGCCCGCAAAGTACTCATTGTTAGACAGGTCGCGCGGGATTGGGCAGAGGCGCCCGCATGGACCATTTTGAGCTTCGTGACGGCGCCCTGTATGCCGAAGATGTCCCGCTATCCGCGATTGCCGATGATGTCGGCACGCCGGTCTACGTTTACTCGCGCGCCACGCTGGTGCGCCATGCACGCGTGTTCCGCGATGCCCTGGCAGAGCTGAAATACCCGCATATCGCCTTTGCGGTGAAGTCCAATCCAAACCTGTCCGTGCTCCGCGTGCTCGCCAATGAAGGCTATGGCGCCGATGTGGTATCGGGCGGGGAACTGCGCCGCGCGCTCGCGGCCGGGATGAAGGCGGAAGACATCGTGTTCTCCGGCGTCGGGAAAACCCACGGCGAATTGCAGGAAGGGCTGGAAGCCGGGATCGGCCAGTTCAATATCGAGAGCGAGGAAGAAGGCTACGAGCTGGCAGCCATCGCCCGCAGGCTGGGCATGAAGGCCGCCTGCGCGCTGCGCGTCAATCCCGATGTCGATGCGCGCACGCATGAGAAAATCTCCACCGGCAAGCGCGAGAACAAGTTCGGCGTCCCGCTCGACCGGGCGGCAGAAATCTACACCGCCCTCTCGCAGGAAGACGGCCTCGATATGCGCGGCATCGCCGTTCACATCGGCAGCCAGCTTGCCGATCTCGAACCGCTGGAAACCGCCTTCGGGAAGGTCGGGGCGCTGATCGCTGAACTGCGGGCCGCCGGCTGCAAGGTGACGCATGCCGACCTGGGCGGCGGGCTCGGCGTACCGTACAAGGCAGGCGAAGAACTGCCCGCGCCTGCCGAATATGGCGCCATGGTCGCGCGTGTGACGAAAGACTGGGACGTGCGGCTGATGTTCGAGCCGGGCCGGGTCATTGCCGGAAATGCGGGCGTGCTGCTGACGCGGGTCATCCGCGTGAAGCGCGGGATCGAGCGGCCTTTCGTGGTGGTCGATGCCGCCATGAACGATCTGGCCCGGCCTGCCATGTATGGCGCCTGGCACGATTTCGAGGCGGTGAAGCCCAGCGGCGCCCGGACAGTGGCCCATATCGTCGGCCCCATTTGCGAGACCGGCGATACGTTCGCCATGGACCGCGAATGCGACGAACTCGTCGCGGGCGATCTGGCGGTGTTCCGCACGGCCGGGGCCTACGGAGCGACCATGGCGTCGAGTTACAATTCGCGCGGCTTCGTTGCCGAAGTGCTGGTGGACGGCGATCGCCATGCCGTGGTGGCGGAACGGATCGGTGCGGATTCGATCATGGATGCCGAACGCGTGCCGGACTGGCTCGAAGGCTGATGCATTCGCTGCCGCTCTTCCACCGGATCGGGGGCCAGCGGGTCGTCGTGGTCGGTGAAGGCGAAATGGCCGATGCGAAAGCGCGGCTGGTCGTGCGGGCGGGCGGCATCCCTTGTGCCGAGACCGAGGCGCATCATGCCCGCCTCGCCTTCGTGGCGCTGGACGATCCGAAGGCAGCGGCGGCCGCGCATCTGCGGCTCAAGCGCGCCGGGCTGCTGGTCAATGTCGCCGACCAGCCCGATCTGTGCGACTTCACTCTGCCCAGCGTGCTCGACCGGGAGCCCGTGCTGGTTGCCGTGAGCACTGGCGGCGCATCGGCGGGGCTGGCCAAGCATCTGCGGCTGCGGCTCGAGCGGCTCCTGCCCCAATCGCTCGGCGGGCTGGCGCAGGCGCTGTCCGAGGCGCGCGAAGCTATTCGGCGCAAATTTCCCGAAGGCGCGGCGCGGCGCAGGGCGCTCGACGATGCGCTGGCCGAAGGCGGCGCGCTCGACCCGCTCGAGAGCCGCGAAACTCCGGGCGTGGAGGAATGGCTTGCCAGTCCCGCGACCACCGGGGGGACGCAGCTGCACGAATTCGTGCTGCGGAGCGATGATCCCGACGATCTGACGCTGCGGCAGGCGCGCCTGCTGGGCAAGGCGGATGCCGTGCTGCACGATCCCGCCATGGCGGAGGCAATCCTAGTGCGCGCCCGGGCCGATGCCCAGCGCATCGCCCTGCCCGCCGATCCGCCGGGTGACGGAATCGCCGTGATCCTGCGCCGCGAGGGCTAGGCGGCCACAGCTTCGCCGGCGGCAACAAGGCCGATCGCCGCGAAATAGCGCGCCATGCTGTCGGCCGTCTTGTCCGCCAGCGCGATATGGGCGCGCCTGCGGTCGTGCGGATCGGGAATGCGCAGCAGCAGATCCGCTTCGACCATCTGGCCGATCCAGCGCAGCGCAGTGGTGGCGGGAACGCCCGCCGCGATACACAGCGAGCTGACGCTGACCTGCTGGCGTTCGGCCCGCGCGGCCGCGAGGTCGAGCAGGATGTCCCAGGCCGGATCGGCGAAGAGTTCCGCATCGAAGAAATTGCTGCGCATCTGCCGGTGGTGGATCAGCTTGCGGATCGCTTCGGCGGGCGGCAGCTGCGGCGCCGTGTCGCGCGCCCTGGTGCCCGGTTCATCGCCTTCGCCGCGGAAGGTCTGCCTGGCCGCTTCGAAGCGGAAAGCGCCCCCGTCCGCCGTGCGGCCCGCGAAGACCTGCGCCGAGAGCCCTTCCACCCGCTGCGCCACGCGGCCGACCTGTTCGGTCAGGCGCAGCAGCATCAGCCGGTCGGTTTCCGACAATTCGCGCAGGCGCAGGTTCGGCACGCTGGCCAGCACGCGCCCGATCGCGATCACCCGGTCGGCGCGGCCTGGATCGACCAGGATCTGCGCCGGCGAGATGGTGAAACAGCCGAACACCACGTCGAGCGATTCCATGATGGTGGAGACGACCAGCTGCGCGCCGGACTTGGCCGCGCGCACATCCAGCCGCGACAGCAGCGCCATGGCCTGCGCATCCATGCCTGTGCAATCGACCAGCACCAGATCGCCCAGCGCCCCGATCGCCCCGCTGCCGAATTCATCGAGGCCGCAGCATTCCAGCACGCGGAAGCCCGCCCCTTCGGCATCGGCGCGCATTTCGCCCCGCACCGGGTCGCGATCGGCCAGGATCGTGACCGTCAGCTGGCAGCCGGCGCCATCGTAAACCGGCTCGTAAGCGAAATCCTGCATCGAATCAGCCCCTTCAATTTTCAGGAACAGGAGTAGAACAAAACGGGAATTTGTCAATGTCACGCCGCCGCATCAGTCACCGATGGCCGCCCCGCGCACCACGGCGCTCGCCAAGGGCGGCAAAAGCGATTAGGGGCCGTGGCATGCATTTTCTCGATCAGGCCAAGATCTATCTCAAATCCGGCGGGGGCGGCCCGGGCGCGGTCAGCTTCCGGCGCGAGAAGTATATCGAATATGGCGGTCCCGACGGCGGCAATGGCGGCAAGGGCGGCGACATCATCTTCCGCGCCGTCCAGGGTCTCAACACGCTGATCGACTTTCGCTATGCCCAGCACTTCAAGGCCCCGCGCGGCGCGCATGGCATGGGCAAGGACCGCACCGGCGCAGGCGCGGACGATCTGATCATCGACGTGCCCGTGGGCACGCAGATCCTGTCGGAAGACAAGGAAGAAGTGCTCGCCGATTTCACCGAGGTCGGCCAGGAAATCGTCTTCCTCGAAGGCGGCATCGGCGGCCGCGGAAATGCGAGCTACAAGAGCTCGACCAACCGCGCCCCGCGTCAGCACCAGCCCGGCATGCCGGGTGAGGAAATGTGGGTCTGGCTGCGGCTGAAGCTGCTGGCCGACGTCGGCCTGCTGGGCCTGCCCAATGCGGGCAAGAGCACGCTGATCAACCAGGTCACCAATACCAAGGCCAAGGTGGGCGATTATGCCTTCACCACGTTGGTGCCCAAGCTGGGCGTCGTGCGCCACAAGGGGCGCGAATTCGTGCTGGCCGACATTCCCGGCCTGATCGAGGGCGCGGCGGAAGGCGCCGGGATCGGTGACCGGTTCCTGGGCCATATCGAACGCTGCCGCGTGCTGATCCACCTGATCGACATTGCGGGCCAGGACCCGGCAGAGGCTTATAATACGGTGAACGCCGAGCTCGACGCCTATGGCGAAGGGCTGGCCGACAAGCCGCAGCTGGTCGCGCTGAACAAGCTTGATCTGGCGGATGCCGAA
The DNA here is from genome assembly GCF_044901345.1 of Qipengyuania sp. NPDC077563. NCBI lineage: Bacteria > Pseudomonadati > Pseudomonadota > Alphaproteobacteria > Sphingomonadales > Erythrobacteraceae > Qipengyuania > Qipengyuania sp. NPDC077563. Next base: position 180,338 of record NZ_JBJDPC010000002.1, on the reverse strand, counting down.
CTGGGCAAGGCCTTTGCCGACGAACTGCTGGCCGCCGGTGCCGAAAAGGTGTTCAATATCTCCGGGGCAACCGGCGAAGGCATGGAAGAACTCCTCGACGGCGTTCTGTCCTACCTGCCCGATCGCACCAGCACCGAAACGCAGGCCGAAGAGGTCGAAGACGAGGGCGACGAGCCCGACTGGTCGCCCATCTGACGGCCATGGCCATCGCCAGCCTATCCGATCTCGCGCAGGCACGGCGCATCGTGGTCAAGGTCGGTTCGGCCCTGCTCATCGAACGCGGGCAGGCGCGGGCCGAATGGCTGGCCACGCTGGTCAAAGAGATTGCCGGACTGGCGAAGGACGGCACGCAGGTCATCGTGGTCTCTTCCGGCGCCATCGCGCTGGGCGCTGCCAAGCTCAAACTGCCCAAGGGCGGCCGGGCCAGCCTTGCCGATGCGCAGGCCGCGGCCTCCGTGGGCCAGGTCGAACTGGCGCGCCTGTGGTCGGAAATGCTCGGCCAGCACGGCCTTACCGCGGCGCAGATGCTGGTCACGCTGGATGATCTGGAAGACCGCCGCCGCTATCTCAATGCCTCGGCCACGCTCGAACGGCTGATCGAGGCAGGCGCGATCCCCGTCATCAATGAAAACGACAGCGTCGCGACCGAGGAAATCCGCTTCGGCGACAACGACCGCCTGTCCGCCCGCGTGGCGCAGGCCGCGCAGGCGCAGGGCGTGCTGCTGCTGTCCGATGTCGACGGGCTGTACGACCGCGATCCCGCCGATCCCGATGCGAGTTTTATTCCCACGGTCGAAGGCGTCACGCCCGAAATCATCGCCATGGCCACCGGCACCTCCGGCTCCGGCCTTGGATCGGGCGGCATGCTGGCCAAATTGCAGGCCGCGCGCATTGCCGAACGCGCAGGCATTGCACTGGCGATCATCAACGGCACCCATGCCGATCCCATCACCACCGCGCTTTCTGCGGATCGCGGCACGCTGTTCCTGCCGCAGGGCGATGAAAGCGCGCGCAAGGCCTGGCTTTCGGGCCGCCTCGCCCCCGCCGGCGTGCTTACCGTGGATGCGGGTTGCACCGAAGCGCTGGCCCATGGCGCCAGCCTGCTCGCCGCCGGTCTGACCGAGGTCGAAGGCGATTTCCGCCGCGGCGATCTGGTGGCGATCTTCGGCGCGAAGGGCGAACGGCTGGGCCAGGGTCTGGTCGAATATACCGCTGCCGAATGCCGCGCCATTCTGGGGCTGCGGGAAGAGGAACAGGCGGCAAGGCTGGGCTATTCCCCCCGCGCCGCCGTGGTCCACCGCGATCACATGGTGAAGGCATGATCGTCGCGCTGACCGGGGCGACCGGCTTTGTCGGGCAGGCGGTGCTCGATGCCGCGGCGCGGCAGGGCGTGGCCATTCGCGCCCTCACCCGGCGTCCGCAGGAGGACCGCGATGGCGTGACCTGGATCGCGGGCAGTCTCGACGATCCGGCCGCGCTGGAGGAATTATGCCGCGGCGCGGATAGCGTGGTGCATGTGGCGGGCCTCACCAACACCCCCGATCCCAGCGAATTCGAACGCGCCAATGTGCTTGGCACGCGCAACCTGCTCGATGCCGCGCGCAAGGCGGGTGTATCGCGCTTCGTCTTCACCTCCTCGCTCTCGGCGCGCGAACCCTCGCTGTCGCAATATGGCGCCTCCAAGGCCAGCGCCGAAGGCTATGTCGAAACATCGGGCATGGATTTTACCATCGTACGCCCCCCGGCAGTCTATGGCCCGCGCGATATCGACATGTTCGAACTATTCCGCACCGCCAAATACGGCGTCGTGCCGGTGCCGCCCGAAGGCCATACCTCGATCATCCATGTCGACGATCTGGCCGAATGCCTGCTGGCCCTGGCCCCGGCGGGCATCGCGCCCGGCGCCACGCTGGAGCCCGATGACGGGCGGCAGGGCGGCTATGAACATGGGGAACTGGCCCGGCTGATCGGCGAGGCGGTGGGCCGCCGCGTCTTCGCCCCGCATCTGCCCGGCGCAGTGCTCGGCCTCGCCGCCCGTGCGGACCAGTTGCTGCGGCGGGACAAGGCCAAGCTCACGCCCGACCGAGTGGGCTATATGGTCCATCCCGACTGGGTGGCCCGCCCTGCCCGCCGCGTGCCCGAAAATGTCTGGAAACCGCGCGTCGACGGCCCGGCCGGCCTTGGTGCCACCGCGCGCTGGTACGAACGCGAAGGCTGGCTCTGAAGAGCCAGCTTCACGCAGCCTTCCGCTCAGAGCGTCTGGCTCAAAGGAAGGGTTCTTCGCCCGGCTTGTGGATGCCGCATTCCACCTTGTCCCACCCGGCCCAGCGCCCGGCGCGCGGGTCTTCGCCCTCGGCGACGGGGCGCGTGCAGGGGGAACAGCCGATGGAGGGAAACCCGCGTTCCACCAGCGGATGGCGGGGCAGGTCGTGTTCTTCGAAATAGGCGGCGATGCGGTCCGCGTCCCAGTCGATCAGCGGATTGATCTTCAGCCGCCCCTGCTCGTCCGACGTATCGATTTCGAAGCGCGGCAGATTGGCGCGGGTGGAGGACTGGAACGCCTTGCGCCCGGTCAGGCTGGCGTCATAACTCGCCAGCGCTTTCGCCAGCGGGCGCACCTTGCGCAATTCGCAGCAGCCATCGGGATCGTAGGACCAGCGCAGGCCGGTCTCGTCGCGCTGCTTCAGATCTTCCAGCTCGGGATAGAGATTGACGAGATTGAGCCCCAGCCGCTCGGCCAGCTGGTCTCGGTAAGCCAGCGTTTCGGGGAAATGCTTGCCCGTTTCGAGGAACAGCACGGGCACGCTGCGGTCGATCTGCGACACCAGATGCAGCAGCGCCGCGCTTTCCGCGCCGAAGCTGGACACGATGGCGATATCGCCCGCCAGCCCGTCACGCAGCACCGCGCTCAGCCATTCCTCCGTCTCGCTGCCACGGAACATGCGATTGAGACGGATCGCATCATGCTCGGTGAAGCGGGGGCCGGTATCCAGCCGGTCGATGGCGCGCAGCTGGTTCACGCGTGCCTCTTGCTCCAGATCGGCGTCCGGCCGTCGGCAGCCTTCTGGTAGACTTCGGGCCAGCGGTTCAGCGCCGCCTCGAGATCATCGGCGTCGAGCGCGCTGTCGGGATCGAAGGCGTCGAAACCGCAGCGGCGCATATAGGCCACCTGGTCGACCAGCACATCGCCCACCGCGCGCAGTTCGCCCTCGTAACCCGCCTCGCGCAGGATCTGGGCGGAAGAATAGCCACGCCCGTCGCCGAATGCGGGGAAGTTCACCTCGACCAGTGCCAGCCGTTCGAGATGGGGGATGAGTTCGCGCGCATCGTCGCCCGGCTCGATCCGCACGGCCGAGGCATTGGACTGGTCGAGAAAGGCATCCACCGTCACCGCGCCGTGATCGACCGGCTTGTCGTCACGATAGCGGATGAGGTTGAGGCGGGCGGGATCGGTAGACAGGTCAGCCATAGAGCGCCTCCTTGAACGGGTTCATGCCGATGCGGCGATAGGTGTCGAGGAAACGCTCGCCGTCCTGGCGTTCGCGCAGATAGACATCGGCGGCGGTCTCCACCGCATCCACAATGCCTTCCTCGTCGAAACCGGGGCCGGTGATCTTGGCCAGGCTGACGTCCTCGGCCTCGCTGCCGCCGAGCAGGAGCTGGTAATTCTCCACCCCTTTGCGGTCGACGCCCAGAATGCCGACATGGCCCGCGTGGTGATGCCCGCAGGCATTGATGCAGCCGGAAATCTTCAGCTTGAGCTGGCCCAGCGCCTCGGTTTTGCCGCTGGCGGCGAAGCGCTGCGAAATCTTCTGCGCCACGGGAATCGACCGCGCATTGGCGAGGCTGCAGTAATCGAGCCCCGGGCAGGCGATGATGTCTTCCACGGTATCGAGATTGCGGCTGCCCAGCCCGGCCTCGTCGAGCGCAGTCCACAGGGCATGCAGATCCGCCATGCGCACATGCGGCAGCACGATGTTCTGCGTGTGCATCACGCGCAGTTCGTCGAAGCTGTAATCCTTCGCCAGATCGGCCATCAGGCGCATCTGCTCCGACGTGGCATCGCCGGGGATGCCGCCGACCGGTTTCAGGCTGATCACGGCCGACACATAGCCGGGTGCCTTATGCGCAACAGTGTTGCGATCGACCCACAGTGCGAAGTCGGGATCGCTGCGGTCGATCGTTTCGGGCGCATTCTGTTCGAACAGGGGGTCTTCGAAGAACGTCCGGACACGTTCCAACTCTTCAAGTACCCGATCAAGTGGGTGTTCGGTGAGCTTTTCGTACTCTTTTTCAACCGCCGCGGCATATTCCTCGGCGCCCATTTCATGGACCAGGATCTTGATGCGGGCCTTGTACTTGTTGTCGCGGCGGCCCTGCCGGTTGTAGACCCTCAGGCACGCCTCGGAATAGGCAACCATCTGATCAAGCGGGACAAATTCCTTGATGCAGGGCGCAATCATGGGGGTGCGCCCCATGCCGCCGCCGACATAGAATTTGGCGCCCAGCTCGCCGTCGCGTTCCACGATCTGGATCCCGATATCATGCAGCCGCATCGCCGCCCGATCATGGTCGCTGGCAATCACGGCGATCTTGAACTTGCGCGGCAAGTAACTGAATTCAGGGTGGAAACTCGACCACTGACGCAGCAGTTCGGCATAGGGACGCGGGTCGGTCACCTCGTCCGCCGCCGCTCCCGCAAAGTGGTCCGAACTGATATTGCGAATGCAATTCCCGCTGGTCTGGATGGCATGCATCTCGACCTTGGCGAGGTCCGCCAGGATATCCGCCGCATCCTCCAGCTTGATCCAGTTGTACTGAATATTCTGGCGCGTGGTGAAATGCCCATAGCCGCGGTCATATTTGTCGGCGATATCCGCCAGCGCATGCATCTGCCGGCTATTGAGCGTACCATAGGGAATGGCCACCCGCAGCATATAGGCATGCAGCTGGAGATAGAGCCCGTTCATCAGCCGCAGCGGCTTGAACTGGTCTTCGGTCAGCTTGCCTTCGAGCCTGCGGCGTGCCTGATCGCGGAATTCCTCGACGCGGGCATCGACCATCGCTTGGTCATATTGGTCGTAAAGATACATCAGATAACCCAGTTGCCGATATCGGGATCGGCCGGTTTGAGGGTGAGGTCCTGCCGGACGGTGGGGCCCAGCGCCCGGACGCGGTCCTTGATATGCGCGGGACGCGGGCTGCCTTCATGCAGTTCGGCATCGATGGCGTAAGGGACATTGACCCGGCGCGCGGCTTCTTCGCGGCTTGCGATCTCGTCTTCCTTGCCGGTGACATCGACCGCGTCTTCCACATGAAGCGACCAGTCACTGCCCGTCCACCAGGTAACGAAGCCCGTCTTAAGATCGTTTCCGGTAAGTATTCTCATATCGCCGCCTCCTGCGCGAGAACCGCCAAAGCATCGTCACGCGCAGTCACTTCGCCAATCACGATCAGAGAGGGGCTGATCACATCCTCGCGCTCCACGAGATCGGGCAGCCCGGCAAGCGATGCTCGCAGAACGCGCATGCTCGGCCGCGCGCCGTTTTCGATGACCGCAACAGGCATTTCGGGCGACAGGCCATCGGCCATGAGCTTCTCCGCGATCAGGGGCGCGGTCTTGACGCCCATATAAATCACGAGCGTGCGGCCTTTTCCGGCGAGCCCTGCCCAATCCTGATCCGCCAGGCCCTTGCATTGCCCGGCCACGAAACTGACGATCGACGAGGCATCGCGGTGCGTAAGCGCGATCTGCGCTGCGGCTGCCGCACCATTGGCCGCGCTGATGCCTGGGACAATCTCCACCGATACGCCCGCTGCACGCGCAGCCTCCGCCTCTTCCCCACCACGCCCGAAGACGAAGGGGTCGCCGCCCTTGAGGCGCACAACATCCTGTCCACTTCTTGCAATGGAGATGAGCAGTTGATTGATCTCTTCCTGCGGCATCGTGTGCTTCGAGCGTCGCTTGGCGACCGAAATCAGCTCCGCACTAGAAGGCGCCAGATCGAGAATTGACTGATCGACCAGTCCGTCATGAACGATGACGTCCGCACTCTCGATCAGTCGCGCCGCGCGCAGCGTCAGAAGATCGGTATCGCCCGGCCCTGCGCCGACGAGATAGATAGTTCCAGCTCTTGCCATGGCGACAAGATGTGCGGCCCAGCAAAACTTCGCCAATCAAAATGCGTGTGCAGCAAGGTAGCGGAAATTTTGAAACCCGCGCTGTGGGCGCTCCAACCTAATCTTTTGTGGGCAGCTCGCCATTTCGCGCTGCAAACCAGCGATCGAGCTGGTCGCTGGACCGGATGTGGATGTCCCGCTGCGGGAACGGGATTTCCACCCCATGCTCCTTGAACAGCCACCACAGCTTCTTCAACACGGCGCTGCGCACATTGCCGACACCGTCTTCCGGATCCTGGATCCAGCAGTGGATGGTGAAATTGACCGAATTGTCTCCATACTCGCTCATCCAGACGGTCGGCGGTGGCGCCTTGAGAATGCGATCACAGCTACCAGCCGCTTCCAGCATGAGCTTTTCGGCCAGGTTCATGTCGGCTTCGTAGCTGACGCCCACGGGAACCTGCATGCGTACGTTCTTGCTCGAATAGGACCAGTTCTCCACCTGATTGATCATCAGGTTCTCGTTCGGGATCAGATATTCGCGCTGATCGCGGGTGGTCACCGAAACCGCGCGGACCCCGATCTTGCGGATCTGGCCGAAGGTTTCGTTGCCGGCCATATCTGCCACCGCAATGACATCACCCGGCTTGATCGACTTGTCCATCAGCAGGATGATCCCGGCGATCAGATTACCGAAGGTCTTCTGAAGACCGAAACCAATGGCCAGACCGAAGGCGCCGGAAAACACGGCGAGCGCGGTAAGATCGATGCCGAGTAGGTCGATACCGAGGAAGAACGCAGCCGCCCAGACCACGATAGTGAGTATTTTTTCCGCCAGAAGCTGCTGCGTATCGTCCAGCTTGGTAAAGCGGCGCACACCACGGCGTGCCAATTTGCTGATAAACCATGCAAAAAACAAAACACCGGCGACGATTGCTGCAACAAGGAGGACGTCGAGCAACGAAATGCGCATGTCGCCCATGCTGAGCGCCACGGCATCGAGCCCATCGAGAACCGAGCCGACCGTTTCGTTCTGGCTGCCAACAGCTTCCTTGAACCCTTCAGCCGCTGCAACACCGCCTTGATCCGGTGCATTTTCGGCCAGACTCCAAGCCTGTTCGACCGGCGTTGTATCCGGGCTGGGAGTGGGAGTTGGGGGTGTTTCGCCTTGCACTTGGAGTACCGTGTCTAATCCTGATTCATGACCGCAAAGGCCTGTTCGAGGTCGGCGATAAGGTCGCCCGCATCTTCAAGCCCGATGGATAGGCGAATACCGCAGCGATCCTCAACCCCCCAGCCCGTTTTCGGCCAGGACATCTTCTTGCGTATCGGTTCAACGTCAAACGGCAATGCGAGGCTTTCGAAGCCACCCCAGCTATATCCGATCCCGAAAAGGTCCAACGCATCGATCAGACGGCAGCGCGCGGCGTCGTCCCGGCCGCGCAAGACAAAGCTGAAGAGGCCGCAGCCCCCTAAAAAATCGCGCTGCCACAATTCGTAGCCGGGAGCTCCGGGCAGCATGGGGCACAGGACGTGTGCCACGTCATCGCGTGCGGATAGCCAGCGGGCGATGGCAAGCGCGCTCTCGCTCTCCTGCTTCAGGCGAACGCCCATGGTGCGCAGCCCGCGCAACGCCAGTGCCGCATCGTCAGGCGAAACGACGTGGCCCAATTGCTGGGCAGTCTGGCGCAACCGGCGGTGCCATTTCTCGCCCGCGCTAGCCGCCCCCATCATCACGTCGGAGTGACCGCCGATATGCTTGGTGAGAGCTGTGATCGAGATGTCGCACCCACGCTCAAGTGCCGGGAAGCCCGTGGAAGTCGCCCAAGTGTTGTCGATCAGGCTGACTGCTCCCTTCTCCCGTGCGATGCCGGAGAGCGCTGGGACGTCAGCCATTTCCATAGTCAGGCTTCCGGGATTTTCGAGCATCACTGCCTTCGTGCGGTCGCAGAACGCATCGGAATATGCTGCGGTATCGAGCGGATCGAAAAAACGATGCTCCACGCCATAGCGTTTCAACAGCCCCACCGCCGTGTTGCGCGTAGGATCATAAGCGTTGTCCTGTACCAAGAGGACGTCGCCCGCCCGCAACACGGCCATCAGCGCCCCGACAAGCGCGGCAAGCCCGCTGGGATAAAGGACCGTCCCATCGGCACCAGGCTCCAATTCCGTCAGAGCTTCGGCTAACGCCCATTGCGTAGGCGCGCCTCTGCGACCGTAGAAGAAGTTGCCGTCTGCATTGCTCTTAACGCCTTCCCGCAAGGAGGCGCAGTCGGGATAAAGATGGGTGCTGGCACGCCAGACAGGCGGATTGACCACATGCTTTCCAAAGGCGCCTGAGCGACCGCCGGTCACCAACTGCGTTCCCTTGCCGATTGAACTACTTTTAGGCGAACTCATCGAGCCTCCGGTAATGATGAGCTATGCAAGCACAGCTTTAAGGCGTGTCTCTTTGGCAATTGTGCGCAGGCGGTTGGGGCAGGAAAGGGTTTCCAGCCTCAAGCCCCGCTTTCCTTCGGCAGCGAGGGATCATCGCCCCATTCCATCCAGCTACCGTCGTAAAGCGCGACGTCTTCTTTTCCGGTCAATTCGAGACCGAACAGCAACACGGCCGCCGTCATACCACTGTTACAACTGGTGACGACCGGCTTGTCGAGATCGATGCCAGCCTGCTCGAATTCGGAGCGGATATCAGGCGCAGACTTGTATGTCCCATCTTCCCTTAATAGCCGGACGAAAGGCACGTTTCGCGCGCCGGGAATATGTCCTTCCGAGCCGCTGCCATCCTGCCCTTCGAACCGGGCAGTGTCGCGCGCATCGACGACTTGCCAACCCTGGCTATCGAGATTGTCGCGTATCTCGTCCTTTGTCCGGACCTCGCGCGTCGCCTCGGGTTCCGCGCGGTGCCGGGGCGCATGCTCCACGATACGTTGGGATAGACCTCGGCCTTCCGAGCGCCATTTGGAAAGACCGCCATCGAGCACTGCCAGTTTATCCTCGCCATACCGATCGAGAATAAACCACGCACGAGCCGAGCTTTTGATCGCGCTGTCATCATAAAGCACGATGCGACTGCCCGGCGCGATGCCGAGTTCACCCATCCGCTCTGCAAACTGTTCGGCGCTGGGCACGGCTTTGGGCACCTCCGACTGCTCGTTGGTGAAACTCGCAAGATCAAGGAAACGCGCGCCGGGTATGTGCCCGTCCTCGAACTCCGCGCGGGCATCGCGGCCCGCATCAGGAAGGTGCTGGGTCGCGTCGAGGATCACGATGTCATCGGAACCAAGCCGTGCGGCGAGCCATTCGGTCGAAACGAGTTTGTCCATGAGCGCACGCTAGCGCCCGCTGCACGGACTGTCGATGAAATCAGCCTGATCTAATCTAGCGCGCGGGCAGCGATCGGCTCGTAACTGCGCGGGCCTTCGTCGATCCGGAAGGGCATGACCCGTCCGCCCTCGGGCATGCCAAGGCCTACCACGAAGGTCTTCACCAGCGGCTCGGGCGTGGCCCCGTCGATACGCAGGCGCAGCAGCGGCACGAACAGCGCGGCGTTATTTTGCCGGATAGCGCGGATTTGCGACAAAGGGATCGTGATCTGCCCTTCGTAGCGGACATTCTGGCCCGGCGCGACACGATCGAACTGATGGCGTTTTTCCAAAGCATGGTCGGCGCTGGCAACCTGCTGCTCCATCGGAAGGCCGCCGTGCGCAGAAACGACATCCGCCCCGATCGCTACGTTCGATAGCGCACGGGTCGCCTTGTTGAGCAGCGATACACGATAGTGCAGCGTCGCATTCATCACCGACCGCGTGAGCTTCATCGCTTCTGTCCGAATGTGAATGTCGCTCGCATTCACAGGACCGCCGGATCCGACGACTGGCTTTTCGATGATCGGAGCGGGCGCACTACTGCGCCGTCGCGAGAGAAAATAACCCAGCCCAAGAAGCGCAAGAATTCCGCCCCCAACTGCTGGCCAGATCCAATCCGCATTTTCCTGCTCGGTGTCGGCTTCAGGAAGCGGCGCGATTGAACCGCTCTCGGTCGGCATCGGTTCACCGGTCGCTTCTCCCACCTGGTCCTCCCCTTGCAGGTTTGGCTCAGCTGCCGCTTCGACACCCTCGCCCAGCGGTGCGCGCTCATCTGCTGTAGGCACTGTGATTGGGGCGTTGCGCGGAATTTGGGGGACTTGATCGATCGGCGCGGTGCGGGCCGGGGCGGGACGGGCCGAGGGCAGTGGCGCAGGCGTCGATTGGGGCACAGTCGGCTGCGGCACCGGGGATGCCTGCCCGGGTGTCGACGCAGGCGCAGGTGTAGGCGTCGGTGTCCCGATAACGCGCGGGCGTGCCGGGATACTGTCACCCTCAGTGTCGACTGGCCCCTGCACTCGGGGCGACGGGGTCGGTGTCGGATTCGGAGGCAACTGGAAATCCTGCACGCTCTGCGCGACCAATGGGGTCGGCGCGGCGAGGATCAGCGCGATGAAGGGAAGATAATTGCGGGTAAACATGGGCGTTGGTGCCTGATTTGATCGGCGCGCTGAATAGGCACTGAAGGGCGTGGTTCCAAGCCCTGCCTTGCGCCGAACGGACATTCGCGGCAGATGCGCTGCATGAGCGACACAGTTACACCGAAGTTTCTCGGCGAGAACAGCCCCCTACCCGCCTCCCCGGAAGAGGCCGAGCTGGACTATGTTCCGAACCCTCGCGCCGGACAGCTTTATATGGTCCGGTTCGCCGCGCCGGAATTCACCTCCCTCTGCCCGGTCACCGGCCAACCCGATTTCGCGCATCTGGTCCTCGATTATGCGCCCGAGGCGACCATCGTCGAATCCAAGAGCCTGAAGCTCTTCCTCGGATCTTTCCGCAATCACTGCGGGTTTCATGAGGATGTCACCGTCGGTATCGGCCAGCGCTTGTTCAAGGAAATGAAGCCGAAGTGGCTGCGTATCGGCGGCTACTGGTATCCGCGTGGCGGCATACCGATCGACGTCTTCTGGCAGAGTGGTTCCGCGCCGGAAGGATTGTGGGTGCCTGATCAGGGCGTTTCCTCATATAGGGGTAGAGGGTAATGGAAAATGACGATCAATCGGCCCGTGTGACGAGGCCAGATGATGAGGAGCGGGTCATTTCCCAACCGTCTCCGTCTCCGACCAAGGATCGCGAGTGGCGCCGGAGCCTTCCCAAATACGCGCTGTGGCTGTCGCTAGCCGTGCTCATATGGTTCGTCTTCGCCGCTTTCGGGCCGAAATTCGGGCTGATCGACTGGCGCACCGGCCTAGGCTTCATGATCAGGGATGCAGGCACCATCCTGATCGCAATTTCCGCCCTCTTCGCTGCGATCGCTTTTCTCTTTGCCTTTCTCAAGACACCCAAAGGCCCCTGGTGGAAGGCCGCCGTGGCCTTCGCGATTCCCGCGCTACTTTTTGTCGGGCTGCTGTCGATGAAAGCGCAGGCCGAAGCCGTGCCGCCAATTCACGACGTCTCCACCGACTTGCGAGACCCGCCGACATATTCCGCGCAGACCATGGCTCTCCGCTCCGAGCTGGGCGCCAATCCGATAAACGACTACGGCACGCCGCTTGGCAATCTGGAGATGTGGGCCAATTCTGATGATGCTGCACTGAAGGTTAAAAATCACGCCGACATCATCGCGGAAGAATTTCCCGATCTGCAGCCAATAGTGATTGGCCAGGCGACCGAAGAACAAGCGTTTGACGCCATCGTCGCGGCCATGGGTGCAATCGGATTACAAGATGTTCGCCGGGTCGCTGGCTCGAACACGGTCGAAGGCGTGGCTGAAACCTTCGCTTTCGGCTTCAAGGACGATGTGGTTGCCCGCGTCGCCGATGGCCAGATTGATTTACGATCGGTCAGCCGCGTGGGCGTGTCGGATCTGGGCTACAATGCGTCGCGCGTGAAGGAACTGCGCGAGGCCATCGAGGATCGTTTGAAGTCTGAGTAGCCTGGTCGAGCGGGGCGCGGCACGCGCGCCGATCCGACCGAGCTATCGCTTTCTTCCACTAGAGTGCGAGTGGTATTTGAGCCGGCGCCTTGAATGGGGCAGTGGTCAGCTACGGATTTTCCAACCTGAAGAGAGGATGCGGTAGACCACGAAGGCGAACACCAAATTGAAGATTCCGAGACCGATGGCGCTATGGAACACGGCCTGGTTGGTATCGCCGATGTCGCTTTGACCGAGAAATCCGAAGCGAAAGCCGCTGATCACATAGAAGAATGGATTGAAGCGGCTGATCGTCTGGAAAAGCGGGGCGAGGTTGTCGATCACATAAAAGGTGCCAGAAAGTAAGCTGAGCGGGGCGATCACGAAATTCGTGACGGCCGCATTGTGATCGAACTTTTCCGCCCAGATCGAGGCGAGCAAGCCCATCAGCGCCAGCATCACCGCGCCCATCAGGCCAAACCAGACAACAGCCCAGGGATGCGCGGTTGCAAGGGTCACGCCAGGGTAGAAGGCCATGGCGAGAGCCACTGCGCAGCCTACTGCGACCGCGCGTGTTACCGCAGCCGCGACGATGCCTGTCATCAGTTCGCCAGTCGAGAGCGGCGGCATCAACAGATCGATGATCGTGCCCTGAATCTTACCCGAAAGAAGAGAAAAGCTGGAATTTGCGAAGGCATTTTGCATCATGCCCATTACAATCAGCCCGGGGGCAACGAAAGTGGCGAAGTTCACCCCCAGGATTTCGCGGTCCGATCGGCCTAGCGCAACGGTGAAGATTACCAGAAAAAGCAGAGTGGTAACTGCCGGAGCCCAAATCGTCTGCGTCTGGACCTTGAGAAAACGGCGAACCTCCTTAATATAGAGGCTCCATAAACCCACGCGGTTGATCCCGGTAATGACCGGCTCTCCGCGTTTAGGAAAACTGCTCCTCCCCTTGCCCGTAGTTTCGGTGAAAGAGGCATCCTCGCTGGACTGACCATGGTCGGGTTGCGCGGCGGGAGAGGGTTGGACTTGATCGGCCATAGGCCTGCGCCTAGGGCCAAGCACTTCCGCTGGCAAGACGGCCGTGGCGGAGACATGAAGGATACAGGATTCGCATGAGCTGGACCGACGAACGGATCGCGACGCTGAAGAAGATGTGGGAAGGCGGCTCGACTGCCAGCCAGATCGCCGACGAACTGGGCGGCGTCAGCCGCAATGCCGTTATCGGCAAGGCCCATCGCCTTGGCCTCAAATCGCGTCCCTCGCCAGTAAAAGCTGCGGAAAAGAAAAAGCCTGCGCCGAAGCCGAAGCCGACGGCAAAGCCAGCGGTGAAAAAGGCAGCCCCTCGCCCCGCTGCGCCTCCGGCGCCAACGCCGGCCCCTGCTCCCGCGCCGGCGCAGGCATCGGCGCAGCCAGCACCTAGGTCCGATGCGGCTATTCCGTCTCAGCCAATGCCGAACAAGAATTCGGATCTTCCGAAGATCGTTTCCGTCGGTCCCGGGGGTTTTCTCCGCCAAGGACCTGGCGACCAGCAGCCCCCCATCCCCCCGGCACCGCCGCGGCGTCTCGTTCCTGCTAAGCCGGACCCATCCATTGCCGACAAGACGAGCCTGCTGGATCTTTCCGACAAGGTCTGCCGCTGGCCGATGGGGCACCCGGGCGAACCCGATTTCCATTTCTGCGGCGAAGCGGTCAATCCCGGCTTCCCCTATTGCGTCGAACATTGCGGACGGGCTTATCAAGCCCAGCTGCCGCGCGGTGCGCGCCGCCCCCCTCCGCCGCTGCCATTCGGCGGCCCGCGGGTACGCTGATTACCATTCACATGGAGGCCCGGCAGTCGCAAGACAGCCGGGCCTTTTGCTTTCCTGTCCTGGAGAACGATAATGCCGCTTTCGCTTCACGCCGCCTATGTCCCGAGTGCGCTGCAAATGCTGGGGACGGCGCGCCACCTTGTCGATAAGGCGGAAAGCTGGTGCGAAAAGAGCGGCGCTGCCGAGAAAGACATCATCGGGGCACGCATCATCGAAGACATGCTGCCCTGGTGCTATCAGGTGAAATGCGTCGCCGAACACACCCAGGGTTCGATGGAGGGCGTGCGCAAGGGCGTCTATTCACCCGATCTCAACCCTCCGCCGACGAGCTTCACCGCCCTGCGCGACAAGCTTTCTGGCGCCCGTGAGGCCATGGAAGCTTTAACCGAGGACGAGATGGATAATCTCATCGGCCAGCCGATGCGTTTCGAATTCAAGGATCATCGGATCGATTTCACAGCCGAGAATTTCCTGTTGAGCTTCAGCCAGCCCAACTTCTATTTTCACTGCGCAACCGCCTACGATATTCTGCGCATGAAAGGCGTTCCGATCGGCAAGACCGATTTTCTGGGACGAATGCGCCTCAAGGCCTAGCGCTTGCGGGCAAACCAGATCGTGTGACGTGGCCCCTTATTGTTGGGCCTCGCGCGCACTTCGCGCACTTCCACATCGAACCCGCTTTCTTTCAAACGCACCGTGAACTTGTGGTCGGGCGCGGCGGACCATACCGCAAGGATACCGCCGCGATTGAGCGCATCACGCGCCTTGCCCAGCCCGGTCTTCGAATAGATCCGATAATTGGCATCGCGCACGATTCCGTCTGGACCGTTGTCCACATCTAGGAGAATGGCGTCGTATTTAGCCGTAGTGCCATCGTTGGCATCGTCGATTAAGGCAGCAACATCGCAGATCACCACTGAACCGCGCGGGTCTGCCAGGCTCTCGGCAGTCAGGTGCGCGAGTGGCCCTTCCGCCCATTCGAGGATTTCCGGCACGATCTCGGCCACAGTGACCGATCCACCCTCCGGCAGTTTGGCCAGCGCCGCGCGATAGGTGAAGCCCATACCATAACCGCCGATCAGCACGCGCGGGCGTGGCCTATCGAGCTCTGCGAGTGTCAGCTCGGCCAGCTGTTCCTCCGAGAACTGCATACGCGTGCCCATGAGCTCATCGCGGCCGAGCATGATGATGAAATCGCGCCCATGGCTGACAAGGGTCAGGGTCTCCCCATCGGGAACCTGGGCAGTGGCAAGGATTTCACGCGGCAACATCGGGCTGCTCTAGCATCGCTGACCATAGGGACAATCCGAAATGCCGGAACGGGGAGAGTGAGCAGCAGTTTTCTTAACAATACTATCGATGGAGAATTGCATGTCTACGAGTGCCCGTATCGCCGTTGTTGCCAAGGCCGGCGCCGACTACGAAATCGAAACCCGCGACATCGCCGATCCGGGCCCGCATGAAGTCCTGATCAAGCTGGTGGCAACTGGTGTGTGCCACACCGACCTGTCGGTGCAGGCGGGAAATCTGCCGACTAACTATCCGGTGGTGCTCGGCCATGAAGGTGCCGGCATCATCCTCAAGGTTGGCAGCCATGTTCGCGATTTGGCCGAAGGCGACAAGGTCGTACTGTCCTACGGCTCCTGCGGACATTGCCGTCCATGTGAAGAAGGTGACCCTGCCTATTGTGCCGATTTCGAAGCACTCAACTTCATGAATGAACGTCAGGGCGATGATGCCCCGGTGTTCGATGATGGTCCCAATGCTGCATTCTTTCAGCAATCGAGCTTTGCCACTCATTCGATCGCGCACGAACGCAATGTCGTGAAAATTGACGCTGACGTCGATATCTCTCTGCTTGGCCCGCTTGGTTGCGGTATCCAGACTGGCGCAGGTGCTGTGATGCGCACTGCACGCCCGCCGGCAGGTTCGAGCCTGCTCGTCTCGGGTGTCGGAAGCGTCGGCATGGCTGCCGTGATGGGCGCAAAGGTCGCAGGCTGCAGCACGATCATCGCTGTCGACACCAATGCGGATAGGCTCGAACTGGCCCGTGAATTCGGTGCGACCGACACTGTGCAGGCAGGCAAGGATGTCGATGTCGCGGAAGAAGTCCGCAAGATCGTGGCCGGAGGCGTCGATTTCTCGATCGAATGCAGTGGCAACGACAAGGCGGCCAGAGCAGCGCTGCAGGCCTTGGCCAAGCGCGGCACACTGGTGGTCGTCGGCGCCCCGCCTTCAGGCACGGAATATGCTTTCGATGCCAATGAACAGATTCTCAGCGGGCGCAAGATCGTTGGCTGTGTGGAAGGTGACGCCAAGGTGAAGCAGTTCATTCCCGAACTGGTGCACCTTTACGAGCGCGGCCTGTTCCCCTTCGATCGCCTGATCGAGCGTTATCCGTTCGACAAGATCAATGAAGCGGTGAAAGATCTGCACGACGGCAAGGTGTTCAAACCTGTGCTCGAATTCGGTTGATCGGACAGGAGATCATGGGACTAAAAATAAGGAGAGCCGGAAGCACGTAACTCTTCGGCTCTTTTTCCAACGAATAGGGTTACTTTTCGGGGGCGGTCAGACCGGCTGCGGCAATACCAGCCAGAGCGCACGCGACATCTTCGTCGCTGCTGGCTCCGGAAACACCTATTGCACCCAGCGCTGTACCATCGCTCGCTAAAAACGGTACGCCGCCAGCCCAATCTGCCAGCATCGGGGCGCTTCCACCCCAAGTAGCTGTGTTCGCGCTCGATTGGCGATATGTGGCTGCCGACTTTCCTTTCCACTGGGCGACTTCGGCAATCGCGGTCGGCGTCCCATCTAGGTGGGCTGTCGTGATCAGACGCCCCGCGTCATCGAATACCGCAAGCGACACTGTAATATCGCGCTCTGTCGCCCACGCGACGCATCCGTCCCGGACTTTCGCCGCTGTCTTGTAGGTCAGCACGGTTTGGCTTGCCTGCGCGCCTGCTGCCGTTGCGGTAATCAAGCTTAACACAACTGAGGAAAGCGTGATCCACGTCATCGTTTGGCGCATATCATCCCCTCTCGTTTACACCTGTGCCATCATGCTTACCCTCAGCAGAAAGGCAAGCGAGCGAAAAAAAGGGCTGCAGCGCATGTCGCGCCGCAGCCCTGATGCTAGGGTGCCCCTCAGCATGGACGGGCACGTTTTTGCTGAAGTCTTAGTCCTTCAGGAAGTCCGGCACGTGAGCTTCGCCGCCCCCGTTGTCGCCGCCCTTGTCACCACGGTCACGACCGCCGCCACGCGGGCCACGGCCACCGCCTCCACGACGATCGCCGCCACGGCCGCCGCCGCCACGTGGGCCACGATCGCCTCGCGGCTCACGCGGTTCGCGCGGAGGACGCGTGTCTTCCAGTTCTTCACCAGTTTCCTGGTCGACGACGCGCATCGACAGGCGGACCTTCCCGCGCTGGTCGATCTCAAGGACCTTGACCTTCACTTCCTGGCCTTCCGACACGACGTCGGTCGGCTTTTCCACGCGCTCGTTCTTCATTTCGCTGACGTGGACGAGACCGTCCTTGCCGCCCATGAAGTTCACGAAAGCACCGAAATCGACGATGTTGACGACCTTGCCGTTGTAGATCTTGCCGACTTCCGCCTCTTCGACGATGCCTTCGATCCACTTCTTGGCAGCTTCGATCTCATCGGCATTGCTCGACGAAATCTTGATCACGCCTTCATCGTCGATGTCGACCTTTGCGCCGGTTTCAGCAACGATCTCACGGATCACCTTGCCGCCCGTACCGATGACATCGCGGATTTTCGACTTGTCGATCTGCATGGTTTCGATACGCGGAGCGTGCTTGGACACTTCACCGCGAGCGCCCGAAAGCGCCTTGGTCATTTCGCCCAGGATGTGCGCACGACCGGCCTTGGCCTGTTCCAGCGCGGTCTTCATGATTTCCTGCGTGATGCCGGCAACCTTGATGTCCATCTGGAGCGAGGTGATGCCCTTCTCCGAGCCGGCGACCTTGAAGTCCATGTCTCCGAGGTGATCTTCGTCGCCCAGGATATCCGACAGAACAGCGAAGTCGTCGCCTTCGAGGATAAGACCCATGGCGATACCCGATACCGGGCGTTCGATCGGCACACCGGCATCCATCATCGACAGACAGCCACCGCATACGGTCGCCATCGAAGACGAACCGTTGGACTCGGTGATGTCCGACAGAATGCGGATCGTGTAGGGGAAGTCTTCATGGGCGGGCAGAACCGGATGCAGCGCGCGCCATGCGAGCTTGCCGTGGCCGGTTTCGCGGCGGCTGGTGAAGCCGAAACGACCCACTTCACCGACCGAATAGGGCGGGAAGTTGTAGTGCAGCATGAAGTGATTGTAGGATAGGCCTTCGAGGCCGTCGATCATCTGCTCGGCATCCTTGGTGCCCAGCGTAGTGGTGCAGATAGCCTGCGTCTCACCGCGCGTGAACAGGGCCGAACCGTGCGTGCGAGGCAGCAGGCCGACCATCGCCTCGATCGGGCGAACCTGGTCGAGCTTGCGGCCGTCGATACGCTGGCCGTCCTTCAGAATAGCGCCGCGTACGATTTCCGCTTCCAGCTTCTTGACCGCCTTGTTGGCGACCATCTGCGTCTGCGGTTCTTCTTCCGCGAAAGCTTCCTTGGCCTTGGCGCGCGCGTCGTTGAGCGCATCGCTACGAGCCGACTTGTCGGTCAGCTTGTATGCAGCAGCGATATCGTCACCGACGATGCCGCGCAGCTTTTCCTTGATCGCCGAGGTGTCGTCCGAGGTATCCATTTCCCACGGATCCTTGGCGGCCTGTTCGGCGAGATCGATGATCGCACCGATGACCTTGCGGCTTTCCTCATGCGCAAACATGACGGCGCCGAGCATTTCTTCCTCGGTCAATTCCTTGGCTTCTGATTCGACCATCATCACCGCGTCCTGTGTCGCGGCAACGACGAGGTCGAGACGACCGTCTTCGCCCAGCGCGCTGTCGAGGCTCGGGTTGAGGATGTAATCGCCATCGTTCGAGAAGCCGACGCGTGCAGCGCCGATTGGGCCCATGAAGGGCACGCCCGAGATAGTCAGCGCGGCGGAGGCGGCGATCATCGCGACGATATCGGGTTCGGTTTCGCCGTCATAGGACAAGACCTGCGCAATGACGTTGATTTCGTTGTAGAAGCCTTCCGGGAAAAGCGGCCGCACGGGGCGGTCGATCAGGCGGGAAGTCAGCGTTTCCTTCTCCGTAGCGCGGCCTTCGCGCTTGAAGAAGCCGCCCGGGATACGGCCCGCGGCAGAGAATTTTTCCTGGTAATGAACGGTCAGCGGGAAGAAGTCCTGCCCTTCGCGTACACTCTTGGCGGCAGTCACGGCGCAGAGCACCACGGTTTCGCCATAGGTGGCCAGAACGGCACCGTCAGCCTGACGGGCGATCTGTCCGGTTTCGAGGGTGAGGGTCTTTCCGCCCCACTCAATCGATACGGTTTTCTTGTCGAACATGTATTTTCCTTGATGACCCGCACGGCCTTATTGCGGTGCGGGGCCTACTGTACCGGGCAATCCGTCCCGGTCCGGTTCGAGGCGCTTTATCTTGCCTCTCGTTTGCCCCTGCGCCGAATTGCGAAGGTAGCCAAATGCGAAAAGGGCGGCCGTTTGAGCCGCCCTTCCCGAAAACTCTTACTTACGAAGACCCAGCTTCTGGATCAGTGCGTTGTAACGCTCGACATCCACCTTCTTGAGATAGGCGAGCAGGTTACGGCGCTTGTTGACCATCATGAGCAAACCGCGACGGGAATGGTTATCCTTATGGTTGGCCTTGAAGTGGTCGGTGAGATTGCGAATACGCTCGGTGAGGATCGCGACCTGAACTTCCGGCGAACCGGTATCGCCCTGTCCCTGGGCATTGTCCTTGATGATTTCAGCTTTACGCTCGGCAGTAACCGACATGTATTCTACTCCGCGACATCCGGCAGATTGAAACCCCGCACGACCTTGGCCGAGCCTCCCTCCAGTTCCATCAGCGCCACCGGAACCTGTCCAAGTTTAGCCATATGGAGCCCGTCAGGTTGGGGCAGTTCCGACAATACCCGGCCCTGGCGGACCGCCTGCGCGCTGTCGGGATCGAGGTGAAGGACCGGGATGTCGTCCAGTCCCGCCTCTAGTGGCAGGAGAAGGTGTTCAAGAGGCGCGCCCTTAGCGACTTCTTCCGCCGAGTCCAGCGAAATCGCCTGTTCCTGAGTGAACGGGCCAGCCTTGATGCGTCTGAGATAGGTCACATGTCCGCGGCTTCCAAGGGCGAGCGCGATGTCCCGTGCAAGCGACCGGATGTATGTCCCCTTGGAGACATGCGCGCGCAGGGTAACGGCTTCCGCCGCGCCCTCAAGGATATCGAGCGCATGGATCGTCGTATCCCGCAGCTTCATCTCGACCTCTTCGCCCGCTCGCGCGCGGTCATAGGCGCGTTTGCCATCGATCTTGATCGCCGAATATGCCGGAGGTGCCTGCCGGATCGGTCCCGTGAAGGCAGGAAGGGCGGCAGCAATGTCCTCCACGCTTGGCACATGGTTGGAGGTCGCCACGACCTCACCTTCGGTGTCGAGCGTGTCGGTCTGCTCGCCGAACCGGATGGTGAAGTCGTAGATCTTACTGGCATCGAGCATGCGTCCGGCCAGCTTCGTCGCCTCGCCCAGCGCGATCGGGAGCACGCCTTCGGCCAGCGGGTCCAGCGTGCCGCCATGCCCGACCTTGGTCTTGGCATAGCCGCCCTGGCGCAGCACCCGCTTCACCAAGCCGACCGCCTGTGTCGAGCCGAGACCGCGCGGCTTGTCGAGCAAGAGCCAGCCATGGGGCGCGGGCTTGGAACGCGCGTTCATGCGATCACCCGCGCGACGCCGTCCGCGACCGCGTAGAAGATACCCGTCAGCCATTCCACCGGCGGGAACAGCGTGTTTTCAATCCAGCGCGCGTCCGGGAAGGCCCAGGTTGCAGCGATCAAAACCACCAGCAGCAGCATGCCCATGGCCTGCAGTTTCTGCCAGTGATGCACCCAGCGACGCGGCATCAGACCGCCCACGATATGCGATCCATCGAAAGGCGGGATCGGCAGCATATTGAACAGGGCGAGGAAAGCATTGATGAGGACGAAAGCCCCGAAGAAGGTCAGGGACCATTCCGGCAGGGCAACGCCCAAGTTCGATGCGAAACCGGCGAAAATGCCGAAGAGGATAGCCGCTGCAAGTGCGAGCAGGATGTT
This sequence comes from Qipengyuania sp. NPDC077563, assembly GCF_044901345.1. Lineage (NCBI taxonomy): Bacteria > Pseudomonadati > Pseudomonadota > Alphaproteobacteria > Sphingomonadales > Erythrobacteraceae > Qipengyuania > Qipengyuania sp. NPDC077563. Next base: position 159,234 of record NZ_JBJDPC010000002.1, on the reverse strand, counting down.
GGTGCCGGGACCGGCGGCAGCCACCGCCATCATGCCGTAGCGCGGATTGTCGAGCCTGCGCTGATTGACCGGGACGGGCTTTGCCCACCCGAACACCGGGCCGCCCATCAGCGCCAGCGCGCCGGGCACGAGCAGCGTGCCGATAAGATCGACATGACGGATCGGATTGAGCGAAAGGCGCCGCTGCTCCTTGGCAGTCGGATCGCCCAGCATAAGCGCGACCCAGCCATGCGCCACTTCATGAAAGACGATCGCAATGATCAGGCACGGGATCAGAATGGCCGCAAGGGTAAGTGTGTCGAGCATCGCTGGTATGTAGATACGCGGAAGCGGCCGCGCACCCCTTACTGTGCCTGCAACCCCGGAAAATGATTGCCGCCGGTTCTTTCGACGAAATGCTTTCGGCACAGCGCGACATAGCGATCGTTGCCGCCGATCTCGGTCTGGGCGCCTTCGCGTACGGCCCGGCCGCTTTCATCGACGCGCAGGTTCATCGTCGCCTTGCGGCCGCAGTCGCAAACCGCCTTCATCTCCACCAGCTTGTCCGCGATGCCGAGCAACGCAGCAGAACCGGGAAACAGCTCGCCCTGAAAGTCGGTCCGCAAACCATAGCAGAGAATGGGAATATCGGCCCCGTCGCACAGGCGCGCCAGCTGCCAGACCTGCGTCTTGGTGAGGAACTGCGCCTCGTCGATAAGGACGCATGCGACCGGAGCCTCGGCATGCTCTTCGAGCACGTGCGCCTCGATATCGGTTTCGGCATCGAAGCGGTGCGCGTCGCTTGCGAGGCCGATACGACTTGAAATTGCCCCGAAGCCTGCCCGGTCATCGAGCGCCGCGGTCCACAACGAGACCTTCATGCCGCGTTCGCCATAATTGAATGCCGTCTGCAGAAGCGTCGTGCTCTTCCCGGCATTCATGCTGGCATAATAGAAATAGAGCTTGGCCATTGTGCCTGGCGCGCCTCTCGAACAACTTCTCTGCGGGACTTCGCTTCACCGGCACCTAAAGCGATGGATGGCCCTGCGGCAAGTTCAGGGCGTGGCGAAGCAGGGGATCATTCTTCCTCGTCGAGGTCGCGCGCGACCTTGGGATCGCTCAGCAATTGCTCGATCCTGTCCGCTTCATCGAAGCTCTCGTCCGGCTTGAAGGATAGCTTGGGCGCGAATTTGAGGCCGAGGCGCTGCGCTACTTCCTTCTGGAAGAAGGCTGTGTTCGTGCGCAGGGCCTTGAGCACTTCGGCTTCATCCTTGCCCAGCAGCGGTTTCACATACGCCTTAGCGTTGCGAAGATCGGGCGTCATGCGCACTTCGGTCACCGCGATGTGGTGGGCTCGCAGAACGTCATCATGCGCCTCGCCCCGCGCGAGCAGTTCGGACAGGATATGGCGGACCCGCTCCCCCACCTTGAGGACGCGGACCGATTGCTGTTCTGGAGTGGATTGGTTGCGAGCCATCAGGATAACTTCTCGATAATTCTGTTGATCGAACGGACATTGCGGGCAGTGCCTCTGCAGCCCAGTCTCCGTTCGATGAATGCACGGGTGAGCTTGCTTGAGCCGACACTGGAAACGAAGTCGATGTGGAGCGCACGCGTCGCTGGCGCAAGCCTTTCCGGCCCGCGCCCCTCATGATCGGCAATGAGGGCACTGAATTGCGCCGCCGTCGGCTGACCGGTCAGGAAATGGACATGAACGAACTTGTCCTCGCCCTCCCCCGCGAAGGGATTTTCCGCCAGCGCGGCAGCTAGATCTTCAGCGCTGCGGACTGTGGCAACACTGTCGATTTCGAACTCATCCTTCAGGATGGCAGCGATGCGGTTTTCCAATTCCGCATCAGGTGCGCTTTCATGGTCGAACAGCAGATTTCCGCTGGCGACGACAGTAGCGACATTCTGGAAGCCGCGCGTCTCCATCGCCGCAACGAGATCCGCCATCTTGAGACGGTTGCCACCGACGTTGATGGACCCGAGGAGTGCAGCGAAGCGCGCCATCATGCTGTCCCGTTCATATGAGCCGTAATGCATTTTTCAGTTTGAGCGAAAAGCGAGGGCACTGCCGCACTTACCCCCAAACTGCCGAAGGCGCCGCCCATCCCCTCTGGATGGACGGCGCCTTCATCATGCGGTCTGTCGGACCCGAAACGGATCACAGTGTGCGTTCGCGCTCCTCGACCTCGAACACTTCAAGCTGGTCGCCCGGCTTGATGTCGTTCGTGTCGGCGAGGACCACACCGCATTCGAGACCGGCGCGGACTTCGTCCACATCGTCCTTGAAACGGCGCAGCGAGGCGATGGTCGTGGCCGAGACGATGACATCGTCGCGCGTGAGACGTGCGTGCAGTCCCTTGCGGATTACGCCTTCCTCGACGAGCAGACCGGCGGCCTTGTCCTTCTTGCCCGAACGGAAGACTTCCTTGATCGCGGCACGGCCGACAACATTCTCGATCCGCTCCGGACCCAGCTCGCCGGCCATTTCCTTCGCGATTTCCTCGGTCAGGTGATAGATTACGTCGTAATACTTCATCTCCACCCCATCGCGCTTGACCAGTTCGCGGGCCTTCGCATTGGGACGGACGTTAAAGCCGATGATCGGCGCCTTCGAAGCCGCAGCCAGCTGAACGTCGCTTTCGGTGATCGCACCCACGCCTGCATGCAGGACGCGGACCTTGATCTCGTCGTTCGAGAGGTTGTGCAGCGCCGAGGTGATCGCTTCGACCGAACCCTGTACGTCGGCCTTCACCAGCACGGGGAATTCGATCACATTCGATGCGAGGTTGTTGAACATCGTATCGAAGCTTGTCGGAGCCAATGCAGTGCGCTTCTCGGTCGCCTTCTCCTGACGGTATTCGGCAACTTCGCGAGCGCGCTGCTCGTTCTCGACCACGGTTAGCACGTCACCGGCACTCGGCACGCCGCCGAGGCCAAGGACCTCGACCGGCATCGATGGCCCGGCCTTCTTGATCTGCTTGCCCTGATCATCAACGATCGCGCGGACGCGGCCGCTCTGGGTGCCGACAACGAAGGTGTTTCCACGCTCCAACGTGCCGCGGGTGACAAGCACGGTGGCCACCGGTCCGCGGCCCTTGTCGAGCTGCGCTTCGATGACGGTCGCTTCCGCCATGCGATCGGGATTGGCTTTCAGTTCGAGCAGTTCAGCCTGAAGCGCAATCTTTTCGAGCAAATCGTCCAGACCGGTCTTCGCCTTGGCGGAGATTTCCACGTCCTGCACATCGCCCGACATCGATTCCACGATGACTTCGTGTTCGAGCAGACGGGTGCGGATGTTGTCCGGATTGGCTTCCGGCTTGTCCATCTTGTTGATCGCCACGATCATCGGAACGCCGGCGGCCTTGGTATGGTTGATGGCCTCGATGGTCTGCGGCATGATGCCGTCATCGGCGGCCACCACCAGCACCACGATATCGGTGACGTTGGCACCGCGCTGGCGCATCTGCGTAAAGGCGGCGTGGCCAGGCGTATCGAGGAAGGTGACCTTGTCGCCGTTCTTCGTCTTAACCTGATAGCTGCCGATATGCTGGGTAATGCCCCCGGCTTCGCCCTTCACCACATTGGCGCCGCGAAGCGCGTCGAGCAGCGACGTCTTGCCGTGATCGACATGGCCCATGATGGTGACGACCGGCGGACGCGCTTTCAGCGTTTCTTCCGGATCGACATCAGCCTCTGCGGCGATGTCGACATCGGCTTCGGAAACCTTCTCGATGTTGTGGCCGAACTGTTCGACGAGCAGTTCTGCCGTATCCTGGTCGATCGTCTGGTTGACGGTGACCATCATGTCGAGATTGAAGAGTTCCTTGACCAGGTCGGCGCCCTTCTCGCCCATGCGCTTGGCCAGTTCGCCAACCGTGATCGCCTCGGGCACCACGACGTCGCGCACCTGCTTTTCACGCGGCTTGTTGGAGCCACCGCCCTGCATGCGGCGTTCTTTCTCGCGCGCACGCTTGAGCGCGGCGAGGCTGCGCGCACGGCGGCCTTCGTCCTCGTTGAGAGCCTTCTTGACGGAGAGCTTGCCCGACCGGCGCTTGTCCGGCGTTTCGGCCGTGGCACCGCGAGCAGGCTTGTCTTCCTTCTTCTTGGCGCGCTCTGGCTTCTTGATTTCCGGACGCTTGACCGGAGTGAAGCGACGTGGCGCGGGCGCCGAAGTGCTTTCTTCCTCGGCATCGGCAGCAGGTTCGCTTGCCTCGGCCTCGGCTTCCGGCTCGGCTGCCGCTTCCTTGGCTTCGGGAGCCTTCTTTGCATCTTCGGCAGCCTTCTTGGCAGCCTCTTCCTCGGCCTTGCGGTTTTCCTCGGCGCGCTTCTTCTCGTCCTCGGCAGCCTTGCGTGCGCTTTCTTCTTCGCGCTTGCGGGATTCCTCGGCCTGACGCAGGCGGTCTTCCTCGGCTTCGCGCTGAAGGCGGGCGACGCGCTCCTGCGGCGTTTCATTGGAAGGAGGTGCCTTCTTGGGCGCAGGCTTCTTGGCCGCAGGCGCAGGGGCCGGAGCTGGCGCGGGAGCCGGTGTCGGCGCCGGAGCTGCCTCTGGCGCCGCCTCGGCAGGCGCCGGGGTAGGTGCCGCTTCGCCCGGTTTCACGAGCTTGCGGCGGCGCTTCACCTCAACCGCCACCTTGTTGGTGCGGCCGTGGCTGAAGGTCTGCTTGACCTCGCCCGGTTGCGCGCCCTTGAGGGTAAGCGGTTTACGGGCCGGTTTCTTGTCGTCGTCGCTCATTCTTGCTCGTTTCTCTTCGTTCAATCGTTCGTATCGGTTGCGGCGCGCGAATTCGCACGCCCGGATTCGTCGGGAATTTCCTGTCCCAGATAATGCATCAGCCGCTTCAAGGGTTTGAGCACCCGAGCAGCCGCTGCATCGTTCGCCAGTCCGAGATGGACGACATTGTCGCGGCCCAATGCCACAGACAGAGCGTCGCGGTCTAGAGGCAGGGTCCAGCCCCGTTCCCCGCTGCCTTCCGTCTCCCGGCCGACGCGCCACGCCTGATCGAGCTTCTTGCGCCCGTCCTCGCTGGCGTCGCTGGCATGGAAAAGCGCCGAGATACCGCCAGCACGGGCAGTCTCGGCAATGCGCTGCGTCCCCAAGATAAGGGCTCCGACGCGCATTTCGAGACCCAGCCGATCAAGAAAGACGCGTTTGAGCGCATCTTCGATCTTCTGGGGCAGTTCTTCGGGTATTTCGAGATCGCCGGTCTTGAAGGCCCGCGCAAGGGCACCCTTGAGCTTGCCGTTCGTCTGCGCCTCTTCGATCGCGCTGCGCGATGAGCACACCCACGCGCCCCGACCCGGCGCTTTTTCCTGCGCGTCGGGGAGCACCAGACCCGAGGGCGAAGCGGCAAGACGCACCAGTGCGTCCCGCGATTCGGTTGCACCCGTCAGGATGCACCGACGCTCCGGGCAGGCCTTCTGGGGCCCGGAAGCTTTCCGGGCCTTGCCAGTTTCAGCGATGTCGGACGTCAGGCGCTCATTGGGTGGAGTCCGCATCGGCGGCCTCCTGCGTGTCGGTCGTCTCGGCAGTAGCCGGAGCTTCCTCTTCGTCGTCGAACCAGTGGGCGCGGGCAGCCATGATGATCTCGTTGCCCTGCTCTTCGGTCAGGCCGTATTCGCCGAGCACGCCGCCCTTGTCAGCTTCGCGCTGCGGACGATCACGGCGCATCGGCGGGCCGTCGGTATTGTTCCGGCGACGCGGCGCTTCGCGCTTCTTGGCAATGAGTTCGTCAGTGGCGAGATCGGCCACATCGTCGAGGGTCTTGAGACCAGCCTTACCCAGGGTGACCAACATCGCCTCGGTGAGGTGCGGCAGGTCTGCCAGTTCGTCTTCCACGCCCAGTTCACGGCGCTCGGTCCGGGAAGTCTCTTCCTGACGGTCGAGCGCTTCCTTCGCGCGGTTCTGGAGTTCTTCAGCCAGTTCCTCGTCGAAGCCTTCGATCGCCGCAAGCTCGTCGAGCTCGACAAAGGCGACTTCTTCCAGCTCGGCGAAGCCTTCGGCCACGAGCAGCTGCGAAAGCGTTTCGTCGACGTCCAGTTCTTCTTCGAACATCTTGGAGCGCTCGGCAAATTCTTTGCTGCGCTTTTCCGAGGCTTCTTCCTCGGTCATGATGTCGATCTGGTTTCCGGTAAGCTGGCTGGCCAGACGTACGTTCTGACCACGGCGGCCAATGGCGAGGCTCAGCTGATCGTCCGGCACCACCACTTCGATCCGGCCGTCTTCCTCGTCGAGGACCACGCGGCTGACGGTGGCGGGCTGCAGCGCATTGACGATGAAGGTCGCGCCATCTTCCGACCAGGGGATGATGTCGATCTTTTCGCCCTGCAGTTCCTGCACGACGGCCTGAACGCGGCTACCCTTCATACCGACGCAGGCGCCGACCGGGTCGATGCTGCTGTCATGGCTGATCACGCCGATCTTCGCGCGGCTGCCCGGATCGCGGGCAGCGGCCTTGATCTCGATGATGCCGTCGTAAATTTCGGGGACTTCCTGCGCGAACAGCTTCTTCATGAAGTCGGGGTGCGCGCGGCTGAGATAGATTTGCGGGCCGCGGTTGTTGCGCTCGACCTTGGTGATCAATGCGCGAACACGCTCGCCGACACGAGCGGCCTCGCGCGGGATCTGCTGGTCGCGGCGGATAACGCCTTCGGCCCGACCGAGGTTGACGATCACGTGGCCGAACTCGACCGACTTGATCACCCCGGTGATGACTTCGCCGGCGCGGTCCTGGAATTCGTTGAACTGGCGCTCGCGCTCCGCATCGCGAACCTTCTGGAAGATAACCTGCTTGGCCGACTGCGCATCGATACGGCCGAGATCGACCGGCGGCAGCGGGTCGACGATGAAGTCGCCGATCTTCGCATCAGCTTCGAGCTTCTGCGCGGCCTTGAGATCGACCTGTTTGAAATAGTCCTCGACCTCTTCGACAACCTCGACGACACGCCACAGACGAAGGTCGCCCGTCTGCGGATCGAGCTTGGCGCGAATGTCATTCTCCGCGCCGTAGCGGTTACGGGCGGACTTCTGGATCGCTTCTTCCATCGCTTCGATCACGATGGATTTGTCGATCATCTTTTCCGATGCGACCGCATTCGCGATTGCAAGGAGCTCTGCCTTGTTGGCGGAAATGGCACTGGCCATCAGTCGTCTGCCTTTTCTTCTTCGATGTCGTCGGCACCGCTTGTGTCGAGCGGCTGGGTGGCGGCGATCAGCGCGTCGGTCAAGACGAGCTTTGCCGAATGTATGAGATTACGGGGGAAGGAAACTTCGCCCGCCTTGTGATCCTTGATCGTGACCATATCGCCATCGATGCCCTTGAGGTCACCTTTGAGCGTGCGCTGGCCATGGACCTTCTCGACCAGCGAAATCTTCGCTTCGTGCCCGGACCAGTTGGCGAAATCCTTCGACCGGGTAAGGGGACGATCGATACCAGGGCTCGACACTTCCAGATGGTATGCACCCGGCACAAGTACCTCGCCCTGCTCTTCCAGCTCATCGAGCCTGTCTGACACGCGGCGCGAGAGCGCGGCACATTGTTCGATCACAAGCTGCCCGGTCGCCGGGTCTTCGGCCATGATCTGGAGCGCCTGCCCACCGTCGCCAGCTTCGGACGCCATCATCTTCACGCGTACGAGCTCGAAGCCCAGCGCCTGCGCTTCGGGTTCGATAATGTCGTTCAAGCGATCGATGTCGGCCATTCATACTCCAAGACTGGATGACATCATGGCAACGGAGTTTGGTGCCGGCCCCTTCCGGCGCCAGCCCCACAGTGTCGCGACAATGTCGGGATTGATGCGGAGATAGGCGCGAGTCCCGAAAAAGGCAAGGCCCCGCAAAAAGGAGCTGGGACCCGGCGCCAAATCCAGTGCCTATCAGTAGGATACCTTACCTTCGGTGCCACTCGAGCTTCGCCGAGAACCAATGCTCACTCGGCGTCGGTTAGGCCGTGCTTCTTGATCGCATGCCGCAACTGGTCGTAGCTCAAGCCGAGCGCCTTTGCGGTCTGGCGCTGGTTCCATCTGTGTTTGCCCAGTGCGTGTTCGAGGATCGCCTTTTCGTGCGAATCGACCGCCGCTCGCAGATCATCGATCTCGTCAAGTTGCGGGGTGGCTTCTGGCGCCTCTGCACTATTCTCGGCTTTCTGGTGGGCTTTAATCGAAGGCATAGGCGCTGGCTTCCAGGGACTGTCGAACGGGTCGAACACCACATGACCGATTGGATTGGACCAGTCGTCCCAGCGGTAGACCGCACGCTCCACCACGTTACGCAACTCGCGAACGTTGCCGGGCCATGGATGATTTTCCAGTTGCTCCGCGACATGGTCCGCGAAGCCCGGCCAGGCTTCCCACCCCAGTTCCGCTCCCATGCGCCGACCGAAATAATCCGCCAGGACCTCAATATCTCCTTCGCGCACCCGCAAGGGTGGAAGAGTAATGACCTCAAAGCTCAGGCGATCGAGCAGGTCGGAGCGAAATTCGCCGCGACGAGCCTTGTGCGGAAGATCTTCATTGGTCGCAGCGACGATGCGCACATCCACTCTGATCGGACGCGATGACCCGATCCGGGTGACCTCCCCATACTCGACAGCGCGCAGCAGGCGCTCCTGAGCGCCCATGGAAAGCGTGCCCAGTTCATCAAGAAACAGCGTCCCCTTGTCCGCCTCCTCGAACCGGCCAATCCGCTGCTTCGTCGCGCCGGTGAACGCCCCCGCTTCGTGCCCGAAGAGTTCGGCTTCGATCAGCGTCTCCGGCAACGCGGCACAATTCATCGTCACCAGCGGCTCCCCCCACCGCGTGGACAAACGATGAAGACGCTCGGCGATCAATTCCTTGCCGGTCCCTCGCTCTCCGATGACGAGAACAGGCCTGCGCATTGGAGCGGCGCGGCTCGCCCTTTCGACCGCATCGAGAAAGGCCCCGGACTGTCCGATAAACTGATTTTCGCGCTCCATGGCCAACACATAGGAAATTTCACCAAGGCTTGGCAATAGTCACCAATCGAGGGTCAGGATGAGATCACAAATCCCGCTGTTTTCCGCCACAAACGGAATTTGGCACAGCCTTTGCTGAACAGTGAACAACAAGAAATCACGTCCAGGGAGGACACCATGTACGATCGCAAGTTCTTCAGCACGACCCTCGGCAAGGCCGCACTCGCCAGTGTAGCTATGATGGCCGCCTTCGTTGCCTTGAGTTCTCAGATCACAGTCGCCACCCCGATGCCGATGGTGGCATCGATCCAGCAGATGGAAATCGCGTGAGCAATCAGAAACACCCCCTTGGGCCGGAGCGCCTCGTCCCCGAAACCTCCGAGCCTCCCGCTCGGCAGAATAGCGCTTCGGCCCGCCCCGATCGGGTAACTCTTTCGCGTCTGGATAGTGAGGTTGAACGGCTCCGCCGATCGCCTACTCCGACGCAGGGCAAGCCGCGCAACCGGGGCACAGACTTTTTCTCCAGTGGAGCACCTTTAATGGGAATATTCAGCCGTACTCGCGATATCATCGCGGCCAATTTCAACGATATGCTCGACAAGGCGGACGATCCGCAGAAGATGATCCGCATGATCATCCTCGAAATGGAGGAAACCCTGGTGGAGGTCCGCGCCAGTGCCGCGCGCACGATTGCCGACCAAAAGGAAATGCACCGGCATACTGTGAAGCTGGACAAGCTGCAGAGCGACTGGGGCGAAAAGGCCCAGCTGGCCCTGTCCAAAGATCGCGAGGATCTGGCCCGCGCTGCTCTCGTCGAAAAGAAAAAGGCGGCCGACATGGCCGATCAGCTTAAGGAAGAAATCACCGTACTCGATGATGCTCTTCGCGCCTACGAGCAGGACATTCACAAGCTCCAGAACCGTCTGCGCGAAGCGCGCAGCCGCCAGACCGCCATCGCTGCGCGTCTCGAGAGTGCGGAAAACCGCGTGAAGCTGCGTAGCCTGATGACCGAAGAACGTGTGGACGATGCGCTGAGCCGGTTCGACCAGCTCGAACGCCGTGTCGATTATGCCGAAGGCAGAGCGGACGCACTGAGCATTTCGGACGGCGCCGGCAAACCCAGCCTGTCCGACGAGATCGCCGCGCTGGAAGGAGCCGATGCGATCGACGACGAGCTAGCGGAAATGAAGAAAGCGCTCGGTAAAAACGACAGCGCCGAGAAGGAGGGCTAAGCCATGGAAGAAGTATTTGCAGTCGTTGCGATTTTCATCGCCCTCCCGTGGATCGTCCTTCACTACATCACCAAGTGGAAGACTTCCGCCACCATTACCACCGATGACGAGGCCTTGCTCGAAGAGCTCTACAACCTCGCCAAACGTCTGGACGAACGCATGGATACGGTCGAGCGCCTGGTCGCTTCCGACAATCCTGACTTTCGCCCCGCCCGCCTGATCCACGATAGCGAACAGGATAACCAGCAACTGCGCGAATTAGAGCAGTTGATTGCCGAGAAAAAAGGAGTTCACCAGTGAACAGCCCCCGCACCACCCTCTATCGTGACAAGCAGAATGCGAAGTTGATGGGCGTTTGCTCGGGCATCGCGGACTATACCGGCGTCGACGCTTTCTGGGTTCGCCTCGGGTTTCTCGGCCTGACCTTCATGACCGGCGGATCGACGATCCCGTTCTACTTCCTGGCCGGCATCCTGCTCAACAAGAAGCCCGCCCATCTCTATTCGGAGCCTGACGAGCAGCGCTATTGGCAGCGCGTTCGACAGAGCCCGAAACGGACCGCTCGCGAAATCCGCGCCAAGATGAAGGACGTCGATCGCCGCCTGGCAGAAGTCGAAACGTTCTACGTCAGCAGCAATCCGCGCCTGAACGCTGAAATCGAACGGCTTCGCTGAGGCGCACGAAACAAGGGAAAACCATCATGAGTGACCTTGGAGTGCTCGTCCCGATCCTCGCGCTGACAATCCCGATCATAGCGATCTGGACAAGGCATCAGCAAAAGATTGCCGAAATGAACGTAGAAACCACCGCGAAAGCCACGGCAGAAAAAGCGGCGCAATATGCCAGCCACGTTCAGGACCTTGAGGATCGCGTCCGCGTGCTGGAGCGCATCGTGACCGACCGGGGCTACGATGTAGCCACTCAGATAGAGGCCCTGCGTGACCAGCGAGAGGTGGAGCAAAAGGAAAGCGGTTTACCTCTGGATTGCAAACACGGGGAGCGAGCATAATGGACTTTGGAGACGCCTCTTTTGTTATCGCCATCATCGCAGTCAGTACGGGCGGATGGCTGATCAACAACTGGATCCGCGCAAAGCACGGCTATTCCTTGGAAAACGAATGGGGCGGGATGACCGAGCCTTCGGATACCGCCGAAACCAAGCGTTTGCGCGCTGAAAACCGCGAACTGAACGAGAAGCTGGACACGATGCAGGATCGCATGGTGGTGCTGGAGAAAATCGTGACCGATCGCGGCTATTCGTTGCGCGAGGAGATCGAGGCACTGCGCGGTCGTCCCGAGGGAAATATCAATCCGGCAGGACTGCAAAGCAAGGAGCGCACGTAATGGAAAAGATTGCTTTACTTGAGGCTCTGGCGCCGATGATTGCGGTGGGCATCGTATCACTTTCCATTGGTTGGGTGACCACGACCTGGCTTCGCATCAGGAACGGCTATCCACTCGAAAGCGGGTGGGGGAAGCCACTCTACCCCAAAAGCCTCGAATCCGAAGAGCGGGTGAAACTGCTCACCCAGGAAAACGCCCAGCTTCGCGCCGAACTCGGTTCACTGAAGGACCGGCTTGGGAATGTTGAGCGCATCGTCACCGATAGTGGATATCAGCTTACCAGCGAAATCGAGTCCCTGCGTGCCAAGCAGGAGGCAAACTGATGGATCCCGACCTTACTCTCATCTTCGCGTTCATCCTCGCCATCGTCATGATGGTCCTGCCGTTCGCCTATTTCGTGAACCAGAGGGTGCAGGAGCACGAAGCACGCAAGCTGGAACTGAAGGCTCGCGTTGAAGAGGCGAAGGCAGAACAGCTGCGCTTTGCCAATGGCGATTATTCGAAGATGGAAGAACGCGTCCGGGTGCTCGAGCGGATCGCCACCGACAGCAACCATGCCCTGGCCTCGCAAATCGAAGAATTGCGCAGACTGGATAAAGTGGCAGCTGGTCCGCAGCTGGCGGAGCCTATCGAATGAATATCTGGACCGCGCTTATCGTGATCGTCGCCATCTGGGCGGTGGTCCAGATGTATACGTACCGACGCGATCGGATTGCGAACGTGAAGTACGACGAAGACGGCTATCCTCTTCCGGCGAAGGAGGATGAGGAGACAAGACAGGAAATCGACGAATTGCGCGAGCGCATTCGGGTGCTGGAGCGGATCGCCACCGATGGCAATTCCCTAGACGCGCAAGAAACCAAACGGATTTCCGCCGAGATCGAAGCCCTGCGTGACAAGCAGAGCGATTGAGGCGGTAGGGAAAGATACAGGTTCAAGGAGGACATGGGGAAATGTTCGAGCCGACACTCGTAATTGCAGCAGCAAGTCTGACTGGCATCGTTATTATTGCAGCGGCCCTGCTACGTGCATGGCAGGGCTGGCTGGAACTCAAGCGGCGCGAATTGGACGGCCATACCGCTCCGCGCGCGGAGGAAGGTTCCTCGATCGGCGCAGCCCGGATCGAGCTCGCCGACCTCAAGGAACGGATCAAGAAGCTGGAAGCAATCGCCAGCGGAGTTGATCTGTGAACCAATTTGTTTCCCATTCGTCCTGAACGTATCGTAGCGAAACCTACCATCCGATACATTGGTACGAACGGAGTTTGCGTGAGAAGTCTTGAAGATATCCAGGAAGAATATGAGTTTCTCGAAGGCGACGAGCGATATCGCCTGCTGATCGAACTGGGCCGCGAACTCGATCCCATGCCAGATGCTCTCAAGACCGATGCCACCCTCGTTCGCGGGTGCTCGGCAAGCGTATGGGTTTATCCGACCGGTGAGGCGGACGAGCTTCACTTCTTGGCGGATAGCAATGCCGCCATCACCAAGGGTATCGTCGCGCTCGTGATTGCTGCGGTCCAGGACAAGCCCGGCGAGACGATCGCCGCCATGGACATCCACCAGGCGCTGGCACCTTTCGATCTCAAGAACCAACTGTCGAGCAATCGCACACAGGGCGTCCCGAACATGATCGCACTGGTCCAGGAACACGCGTCACGCATAGCGACGGGCTGACATGCGTCATCTGTACCGTATTCTGGGATATCTGGCGGTGGCGCTCGGCGCGATCGGCGCGGTGCTCCCGATCATGCCGACGGTACCCTTCCTGCTGCTGGCAGTCTATTTCTTCGCCCGTTCAAGCCCCGAACTTGAACAAAAGATACTCGACCACCCGCATTGGGGGCCGCAGGTAAAAGATTGGCGTGAACGCCGCGCGATCAGCCGCTCCTCGAAAACGATTGCAATCGGAGCGATGGCAACCGGTTCCGTGTTCACATATTTCACCCTTGGTCATCCATGGTATCTGATATCCATCGCGATCCTGGTGATCGCAGGAAGCTGGATTGCGACACGAAATGAATAACTTCTGAGGAACGAGCGCGTCGATCGACCATTGGTGAGGCGGACGACGGGAGGGCGAACCAGAGGACATTCTACATGGCAATTCTGATACTTATCGCGACCATTCTCTTGCCCCCGCTCGGCGTCGCCGCCAAGCATGGGCTGGGAAAGACCGCATTGATCAACCTCGTGCTCACGCTGTTGGGATTCATTCCCGGGCTAATCCACGGATTGTTCGTGAACTACGCCCGCTAAGAACGAAAATCAGATTTTTTGCAGAGAGCGCCGGGGCCTCAGGCTCCGGCGCTTTCGCGTACCACGGCTTCACCTGCTTCGCGTTGCCGGCGCAATTCGGCTTTCAGTTTTGCCGGATCCTGCGCAAACACGAATCCGAAGCTGACGCCGCCTTCCTTGCCGATAGTCGCATGATGAAGCTTATGCGCTTGGACCAGCCGCTTGGCATACCCCTTTTTCGGAACCCAGCGAAAATAACGCTGATGGACCAGCCCGTCATGAACGAAGGTGTAGATCAGCCCGTAGCAGGTTATTCCAAACGCAATCCACCAGAGCAAGTCCGACCATACATAACCGATGGCAAACATGGCGAACACGATCGTCCCGAAGGTCACGGCGTAAAGATCGTTTTTCTCGAAGATATTATCGTGCGGCTCGTGGTGATCCCGATGCCAGCCCCAACCCCAGCCATGCATGACGTATTTATGCGCCCACCAGGCGAATACCTCCATGCCAAGGATGGAAAGAAAAACGGTGAGTAAGATGGCTGGAACGGTCATGCTGTCACTTGTTCGTCGCGGGATGCCTGCCGACGCGCCGCCGGCAAATGCCACCATGGTACATTGGGTGCCAGGTGATGTTCGTGGTGATAGCCGAAATGAAAGCAGGTGGCGAGAGATGCCGCGGTTCCGAAATTGTCGGAGCGGGCGTTGTGCCGGTCAGCGAAGCCATCTTCTCCATGCCGGTGGGGGCGAAAAGTCCCGAAATAGAAAAGCTGCATAGACGATGCGATGGCAGGCATACCGTATAACAGAACAATCTTCTCGACCGGAACGCCGAAGGCAAGCCAGTACGTCAGCACGACGGTGAAAACGAAAACAACCGACTGCCAACCGAAATAACGTTTCAGGAATTGGCCGTACCAAGGCCAGAAGTGCGATGGGTGATCTGCGCTGAAGTCAGGATCATCCGGGCTACCCGGCACGCGGTGATGGGCGAAATGGGCATCGCGCATCCGCCGCCAGGAAAAGCCCGCGTAGATGAAAAGCAAAAGGCCCCCGATCATATCGTTCACCCGACCGCCGCGGGGCACCAGCGAGCCATGCATCGCATCGTGGCTGACTATGAAAAGACCAACCGACAGCCAGCATTGGAGCAAGGCCATGGCCAAGGCCAGCGGAAGGCTTGCCCAGCGAAGCTCGAAAACGAACATGGCATAAGCGTGCAGGCAGGCCCACGCGGCGACGATCGCTAACGCCAGGACAAGACCAGTCGCTGCCTGTCGGCGGGCCGAAAGCGGCAATTTCGAAACCTGATTTCTTTCCCGCATACGGTCTATATAGGTTGCCGGGCGGCCCAGCGCAAAAGACTTAGTCTGCGGCGACCCCGCTCTTGCGACAAATCCCGAAATATTTTTCCGCTACATCGGCACTGATGCGCGCGGGGCGATGACTGTCGGCATCGAGGCAGCACCACATGCTTTTCACTTCTGCCAGGACATCTTCGCCGCGGCGAATCACCGTGTTGTAGAAGCTGCGCGCGCCTTTTATCTTTTCCAGCACCGTTTCCGCGATCACCTCGTCATCTAGGAACGCTGGTTTGCGATAGGTTATCTCGTGCTTGAGCGCGACCCATGCCTTGCTGGCGACTTCGTCCGCCGGCGCGAGCTTTTGCCAGTGCGCCAGTACCGTGTCCTGCACCCAGTTCAGGTAGCGCGCATTGTTCACGTGCCCCATGAAATCGATATCGCCGGGAAGGACCTTGATCGAGAAGCTGAATGGCTTTGCTGACATGAATGTAAGTAAAGCACAGAAAGGTTAAGTTTGGAAGACTCTGGATTTGCCTTTTTGCTCCCGGCGCGATCCGGGACCACAACGATGGCATGGCTAGCAAACCACGGACACTCTACGAGAAAATTTGGGACGCTCATGTCGTCGAACGGCATGACGACGGCACCTGCCTGGTCTATATCGACCGTCACCTCGTACACGAGGTGACAAGTCCGCAGGCGTTCGAGGCGCTCCGCCTTGCAGGCCGCACAGTCCGCCGTCCCGATCTCACGCTCGCTGTCCCCGATCACAATCTGCCCACGACCGCCCGAACTGACGAGGCCGGGCAGCGGCTGCCGATCGAAGATCGGCAGAGCGCCGCGCAACTCGCCGCGCTGGAGCGAAACGCGCCTTCTTTCGGCATCGACTACATCGACGCTGTCGCGCCTGAACAGGGCATCGTACATGTGGTCGGGCCCGAACAGGGGTTCTCCCTTCCGGGGACGACAATCGTGTGCGGGGACAGCCATACAGCCGCGCATGGCGGTATTGGCGCCCTCGCCTTCGGCATCGGCACGAGCGAAGTCGAGCATGTCCTGGCGACCCAGACGCTGCTGCTACGCCCCAGCAAGACGATGGAAGTCCGGGTCGAAGGCGCGCTCGGACCCGGGGTCACACCCAAGGATCTCATTCTCCATATTATCGGAGTGATCGGAACCGCCGGAGGCACGGGACATGTCATCGAATATCGCGGCGAGGTCTTCGAGAGAATGAGCGTCGAAGGCCGACTTACCGTTTGCAATATGAGCATTGAGGGCGGCGCGCGGGCAGGCCTCATAGCGCCCGATGACACGGTATTGGCCTATCTGAAAGGCCGTCCTTATTCGCCCACTGGCGAGGCTTGGGAAAAAGCGATCGACTGGTGGCGCTCCCTCGCGACCGATGACGGTGCGCGATTTGACAAGAGTGTCGTCATCGACGCGTCGGAGATCGAGCCTACCGTCAGCTGGGGGACCAGCCCCGAAGATGTCGTACCAATCGGCGGGAAAGTGCCCGCCCCCGAAAGCTTTGCCGACCAGGCCAAGAAGGACGCTGCGCGCAAAAGCCTCGATTACATGGGCCTCGAACCAGGCACGCCGATGGAATCGGTTCCCATCGAGAATATCTTCATAGGATCATGCACGAACAGCCGGATCGAGGATCTGCGTGCGGCCGCTGCAGTTCTGAAGGGCCGGACCAAGGCCGAGAATGTCCGCTGGGCGATTGCCGTGCCCGGATCAGGCTTGGTCAAGAGCCAGGCCGAAGAGGAAGGGCTCGATCGCATTTTCACGGACGCCGGTTTCGAATGGCGCGAGCCGGGTTGTTCAGCCTGCCTTGCGATGAATCCGGACAAGGTGCCCGCCGGCGAAAGATGCGCATCGACGTCGAACCGCAACTTTGTGGGGCGGCAGGGTCCCGGAGCGCGCACCCATCTGCTCAGTCCGGCGATGGCTGCAGCGGCTGCGGTGACAGGTCATCTGACCGACGTGCGCAAGCTCATGGGCACGTGACCCCTTGCCCTCACCCGCGCCAAATACCATGAGGGAAGCATGACGAAACTTCCCAACGGCAAGGCCGCAATCGCTGGGGCCATCGGCTCCGCCGCCATCGCTGCAGCGCTGCTTTATGCAAACAAGCGCCGCGAACGTAAGAACAAGCCCAATCAGCCGGGGAAAATTCCCTCGGGCGAGAATCCGGAGACCGATTGATGAAGCAGGTATCGACAATCCATGGCCGCGCCATTCCGCTCGGCCTGAAGAACGTCGATACCGATGTCATCATTCCTGCACACTGGCTTAAAACGGTAAGCCGCGAAGGACTTGGCCAAGGCGCTTTCGAGACTATTCGGCAAGCGCCCGGCAACCCCTTCGATGTCGAAGACTTTGCCAACGCCCCCATTCTCATCGCGGGCGACAATTTCGGCTGCGGCTCTAGCCGGGAACATGCCGCCTGGGCCATGTTGGACATGGGGCTCACTGCGGTGATCGCGCCCAGCTTTTCCGACATTTTTTCCGGCAATGCATTCAAGAACGGCATCCTCGCGGTCGAATTGCCGCAGGATCAGGTCGACCGCCTTCTCGAAGTGGCGAAGGATCATCCCATCACCGTCGATCTGGAAAATCAGGTCGTGACCACTCCCTTCCAGGACCGCTTCGCTTTCGACATCGATCCCTTTCGCAAGCATTGCCTTACCAACGGGCTTGATGAAATCGGTCTGACGTTGGAGCGTGATGCGGTCATCGAAGAACACGAAACAGAGCGTGCAGCCGGATTACCCTGGCTAGACGCGCCCCGAAAAAACCGGAGAGAACACGCATGAAATCAGTCCTGTCGAAAGAAACCGGCGGCCCCGAAACGCTCGTCGTCGAACAGATCGAAACTCCTGCTCCCGGAACGGGCGAAGTTCTGATCGATGTCGCCGCCTGCGCCATCAACTTCCCCGACACGCTGATTATCCGCGACATGTATCAGTTCAAGCCGCCCCGCCCCTTCGCGCCGGGCGGCGAGATATCCGGCACGATCGAACAGCTGGGTGAGCGCGTCGAAGGGTTTGCCGTTGGCGACCGGGTCATATGCGGACTGGGCAATGGCGGCTTGCAGGAAAAGGTCGTCGCCCCCGCGGCCAAGCTTTTCAAAGTTCCCGATGGCATCGACCTGGTTCAGGCTTCTGCACTCCTGATGACCTACGGGACGACGATCCATGGCCTAAAGGATCGCGGCGATATCAAGGAAGGCGAAACCGTGCTGATCCTTGGCGCTGCGGGCGGTGTGGGGCTGTCAGCAATCGAATTAGCGAAGGCCTATGGTTGCCGCGTGGTCGCCGCCGTGTCGACCGAAGAAAAGGCCGAGGTCGCACGCAATGCGGGCGCCGATGAGGTTGTGATCTATCCGCGCGCGCCGTTCGACAAGGATACCTCGAAAAAGCTGGCCAGCGATTTCAAGGAAGCGGTTGGGCCCAATGGCGCCGATATCGTGTACGACATCGTCGGCGGCGATTATTCAGAGCCCGCGCTCCGTTCGATCGCTTGGGAAGGCCGCTTCCTGGTTGTCGGTTTCCCGGCCGGTATCGCCAAGATGCCGCTAAACCTCACCCTCTTGAAAAGCTGCGACATTCGCGGCGTATTCTGGGGCGCATTCACAGCGCGCGAACCGGAGCGCAATAACGCCAACATCGCCGAATTGTTCGACCTTTGGAAGGCTGGCAAGATCAGTCCCTTGATCAGCGAAACCTATCCGATCGAACGCGCTCACGAAGCGATCACCAAGCTTGAGAACCGCGGCGCGATCGGAAAGCTCGTGGTCACGATGGAATAATCGCGCCTACATCCTTGCCGCTCGCGCGGAGCGTCCCTATTCGGATGGCAAATGCTTCAAGGGAAATGACATGACCGATTTCAAGGACCGCGAACGCGGCGAGGAAACCAAATTCGCGTTCGATCAGGAAAACGAATTCAAGATCGCCGCCCGCCGCAACCGGCTTCTCGGGGAATGGGCCGCCGAGAAGATGGGGCTCACTGCCGAGGAAACCGACGCTTACAAGAAAGCGGTCGTACAAGCCGATTTCGAAGAAGCGGGCGACGAAGATGTAGTGCGCAAGCTGCTGGGCGATCTGACCGCTGCCGAATGCGATGTGAGCGAAGCCGATATCCGTGCCAAGCTGGATGACTGCACCATTGAGGCGCGTCGCCAGTTCATGAGCGATCAGAAGTAATCCCATGCCGATGCCAGCCGAAGACATCGTCGCGTTGATCGAGGCCGCGCTTCCCGACGCGACAGTCGAGATGCGCGATCTAGCAGGCGATAACGATCACTGGGCAGCCAAGGTCATTGCTCCGCAATTCGCGGGAAAGACAAGGGTTGCGCAGCACAAGCTGGTTTACGAGGCGCTTGGTGAACGGATGGGCGGCGAACTCCACGCCTTGCAACTCACCACGCAAGCCCCCAACTGATCTTCAGACAAATTCAGCAATTCCAAAGGCAGGGCTCATATGTCCGACGTAAATTCGCGCATCTCTGACATCGTAAAGGAAAACGACGTCGTGCTCTTCATGAAAGGCACGCCGCTTTTTCCGCAATGCGGTTTTTCCAGCCGCGCGGTGGCCATTCTCGATCATTGCGGCGTCGCTTACGAGAGCGTCGATGTTCTGCAGGACATGGAAATCCGCCAGGGCATCAAGTCCTATTCCGACTGGCCGACCATTCCCCAGCTCTACGTCAAAGGTGAATTCCTCGGCGGCAGCGACATCATGATGGAAATGTTCGAAGCTGGCGAACTTAAGCAGCTTATGGATGAAAAGAACGTCGCCAAAGCCGAAAGCTGACGTCCCTTCATCGACTAAAAACAAAACCCGCCCGGGGGACTACCGGGCGGGTTTTTTATTGGGGAGGCGAGCGCTTAATGCTTGCTCGCCTCGAAGACTATCAGGGACGGATTTCATTATGCAGAGCCCGTGCCAGCTCGCGCCCATCCTCCGCCTTCCTGGCATTGCGATGGTTAACAAGAATGCCAGCACACGCTGACCTGTAAAAGATACCGGCAGGATGCGTCACTCTCCCCGCTTGGCAAGCGTCTCTGTTGGCGGCAGACTGCCAGACGATGACCAGTCCAAGAACCGATGATGCCGAAGGAATCCCCGCTGCCACAGTGATCGTGTTTCGCGATGCGCCGAGCGGCGGGCCGCCGGAAATCCTGATGACGATCCGGTCCAGAGAGCTTGTCTTCGCAGGGGGGATGGCCGTCTTTCCCGGCGGACGCGTCGATCCGAGCGATTATGAACTCGGCGCCATGATCGGCGGTCCGCTCGACCCCGAAGAGGCCGCTCATCAGATCGCCGTGGTCCGCGAAACGCTGGAGGAGACGGGCCTGGTCATCGGCCTGGCAGGCGAGATAGACTCCGACAAGGCCCGCCGCGCACGGTCCTACCTGCTTCAGACGGGAGATCTGGCAACTGTCCTGGATCATTTCGGCTGGGAACTCGATCTTGACCAGCTCACCCCCTTCGCGCGCTGGTTTCCGAAGAACGAGCGCCTGACGCGCCTGTTCGATACCCGGTTCTACATCGCCGATCTCGGGACGGGCGCAGTCGAGATCGAGGCGGACCTGGCGGAAAACACCCACCTTTTCTGGACCAGCGCCCAAGCCGCGCTGGACGCTGCGGAACGCGGCGACATCAAGGTCATCTTCCCTACCCGCCGCAATCTCGAACGCCTCGCCCAGTTCGGCAGTTTCTCCGCTGCGAAAGAGCAGGCCGAGCGGATACCCGTACGCACGATCATGCCTTTTACCGAAGAACGTGAGGGGACGAAGTGGCTGCGGATCGACGAAGACCTTGGCTATCCGATAACGGCAGAAGCGCTCGAAACGGTGATGAGGGGCTAGCGGACGGGATCACTGGACGCGTCTGGTACCGCTATCATTACCGTCTGACAGCGAGATCAGAGCAGCTTATCGTCTGTATGGTAGCTTTGCGGAATTAACCGCAATTGACAGCGCTCTTCTCGTTCAATAGCTAATGATAGCGCTCACATAATTCGCGCGGGGCCGAGCTAAAAGGCAGGCTGCTCTAGGGGAGGGAAAATGTCCGTGAAATCCGTCGGTATCGTCGCGCTTTTTGGCGCCAGCGCGTTTCTTGCAGGATGTTCGACCTACTCGGTCGGCAGCGCTCAGGTCGCAAGCCGGCCTGCAGTTTCTGTCACGGCGCCTTCAGATGCGGGCGTAGCTCATCCCGAAATCTGGCCTGCGTACGAATATCCGGTTGCCGTCCAATCAGACGATGAAGCGCGCATTGCCTCGCTTCTGGCGCGCATGACGCTGGAAGAGAAGATCGGGCAGTTGGTTCAGGCTGACCTTTGCTGCGTCACTCCCGAAGACGTTCGCAAGTATAACCTCGGGTCGATCCTTGTCGGGGGCAATAGCGGCCCCGGCGGCAACGATCTGGCCCCGGCCCCCGAGTGGCTGGCGGCCGCTGACGATTTCTACCTTGCCTCTGTCGACAAGAGCGATGGCGGCGTGGGCATTCCCCTCATCTGGGGCACCGATGCCGTCCACGGGCACTCCAACATCATCGGCGCCACGATTTTTCCGCACAATATCGGCCTCGGCGCCATGCGCGACGTAGATCTGATCCAGAAGATCGGCGCAGCAACGGCCAAGGAAATCCGCGTAACTGGCCAGGAATGGACTTTTGCCCCCACCGTGGCAGTGCCGCAGGATTTCCGCTGGGGCCGCGCTTATGAAGGCTATTCCTCCGACCCCGACCTAGTGGCGTCCTATGTTGGCGCGATGGTCCGCGGATTGCAGGGTCCTCCGTCGAACGACGATCTGCTGGCAGGGCCCTATGTTATCGCTTCGACCAAGCATTTCCTCGCCGATGGCGGGACCGATGACGGTGTCGATCAGGGTGACAGTTCGATCAGTGAAGAAGAACTGCGCGATATCCACGGCAAACCTTACGGCCCCGCAATTGCGGAGGGTGTCTCTACTGTCATGGTCAGTTTCTCCAGCTGGCAGGGTAAAAAGATGACGGGCAACCGGTCGCTTGTGACAGGTGTGTTGAAGGACCGGATGGATTTCGGCGGGTTCGTTGTGTCCGACTGGAATGCTCACGGACAGGTCGAGGGGTGCAGTAACGAAAGCTGCCCTCAGGCCCTGATGGCCGGTATCGACATGTATATGGCGCCCGATACGTGGAAGCCGATCTATGAAGATTTGCTGGCGCGCGCCAAGGCCGGGACCATACCGATGGACCGGATCGATGATGCCGTTGCGCGAATCTTGAGGGTCAAAGGCCGCATCGGCCTGTTTGACGCAGGCAAGCCGTCCGATCGCCCCTATTCCGGCGATTACGAGGAGCTGGGCTCGCCGGAGCATCGCGCTATTGCCCGTGAAGCGGTGCGCAAGAGCTTGGTATTGCTGAAGAACCAGGGCGTTCTGCCGCTCGAACCGGGCGGGCGCCTGCTGGTGGCCGGTGACGGTGCCGACGATCTCGCCCGTCAGTCGGGTGGTTGGACGCTCAGCTGGCAGGGCACGGGGGTGAACAACAGCCATTTCCCGGGCGCCACCTCGATCTGGTCGGGGCTAGAACAGGCCGTGCAGGGAGCCGGGGGCAGCGCGGAACTGTCGCCCGACGGGACCTTCGAAACGCGGCCCGATGCGGCGGTGGTGGTGTTCGGCGAAACGCCCTATGCTGAGTTTCAGGGCGACCGCGAAGCACTGGCGCTCGATCCCGAACTGACCGCTCCCTTCGAAACCATGCGCAAGCTGAAAGCGCAGGGAATTCCGGTGGTTGCGCTGATGATCACCGGGCGCCCGCTTTATGTAAATCCCGCCCTCAACGATGCCGACGCTTTCGTTGTGGCGTGGCTTCCGGGTAGCGAGGGCGGCGGGATCGCGGATGTCCTGATGGCGAAGGAAGACGGTACGCCGCGCTTCGATTTCACCGGCAAATTGCCCGCAGCATGGCCGCGGACGACGCAGATCGCCGATGGCGCGCTGTTCGATTACGGATATGGTCTGAGCTATGCCAGCGACGCTTCGGAGTGGGCCGAATTGCCCGAGCTGGATACCACCGAGCTGGCGGGAGATAGCCGTTTGTGGTTCAGCGCGGGGGCGCCGGCGGCGCGCTGGTCGCTGCTGGTGAGCGGCGGCGAGGAGAGTGACCAGATCCGGATCACCAATGTCCCTGCGGAAATTCTCTCGGGAAAAGCGACGGTTACGGCTGAGAATTACCTGGTGCAGGAAGGCGCGCGGCGCTTTGCGATAACCTCCGGCTTGGCCCGCACCGAGCTGCGCAATTTCGATGCCTTGGATATCGACCGCGAGACGAATGCGGACGTTATGTTGTTGGTAACATTGAAGGTTTGGGATTCTCCGGACAGTGCCCGCCTGGGTGCGATCGGGCCCGACAGCGAGGGCTTCGTCGATATCGACCTGCCCGTGACGAGCGACTATGTCCGCTACGGTATCCCCTTGAAATGCCTGCGGGAAAACGGCGCGGACGTGACCAATCTGACCCAGCCTTTCGTGCTGGAAACGCAAGGCCAGACCGATTACGCCATCGGCGAAGTGCGGCTTGGCAGCGATGCGGAGACCGTCCTGCGTTGCGGATAATGGCCCGAACACCCTCTTGATCGGTGCCGATACGCCCGAACAGGAGGGTTTTTCGTCCGAATTGGCGGAAAGGGGCCAAGACATAATGGGAGAGAAAAACATGAAGCGATTTTTGCTGCGATCTTCGCTGATCCTGTGCGCCTCCTCGCTGGCGACCCAGTCCGTGGCGCAGACCGCCGCCAACGCCCCCGCCGCCAGCGAAGCGGCCACCGATCCGCTGCCCGTCGGCACCTGCATCAATCTCGGCAACACGCTGGAGCCGGAAACCGAAGGTGCCTGGGGCGGCGCGCGCGTGACCAAGGCGGATATGGAGCGGATCGCCGCTGCCGGCTTCGACACGGTCCGCATCCCGGTGCGCTGGCACAACAAATCGCTGAGCGAGGCACCCTATACGGTCGACGCGGCCTGGATGAACCGGGTGCAGCAAGTGGTCGACTGGGCGCTGGAAGCCGATCTCAACGTGATCCTCAACAGCCACCATTTCGATCCGATCTACGAGCGCCCGCTGGAAGTGGCCGAGTGGCACGGCGGCGTGTGGAAACAGATCGCCGAGCGGTTCGAAGGCTATCCCGAGGAGACACTGTGGTTCGAACTGGAAAACGAACCACACAACAAGTTCGACCATTCGAACCTGCTTACCACGCTGACCCCGGCGCTGGAAGAAGTGCGCGCGCTTCACCCCACGCGGGCGGTCATCATCGGCGGGGAAAACTGGAGCGGGATCAAATCGCTCGAGACGCTGCCCCTGCCCGAAGATCCCAACGTCCACCCGACCTTCCATTATTACGAACCCTTCGCTTACACCCATCAGGGCGCGGAATGGGCCGGGCCCGACGTGCCGCCGGTGGGCCGCAGCTTCCCCACCGCCGAGGACGAGGCGATGCTGAAGCGCGATGTCGCCGCGATCGAGGCATACAAGGCGCGCACCGGCAAGACGCCCTTCATGGGCGAAACCGGCGCTTTCGACCGCCACATCCCGCTGGAAGACCGGGTGACCTATCACCGCACCATCCACGACACTTTCGCCCCCACCGGGATCGGCATGTGCATGTGGGCCTATACCAACACCTTCCCCTTCTACGATCATCAGAAAGGGCAGTGGCTGCCCGGCATGCTGGACGCGATCGGCCTGAAGCCCGAAGAAGACTGATCCGCAAAAGGAAAGGGCGCCCGGCCCAGCAGCCGGACGCCCCCGAACGGGCGCGCTTCGCAGCGCGCCCTTTTTTATGTCCGCTCAGGGCTTGGAATAGGCATAGGGCCCGACGACCAGCCCGGTGAACAGCCCGGCATGGACCGAGGCGAGCGGTTCGACATTCACCCCCTCACCCACTTCCTGCCACCGCGAGGCGCCCTTCGCGCGCCAGAACGCCTGCGCCGTGCCTTCGCGGATCGCCAGCTTCAGTTCGATCGGCCCGTCCGTGCCCAGGTCCTGCGAGGCCGCCAGCGCGCCCTGCTCTTCCTGCCCGGCATCGGTGCGCAGCCGCACCACCAGCCGGTCTCCTTCCTGCCCGAAGGCGAGGAAATGGTTTTCATCCATGAAGGCCAGCAGCCCGGCGAAATCATTGGAAGAACCGGGATCGAAATCCACGCTGGTGGTGAAATCGGCCGAAGGGTGGCGCATCCGGCGACCCGTGAAGGCGGGCTTGCCCAGACTGCCCGCGGCATCACTGCCGGAAATCACGTGCAGGCTGCCATCGCCAACCAGCAGCGCCTGCTCGGCCTGGGGATTGCGGATGCCGATCCATTCATCGGACAGCGGCGCGGAAAAATCATCGCGCCAGTGCGACCAGTCGGTGCCCCTGCCCTGCGGCAGATTGGGCCGCTTGCCGACGAACGGCACGGCTTCGCCCCGGTCGAGGAAGCGCGGCCAGCCATCCTTCCATTCCAGCGGCAGCAGGAAAGTCTCACGGCCGAGCAGGGTCGACTGCCCTTCGAAGGGACGCGTGGCGAGGAAGACGCCCCACCAGCTGCCATCGTCCAGCTGCACGATATCGGCATGGCCCGTGGCCTCCACCCGGTCGGGCCGGTCCGCAGGCAGATCGCGCTGGGTCAGGATCGGGTTGAAATCGCCCGGCGTGTAAGGCCCCTGCAATTCGCGCGAGCGGTAGATGGTCTGCGAATGCTGTTCTGCCGTGCCGCCTTCCGCGGTCAGCAGGTAATACCAGCCATCGACATGATAGATGTGCGGCCCTTCGGCCCAGATCGGATTGGTGGAGGGATCGACCCCGCCATCGACCAGCAGCGTGCGTTCGGGCAGCACCTGCATATTCTCCGCGTCGAATTGCTGCATCCAGATCGCGCGATGCCCTTCGTAGCGCGGCTCTGTAGGCGGGGCGTCGTTATAGACGATCCAGGCCGTGCCATCCTCCGCGAAATAGAGCGAAGGGTCGATCCCGCCAAAATCGAGCCAGGTCGGATCACTCCACGGACCGGCCGGATCTTCGGCGGTGATCACGAAATTGTCGCCGCATTCGATGCAGGTGTTGACGATCCAGAACTTGCCATCGTGATGCGTGATCGCCGGGGCGAACAGCCCGCGATTGGTGCCCAGCCCGCTGAAATCCATCTGGCCGGGCCGGTCGATCGCATTGCCGATCAGCGTCCAGTTCACCAGATCGGTGCTGTGGAGAATTGGCAAGCCGGGAAACCAGCTGAAAGTGGATGTGACGGCATAGAAATTGTCCCCCACCCGCACGATCGACGGATCGGGATGGAAGCCGGGGATCACCGGATTGCGATAGCTGCCCGCGGGTGCATCGGCGGCTTCATTCACCGCCCGATATTCCATGTAATCGAAGCTGGCGGTGGAATTCGCCTGTCCCTGCCCCGGCCCCTGCTCTTGGGCCTGAATCGGCATTCCAGCGGGCAACAGGGCCGCTGCGCAGCTAAGCAAAGCGGTTTTGCTGATAATCGTCATATCTCTCCCTCCATTGGCCGCGATGGGGCTTGTTACCGCGCGGTCTCCTGCTTATGGTAGCGCTATCACAAGGGAGGGCAAGAGCCAGAACATGGCCGACAATATTTCCGACAGCCTGCCAGCCGATTACGAGCGCGGGCGTTTCCTGGGCCGGGCCGATACGCCCGATGGACCCTGCGTCATCCTGATCGAACAGGGCAAGCTTTACGATCTCACCGCCCGGGTCGCCACCACTTCGGGCGCCATTGCCCGGCGTGCATTCGATGGCGGCATGCTGATCGGCCCGGTGAGCGATGGCCTGCCCGAAGGCTGGAGCCTGCTTTCCCCCGTTGACCTGCAATGCATCAAGGCCGCCGGCGTCACCTTCGCCCTGTCCGCCATCGAACGCGTGATCGAGGAACAGGCGCGCGGCGATGCGGCGGCGGCATCCGAAATCCGCGCCCAGCTGGAAGGCAAGGTCGGTTCGGGCATCCGCTCGGTCGTCCCCGGCAGCGAGGAGGCGATGCAGCTCAAAGCCGCGCTGATCGAAGAGGGCATGTGGTCCCAATATCTCGAAGTGGCGATCGGGCCGGACGCGGAAATCTTTTCCAAGTCGCCCGTGCTGTCCACGGTGGGCCATGGCGCCGAAATCGGCGTGCGCTCCGATTCCAGCTGGAACAATCCCGAACCCGAAGTGGTGCTGGCCTGCGATTCGCACGGCGAAGTGGTCGGCGCCGCGCTGGGCAATGACGTCAATCTGCGCGATTTCGAAGGCCGTTCGGCGCTGCTGCTGTCGAAGGCCAAGGACAATACGGCCAGCTGTTCGATCGGCCCCTTCATCCGCCTGTTCGACGAGAATTTCACCATCGACGACGTGCGCTCGGCCAATGTCGATCTGACCATCGAAGGGCCGGACGGCTACCGGCTCGAAGGTACCAATATCATGGCCCAGATCAGCCGCGATCCGCTCGATCTCGTCAGCCAGTGCCTGTCCGAACATCATTATCCCGATGGCTTCGTCCTGTTCTGCGGCACGCTGTTCGCGCCGACGCAGGACCGCGACGAGGAAGGCGCGGGCTTCACCCACAAGATCGGTGACAAGGTCACCATCCAGTCCGACCGGATCGGCACGCTGCAGAACACGGTCACCACATCGCGCGATGCCGCGCCGTGGGAGATGGGCTTTGCCGCCTTCGCGCGGAATCTGGCCGGACGCGGACTCATCGACAAAATTTAAAGCGCCGCGTGCCGGAAAGAATTGCACGCCGCCGCTCGGGACGAGGATAGAATTACCATGAATGCAGAGCCCCGCAACACTGCGCAAAGCGCCGTATACCCGAGCCTTCGCGGGCGAAAAGTCATCGTCAGCGGCGGCGCTTCGGGCATTGGCGAAGGGATCGTGGAAGGTTTCGTGCGCCAGGGCGCGGCGGTCGCTTTCGTCGATATCATGGAAGAACCGGGCCGCGAGCTGGTGGAGCGCCTAGCTCCGGACGCTGAAATCGCGCCCCATTTCGTGCAGTGCGATATTACCGATTGCGACGGGTATGCAGCCAAGATCGAGGATATCGTCGCCCATCTGGGCGGGTGCGATGTGCTGGTGAACAACGCCGCCAATGACGATCGCCATTCGGTCGAAGAGGTAAGCTCGGCCTATTGGGACCAGAGCATGTCGGTCAATCTGAAGCACCAGTTCTTCGCCGCGCAGGCGGTGGTGCCGCATCTGAAGAAGAACGGCGGCGGGTCCATCGTCAACATGGGGTCGATCAGCTGGCATCTCGGCCTGCCCGATCTCACCATCTACCAGACCGCCAAGGCGGCGATCGAAGGGCTGACGCGCAGCCTGGCGCGCGAGCTGGGCCGGGACAATATCCGGGTCAACACCGTGATCCCCGGCAATGTCCAGACGCCGCGCCAGATGAAATGGTATACGCCCGAAGGCGAAGCGGAAATCGTGGCGGCGCAATGCCTCGACGGGCGGCTGCAGCCGGTCGACATCGCGGCCATGATCCTGTTCCTGGCTTCGGACGACGCGCGTTATTGCACCGCGCATAATTACTGGGTTGATGGAGGATGGCGCTGATGGCCGATGTGAAGGCAGTACTTCCCGCAGAAACGAAGCTGGGCGAAGGGGTCCTGTGGGATGCCCAGCGCCAGGTGGTGTGGTTCGTCGATATCAAGCGGCACCGGCTGTGGCATTTCGATCCGGCAAACGGCAGCAATTCCTATGCCGAGGCGCCCGAGCAGATCGGTTGGGCGATCCCTGCGGAAACCGGCAAATTGCTGTGCGGGTTGAAGGATGGCCTCTACCTGTTCGATCCCGAAACCGCCTCGTTCGAAAAGCTGGGCAGCGTGCCCGGCGAACCGGCGACCAACCGGCTCAACGATGCCTGCACCGACCCGTGGGGCCGCGTGTGGTTCGGATCGATGGATGACGGGGAAGCCAATGCCTCGGGCAAGTTCTACGTCTTCGACCGCGGCGATATCCGCGCGGCGGGGCCGGAGGGCATCACCATCACCAACGGCCCGGCGGTCAATGCGGCCGGGGACCGGATCTATTTCACCAATACCAGCGAACAGAAAATCATGGTCGCCGACCTGTCGCCGCGCGGGGTGGGCGAAGCGCGGCCCTTCGCCGATACGGGGGCGCTGTTCCCCGATGCCTATCCCGACGGCCCCGTGGTCGATGCGGAAGGCTATGTGTGGACCGGGCTCTATCTCGGCAGCAAGGTCGCCCGCTTCGATCCCGATGGCAAGCTCGATACCACTATCGACATCCCTGCGCGCGACGTGACCAAGATGGCGTTCGGCGGCGCCGATCTGCGCACCGCCTATGTCACCAGCGCGACGAAGAACATGGAGCCCGCCGATATGGAGAAATATCCCGCGGCGGGCAGCCTGTTCGCCTTCGCCGCGCCGGTTGCCGGATTTGCGCAAACGCGGGTCAAGCTGGGATGAAGCGCCTCCTACTCGGCAGCGCCCTCGCCGCTCTTTCCGCCGCGGCCAGCGCTGCGCCGGTGCTGGGCCCCGCCTATGGCGACGGCATGGTCCTCCAGCAGGGGCACCCCATCGCGATTGCCGGGACTGCCAGGCCGGGGGCGACAGTCACCGCCGTACTCGGAGACACCAGCTTCAGCGCCCGCGCAGATGCGGATGGCGCCTTCACCGTCACCCTCCCCGCCCGCGCGGCCAGCACCCGCCCGGTAACGCTTACGCTGACTGATCCGGACGGCACGGCGCAGGTCGGCAATATCCTGATCGGCGACGTGATCCTGTGTTCGGGCCAGTCGAACATGGAACTGCCCGTCACCCGCGCGCTCGACGCGGGCAACCAGCTTGGCCGCGCGGCCGATGACGGCATCCGCCTCTTGAAAATTCCGCAGAGCACGGCCGCCGTGCCGCAGGACCGTTTCTCCTTCCCCGTCGCCTGGCATGCCGCCGAACGCGAGACAGTGGCAGACTTCTCCGCCGCCTGTTTCTACATGGGCAAGACCCTGCGCGCCGAGCGTCCCGACATTCCCGTGGGCCTGATCCATTCCAACTGGGGCGGCAGCGCGGCCCGCGCCTGGCTTTCCCCCGCGGCGGTGGAAGACCTTTACGGCGCGGACACGCTTTCCCTGCTCCATGCCTATGCCGACGATCCCTATCGCGCCACGCAGAGCTTCGCACCGCGCTGGATGGACTGGTGGCGCGAGCAGGACAATGGCCGCGAACCGTGGCGCGACAGCGCGCAGCTCGATTGGGCGCCGATCCCCGCCTTTTCCTTCTGGAACGAATGGACGGGTACTGGGCTCGACACCGAACCGCGCGCCAATGTGTGGCTGCGCCAGACGCTGACGCTGACCGAGGAACAGGCCGCCCGGGGCGGCGAGCTGTCCATCGGCGCGATCGACGATCTCGACCTCACCTT
The DNA here is from genome assembly GCF_044901345.1 of Qipengyuania sp. NPDC077563. Classification (NCBI taxonomy): domain Bacteria; kingdom Pseudomonadati; phylum Pseudomonadota; class Alphaproteobacteria; order Sphingomonadales; family Erythrobacteraceae; genus Qipengyuania; species Qipengyuania sp. NPDC077563. The sequence continues at coordinate 128,782 of NZ_JBJDPC010000002.1, read as the reverse complement.
CGTCAATGGCCAGCCGGTCGGTTACACCTTCGGCTGGGGCGTCGAGCGCAGCTATCGCGTGCCCGGCGAAGTGCTGAAAGCTGGCGAGAACGAGATCCTGATCGCCGCCAACAACGCCTGGGACATGGGCGGCTTCTTCGCCGGGCCGGAGCGGTTGTTCTTCACCCCCGGCGATGGCGGCGAAGCCATTCCGCTGGGGACAGACTGGGAATATTCCGTCGCGCCGTTCCAGGACGTGCCACCACGCGCGCCGTGGGATGCCAATGCCGGGGCCGGCGTGATGCATAACGCCATGATCGCCCCGCTCGGCCCGATGCGGCTGGCAGCGGTCGCCTGGTATCAGGGCGAATCCGATGCCGGCCAGGCAGATTACGACAAGCGGCTCGGCGGGCTGTTTTCGGGCTGGCGCACCCAGTTCGGCGATCAGGCCAGAATGCTGGTCGTCCAGCTTGCCAATTTCGGCCAGCGCCAGTCGCAGCCCGGCCCTTCGAGCTGGGCCGACTTGCGGCAGGAACAGCTCGATGCCGTCATGGCGGCCAGGGATGCCGCGCTGGTCACGGCAATCGACCTTGGCGAGCCGGGAGATATCCATCCCGCCAACAAGAACACGCTGGGCCGCCGACTGGCGCATGCCTTCATGGGTCAGAAGACGCCCATGCCCGCGAGCGCGAAGCGCGAAGGCGGCAGCGTGACAGTGCGGTTCAGCGGGGTCGACGGCGCGCTGGTGGCCTATGGCGGCACAGCGGCGCTCGGCGTCGAGCTGTGCGGCGAGACGCAGGAAAGCTGCCGTTTCGTCCAGCCCGAACTGATGGGTGATCGCATGGTGATCCCGGTTGAAGCTCAAACGCCCGCGACCAGAGTGCGCTATGCCTGGGCCGACGCGCCGGTGGTGAACCTTTATGACGGCAATGGCGATGCGATCCCCGGCTTCGAACTTGCCATCACCGATTAGGCCACTGGCTCGAGAGTGAGCTGCGACAGGCAAGCAGAGCGAAAGTCAAGGATCGCCGATGGCTGAAATCACTCTGACGGCGGGGCTGTGGAAGGCCGTGATTCGGCCGCAGACCGGCGGCTGCCTTGCCGGCCTGTCTCGCGGCGACCTGCCGATCTTGCGCGAAATGCCTGCGCAACCGGATGAGGTGCTGGGATCCGCCTGCTTCCCACTTGTGCCCTATTGCAATCGCATTGCCGATGGGAACTTCGCTTTCGGCGACCGACAGGTGCGGATCAGCCCGAACATGGCACCGCAGCGGCATCCCCTGCACGGGCTGGGGTGGAAGTCAGCCTGGACGGTGACCCGCCAAGCCGCTGGCTCCGCCGTACTGGAGCATGCCTATGAGGGAGGCGGCGAATGGCCGTGGTCCTATCTTGCCCGGCAGCACATCGTGCTGGACGAGGAAGGCTGCACCATCGCGCTTCAGGTTGAAAACTGTGCCAGCGACGCCGCACCGTTGGGGCTTGGCCTGCACCCCTATTTCCGCCGCTCTGCGACCACACAGGTCCGCTTCGAGGCCGACGAGATGCTTGGCATCGACGCGGAATTCCTGCCCGATGGCACGGCGCATCCGGCGTGCGCATTCGCCGATTGGTCCAAGGGCAGCGCGTTGCCCGAAACGCTGGTCGATCACTGCTTCACAGGCTGGAAGGGCAACGCCGCCATCGCCGACGATCAGGGGACCATTACCATTCAGGCATCGGGCGCGCCCCTCCTGCATGTCTTTTCGCCGCCCCGATCGAATGAACTGTGTCTCGAGCCGGTGAACCACCCGCCCGACGCGCTCAACCGCGCCAGCGTGTCCGTGCCCAGCGTCCCGGCAGGCTGCGCTATTTCGGTGGCGATGCGGATAGAGGCAGGCTGAGCGCACGGCACAGCCTGCCCGGCGCCATCAGTGATTGTGGCGCGGCAGTTTCCTCGACGTGCCGCGATATTTCAGCGCGAAATCCATCACGCCGCCCTCACCCAGCTGGCCGGTCTTTTCACGGAAAAGTTCTTCCCACGGCGTGTTGTGGGCAGGCGTTTCCGGAATGCTCTCTTCGGCCAGCCGCCGTTCGATCTCCGCTTCCTCGACGTCGGAATTGCAGGTACCTTCGTTGAGATCGACGCGGATGATATCGCCGGTGCGCAGCCAGGCGAGCCCGCCGCCCACCGCGCTTTCAGGCGAGATATTGAGGATCGAGGGGCTGTCGCTAGTGCCCGACTGCCGGCCGTCGCCCAGCGTCGGCAGCCACTGCGTGCCCGCGCGGATCAGCGCGTCAGGCGGCTGCATGTTCACCACCTCGGCACTGCCCGGCCAGCCGATCACACCCGATCCGCGGATGACCAGAATGCAGTCCTCGTCGATGTTGAGATCGGGGTCGTTGATCCGGTGGTGATAATCGTCCGACCCGTCGAACACGATGGCGCGCGCTTCGAACACGCCTTCGTGGCCGGGGCGGGAGAGATAGCGAGCGCGGAACTCATCCGAGATGACCGAAGTCTTGAGGATGCCGAAGTCGAAGAGATTGCCCGACAGGACGAGGAAGCCGGCCTTCTCCATCAGCGGATCGGCAAAGGGGCGGATCATCTCGCGATCCTTCGTTTCGCGGCCCGCAAGATTTTCCGCCATCGTGGCGCCGGTGCAGGTGCGCACGTCGCCCTTGAGCAAGCCCGCTTCGAGCAATTCCCACAGCACGGCGGGAACGCCGCCTGCGCGGTGGAACCGCTCACCCAGATATTCGCCGGCGGGCTGCATGTTGAGCAGCAGCGGCAGGTCGTATCCGTGGTCCTGCCACACGCTCGGCTCCAGCCGCACGCCCGCATGTGCCGCCATCGCCTGGATATGCGGCTGCGCATTGGACGATCCGCCGAGCACGCTGACTGCGGCGACCGCATTGAGGAAGGCATCGTGCGTCAGGATGTCGGAGGGTTTGAGATCCTCGTGCACCATTTCCACAATCCGCCGCCCGGTCCGGTAGGCGACCTGCCCGCGCTCGCGATAGGGCGCGGGTATCGCGGCGCAGCCGGTGAGGCTGAGGCCCAGCGTTTCGGCCACCGCGTTCATCGTGCTGGCAGTGCCCATCGAATTGCAATGCCCCGCGCTCGGCGCGCTGGAGGTCGCGCGGTTGAGGAATTCCTCCTCGGTAATCTCGCCCGCCGCCAGCTTGCGGCGGCTACGCCAGATCACCGTGCCGCTGCCGACCAGCTCGCCCTCGTGCCAGCCGTCGAGCATCGGGCCGCCGCTGAGGACGATTGCCGGGATGTCGACCGTCGATGCGGCCATGATCTGGCTTGGTGTGGTCTTGTCGCAGCCGGTGGTCAGCACCACACCGTCGATCGGATAGCCGTTCAGCAGTTCGACCAGCCCGAGGTAGAGCAGATTGCGGTCGAGCGCGGCTGTGGGGCGGCGGCAGTTTTCGAAGATGGGATGGACGGGAAATTCGATCGGGATACCGCCTGCATCGCGAATGCCGTCGCGCGTGCGCTTGGCCAGTTCCAGATGGATGCGGTTGCAGGGCGAAAGATCGCTGCCGCTTTGCGCGATGCCGATGATCGGCTTGCCGCTGCGCAATTCTTCCGGAGTGACACCGTAATTCATGAACCGCTCGAGATAGAGAGCGGTCATGTCCATGCGTTCATGGTTGTCGAACCAGTCACGCGATCTCAATTTGGCGCCACTGCGCTCTGTCATGGCTTCTCGCCCTTTGGATTGAAGGATGATGCGAGGCTTGGCCCGGCATCGGAATTACGGCGGATGAGTTCGTAGGGCAGCAGGATCTGTTCGCTCTTGCCGCGCGAGGGACGGCCCGATTTCTTGTGAGCCTGAGAAATCAGCACCACGGCCTGCGCGGTCATTTCGCGAATGGGCTGGCGGATCGTGGTGAGTTCCGGCCAGATCGACCGGGCAAGTTCGGTATCGTCGAAGCCGCAGACCGTGATGTCGTTCGGCACGTCGAGATGGCGGCGGTGCGCCATGGCCACGGTGGCAGCTGCCATGTCGTCGTTGGAGGCGAAGATCGCGGTCGGCGGATTGCTCGCACCCAGCAATTTTTCGGCAGCCACCATGCCCGAGCGATAAGTAAACTGGCCTTGTGCGATCAGCCCTTCATCGACCGTGAGCCCGGCCTGTTCCATCGCCTCGCGGTAGCCCTGAAGGCGGCGACCGCTGGCCACCTGTTCGGGGTTGCCGATAATGAAACCGATCCGTTCGTGCCCCAGGCCGATGATATGGCGGGTCATATCGAAAGCCGCCTGATATTCGTCGATCAGGACCGAGCCATAGGATCCGCGCGCCTTGCCAGGGCCGACCGCGACGGCAATCGCCCCCGCTTCCTCGATCAGGTCGAGCACGCGCTGATCATCGCACAGCGGGGGTGGCAGAATGAAACCGCTGATGCCGCCTTCGATCAGCTTGCGCACCAGTTCGCTACTCTGGACCACGGTTTCCTGGCTCTGAACGACCAGATAGATGTCGCGCCGACTGGCTTCTTCCAGCGCCCCCATCAAGAATTCGCTGAGATAGGATGCCGAGGGATTGTCGAACAGCAAGGCAATCCTGAGCTGAGACCCACCGGCAAGCGATCGTGCCGCACGATTGGGCACGTAGTTGAGCTTCTTGATCGCGGCGAGAACGGTGTCGCGCGTGTGATCGCGGACGTTTTCTTCCCCGTTGATCACCCGGCTGACAGTCATCGGCGAACATTGCGCTTCGCGGGCCACATCGGCGATGGTGGGGGCGGTGTTGTTGCGCCGCGTGTTGCGCTTGCGTCCGCTGGCGGCTGTCCCTTGGGTTGCATTCATGGCACCAGCCTTAAAGCCATGCCCGCAAGATCGGCAAGGGGCATCACTGTCCGGGGGCTTCCGGGAAACTCCGGCCTTTATAAGCTTCGAGCGTTTCGGCAGGCGGGGACGCACCTTGCGGCATCTCCAGCCCGTTGAGCGATTGCCAATAAGCGATAGAGGCATCGCGCCACCAGCGCGCCTCATGCTGCTGGATCGCGAGGCTTTCAGACACGGCACGGTGGCGTTCGGCGTCGATCGCTCCGCGCAGGCCGGCCCATTGCCCGGCCATCGTATCGACCGCAGTGACGCCGCGGTCATATTCGCGAACCAGTTCCTGCCACACGGTGCGCCCGCTCGGCAGCGTGTCGTCCCATGCCACGTGGTGGAACCAGAGCAGATAATGCGGATCGATCGTAGCCGGGTCCGCCCATTGGGCAGCCACCTGCGGCGCGTATTGTGAAAGAGCATCCGAACCGCTCGCAGTGCGATCAAAACCAATGCCCGACCGGTCCGCCTGATGGTAGTAGCAGGGGTTCCATTCGGGCCGCGCCAGATCGCAGACCCATGGGCCCGGGCCGTAATGGTGGCCGGTGTCCATCTGATGCGCGAGGCCGAGCGGAGTCATATAGCTGACCACAGCCTCGCGGCTATCCAGCATCATCGATGTGATTGCCTCGACCGCAGCCGGATCGCGCGTGAAGGTCTGCGCCGCCCACTCGCCGGCGATTTCTTCGCTGGTCAGTGCCGGGTTCCACGCGAGCCGCCCGAATGCATACCAGTTTGCCTGATCGAAATGCGATCCGGTCCAATTGCGATCGGATCCCGTATTTGCAACCCCGGCGATGCCGACCGGGGCGACCACCTCGGCAACCGTTCCGCCGCGCCCGGTGTCGGCGTCCAGCACTTCCTTCCACAGCGGCGCCAGATAGGCGAGATGGCTCGCGAAGCCGAGATATTCCTTGGTGATCTGCGCTTCGAGCATCAACCGGGTGTTCGGCATGGCGCCGAACATCGGATGGAAAGGTTCGCGGGGCTGAAAATCGACCGGACCGTTCTTGACCTGAACGATCACATTGTCGGCGAACTGTCCGTCCAGCGGCACGAATTCCTCATAGGCCTGCTTGGCCCGGTCGGCCTCGTCTTCCGCGGAATAGACGAATGCCCGCCAGATGACCGTCCCCCGATCGCCGATCGCCGCGGCGAGCATATTGGCCCCATCGGCATGGGTGCGGCCATAGTCCTGCGGCCCCGGCTGCCCTTCACTGTTCGCTTTCACGAGGAAACCGCCGAAGTCCGGGATTGCGGTGTAGATTTCGTCGGCCTTCGCATGCCACCAGGCCCGAACCGCCGGATCGAGCGGATCGGCCGTGTCCAGCCCGCCGATATCGCGGGGCGCACTGAACCGGGCCGACAGATAGACGCGAATGCCGTAAGGCCGCCAGGTATCGGCAAGCCGTTCAAGCTTGGCAATATAGCGCGGCTCCAGCATGAAGGACTTCGCGTTGACGTTGTTGACCACCACGCCGTTGATGCCGAGCGAGGCATTGGCGCGGGCGTAATCGATCATCCGCTGGTCGAGCCGTTCAGGCAGATGCCACCAGTCGAAGATCGACCGCCCAGCATAGCCGCGCTCCACATGCCCGTCGGGATTGTCCCAGTGATTGAGCATGCGCAGCGGCATGGCGGGTGCCTGACCTATCGCAATATCGGCAAGTCGCTTGCCCGTGTTCAATTCGCGCAGGAGAGCAAAGCTGCCGTAGAGGCATCCAAGATGGTCCTCGGCGGCGATGAGAAACGCTCTTCGCGGGTCATCCGCAACGGGGCTCAGCCGATACCCGCCCTCGCCCGTGCCGACCGTCTCACCGCAGTCCAGCTCGACCTTGACCGGCGAACCATTGGCTGCGCGCGCGCCCGAGCCCTGAAGTCCCGCAAAGCCGCGTGAAAGCTCTTCCAGCGCGATTTCTAAAGTGGGGCTCGATCTGCCACCCTCGGCCAGCGTCGCGAACGGAGAATCGGCCTGCAGATCGGACAGCGCCTCCCCCTCCAGCGGTGCATAACGCAGCCACATATCATATCCATCTTCGGCATAAGCAGGCACCGCTACAGCGCTGCACGCCACCATTGGCGCAAACAGGCGCCCAAGCCAGTTGACAAGCCTTCTCCCTCTCATCATGGTAGCGCTACCACAACGATGGCGGCAGTCAAGTCGCCCCACGGGAGAGAGACAAGATCATGCGTCGAATCAAGCGAAGCGCGCTCGCAATGGGGGTCTGCCTGGCAGCGCTCCAGCTTACATCCATCACTCCGGCCATGGCCCAGGAAGTCGCGGTCGAACGATCGATGGCGGATGCTCCCTATTGGGATAGCAGCTTGCCGGTCGCTCAACGGGTAGAGGACCTTCTCGCCCGCATGACACTGGACGAAAAAGTCGCGCAGATCATTACGATCTGGGACAGCAAGGGTGAAATCCAGGGTCAGGGCGACGATTTCGATCCTGCCAAGGCCGCCCGCCGCTTCCCCGATGGCATCGGCCAGATTGCGCGGCCGTCGGACCGTCTCGGCCCCTCCAGCCCGCGCCAGGTCCCGCGCAGGAATATCGAAGACAGTATTCAATATGTGGTCGATGCCCAGAAGTGGGCAATGGAAGAGACCCGCCTGGGTATCCCCATTCTGTTTCACGAAGAATCGCTCCACGGCTTCGCAGCCAAGGATGCCACAGCCTTTCCCCAGTCAATTGGCCTCGCCAGCACATGGAATCCCGATCTCATCCGTGAGATAAACGATCTCATTGCAGGCGAGGTTCGCGCGCGCGGCGTCCACCTAGTCCTCTCCCCAGTGGTCGACGTCGCGCGCGATGCGCGTTGGGGCCGGATCGAGGAAACCTTTGGCGAGGATCCCTATCTGGTCGGCGAAATGGGCGTAGCCTCGGTCGAAGGCCTGACCGGCGTGGGCACAGACCGCAAGCTGCGCGATGGCCAGGTCATGGCCACGCTCAAGCATATGACCGGCCACGGACAGCCCGAAAGCGGCACCAATGTCGGCCCTGCCCAGATCAGCGAAAGAACGCTGCGGGAAATGTTCTTCCCGCCCTTCGAACAGGTGGTCACCCGCACGGCGATCGACGCCGTGATGGCGAGCTACAATGAAATCGATGGCATCCCTTCACACTCCAACAGCTGGCTGCTCAACGACGTCTTGCGCGGCGAATGGGGATATCAAGGCGCTGTCGTCAGCGACTATTACGCTATCGAGGACATGGCCCGCCTCCACAAGATCGTGCCCGATTACAAGGCCGCCGGCGAGCTGGCTCTGACAGCCGGTGTGGACGTCGATCTGCCCGAAGGTGACGGGTTCGAAAATCTCGCGGCCAGTGTGCGCGAAGGCAAGGTCTCGATGGAACAGCTGGACACCGCCGTCCGCCGCTTCCTGACGATGAAGTTCAACGCCGGACTGTTCGACAATCCTTGGCCGGACCTTGCCCTCGCCAAGCAATCTAACGGTGCCGAAGGCGTCGCTCTGGCGCGCAAGGCAGCGGCGCAGTCGCTGGTCCTGCTAAAGAATGACGGCGTGCTGCCCCTCGCCCTGCCGGACGCTGGTGGCACCAAGCCTACGATTGCCGTGATCGGCCCGAATGCAGACGTCGCACGGCTTGGCGGATATTACGGTGAACCGCGTGCCAGCGTGACACCGCTCGAAGGCATCCGTGCGCTGGTCGGCGACCGCGCGAATATCGTGCATTCGCTCGGTGTCGAAATCACCAAGGGCGATGACGACTGGTGGGATGACGAGGTTGAACTGGGCGATCCTGCGGAAAACCGGCGCCGCATCGCCGAAGCGGTGGAAGTCGCTAAGAATGCCGATACCATCCTGCTGTTCATCGGCGACACCGAGAAGACGAGCCGCGAAGGATGGGCCCCTGGCCACCTGGGTGACCGTACCAGCCTCGATCTCGTAGGCGAGCAGAACGAACTCTTTCAAGCGATGAAAGCACTTGGGAAACCAGTCGTCGCCGTGCTCGTCAACGGGCGTCCGCCGAGCTATCCTGCAGTTGCCGAACAGGCCGATGCGATCCTCGAAACCTGGTATGCCGGCGAACAGCAGGGCACGGCGATTGCCGATGTGCTTTTCGGGCGGGTCAATCCAGGTGGCAAGATGCCGGTCACCACGGCACGCAACGTCGGCCAGCTTCCCAATTTCTACAATTACAAGCCAAGCGCGCGGCGCGGCTATCTCTTCGACGAGGTCACGCCGCTCTATCCCTTCGGCTACGGCCTCTCCTACACCAGCTTCGAAATCGGTGCGCCGGTTCTGTCTGCCAAAAGCATCGCTGCGGGTGAAGGCGTGACCGTTCGTGTCCCGGTTACAAATACCGGCGATATGGCTGGCGACGAGGTGGTTCAGGTATACCTGCGTGACGAGATCAGTTCGGTCACCCGTCCGGTGAAGGAACTGGTCGGCTTCCAGCGCATCACGCTGCAGCCGGGCGAGACGCGGCAGATCGATATAGCAATCGAACCGCGCGCCTTCATGATGTGGAACCGCGATATGGAACGCGTGGTCGAACCGGGTGATTTCACCCTGATGGTGGGTCCCAATTCCGAAGACCTGACCGAAGTAACGCTCACGGTTCGCCCGTGATTACGCACCGCAGAGGTGCAATGAAGCTGCTTGCGGGCGGGAGCCTTTCGGCTCTCGCCTTCATGCAGACCCCAGCAGCCTTCGCGCAGGCTGGTGCGCAATACAAAAATCCATCTGCGCCGATCTCGGTTCGCGTCGCCGATCTGTTGGCGCGCATGACGCTCGACGAAAAAGTGGCGCAGATCCGGACGGCTTGGGCCGCCAAGGGCGACATGATCGACGCCCTGGAATTCAACCCCGCCAAGGCCAGCGCGGCTTTTCCCGATGGGATCGGCCATGTCACCCGGCCAAGCGACAAGCGGGGCGTCCCCGGCATTTCGGGTGCGGCAGGCGGCACCGCAGCCAAATGGAGAACGCCGCGCGAGACGGTCGAATTCATCAATGCTCTCCAGCGCTGGGCGCTGGAAGACACGCGGCTCGGCATTCCGGTGCTCGTGCATGAGGAATCTCTTCACGGCTACATGGCCACCGAAGCCACCATGTTCCCGCAGGCGATCGGTCTTGCCGGATCATTCGATCTTGACCTGATGCAGCGGGTGCAGTCGGTCGTCGCGCGCGAGGTGCGTTCGCGCGGCGTCCCGCTCGTGCTGTCGCCGGTCGTCGATATCGTCCGCGATCCGCGCTGGGGCAGGATTGAGGAAACCTGGGGCGAAGACCCCTATCTGGTCGGCGAGATGGGCGTTGCAGCCGTGGAAGGTCTGCAAGGTCCGGGCAAATTCGAGAAGCTGCGTGACGGCAAGGTCTTTGCAACGCTCAAACACATGACCGGTCACGGCCAGCCCGAAGCAGGCAATAACGTATCCCCGGCCCAGATTTCAGAGCGCGAGCTGCGCGAAGATTTCTTCCCGCCATTCAGACAGATTGTCAGTCGGACTTCGGTGGGCGCAGTCATGCCCAGCTATAATGAGATCGACGGCCTGCCCAGCCATGCCAATATCTGGCTGCTCGGCGACGTCCTTCGCGGCGAATGGGGCTTCGATGGCGTGATCGTGAGCGATTACGGCGGCGTCCATGAGCTGGAAACCCTGCATCACGTGGCAGACAGCCTGGAAGACGCTGCGCGGCAGGCGCTCGAAGCGGGTGTGGACAGCGAACTCCCCGAAGGCCTGGCCTATGCAACCCTGCCCGACGCGGTGCGCGCCGGACGTGTGCCCATGGAATTGATCGACGTCGCCTGCGCCCGCATGCTGGCACTCAAGTTCCGGGCCGGTCTGTTCGAAAACCCCTATGGTGACTGGCAGCAATCGGAGCAGATTACCGGCAATGCGGAAGCGCGCTCGCTTGCGCTTGAAGCTGCGCGCAAATCTCTGTGCCTACTCACAAATCGCGACGCGGCACTGCCGCTGGACAGCCAGCGCATGGGCAGGGTCGCAGTGATCGGGCCCAACCACGCAATTGCGCGGCTCGGCGGATATTCCAGCGTGCCGAAGCAAACCATCAGCCTCATCGAGGGGCTTCGCACCATCGCTCCGGAGGCGGACTTCGTCACGGCGCAGGGTGTCTTCATTACCACCAGCGAAGACCGCTCGCAGGATCTGATCGAACTGGCCGATCGCAGAAAGAACCTCGATCTGATCAAGGAGGCGGTCGAAATTGCAAGGTCCGCCGATACGATCATTCTCGCAATTGGCGACACCGAACAGACCAGCCGCGAAGGCTTCGCGACCGATCATCTGGGCGACCGCACCGAAATCGACATCGTCGGCGAACAGAATGAACTGGTGGATGCCCTGTCGGCTCTGGGCAAACCGCTGATCGTGACTGCCTATAACGGGCGGCCGCCCAGCTGGCCGAACGTGGTCGACAAGGCCGATGCCATTCTGGAATGCTGGTATCCGGGCCAGGAAGGCGGGATTGCTGTGGCCGAAGCTCTGCTCGGCAAGGTGAACCCCGGCGCCAAGCTCCCGGTGACGGTGGTGCGCAACGAAGGGCAGATACCCTATTTCTACAATCACAAGCCCAGCGCGCGGCGGGGGTATCTGTTCGACAACAAGGACCCGCTGTTCCCGTTCGGTCACGGGTTGAGCTACACGCAATTCGAGATTTCAGCCCCGCGAACTGCCAAGAAAACCTACAGGGCGAATGAGGCGATAGAGGTGGCTGTCGACGTGCGGAACAGCGGCACCTATCCCGGCGACGAGGTGGTTCAGCTGTACATTACGCGCACCGACGTGTCAGTCACCCGGCCGGTACTGGAATTGAAGGGCTTCGAACGCCTAACGCTGAAGCCCGGGGAGAACCGCACGGTGACCTTTATCATCCCACCAAGCCAGCTGGCTTTCTGGAACAGGGAAATGGAAGAAGTGAACGAACCGGGCCCGGTAAAGCTCTCTGCTGGTAACAGCTCCGCAAACCTCAACTCAGTACTAGTGGAGATCGTCTGACAATGCCTCGGGACCTGCGCCTTACCCGCCGCGATGCGCTTACCGGCCTTGCGGCCATCCCCTTGGCCGGATGCGCTTCCAGCTATGCGGGGCGTTCGGTCCTCGAGCCGGGCGCCGGTTCGGCAAACGGGTCGCCATATCCGAAACCAAGCCTCGACCAGCTTGCTCGCAAGAACGGGCGCCGGTTCGGCAGCGCGGTCGCATCGACGCCCGGACGCACCGACCAGGGATCGATCCAGAACGCACGGTACATGGACCTTATCCGGGCCGAATGCGGGATCGTCGTACCAGAGAATGAGATGAAGTGGCAGACTGTCCGGCCCGGTCCCGACGCTTTCGATTTCTCCCGGATGGATTCCATCGCGGCATGGGCGAAGCAGAACGAAATGGCGCTTCGCGGCCATACCCTGCTGTGGCATCGGCCGCAGTGGTTTCCAGACTGGCTCAACACCTATGACTTCGGTGCCAATCCGGTGGCCGAGGCAGAACGGCTGCTCACGGACCACATCCGCGCCGTCACCCGCCGCTATCGCGGGCAGATACAGAGCTATGATGTGGTCAACGAAGCGATCGATCACGATCGCAACGCGCCGATCGAGACAAGTCTCAGCCGCGCCATGGGAAGTCCCGAAGCAGTCATCGACCTGGCCTTCCACACCGCGCGTGAAGAACTGCCGGACGCTCAGCTGGTCTATAACGACTACATGAGCTGGGAACCTGACCATCGCAAACACTGCGACGATGTGCTGCGTTTCCTCGAAGGCATGGTGAAGCGCGGCACGCCGGTCGATGCTCTCGGCATCCAGTCGCATATTGAGATTTTCGCCATCGATCCCGCGACCGGTGTGGGCCCATATCTGGAACGCGAATGGCGGCGTTTCCTGGACGAGGTGACTGGAATGGGCCTGCGACTGCTCATCACCGAATTTGACGTCAAGGACCGCGCCCTGCCCGCCAATGTCCGGGAACGCGACCAGAAGGTGGCCGAGTTCTCGCGGCGCTATTTCGATCTCATGCTGGAGTATGGCGACCATCTCGATGACATCCTCGCTTGGGGGATGACCGACACGTTCAACTGGCTGCAGTATTTCGAGCCAGCAGAAAGACCCGATGGCCTGCAGGTACGCGGTACGCCCTATAGCTCGGATTATGAGGTGAAGCCGCTGCGAACCGCGATAGCCGAACAGCTCGACTTTTAAGGCCGCCTCCGAGCCTCAGATGAAGCTGCGCGCCGAAAACGGCGGGCGGCTAACCTCCCGGCCACTTCATGAAAGACGATAGGCTAAACTGCCTAACATTTGCCTTGAGAAAGATAGAGGTGAAAAAGCCGCGCCATCCCCTCAGATGACGCGGCTTTTTTTCGCATTTTCCTCGCGGTTAGAAATTGCCGCGAATAATGAACGAGAACCGTCGATCGTTCATGAAGTAGGAACGGGGTGCAAGATCAGATGGATCGCCCGTATAAGCTTGGGTGGTCTTTGTTACTTCATTCAGCAGGTTCACACCCTGTGCGCCGATCTTGATATTCTCGCTTACGTTGAAGAATACGGAAGCGTCGAGTTGTCCCGTAGGCTCATTGAAGATCGAGTAGTAAGGGAAGATCACGTCCGAAGCTGTCAGAAGAAAGCGTGAGCGCCAATTATAGGCAGCCCTCAACGAAATTGGCCCCTTCTCATAGAAACCAGCGACGTTGTAGTTATGCTTCGACAACTGCTCAAGCGGCAGATTGCCGGGGGGAATTGTAGAAGGGTCTGGCACCTCTCCACCATTGAGGAATGTATTCGGCAGGCCCGTACTATCGATGAATGTGTAGTTGGCCTGCACGCCGAAACCATCAAGCGGCTCTGGCAGGAAATCGAAGGTTTGCTGATAAGCCACTTCGAAGCCCTTGATCTTCCCCGTTCCATCGAAATTCGCTGGACCGCGGACAAGTACCTCCCGCGTTTCGCCACTCGCATTGCTGATCGTTTCAGGCCTGACCGACTGGAAGAAGAAGTTGTCGATGGACTTGTAGAAGCCATTCAAGGTCAGTGAGCCAACGCGAGCGAAATACCATTCGAGAGTTGCATCGAATTGCCATGCGGTAGCCGGCAGCAGCGTAGGATCACCGGCTGTACCGGTTAGGTTGCCGGATGTATCGATGCTGGAAGTGAAGTAATTCCGAATGTAGCTGTTTTCGGGTCGGGTTAGGACCTTCGAGCCGGCCAAGCGAAAAATAAGATCATCAGTCAAGCCGAACTTTAGATTCACGCTCGGCAGGAAATAATCATAGTCATTCGTGATTGAAGTGTATCGGAAGCTGCCGTCGGCGAAAGCCTGAAGGGCATTGTATTGGCCCTCGGTCAGATTGCAGATTCCGCCCGGACGTACCTCTCCGCCTCCCAGAGCTTCCGGGCGTGATCTGAGAGCGCACCGAACGTCGTAGGGATCGGCGATATCAAGCGAAGCGGCAGAGCCAGGACCACGCGAACTTGCAGAGCGTATCGATGTGTGAACGTAGCGAACGCCCGCATTGCCCGAAAAGCGAACATCTCCAAACAGGTCGTCGCTGCCGAAACTTACCATGGCATAGAGCGCGCTGTCGGCTTGGCTCACAGTCTGAATGTCCGAGGGCAGGAATGGCGAACCCGGGATTGCTCCGGGCCGTTGCGCCAAGGGATTCCATGAGGGGGAACCCCCGAGCGCGCGAGCGCGGTCCTGTATGGTCAGAAGATAATCGACCGTATCCTGATAATCACCGGTCAGATCGCCACTATAATAGAAGGCGCCCGGAGGACCGGGAACTTCGCCGCGGAAAAAGTCCGGGAATTCGTAGCGCTCTTGATTTCCGTCTCCGACCGTATCGCCGAAATTGACTGGGCGGTCACCGGACCAGACCTCGCTCAGCATACCCCAATTATATTCTGAGTAGCGGACGGTCTGGTCCCGGTCCTGAAAACGCGCTCCGAACTTGGCGCGCCGGATGAAAGCATCGTCACCAAATTCATAATCGAGGTCCGCTTGAAATGCGAACTGTTCGCCTTCGCTATCTTCGGCGTGATCCATCGCCGAACGCCAGAATTGGAAGCGCGGATCGTTAAAATACTCCTCTTCGCTGGCATTCGCCAGATCATCACCAGGCGTTGACCAAGTGTACCCGAGAAACTGAGGTTTGTGCACGATGCCAACCGGATAATCGCCCGATACATCCAATTCGTTGTCGGCAAAATTCGATCCGAAAACGCTGAAATCCAGATTCTCTTTATGCGACTTTGCATATTGCGCGTCGAGAGAGAGATGGGCTCGGTCTGTGAGCTGGTGCTGGAGATTCAGGCTGAAATCCTGATTTAGCGTTTCCTCTTCCACCTGGCGGCGTGCCAGCGTGTATTGTGAGCCACCGATAGGAACAAACGGTGAAAGAGCCGGATCGCCGCGCCAGCCGTCGCTGACATCGACGATGTAGCCTGATTGGAAAAGTCCATTTTCATCGTAGAGATAATCAGTGAATTCTCCGACGGGGCACTGTGCCCGCGGCGGAACTTCATCATCCGGATTGACCGAATTATTGCTGTCGACAATTGGCGGTCCATTTGAATTCTGCTGGCAACCAATAGGAAAGGTCGAATATTCCGAAAGGTCGGGAGCAACTTCGTAAGTATACTCCCCCCAGTCGTTGGTGGTGTGGGAACGAATATATTCGGCAGTGAACAGGGTACGTTCGTCCAAGCTCTCCCACTGCGCCGAGACGGCCACGCCATCACGCTTTCGATCAAACTCTTGGGTACGGAACTGGGCGCCCACCGGAGCAACCCGGTAATCCGCATAATCGGCAAATCCGTCCGCACCGTCCGCACCGAGATTTCCACAAGCAGCCCCGGGAGGCGGTAAGGTCATTGTGTCAGTACCGGTGGGAAGGCGAGTGCGGCAGATGAACCTGTCGGACTCGTTTGCCAAACCAACAAGCTTGCCATCACGCGTCTGATAATTGGCGACCTGTATCCCGTCGGCTCTGCTCTTCACCTGTGAAAAAGAGCCACTTACGAGAAGACCGAAACGGCCGGAATCGGTGTCCCAAGTATTGCTTACAAGGACGGAACCGGTGGGAGACCACTTGTCGACGAAATCGCTGTAATTGGCTTCTGCACTGAAGCCGATGTGGAAGCCGTTGCGATCGAATGGCTTGCGAGTGTTTAGGTTAACCGTCCCAGCCAGACCGCCCTCTATCATTTCGGCGGTCGCGTTCTTATTCACGATGACCGAACCGAGAAGTTCGGACGGTACGTCGGCGAAGTTCAAGGCCTGCCCGCCGACACCAGCCGCAAATGCAGTGCGCCCGTTGAATTCAGAGCGGACGAAATTCAGCCCGCGAATGACCACACCGGAGCCTTCGACGGAAAAATGATCTGGATCGTTCGAACCAGCGAAACGATTGATAGCAATGCCAGGTACGCGTTGGAGTGCCTCGGTAACTGAGCGGTCGGGTAACGCTCCGATATCTTCGGCAGTGATCGCATCGACAATGGTGTCAGCGTCTCGCTTGATGTCCTGCGAATTGGCCAGCGATTGACGGATGCCCGTTACGACGATGACGTCTTCAGACACGAGCGTGGGATCCGCACCAACCTGTTGACCGCCGGCGCCCTCGACCTCAGTCGTCTGCTGACTGTCCTGCGCATGAGCAACAGGCGCGGCAACCGCCCCAGCCACGACAAATGCCGAAGCACTCGCACGCAACAAAGATTTTAGAAAAAGATCCCGCCTATCTGCAGACGCAGTCCGGCTTGATGTAGCCTCGGCCATTCAGCCCCTCCCATGTTACCGCTACCACTGTTGGGCAGCTTTCCCTTGCTTGGCACCATTCCTAAAACCCCCGTCGGGAGTTGGCAAGGGACAGGCCTTGTCGCATGTAAGAAAAATGTCATAGTCCGAAAACGGGGAGGATCGGTCCGATGGCAAAACGTAATGGTATCGGTAACGTAAAACGGATCAGGCGCGTCGTCATTGTCGGCGGGGGCACCGCCGGATGGATGGCTGCTGCAGCCTTGTCACGCTTCTTTGACGACGGACAGAGGACGATCAAACTCGTCGAATCGGATGCAATTGGAACGGTAGGCGTTGGTGAGGCGACAATTCCCCCGCTTGCCAAATTCAACGCCATGCTCGGGATCAGAGAGGACGAATTTCTCAAGGCTACCCGCGGCACCTACAAGCTTGGGATCGAGTTCGCGAACTGGGGGCAGGTCGGCGACCGATACTTTCATCCGTTCGGCAGTTACGGACAGTCTTTCCACGGCATTCCATTTCATCAGCTATTTCTTAGGGAAAAAGCGCGAAGCAATGATGCGGGCTCGATCGGAGATTATTCGATGTGCACCGTAGCCGCAGCCCAGAACAGGTTCGCGCGGCCTTCGCCGGTGGCCAAATCGCTCGCGAACCAGCTTCGCTATGCCTATCACTTCGACGCTGCTCTCTACGCCGCTTTCTTGCGAAGGTTTGCCGAAGATCGCGGAGTGCTGCGCAAGGAGGGCCGCATCGCCCATGTCGAACGTCATGCCGAGAGCGGGGACGTTACCGCCGTATTATTGGAAAGCGGCCACCGGATAGATGGTGAATTATTTATCGACTGCTCCGGCTTCCGCGGTCTCTTGATCGAAGACACGCTTGGCACCGGCTATGAGGATTGGAGCGCCTGGCTCCCGATGGATCGTGCAATTGCGATCCCCACGTCAAATCCGGCATCTCCGCCCCCCTTCACGCATTCGACTGCCCACGGCGCAGGATGGCAATGGCGGATCCCTCTTCAGCATCGCACGGGCAACGGCCATGTCTTCTCAAGCGACCATATGAATGAAGATAAGGCCCTCGAAGTCCTTCTTGAGAATGTGGAAGGGAACCCGCTTCAAGATCCACGCACGCTCAAGTTCCGCAGCGGGATGAGACGGAAGGCCTGGAATCACAATGTGGTGTCGCTCGGCTTGGCAGCCGGGTTTATCGAACCGCTCGAATCTACGAGCATACATCTGATCCAGAACGGGATCGCGCGGCTCTTTGCCCTGTTTCCGGACAATCCCATCAGCCCGATTGAACGGGATGAATATAATCGCGGGATGGCCGATCTGTATGAAGACATCCGGGACTTCATCATCCTGCACTATAAAGCGACCCAGCGGGACGACACCGAATTCTGGCGCTATGTACGCAATATGACAGTACCAGACAGCCTGTCCCGCAAGATGGAGCTATGGCAACTGCACGGGCGTGTCTTTCGCGAGAACGCCGAACTTTTTGCAGCCAATAGCTGGATCGCGGTGATGCTCGGCCAGAACCTGTGGCCAAGTAATTATGATCCGATTGCCGACACGCTGGACGCTCAGAAGATTGGATTTGCCATGCAGGAAATGCGGAAAGCCTATGGCGAAACGGCAGGCAAGCTCCCTCTTCACGAAAACTTCCTTCGCCAGTCCGGCAGCTGGCACCAAACTGCGGAACCGGACGTGAGGCAGTCCGCCGGACCGTCATGAAAAACCAACCGGTTTCAAAGGTCGTTATCGTGGGTGGCGGGACAGCTGGATGGATGGTCGCCGCAGTATTATCAAAGGTTATGGGCGGGCTGCCCGGCTTCTCCATCGAACTGGTAGAGAGCGAAGCGATCGGCACTGTCGGAGTTGGCGAAGCCACTATCCCTCAGATCGTCAGCTTCAATCGCTTGCTGGGTGTAGACGAGATGGATTTCGTCCGTGAAACCCATGCCACCTACAAGCTGGGGATCGAGTTCGTCGACTGGGTTCGGGAAGGCCATTCCTATATCCATCCGTTCGGTTCGTTCGGCATCGACATGCTTGGCATCGAATTCCGTCATTTCTGGTTGCGGGGTCAGGAATTCGGAGCTGGCGAACCGATCGACCGGTATTCCATAGCCGCAATGGCGGCAAAGGCTGGGCGGTTCGATTGGCCGCGTCCCGACCGGCCGCGCTCGCCTATCTCCAGGCTCGCCTATGCTTTTCAGTTCGACGCCGGCCGCTATGCTCAATTCCTGCGCAGGATCGCAGGGGAAGCTGGTGTGTGCCGAGTTGAGGGTGAGGTCGTCGAGATCGCTCAAGACCCCGAGACCGGCTTCGTGAGCGGACTGAAACTGGCGAGCGGCAGCGAGATACACGGTGAGTTATTCATCGATTGCTCCGGATTTCGGTCGCTTCTGCTTGGACGGACTTTGGGCGTGCCATTCATCGATTGGTCGAACTGGCTTCCTTGCGACAGCGCGGTTGCCGTCCCTTGCGCACTCGGCGGAAGGAACGAGCCGTTGACCCGGTCAACTGCGCGCCCTGCAGGCTGGCAATGGCGTATCCCGCTGCAGCACCGCATCGGCAATGGGCATGTCTTTGCATCCGATCATATGGACCGCGAGCAAGCGACTGCCATCCTCCTAGAGAATCTGGATGGTGAAGTGCTGGCTGAACCACGGCACCTGAGCTTTACAGCTGGTCGGAGGGCGCGCGCCTGGGAGAAGAATGTCGTGGCGCTTGGCTTATCCGCCGGTTTTCTCGAGCCTCTGGAATCGACCTCCATCCATCTTGTCCAGTCCGGCATCGCTCGCCTGCTGACGCTTTTTCCCGATAACGACTTCTCGGAGCTCGAAATCGCGCGCTTCAATTCGGAAACGGAAAAGGAATACCGCGACATCCGGGATTTTCTCGTGTTGCATTACAAGGCCAGCGAGCGGGAGGACACCGAGTTCTGGCGCTATTGCCGCAATCTCGAAGCGCCTGCCGGACTGGCGGAGAAAATCGCGATGTTCCGGAGCTCGGGCCGCATCTTCCGCGAAGACAACGAACTCTTCACCGAGGAAAGCTGGACGGCGGTCATGCTTGGTCAGGGGCTTGCGCCTGGACGCTACCATCCGACAGCGCGCCTGCTCGACAGAACGGAAACGCTCGCACGTTTGCAGCATATCCGCGAGGCCATCGCAGGTACGGTCTCGCAAATGCCAACCCAGGACAAGTTTTTGCGGCGGCAAGGTGGTGCGATTAAAACCCCTGGCACGGCAATGTGAAGAAAGATTTCTTCAGGCAAACATGGCCTTACCGATTTATCGACGGTGTTCTTGACCGGGTATCGGGATCTGGCGCGTGACCCAAGCAAGCCACTCTTCATAAGGCGGCGCAAAAGCCAACGCCTCCGCCGCCAGGGTATCAAGCTGGCCCTTGTTCTTGATCTTTTGAGTTTCATCGATCGGACGGGTCGCAGGAGAAGTGCCCGGTACATGCCCTAGCGCGGTCAACAGGGAAAATTGCTCCTGCGCTGAGAGCGGGAATTCTTCCTGAAATGGAATTCTTCCACGGCGGGTAAAGTGATAGATCACCTTAGCCGCTCCAACTGGCAGCGCCATCCCGTCAAAAACGGTGCGCGCTCGAGAACTGGCGAAATGAATAGAGAGAATATCGCGCACTGCCTCCATCATTAACGTTGACCGGCGGTTATACTCCTCGCGCTCAAGCGGCTCTATCCGACGCCCCGGCAACAGTTTGAGCAGCAGGTCGATCTGTCGATGAGCAAGCTCAAGGTTCCAAGGACCAAGCGGCTCGAACCGTGAGCTGGCATCGCCCACAGCAATGACGTTACCGAGCCAGGGGCGCTTCACCCGGCCAGGTGCAAGATCTAATTGAAGTTCCGGCTTGCCGCCTAAAGCTGCAATAACCTCTTCCTCATTCGCGCTTTTGCCGACACCGACAGAAATACGAACCCCTTGCCTCCCGGCAACCCGCGAATGCCAGCCCGATTGAAACAGCGAAGTTCGGTCTTCAAGGTCGACCGCAGGACTGTTGACTTGCGCGGAATAGAGCTTGCGCGTCGGCAAAGCGTCCGCCCAGTCGACCACGGCAAAGTCGGGGTGGCATGCCAGCAAAGCCGCGCAGGGGCCGCTGCAATCAAGATAGAGGTCCGCTTCGATCCGATCCTTGCCGGCAACATGGATTGCTTCGATCGAGCCTGTCTGACTGCAATCAACAGAAGTGACCGGCCCAAGCACCGAAGCAATCCCAAGCTGACGGGCTTTCGCCGCAAGCAGGTTTCGATAAGCAGCTGGATCCCAGCGAAGGGCATGCGTAATTTGGCTCAAGGGCGTGGTGCGATCAGGCGCCGTTCGGGCAAAGCGTCCCGCGCCGACAAGACGTTCGGCAAGATACGAATTGCGGCCGAATGACGCTCCACATTGGAACATCGCCTTCGCTTCGGGCGAGAGGCTATCGCCATAGCAGAACACCCCCGCATCATTGGGCCCGTCCCAACCAAGGTAGCGGGTGAGCAGACGATGGCTTCCCGCTGCATACTGGATAATCGCGCTCTCTGCGATACCCAGGCGTTCGTGAAAGTGGTTCGTGAACGGCATCGAGGTGGAGGACCAATCGGAAAACGATCCGGGGCCTGGTACCTCTCCCGCAATAAGGACCTCGCAGCTTCGCACGGCATGCTTGAGCGCGATGGCTGTTATGATGCCGACTTGCCCTGCCCCAACCACGACGACACGACGCAGGGGTGCGCGCGCCTCGCTCATCCCGTTTGTGCGATCCGCGTAGGATCGGCCCTCAGGAAATCCCGGTGACGCGGCATGCTTTGCGCTTCCTTGCTTACCGCCTGGGCAAGCCGATCAACCGCACGTGCGAGTTTCGTCCGGTCGAGCACGCCCGGGCGGGCGTCATGCCGGTTGGGTATCACACCCTGGCCAATATAGACCGCGATCCAGCTAGGTTCGAAAAATAGGCCCTCCGAGTATTTCGCAATCCGGCCCGTGTTGCGCCAAAGATCGATTTTGTCGGCGAGCGTATCGGGCACTCGCAGCGTCCGCATGTCATTCCAGAAATCGGAATCGTCTCGTGATGTCGCATGGTAATGCAGGATCAAAAAATCCCGAATTCTATCGTACTCCATATCGACCAGCCGATTGAATTCTTCTCTGTCCTGCGGTTCAATTTTGCCTTCGACGGGAAACAGCTCGACAAGATAGGTGATTGCCATCTGCGCCAGATATATCGACGTGGATTCCAGCGGTTCGAGGAACCCGCTCGCCAACCCAACTCCGATCACATTGTGCGACCATGAGCGTCGCCTTCTTCCTGGGCGGAAGCGAAGAATGCGGGGGTCGGCCAGCGGGCGGCCATTGGCATTGGAGAGAATGGCTTCACACGCTTCCTCATCGCTGAGATGCGTACTTGAGTAGACATAGCCGTTGCCCATGCGGTGCTGCAATGGAATTTCCCAGCGCCAGCCTGCCGGCATCGCGGTTGCTGTGGTGTACGGCGATATGTCTTCACTCGAGTGGGTGCATGGCACCGCAGCGGCGCGATTGCATGGGAGCCAGTGGCTCCAATCTTCCCACTCCTCCTCGAGCTCTCCTCCCAGCAACAGCGAGCGAAAGCCGGAGCAGTCGATGAACAGGTCACCTTCGATAATCCTGCCATCTTCAAGTTCGAGCGCAGTTACATCTCCGCTCGAACCGTCACGCCGAACAGCAATAACTTTGCCCTCATGGCGAGTGACGCCAGCGTTTGTGGCGAAACTTCGCATAAAGGGCCCGAAAAGAGTGGCATCGAATTGATAGGCATAGCCATAGGTGGAAGCGAGGCTTTCATCGGCCGCAGGGGGACAGAACCGATTGGCCAAAGCTGCGGCTACCGCCAGCGAATAGTCGCCAAGCGGACCAGCGAGACTATGCTCGCGCAATTCGAGCCAGTAGTGGTGGAAAGCGACGCCGTTCAGTTCTTCGCCGAAGGAACCGAAAGGATGGATGTAACTTTCCCCGATCCGTCCGAAATCCCGAAAATCGATGCCCAGCTTGAAGGTCGCCCGCGTGGCTTCCATGAACGCAGCTTCGTCGATGCCCAGCGTTTCGATGAAGCCCCGGAGATGCGGTAGAGTTGCCTCACCCACGCCTACTATGCCGATATCTTCGCTCTCGATTAGCTGGACTTCCACCGCTTCCGCCAGCAAGCGTACGAGGCCCGCGGCGGTCATCCACCCAGCCGTACCACCGCCTAGCACGACTACGCGTTGCTTCCCCTTCTCGCCTGACCTGCCCTGGTCGCGCCACGTCATGAGATAAATGTTATCAGCACGAGACTAAGCGAACCAGAGCACGGCCAGAATGCAAAGCGTTTACCCTTCCATCTGCTCCAGTTCGAGACCCTTGGTTTCGCGGACTATCATCCAGACGAAAATGACCGAAAGGGCAGCGCTGATCGCATAGAACCCGTAGGCTCCCGTCAGTCCAACGCTCGCCAGCATAATCGGGAAGGTCATCGTAATGCCGAAATTGGCCACCCATTGGGCAAAGCCGCTCACTGCGAGCCCCGATCCGCGGATCTGATTGGGGAACATCTCGCCCAGCATGACCCACATCACGGGGCCCCAGCTGAAGTTGAAGAATGCGACATAGATGTTTGCGGAGATGAGTGCCGCAAGACCTGCTCCGTCGGAAAGCTGCAGCTTTCCATCCACAAGTGACCCGCTCATGAAAGCGAGCGCCATGATCGCAAGAGTGACTGCCATGCCGATCGAACCGATCAGAAGCAGAGGCTTTCGGCCCAGGCGGTCGATCAGAGCGATGGCGAGCAGGACAGAGGCGATGGAGATGGCGCCGCTGAGGATGTTGATCTTGAGCGCATCGGATTCGCTGAAGCCGACGGCCTGCCACAAGACAGCACCGTAATAGAACACCACATTGATGCCAACCAGTTGCTGGAACACGGCCAACCCGATCCCAACCCACACAATGCGGCGGACCTTGCCCGTATTCTTGTCGAGAAGATCCGAGAGACGAGGCGCATGGTCATTCGACACCGAGGTCTCGATTTCGCCCACCTTGCGGTTGGCCGTAGCGTCGCCGAACAGGCGATACAGCACCGAGTGAGCCTTGTCGCGTTCGCCCCTGGTGACCAGATAACGTGGGCTTTCAGGTATGAAGAACAGCGCCAGGAGGAAAATCGTCGCCGGAATAAGCTCCATCCAGAACATCCACCGCCAGGCTTCGAAACCGAGCCAGAACTGGTCGGTCGACGAGCCCGCAAATTCAGCCAGAAGATAGTTGGAAAGAAACGCGGCGGTCAGACCGACGATGATCATAACCTGTTGCAAGCTCGAAAGCCTGCCACGCATGGCCGCCGGCGTCACTTCGCTGATATAGGCCGGTGCCAAGACGCTGGCCGCTCCCACTGCGAGGCCTCCGATGATACGGTAGACGACGAATTCGCCCGACGATCCAGCGATACCAGACCCATAGGCGCTGATGATAAAGAATGCCGCCGCGATCAGCAGGGTGCGCTTGCGCCCGAGAATGTCCGAAAGTCTACCGGCGACGAAGGCACCAACCGCACAGCCAAGCAGCATCGACGCGACATTGAAGCCCGTACCCACGTCATCCGAATCGAATGCAATCCGCAAGCCATCGACAGTTCCATTGATGACCCCGCTATCGAAGCCGAACAAAAACCCGCCCAAGGTAGCGACCGCCACAATTGCGGAAATCAGCGCCATATTGGCGCCTGTCTGCACTCTCTCCAAAATTCCCTCCCTTGCTGTGCTGTTGCACAATCGTGTGTATATGTTAGCGCTACCTTTGACGGAAAATAGCGGCTTTGCAAGTCGCCTTTTCATCCACTCAGATTTTGAATCCAGGAGAGAATGCCCATGCTGACAGGCAAAAATTACATCGCAGGCGAATGGCGGGGCGGTGACCGCAGTTTTACAGCAGTCGATGCCGCGAGCGGGGACAAGCTCGAACCACATTTTGCCGAAGCTTCGAAATCGGATGTTGCCGCTGCGTGTGCCGCAGCCGCAGAAGCTCAGAAAGTGTTCGGGAGCCTCGCACTGGGCAAACGCGCCGCATTCCTACGTCTCGCCGCGGACAAGATCGATGCGCTCGGAGACACACTCACCCAGCGCGCAATGGCCGAAAGCGGTCTTCCCGAAGCCCGTTTGAACGGTGAACGCGGCCGTACTGTCGGCCAGCTTCGCCTGTTCGCCGACGAAGTGGAAAACGGTGCGTGGCAAGGTTTGCGGATCGATCATGCCAATCCGGAGCGCAAACCGCCCAAACCCGACCTGCGCATGCGCAAGATCCCGCTGGGACCAGTCGCCGTCTTCGGCGCGAGCAACTTCCCCCTCGCCTTCTCGGTTGCCGGAGGCGACACCGCCTCGGCATTCGCCGCCGGCTGCTGCGTCGTGGTCAAGGGCCATCCTGCGCATCCCGGCACCTCGGAACTCGTCGGTGGAGCGATCGCGGAAGCCGTGAAGGAAAGCGGCCTTCCCGAAGGTGTCTTCTCGCTGCTGTCGGGCACAGATTTCGAGCTCGGCGAAGCGCTCGTCAAGGACCCTCGAATTGCCGCAGTCGGCTTTACCGGCTCGCGCTCGGGCGGTCTCGCGTTGATGGAACATGCGGCAAATCGCGAAGTGCCAATCCCGGTCTTTGCCGAGATGAGCAGCATCAATCCCGTAGTACTCTTGCCGAACCGGCTTGCAGAAGCGCCCGAAGCTCTGGCGGAAGCCTATGTCGGGTCGCTGTCGATGGGTGCAGGTCAGTTCTGCACCAACCCCGGCATCGTGCTGACGGTTGAGGGAGAGGCGACCGACCGTTTCATCGCCAAGGCACGCGAAGCGCTTCCTTCGGTTGCTGCGCAGACCATGCTGACCAAGGGCATCAGCGATGCTTACCGTAAAGGTATCTCCACCCTTGGCTCGCTCGACGGTGCCGAACCCGTTGGCGTAGGCCAGGAAGGGTCGAGTGCCTGCGGCCGAGCCGAGGTATATACAGTGTCGGCTTCCGCTTTCCGCAAGGATAACGGGTTCGAGGAAGAAGTCTTCGGGCCAAGCTCGATCATTGTCCGCTGCAGCGATCTTTCCGAAGTCGCAGAAATTCTCGAAAGCCTCGAAGGGCAGCTCACGGCTACTCTGCACCTGAACGAGGCCGATCATCAGGAAGCGGCAAAGCTGCTGCCAGTGCTGGAGCAGCGCGCAGGGCGTATCCTTGCGAACGCTTGGCCGACCGGTGTCGATGTTACCCACGCCATGGTCCATGGTGGGCCGTTCCCGGCGACTTCCGATGGACGCAGCACATCAGTGGGCACGCTGGCTATTGATCGTTTCCTGCGCCCCGTGTGTTACCAGGACCTTCCGGAAAACTTGCTTCCGGAGGCATTGAGAGAGGGCTCACTGGGCTCGCTTACGCGCGTTGATGGGGCCTACCAGCTCGCAGAAAAATAAGATCGGCCACAGTTTGATCTACAATGAAGGCGGGGCGTCGGACGCCTCGCCTTTTTGTTTGCCAGTACTTTAAACGAAAGGTTGAAACCGGATCAGTGCCAGCTTGACGCGGATAACGGCTTGAGCTGTTGCCCTCTGACATCCGAATCACCTGAACCGGGAAGAGACCACAAAACATGGGCCAGCTTACTCTGCTTCTCGGTGGCGCCCGGTCTGGAAAAAGTCGCAGAGCGCTGGCTCTCGCGGAAGAGATGCTTGGTCCCCACATCTTCGTTGCGACGGCGCAAGCCTATGACGCGGAGATGGAGGAACGCATCTCGCTGCATCAGGCTGAGAGGGATGCGC
Source organism: Qipengyuania sp. NPDC077563 (assembly GCF_044901345.1). Classification (NCBI taxonomy): domain Bacteria; kingdom Pseudomonadati; phylum Pseudomonadota; class Alphaproteobacteria; order Sphingomonadales; family Erythrobacteraceae; genus Qipengyuania; species Qipengyuania sp. NPDC077563. The sequence continues at coordinate 102,427 of NZ_JBJDPC010000002.1, read as the reverse complement.
GTTGGACAACTATCGAAGCGCCGCTCAATTTGCCCGAGGCGCTCGCCAAGCAATCGCAGGGCACTCTAGTCATCGACTGCTGCACCATCTGGCTCTCGAACATCATGCTGGCAGACCGCGGCACGGACGCGGCAATGACGGCGTTGATAGACGCTCTAGGCCAAGCCGAAGCCAGGCTCATTCTGGTCAGCAATGAAGTCGGGTCAGGCATCGTCCCCGAGCATGCGCTTGGCCGGCGATTCAGGGATGAACAGGGAAGACTGAACCAGCGACTTGCTGAAATCTGTGACCGCGTAGAACTCGTCGTCGCAGGAATTCCGCTCACCCTGAAGCAGCCAAAGCCCTAGCCAGTCGGGACAATGCTTGCGCATCGGGCGGCAGGCCGATGCGTAGCGCCGTGCTCTGGTCCTCGAAACGGCGAACGGCGATGCCTTGGTGGGCAAGTCTGCGCCAGACAGCTTGCGCATCTCCGGTTTTTACATACCGAAAAAGATCGGTGCCTCCGACATCTTGAAGCCCCTCATTTGCCAGCACCTCCCGTAAGCGGGTCGCCGCATCTGCCAAACGGCTGCGGGTGGCTTCGTGCCAAGCTTTATCGGCATACGCTTCTGCACCAAGCGCCAAGGCAGGACCGGAAACATCCCAGACGCCAAATCGCTCAGCAAGCGATGCAAGGATATGAGGCGGGGCAAGCACAGCGCCAAGGCGCGTACCTGCGAGCCCGAAAAACTTCCCGAACGACCGCAGGATGATCAGCCCTTCGCGTCCTGCGAACGGCGCCATGCTGGCGGCAGGGTCGAGATCCGCGTACGCCTCATCAACAATCAGCCACCCGCCGCGCTGAGCAAGTCGCCCCCGGACCTCCTCGAGTTCTGCTAACGTCCACCGATATCCGTCGGGGTTGTTGGGGTTGACCAGCACCACGGTATCGACCTCGTCGACCAGTTCCAGCGGCCGCTCGACTTCCCGTAGTTCGGCGCCCGCGACATCCCATGTCGTAGCGTGGTCAGCATAACTGTGAGATCGCAGGGCGATGTGGCGTGAATGAAGAACGTTCGGCAGTTGGCGGATCACCATTTCGGTTCCTGCAATAGCACGGCAGACACCCGGATTGCAGCCAAACGCAACTGCCATCGCAACTTCGCAATTGATGCGCGCCTGTTCACCCGGCAAGCGCGCCCAAGCTTCCGGCGCCAAGGCTGGCAGGGGATATGGCCAAGGGTTGATCCCAGTCGAAAGATCAAGCCAGGGCGTTGGTGCATTTGGGAATGCTCGTGCCATGGCATCGATCTGTCCGCCGTGCCCGTTTATATAGTCGTATCGCGTCATCGGGAGGTAACCCACCCCAGCGCCAGCAAGCTAAACCCCGTCACCGCGATTGCATAGCGGTAGAGGGCAAGGGCCTGAGCCAAGTCGGCCATAGATGGATCGCGCCCCTCTGCATTCAGCCAAGGCTCGTTTGCAGTACTGTCGCCATAGTGCCGCGGCCCGGAAAGCCGTGTCCCCAATGCCCCAGCCATCGCTGCTTCCGGCCAACCAGCATTGGGCGAGCGATGACGGGACGCATCGCGAAGCATCACCTCGATAGATCTGTGAGAGCAACTGACGAGACAGAACAGCAAACCGGTCAGCCGCGCAGGCACCAGATTGGCCAGATCGTCCAGTCGCGCCGCGACCTTTCCGTAGGCCTCAAATCGCGGGCTGCGATGTCCGATCATGGAATCGAGCGTGTTGATCGCCTTATAAGCGAACAGCCCGGGCAGGCCGAACAGTGCGCCCCAGAACACAGGCGCGATAATGCCATCGGAGGTGTTTTCCGCCAGGCTTTCGATCGCCGCTCTCGCGATGCCATGTTCGTCCAGCGATCGCGTTTCGCGGCCGACTATCATGCTCAGTGCCTCGCGAGCAGCGGGCAAGCCGTTCTCAGAAAATGCAGACGCAACCGCCGCCACGTGGTCGTAAAGAGATCGGGTCGCAATCAGGCTGGCGGCGATCACGGACTGCAACAGATATCCCGCCCATCCCTGGGGCAAAACCGCTTGTAAAGCGATTCCTGCGCAGGAGACAATCACTACGAGGACAACGGTCGTTATACCTCCAAGGAAGATGCGCACCGTGCGGCCAAAGCTTTCGCGGTTCGAGAACCTTTCCGTGCGGCCAACCAGCCAGCCGAACCAGCGGACGGGATGTCCGATGCGTTTATCCAGAGCATCCGGCCAGCCGAAGATCGTTTCCAGAACCAACCCGCCGAGCATCAACCACAAGGCATTCATCGCGCCAGCCCGAACAGCGCATCGACATCGAGCGCAGCCTCTACGCCGTCTGCCAATTGGTCCAGTGCGTTTTCAATGCCCTCTTCATAGTCGAGCACACTTACCCGCCCACTGCGTAGCCCTTCGAGCCAATACCCGCGGAATTCGTCGCTGCTGAAAAGCCCGTGCAGATAGGTGCCGATCAGGCGACCTCCGTTCTTCACAGCACCATCATGCGTGCCATCTTCCAAACGACAGAACGGGTTGTCGAGAGCCAAGCCGGTGGATTGGCCGGAATGGATTTCATAGCCACTCACGGCGATCCCCCGAGCCAGCGTCGTCCCACACGTCGGACGCAAGGTTTTCTCTCCTGTCATGCGGGTGCTCATGTCGAAAAGTCCGAGAGCGTCAGCCGTACCTGCAGGACCGTCGCGTCCCTCGGGGTCCTCGACCCGGCAGCCGAGCAGTTGGAAACCGCCGCACAGGCCGACCACATGCGCACCCCCGCGAAAGGCGGACAGGATGTCATGATCCCATCCCTCCGCACGCAGCATGGCAAGGTCGGCCAGCGTCGATTTGGTTCCTGCAAGAATGATCGCGTCGGCTTCGCGCGGGATCGGTTGCCCGGGCGGGATAAAACGCAGATCCACATCGGGTTCAGCACGCAAGGGGTCCAGATCGTCGAAATTGCTGATCCGCGACAGCATCGGAACCGCAATGACAATGCCTCGACCAGCAGGAATTGACCGATCAAGCACGACTGCGTCTTCGGCCGGGAGTCGCGCCGCGCAGGCCAGCCAGGGCACGACGCCGAAGGACCGCCATCCAGTACGCTCCTCGATAAAGCGCAAACCGTCGTCGAACAGCGATAGATCGCCGCGGAATCGATTGATGGCGAACCCCGCTACCATCGCTGCATCCTCCACATCGATCACTGCCTTGGTCCCGACGATGGATGCGATCACCCCGCCCCGATCGATGTCTCCGATCAGAACCACCGGGACATTCGCCGCCCGTGCGAAGCCCATATTGGCAATATCGCCGCGGCGCAGGTTGACTTCGGCAGGGCTCCCCGCACCTTCGACAATGATCAGATCATAGGCGCTGCGCAGGCGGCCGAACGCGGACAGGACAGGAACGAGCAGTTGTCCCCGCTCAGCCATATAGAGTGCCGCCTCTTCGCTGCGCAGAGCTTTCCCATCGACCACTATTTGCGCGCGGCGATCGCCTTCAGGTTTGAGCAGGACCGGGTTCATGTCGGTCGTAGGCTCGAGCCCAGCTGCTCGGGCCTGCAAAGCCTGGGCCCGCCCGATCTCCCCTCCGCCCGCGCACGCAGCTGCATTGTTCGACATATTCTGCGGCTTGAAGGGCGCGACTTTTATGCCCCGGCGATATGCGATGCGGCAAAGGGCGGCCACCAGCAGCGACTTGCCGACATCCGAGCCAGTACCCTGCAGCATGATCGCCCGTGCACCCATACCGGATCAGGCCGGGCCTTGGATGTCGAGGCGCAAAGCCCGACCTTCGCGCCTGACATGTGCGGCGATGCCGAACACCGAACGAAGCCGGTCCGGGGTGCAGGTTGCCTCCGGCGGACCATCCGCAACGATCCTGCCGTCATGCATCCACAGCAGCCGGTCCGCATAGCGAACCGCAAGATCGAGGTCGTGGATCACGGTCAGCACGCCGCGCCCATCGCGCGCCATATCGGCAAACAGGCGCATGGTCTGATGCTGGTGTCTCGGATCGAGCGCTGCGACCGGCTCATCGGCAACCATCAGAGCAGTTTCCGCCGCGAGTGCCCGTGCCAGGTGGACCCGCGCAAGCTCGCCCCCGGATAGCGTATCGGCAGCCCGATTTTCAAAACCCTCAAGCTGGCAGGCAGCGATGGCGCGTGTCACAGCGATTTTATCTTCGGGCGAAAGGCGGCCAAGCGCTGCGCCATAGGCAAATCGCCCCAGCGCAACGATGTCCTCAACCGGTTGCGGCCAGACCAGGGGCCGGGTCTGCGGCAAATAGGCAACGCGGCGGGCGCGCTCGATAGGCGACAATTCGCCACTGGGCATGCCGCTGATTTTCACCTCTCCGGTGGCGCCGGCAACAAGGCCGAGCGCGAGGCGCAAAAGAGACGTCTTGCCCGATCCGTTGGGACCGATCAGCGCCGTCAACGTGCCTGACTCGATCGTGAAGCCGGCATCGCTCACGAGAGCTGTGCCGTCAATTGCATGGTTCAGCCCGCGAGCTTCGAGCAGCATCATGCGAGCCTCCTGCGCGATGCGATCCAGATGAAAATCGGTGCCCCCAAAAGCGACGCAACCACTCCCAGTTTAAGCTCGCTATCGGTGGGTAATACGCGCACGCCGATATCGGCCAACACGAGGATCAACCCGCCCAGCAGCGCCGAAGGCACCAGTAGTCGCGCGGGATCGTAACGCAGGAACGGGCGCACCAGATGCGGCGCGACGATACCCACAAAGCCGATCGCTCCGGCGAGAGACACGGCCGCGCCAGTTGCGAGCCCGGCGCCGATGATGACGGCCAGACGCTGGCGGCGCAGGTCGAGGCCAAGCCCCTCGGCCGCTTCATCGCCGAGTGAAAGAGCCGACAGGCCTCGCCGCGACATCAGCAGGATTATGGCCCCGGCAATCATGAAAGGAGCGGCGAAACTGAGATCCGCAAAGCTGCGATTGTCGACCGTCCCCAGCATCCAGTTGACCATGTCGGCCAAGCTGAAGGGATTGGGCGCAAGGTTCATCAGCAAAGCCATGATTGCCGCAGAGAAGCTCGACAGGCCTACCCCGATCAGGATCAAGGTCACCACCGAGCGTGTCCGGATCGCCGCCAGCGCTACCACCAGCGTCGCCAGCAATGCACCCGCCACAGCCGCCAGCGGCAGGACAAGCGGCCCCGCGGTTGCGAAGCCGAAATAGAGGACGAAGGTGGCGAACAGGGCGGCGGTGGCCGAAACGCCGAGAATGCCAGGCTCGGCAAGCGGGTTGCGAAGAAGGCCCTGCAGCGCTGCTCCGCTCATCCCCAGCGCGGCGCCGACCATTGCCGCTGCCAACGCGCGGGGCAAGCGGATCTGCCAGACCACCAGCTCATCCCCCTCGCTGCCTTGAAACGCCAGCGCCGCAAGCAAGCGGTCTATCGGAAGAGATACCGATCCCAGTGTCACCGAAAGCAAGAGGGCCAGCAAAAGTCCCACTGCGAGCGTTGCGAGCACCCGCGTCACGAGGCCTTCTCCGCCGCGTTGGCCAGTGCTTCAACCGCATCGAGGACAAACCACCCGCCACACGCTGTCCAAGCACCTTCGAGCGGCACGACAGGTAGCTCGCGTAATTGCGCGCGGGCAACCGGATGGCGCGCAGCGCTCCAATTGTCGACGTGGTTGGTCTCGCTTTCGAAGAAGGATGCGGCCACCATGTCCGGTTTTTCATAGGCAAGACGTTCGAGCGGAAGCGGGTTCCAGCCCGGTTGCATCTGGAAATTCTCTACTCCCGCGGCTTCGAAGAGTTCGTGCACCAGCGTACCTTCACCCGTCGTCACCCCCGCCGGGGTCATGTACAGGACGGTCTTTCGCGGCATTCCGCGCCTAGCGAGCGTTTCAAGCCGTCTATCCATATCGGCGACCAGCTCCCGCGCCTTCTCAGGCTTTCCCAGCGCTATTCCCGCTCGCAGCACTTCTTCGCGCACCTCCGCAAGTGTTTGCGGAAAACCGATTTGCAGGACCGGAACACCCGGCTTCTCCATAAAATTGGCGATATCGTGGCCCCCTCCGTATGTACGGACCACGAGATCGGGCTGAAGCACCAGCACATCCGCCGTTCGCGGACGGACGGTCGGGATGCCTGCGGCCTCGGCGCGCATATAGGAATACCGTTTCTCAGCATCGGGGGAGAGCGCAAGGATGTCCTCACGATCCGCGAACTTCAGCACATACTGGTCCGCACAGTAATCGAGGCTGACGATCCGCCGCGGCGCGTCGGCCTTTCGCCCCGCAGCCGGCACACAGGCCAGGAGCGAAAGGCTTGCTGCCGCCGCCGCGAGGATCGCCCGAAGAAACATCAGAGGCGGTATCTGACGCCGCCAAATGCAGCACGGCCGGGTTGACCATACCGATAAACGGTCTCGTATTTGGCATTGAACAGGTTCTCGACGCGCCCGAATATCTCGAGATTGTCGGCTATACCGTAGCTTGTCCGAAGATCGGTCACGACATAGCCATCAAGTTCTCGGCTATTGCCGGCGTTGTCGAAACTGTCGCCAACCATCAGGACCGTGGCACCCAGACCAATCCCGCTTTCGAGGCGATAGTCGACGACCAGGCTGGTCTTGTCCGTCGCCCTGCGGGGCAGGAAATTGCCGGTTGTCTCGTCGATTGCCTCGGTCGTCGTGTAATTGAGGGCGACGTTGAAACCATCGACCGGGCGCAGGGCAACGCCGAATTCCCAACCGTGCGCCGAAGTGAGTTCGGTGTTGTCATAATAACCGTATGGATCGGTATCGGTCGAAACGAAGCCAATTAGATTTTTAGAATCGCGCTCGAAATACGTCACTCCAGCTTGGGCGCGTCCATCCAGGAAGCGGTGCGTGATGCCCGCGTCCCAGCTTTCGGACTCTTCAGGCTGAAGCCCGGCGGTGCCGTAAACGCTGTAAAGCTGATAGAGCGACGGAGCCTTGAACCCTTCACCGTAGCTTGCGCGCACTACCGTCGCCCCATTATTGGGCGAATAAGCTCCGCTGGCCGAGAAAATTGTTTCATCGCCGTAGGTTTCGTGGTCGTCATAACGCACGCCGCCGGTCAGCGAGAGCCCGGCGAAAGGAGCCAGATTGAGCTGGCCATAAACGCTGTTGATCCAAACCTCTGCCTCGTCGGGCGTGGCGCCGTAGCTCGAACTGCGAAATTCGGATTCCTCACGCTCGGCGCCGAATACCAGTTCCGCGAATTCGGCAAAATCGAAACCGCCCTGATATTCGTATCGGCGGTTTTCCCCATGGGCATCAAAGGTCTCGCTATCGCTGCCGAAATCGAAGTTCCGGCGATCGATATTGGTATAGGCAAAACCGATCCGGTTATGCAGCCGCCCATCCAGGAAATCGGCGTTCAAACCAGCATAACCGACCAGATCGTCGCGGTAGGAAACTTCGGCAGTGTCGCCGAATCCGTTTGCGCCAAAGCCGTCGATGTCCGTCTTTCCGTCGGCATAGAATGCGCGCAGGTCGATCGAAATGTTGTCCGCAAGCGCGACATCCAACTTGCCGTTGACGCCGAGGCTTTCGAACCCGTCTCTCTCTTCTCCGCCGCGACCCTCGCTGAAGGCAGAAATACCGTCGGTGCGAAAATAGGTTGCCCCTACGCTGGCGGCTACAGGTCCAAAGCTGCGGGAAAGATTGCCGACCAGCTCTGCGCTGTCACGCTCGCCGTATTCCGCGCTCAGGAAGACGCCAAGATCCTCGCTCGGCTCGCGGGTGATGAGATTGACAACGCCACCGATCGCCTGGCTTCCATAAAGGACGCTCTGCGACCCGCGCACCACTTCGACACGAGCGATATTGCCGGTCAGAAGGGTGCCGAAATTAAATCCGCCACCAGTGGACGACGGGTCGTTGAGCTTCACCCCATCGATCAGGACCACGGTCTGGTCGCTATCGGCACCGCGAATGGAAAGGTTCGCGTTGGTCCCGATGCCCCCATTGCGGGTGAAGGTGATGCCCGGCACGGTCCGCAGCAGGTCCAGGGCATCGGTCGCCTGCCGGCTTATGATTTCGTCTTCAGCGATAACTGTGACCGACTCGCCTACCTGGCTTATGGCCCGCTCGGTTCGATTGGCGGTGACGACGATCAACTCCGAAGTCATATCGCCATCTTCGGGAAGATCGGCCGACTGGGCCTGAGCCGCGGTCGGGCAGACTGCCAAAGCAGCCACCGCGGCAGTAGTATAGAATACAGTTTTCATTATAAACCCAAAGTCACGCCACGCGGTGGCTCCGGCACCCGCATGGAAATCGACAGATGGCCCGCCGCACGCCCGCGCAGGACTTGCGGCACCGGAAACCGGCCTGGCTGCCGTTACTTCGGAAAAAACTTTCCTGTCCCATTGGGCTGGACCCGGCCCCGGACGAACGACGCGACGGCAGGTCTCCTGGCTTACCGATCAAGGCCTTCGAACCGCCTTCCCGGCGAGACCTGTGAGGCATCACCAGTGGCACAGTGGTCCGGGGCTCCCGGCTTACAGTTGCGGGCACAGCGCCGGATTTGTCCTGACAGACTCACCGACTTCCCTCTTAGCGACAGGCGTTTTCACACCTGAGGCACCGTCTGCCGGCGCCAATGGGCGCAGGGAAAGCTGGTGTCAATCCTGCCCGGATCAGAAGTCCAGCCCTTGCTGAGCCCTTATCCCGTTATGGAAGGCATGTTTGATTTCGCGCATCTCGCTGACCGTGTCGGCATATTCGATCAGGTCTGGCTTCGCATCGCGCCCCGTAAGAATGACACGGGTCTTGCCGCGCTGCTCCAGCACGTGGATGACGGCGTTCGAGCCGAGATAGTCGTAGCGCAGCGCGATATTGATCTCATCGAGTACGACCAGCGCATAATCCTGGCTGGCAATCAGTTCACCTGCCCTAACAAGAGCCTTTTCGGCAGCTTCTATATCACGCTCACGATCCTGCGTGTCCCATGTAAATCCATCGCCCATGACATGCCAGTCGACCAGTTCGGGAAAGCGCCCGAAGAATTGCTTTTCACCGGTCTTCCACTTGCCCTTGATAAACTGGACAACAGCCACTTTCTGCCCCCATCCTAAGGCGCGGGCAATGACGCCGAATGCAGAGCTCGACTTGCCCTTGCCATCGCCCGTGTGAACCAGCACCAGCCCGCGTTCTGGGTCCTTCAATTCGCGCCGTCGCTGCGCCTGTTCGGCCTGCAGTTTTTTCATCTGCGCCTTGTGGTCGTCCTGCTCGGTTGCGGTCATACAATCTGATCCGTTTCGAAGGTAAGAAAATCGCCGAAGCCAAGCTTCAGCTCGAAAGGGTCGGGATAGCCAAGGATGGCTGAAATGGCACGCGCCACTCCGAGGTGGCTGACTGCCAGAACGTCACCCCGCTCGCTGGCCACGTCGGCCAGATAGGAACGCGCGCGCACCATCAGTTGGGCGACACTTTCCCCGCCATGGGGCCGCGCATTCTGGACATCGCTGGCCCATAGATCGATCTCGTCGCGGGGGATGTCGTTCCATGGCTGCATTTCCCAATTCCCGAAGTGGATTTCGGACAGCCGCGGGTCGGTCTGCGTTTGCAGATTCAGCAATTGGGCGAGGTTCTGGGAAAGGTCCTTGCAACGGCGCAGGGGGCTGCTGTGCAATCTGCTGACCGGTCGATCGATACGGGAAAGGACGTCCAACAGTTCTGCATGATCGGGGATATGGGCGTCGATATTCGACTGGCCATAGCAAACGCCGGACACAATCTTCGGCCTGCCATGCCGCAAGAGGATCAGAGCCATGAGAGCAGGCCGAGGTAGAATCCTATTTCGGATAGCTGCTGGACCGCGCCGAGACAGTCGCCGGTGTAGCCCCCTAGCTTGCGTTCGAACAGCAATCGCGTGGCAAGGTGGCCCATGCAGAGGCCAACGAGCGCGCAAACCGTGGCGCCCATGCCTGTGAAGATTCCGAAGGCTGCCAATGCCGCTACGCCGGAAAGCGCCGCGACGATCAAGGCGCTGCGGGCCACGCCTGCGGCCACCGGCTTGGCTATGCCTTCAGGACGGGCGTAAGTACTGGTGGCTATCACTACGACAGCCGACAGGCGCGAGAGCCCGTGCGCGACGGGAAGCGCGGCAAGCGCGAGCACAGGCGGCATTGCGGCAAGCGCTGCGACCTTCAGGCCGAGCGCCACGAAGAGAGCCGCCGCGCCGAAAGTGCCAATTCGGCTGTCGCGCATAATCTCCATCATCCGCTCCGGCGTGGACGCGCCCAGTCCGTCGAAAAGGTCGGCCAGCCCGTCCTCGTGAAAAGCGCCCGTGGCGAGCAAGGTTGCGGCGCAGGCGAAAATGGCAGCGATAAAACCGCCGCCGATCATCCACCCTGGCAGAAATGCGAGGGCGCCGATCATGCCGATAAGCATGCCGACAAGCGGATAGAATCCCGGTGAGGCTTCGAAATCCGCGTCCGACAGCGCCTTGGTTCTTACCGGGATGCGGGTCAGGAACATCCAGGCCGCCAGAAAAGCAGCCAGCGGATTTGTCATGACGCTGAGCCCCCGGCACCGGAAACCCCGGCCTGCGAAAAGCTTGCCATCGAGAAAAGCGAAAGAGCCGCGCGGATGATGGGAACTGCCAGCAGCCCCCCCGTGCCTTCACCCAACCGCATGTCGAAATCGAGTAGCGGATCGGCATCCAACCATTCGAGCAGGACACGGTGGCCCTGTTCTGCCGAGCGGTGAGCATAGACGAAAGCATCGGCGCTGGCCGGTTCGATAGCCCGCGCGAGAGCCGCAGCGGAGGTGGCGATGAAGCCATCGACAACCACCAGCATGCCCGCTTCCGACGCGCCAATCATGGCGCCGGCCATCGTACCGATCTCGAAGCCGCCGACTTGCGCCAACACTTCCATCGGCGCCAGCTTACCCGTCCGTGCGGCCGCTCGCTCAAGCACTTTGCGCTTATGCGATAGGGCCTCGTCGCCAAGCCCGGTTCCGCGGCCGACGAGTTCGCCGATTTCCATCCCGCTGAGCTTGTGAACGACCAGTGTCGCCGCCGAGGTGTTGGCTATGCCCATCTCACCGAAACAGGCCATCTTGCCCGAAAGACCCGCGGCGAACCGGCGGCCCTGTTCGATCGCGCGTTCCGCCGTTTGGGCTGTCATGGCAGGACCGGCAGCGCTGTCCGCCGTGCCTGAACCCAGCCGTAGGTCGACCAGGGCAGGATGTGGTGCGGGAACCGCCGCGATACCGCAATCGACCACCGTGACCGGAACATTCAACGTGGCGGCAATCACATTCGCAGCCGCTCCGCCGGCAAGGAAATTCGCGACCATCTGCCCCGTTACTTCTTGCGGAAAAGCAGACACACTATTCGTGGCAATACCGTGATCGCCCGCAAAAATAGTCAGCGTCGCACCCATGTCAGGCGAATTCCGATGGCCAAGTACCGAGGCCGCCTGCACCGCCAGTTTTTCCAGACGGCCCAAAGAACCGATCGGCTTGGTCTTGTCGTCGAGGAGGCTCTGCAAATCTTCTTTCTTCATGCGCGGCACCTTTAGCGCAAGCCATTCGGGAAACAACCGAGCCATGACGGGCCGTGAAAAAGACGAGCATCCCCCGCGACCATATCGCTTTCATCGACAAGTGTGTCCGACAGGTCACGCTTCCACATTGAAGGTATAACATAACATTGACGTGAGCACAGCGGCAGCTATGGGCGCCAGCCGATGAGATAAAATCTCATGAGCAAATCTCTTTATCCATTGCGAGTCCTCCCCATGATTGCCCGTCTCTCCGTCTCGACAGCCCTCGCCACCGCCAGCCTCGTCCTTCTGCCTGCCCAAGCGCTGGCCCAGTCGGGCGACGATCTCGATCAGGCCTCCGACGCCGCCAGCGCCCGTGGAACCATCATCGTCTCCGGTGTGCGCCAGGCCTATCGCGGCAATTTCGCGATTTCCGAGATCCCTCAATCGATCGACGTGATCGATGCAGAAACCTTGGAAGACAACAATCTGATCCGGCTGAACGACGCGCTGGACCTCAACGCGTCCGTCGCGCGCCAGAACACGCTGGGCGGCCTGTGGGATGCTTTTGCCATTCGCGGTTTCGCCGGCGACGAGAACCTACCGACCGGCTATCTCGTGAACGGCTTCAACGGCGGTCGCGGCTTCGGCGGTGAGCGTGATACTGCCGGTATCGAGCGGATCGAAGTCCTCAAGGGACCGGCCGCAGCCTTGCTCGGTCGCGGAGAACCCGGCGGCACGGTGAATATCGTCACGAAGCAGGCGCAGATCGGTCAGACCTTCGGCACATTCGGATCGCAGATCGGCAGCTTCGACAAGGCAAGATCGGAAGCCGATATCAACCTTGCGGTGACCGATGGCCTCAGCGCGCGCTTGGTCGGATATATCGAAGGGGGCGACACGTTCCGCGATACGGTGGACGAATTCCGCTGGGGCTTCCTGCCTTCGATTGGCCTGGCCCTGGGCGCCAACACGCGGATTACCTACGATCTCGAAAAAACGCGGGTGGAGACGCCATTCGATCGCGGGATCGTGGTGCTCGACGGGAACTTCAAGACCGTACCCCGCTCCCGTTATCTCGGGGAACCGGGTGACGGCGATCACATTGCCCGCGCCGAAGGCCATTCGCTGCGCATCCAGCACGATCTCGACGATCGCTGGAGCGTACTGCTGGGCGCAAGCATTCGCGACACCCTGCTGACCGGGCTATCATCGGATGCTGACCTGAGCGGATCGCGCCAGTCTCTCTTCCGGGATGGCCGCTCCCTCGCCCGCGAGCGCCGGTCGCGCCTCTATGATTCCGAGCAGACGGTCGTCCGCGGGGAATTGACTGGCGAGTTCATGACCGGGGGCCTGCGCCACCGCGTGCTGCTGGGCGCCGATCACGACAGCTTCGACAATTATCAGCAATTCGGCCGCACCCGCCCACCGGCTTTGTCAACGAACCCGAGCGAAGAGGCAGCCTATGTGATCGATATTCTCGATCCTCTGTACAGGCGCTTCGATCCGCCCATCCCGCGTCCCAACAACGATCGCCTGGATCGCCAGACCTCCAGCGGCATCTTCGTCCAGGACCAGATCGAACTGACCGATCGCCTTCAGGTGAGGCTGGGTGCCCGGTACGACGATTTTACCTTGCGGACCGAGAATTACATCACCGACGTCAACAGCGAACGCAAGGATGACCGGATCAGCCCGCAATTCGGGATTGTGTATGAAGTAGCCGCACCGCTCACGCTTTACGCTGCCTATAGCGAAGGCTTCCGCGCCAATATCGGGACCGACGTCAACGGCGTGATTTTCGAGCCGGAGATCAGCAAGTCCATGGAGGCTGGTGCGAAAGTGAGCCTTCTTCAGGGCGCACTGACCGGCACCTTCACCGTGTACCAGCTGGAAAAGGACAATGTTCTTGCCAGTGATATCAACAATCCCGGCTTTTCGGTCGCGATCGGCAAGGCGCGCAGTCGCGGCGTCGAAGTCGACATGAATGGCAAACTGCCCGGGAAAGTCGATCTCCTGCTCAGCTATGCCTATGTCGATGCGGAATCGCGCAGCAGCGTGCTCGATCCCAATTTCTCCTTCGAGATCAAGCCGGGCGATCCGCTGATCAATATTCCGGATCACACCTTCAACGCGCAGCTATCCAAGACCTTCTCGGTGGCCGGGCGCCAAGCCAAGCTGGGCGGCGGCGTGCAATATGTCGGCGAGCGTCTGGGAGCGACGGGCACGGAATTCTATCTGCCCGACCACACCCTTGTCAGGGCCTTCGGCGAAATCGAAGTGGTCGACAATGTGTCGCTCTTCGGCACCGTATCGAACCTCTTCGACGCGGCCTGGTACGCCAACAGCTATTCCCAGCTCTGGGTCCAGCCTGGCTCACCGCGCACCGCGACTATCGGCTTCCGGGCGGGGTTCTGAAGATGACCGAACCACACATCCAGCCGGCCGTCGAAATCGCGCAACTGCATCACCGCTACGGTGCGGATCCCGTCCTGCGAGGCCTCGATCTGATTTTGCAGCCGGGCGAAATCTACGCCCTGATGGGCGGCAATGGTGCCGGAAAATCGACCACTCTCGCCGCCTTGCTCGGCTTCATTTCGCCCGAAAGCGGAACGGTGCGGGTTTGCGGCATCGATCCGGTCGCCGACCCGCGTGCCGCACGCGCGCAGATGGCCTATGTCCCGGAGAACGTCTCGCTTTACGAGCATCTGACGGCCCGGGAAAACATCAGCTATTTTCTCGCCCTATCGGATAGCAGGCGGGGCAGCGACGCTATTGAAGCTGCCCTCACCGACGTGGGCCTGGCGTCCTCCGCCTGGGACAAACGCCTCTCCGGCTTTTCCAAAGGCATGCGGCAAAAGGTCGCGATTGCGTTGGCTCTGGCGCGCGATGTCCCCGTGCTCCTGCTCGACGAACCGACCTCGGGTCTCGACCCTCGGGCCGTGCTGGAATTCAATCGTCTGCTCGACAGCGCGCGCAAGCGGCGCGTGGCGGTGCTCATGGTAACGCACGATCTCGTCAGCGCAGTCGACATAGCCGACCGCATCGGCTTCCTCATCGCCGGGCGCATCGAGGAAGAGAGGGAGGCGCAAGCCAGCGGCTCGAGGTTCGATCTCAATGCGCTGCACGATCGCTATACGCATGCGGAACGCGCGGCATGAGTGCGGCAACATTGATCGCGCGCGAGGAATGGCGTCTGTTGGCGCGCAACCGCGCAGGCCTTCTGGCCACTGCACTGCTGGTTCTGCTCGTCCTCATGGCGAGCTTCACCAGCCTCGAACGGCGCAGCGCCATTGAAGCGGATCGGGAACGCTACCAGGCCAGCACCGATCATGATTTCGATGCACAGCCCGATCGCCACCCGCATCGGATGGTCCATTACGGCCAGTTCGTCTTCCGGCCGATGGCGCCGCTGGCCTTCTTCGATGCCGGGGTGGACAGCTTCACCGGCAACACGATCTTTCTGGAAGGCCACCGGCAGAACAGCGCGAATTTCGCAGAGGCCAGGCAATCCTCGTTGCTTCTGCGCTTCGGCCAGCTGACACCAGCCTTCGTCCTGCAGACGCTGGCGCCCTTGCTGCTCATCTTCCTGGGCTTCGCCAGCGTCGCTAGAGAAAAGGAAAGGTCGACCCTGCGTCTGATGCTGGCCCAGGGGATCAGCGGAAAAAGCCTCCTGTTCGGCAAATTTCTGGGTCAGGGCGTTCTTGCGCTCCTGATCGGTCTGCCCGCCTTCACAGTGCTGGTGGCTTTTGCAGCCACTGGTTCGACAGGTTGGGGAACGGTCGCCCTGATGATCGCGGCCTATAGTGCCTGGCTGCTGCTGTGGGCTTTTTTGAGCGTCCTCGTCTCCGCTCTGGCACAAAAGCCGCGCGATGCGCTGGCCATGCTGATCGGGCTCTGGATGGTGATTGTCATCCTGCTGCCGCGCGCACTGCCCCAGGCCGCTTCGGCGCAGACCGAACTGGCAACCAAGATCGAAAGCGAGATCGCGCTTCACCGCGACCTGCTCGAGATCGGCGACAGCCACGACCCTGAAGACCCATATTTCAACGACTTCCGCGACAAGGTGCTAGCGCAATATGGCGTCGATACGGTGGAAGATTTGCCAGTGGATTACACTGGCCTCGTCAGTATCGAGGGCGAAAAATTGACCACAGCAATCCATGCCGATTCCGCTCAACGGCAGGCGGCGCTGGAGGCGGAGCAGAACGCCTTCGTGCATCGCTTCTCGGTGCTCAGCCCGCTTATTGCCATTCGCCAGCTATCGATGGCGCTGGCCGGCAGCGATCCGGCGGCCCATCTCGATTTCCTCGACCAGGCCGAAGCCTTCCGGTATGATTTCGTCCAGCAATTGAACCGCATGCAGGCCGATCTCCTTCCGGAGGTCGAGGGCGATGATCCGCGTATTTCGGCGGAAAACTGGAAAGAAATCCCGCGGTTCAGCTATCAATCCAGTGACCGGCTTGATCGATCGGACCGGCTTGTCTGGCCCTTCGCCGTGCTCTTGGGATGGCTTGCCGCCATTGCTGTGGCTGCCCCCTTTGCCGCGCGCCGTATCGGGAGGATGGGTCAATGAACGCTCTTCGTGCCGAGGCTCGCCTGCTGCTGCGGTCGGGCCGCAACCTTCTTGCCCTCGTCCTGCTGCTTGTGCTCTCCTGCGCGGCGGTCTGGGTGGGTATTGCCAAGATCGAAAGCCAGCGCGCTACCATAGAGCGGGTCGAAAGCGAGCAGGCTAGCGACCTTGCATCGGTAGAAGACGCGAACGCAGGGCCCGAGGGCGATGCGGGCTATAATGCCTACTATGCCTTCATGCTGACGCAGGACCCTCCGCCCGCGCTGGCCTTTGCGGCGATCGGGCAGCGCGATCTGCAGCCCTTCGTCCTGCGGGTGCGGGCGCTGGGATTGCAGGGGCAACTCTATGATTCCGAAACATTTAATCCCGAACTGGCGCTTCCGGGCGTGTTCGATTGGGCCTTCGTCCTGATCTATCTCCTCCCGCTGGTGGTGATTGCGCTTGGCCATGATCTGGTGACCGGAGAGCGCGAGACAGGGCGGCTTCGCCTGCTGCTTTCGTTGTCGGGTGAAGGGCTGTGGCGGCGGCGGATCGCGCTGCGCTACGGCGCCGTCCTTGCCGCCGTCGGGCTGCCGCTGGCCGTGGGCGGGATCATCATGGCCGCGCCGGTTGCCGGAGTGGCGGTCATGCTCGCCGGAGCGGCGCTTTACTGCGCTTTCTGGTTCGGCCTCGCCAAGCTGGTGGGCGGGACGATGCGGTCGTCGACCACGGCGGCGGCGGGCATGATCGGCTGCTGGATCGTGCTGACGCTGGTGCTTCCCGCGCTGGCCAATGCGGCGATTGCGCGGCAAGTGCCGGTGGCCAAGGGCATCGACCTGACGTTGGCGCAGCGCGAGAATGTGCACCGCGGATGGGATATTCCCAGGGAAGAGACCTTCGAGCGCTTTTTTGCCGACCACCCGGAATGGCAAGGAAAACAAGAGTTTGAGGGCCGGTTCCACTGGAAATGGTACTATGCAATGCATCAGGCTGGGGATGCTTTGGTGGCGGGGGACGTGGCGGAATATCGCGCGAGCCTGGCGCGGCGTGAGGAATTGACGCGGGTGCTGGGCTTTGTTCTGCCGGGTGTGGGGACGATGAATCTGGTCCACCGGATGGCCGATACCGACATTGCCGGACAGCTCGCCTACCAGGACAGCATCGCCGATTACCACAAGGATCTGCGGACGTTCTACTACCCCTATCTCTTTGAAGATAAATACTTTACCCGCGCCGACTTCGCCGCGATCCCGCGCTATTCGCCGCGGGCCGGGACGGGGTCGGTGGCGCTGGGATCTCTGTTGGCGCTGGCTTTGGCGGCGCTGGCCGTGCTGCTGGTCGGGGCCTGGAGGATGCGCAAAATTTCGGGGCATTCGCCGTGACGGAAAGGGCGCGGCGAGGCTTTTGCCAATGCCGCGCCCTGTTCCGGAATAGGGCCCGAACACCCTCTTGATCGGCCGCAACCGGCCCGGACACCGCCTATAAGTGACCGATCAGGCGAATTCGCCCCGGCGATAGGCTTCGAAAGCGTCGCGGATTTCCTGCTCGGTGTTCATCACGAAGGGACCGTGCGCCACCATGGGTTCGCCGATGGGGTCGGCATGGCCGAAGAGCAGCACCGCGCCATCGGGAGCGAAGACTTCGATGCTGTCGCCATCTTCCAGCTGGGCGAGGTGATGTTCGGGCACTTCGCGGTCCCCGATCCGGAGCGAGCCGCGCACGGTGTAGAACAGCACGCTGCGACCGGCGGGTGCCGGCAGAGTGGCGCTGGTGCCCGGCTGGAAATAGACCGTGGCGAGCGCCACCCCGGTAAGCGAGGTGACCGGCGCATCGGCAAAGCCCGACACGGGCCGCAGCGTCACCCCTTCGGCCAGTTCGACCTCGGGGATCTTGGCCGCCGGAACCTCGATATAATCGGGGTCGGTGAATTTGAGCCGCGCGGGCAGGTTGACCCATAGCTGGAGGATTTCCAGCGGCCCGCCATCGCGCTTGAAACTGTCGGGCGAAAGCTCGGAATGGACGATGCCCGAGCCCGCCGTCATCCACTGCACCCCGCCATCGGCGACCACGCTCTGCGCGCCGCTGCTGTCCTGATGCGCCAGACTGCCCTCGATCATGAAAGTCACCGTTTCGAACCCGCGATGCGGATGCGGGCCGAAGGGCAGGCCGTTATTGTTGGGCGGATAATACTGCGGCCCGTGGTGATTGAGGAACAGGAAAGGATCGACCTGCGCCAGCCCGCCCGTGGGCAGCGGCCTGCGGGTGGTGAGATCGGCAATGTCGTCGCGGTTGGCGCGGTGGACCGTCTTGAGCGCGCGTGAAGTCATGCCGCCGCTCCCTCTGCTGTCCTGGCAGTTTCACTGCCCGGCACTTCGGGGCGCGGCCCCGGCGGTACGATACCGTTGGGATTAATATGCTCGTGGCTCTCGTAATAATGATGCCGGATGTGCTTGAAATTCACGGTCTCGGCCACGCCGTCCAGCTCGTAAAGCCGCCGCGTGAGCGCTGCCAGATTGGGATAGTCGGCAATCTGGCGGCGGTTGCATTTGAAATGCGTGTGATAGACGTGATCGAAGCGGATCAGCGTGGTCCACAGGCGGATATCCGCCTCGGTCAGCTGCCCGCCAACCAGCCAGTCCTGCCCCTCGAGCCGGTCTTCCAGCTCGTCCAGCTTGTCGAACAAGGGGCCGATCGCCTCGTCATAGGCGGATTGCGATGTCGCGAAGCCCGCCTTGTATACGCCGTTGTTCACCGCGTGATAGACCTCCTCGTTCAGCGCATCGATCTCGTCACGGTGCGCTGCGGGATAAAGGTCCAGTTCCTTCGCGCCGACCTGGTCGAAGGCCGTGCCGAGCATGCGCAGTATATCCGCGCTTTCATTGTTCACGATGGTGCCCTGCTTCGTATCCCACAGCACCGGCACGGTTACATGGCCGCTGAAATCGGGCTTCGCCGCCGTGTATACCTCGTGCAGATTGTCGGCATCCAGCAGCGGATCGGGGGTGACGCATTCACCCTCGCGGAAAGACCAGCCGCCTTCCTTCATCAGCCAGTGAACCACGACCAGTTCGATCATGCCCTCCAGCCCCTTGAGCCGCCGCGCCACGGTGGCGCGGTGCGCCCACGGGCAGGCGAGGCTGACATACAGGCGATAGCGCCCCGGTTCGGCGGTGAACCCGCCCTCGCCCGTCGGCCCGGCGGACCCGTCGGGCGTTATCCAGCTGCGGAACGGGCTGGGCGTGCGTTCGAACTTGCCGCTGTCCTCGTCATTATAATCCCACTCGTCATACCATTTGCCGTCTTTGAGAAATCCCATGTCCCGTCCCCTTACACATCGTCCGCGCTGAACGGATATTGGCGGCGCTCGTGCTGGATGGAAATCCAGTGCGTGCTGGTGAAAGCGTCGATCGCCCATTCGCCGTTGAACCGGCCGATGCCCGAATTCTTGGCGCCGCCGAAGGGGGCGAAGGGGCTGTCGTTCACCGTCTGGTCGTTGATATGAGTCATGCCTGCCTGCACCTGCTTGGCGAAGGCCAGCGCGCGGCCCTCGTCGCGGCTGAACACCGCGCTCGATAGGCCCATCTCGGTGGCGTTGGCCAGTTCCAGCGCATGGTCTTCATCCCGCGCCCGCTGGATCGGCGCGACGGGGCCGAATATCTCATTGGTGACCAGGCAGCTGTCCTCGCCCACATCGGTGAAGACATGCGGCGGGATCACCAGCCCGTCGGGCTCGCCGCCCAGCGCGCAGGTGGCGCCTTCTTCCTTTGCCTTGGCGATCATTTCGCTGATGCCGTCGAACTGGTCGCGGTTGACGATGGGGCCGATGAAGCATTTGGGATTTTCGCGCTCGCCGACGGGCAATTGCTTCACCCGCGCCACGAACTTCTCCACGAATTCATCGTAGACGCTGTCTTCCACGATGATGCGGTTGGCGATCATGCAGATCTGGCCCTGGTGCATGAATTTGCCCCAGACGCTGGCTTCCACCGCGCGGTCCAGATCGGCATCGTCCAGCACCACGATGGGGCTGTTGCCGCCCAGTTCCAGTTCGACCGGCTTGATCCGCTCGCCATCGAGCGCGGCCTTGCCCACGCCCCGGCCCACGGGGGTGGAGCCGGTGAAGCTGACGACCGAGGGGATGGGATGGCGGATCAGCGCATCGCCGATGGTGGAGCCCGAGCCCGGCAGCACCGAGACCAGCCCTTCGGGCAGGCCCGCTTCCTCGCACACGGCGGCAAAGATGGTGCCGCCGGTCACGATGGTATCGCTGGCAGGCTTGATCACCACCGCATTGCCCAGCGCCAGCGCGGGGAACAGCGTGCGCGCGGTCAATTGCAGCGGGAAATTCCACGGGCTGATCAGCGCGATCACCCCGGCGGGCTGGCGATAGGCGCGCGATTCCTTGCCGGGAATATCTTCCGGCACGATCGCGCCCTTGACCATATAGGGCAATGTCGCCGCTTCTGAGCGCGCGACCTGCGTCACCAGCATCAGTTCGAGCGCGGCCTTCAGCTTGGTGCCGCCGGCCTCGCGCACGATCCAGCCGGCGATTTCGTCTTTCCGGGCTTCCAGGATATCGGCGATGGCGTGCATCTTCGCGGCGCGTGCGGCGGGCGGCATGGCGCCCCATTCGCGCTGCGCCTTTTGCGCCGCCTTGCAGGCTTCATCGACATCGTCTTCGGTGGTGGAGGCCACCTCGAAGATGGTGGATTCGTCCCACGGGCAGATGTTGGCGATCGCATCGCCGGTGGCCTTGCGCCAGCTTCCGCCGACGAAGGAGTGATCGAGCTTTTGGTATGTATCGGACATAGTGCCGAAGCGATTGCTTGCAGATTAGGTTCCGTTTGGCCCCGCTGATAGCGCTATCATTTCGTGCAGATTTCGATATTCTCGCTGCAGGAAAAGGGCGGCCCGCAGATGGCCGCCGGGGATCGAGGGAGACGAAAGATGGCAATCAACCGCCGGGACTTACTGATCGCAAGCGGGGGCGCGCTGACCGCCGCCATGGCCGGGCGCGCGCTGGCGCAAGAGGCGCAGGGCCAGCCGCTGATGGGCAATCCCACCCTTCCCCTGCCGCCTCAGCAGCGCATGGGCTGGGCCGTGGTGGGCCTGGGCAGTTTTGCCGTGGGGCAATTGATGCCCGCATTCGGCGATGCCAACCGCTCGCGCCTGACCGCGCTGGTATCGGGCAATCCGGAAAAGCTGGCGCGGCTGGCCGATACCTACGGCGTCGAGCATACCTACAGCTATGACGATTACGACAGCATCGTCGACAATCCCGATATCGACTGCGTGCAGATCGCGCTGCCCGTGGGGTTACACGCGGAATATACCATCCGCGCGCTGGAGGCGGGCAAGCACGTGCTATGCGAAAAGCCCATGGCATCGACCAGCGCCGAATGCGAAGCGATGATCGCCGCCGCGCGCAAGGCGGGCAAGGTGCTGGGCGTGGGTTACCGCGTCCATTTCGAACCCACCAATCAGGCCGCGCTGGCGATGATCCGGGGCGATGACATCGGCCCCTTGCGCCATATCCGGGCCGAACACGGTTTTCAGGCGGACCCCGAAAACTGGCCCCCGCATCGCTGGCGGCTGGAAAAGCAGCTGGCGGGCGGCGGTTCGATGTATGACATCGGGATTTACGGCATCAACACATCGCTGATGATGCTGGAAGGCGATGCGCCGATGAGCATGTCGGCCGTCTATGCCTATCCGAAGGACGATCCGCGCTTCCGCGAGGTGGAAGGCGGGGTGGACTGGCGCATCACCATGCGCAGCGGCGCGGTGGTGTCGGGCTCCAGCTCCTATTGCTATTCCCCCTATCATTCCAAGCAGACCTACATCGGCGCCAAATCCTCGCTGCGGATGGACCCGGCGACGACCTATTACGAAAATGCGCTGTGGCACGAACACGGCGGGCGCGGGACGCAAATACCGGCCGGTGCGCCCTATACGCAGTTTGCGGGCCAGGTGGATGCCTTTAGCGAAGCCGCGCGCGCGGGCAGGCCGCACGCCACGCCGGGCGAGATGGGTTACCGCGATATCCGCCTGATCGAGATGGCCTATCGCAGCGCGGATCAGGGCGGTGCGCCGGTTTCGCTGGAGGGCATCTGAAATCCTGTCGCGTATGAAAAAGGCAGGGGTGCAATATGCTTTTGAAAGTAAAAGCCTGCTAATATTGGAATAAGTACTTACCACCTGCATTTACCCTTGCAATTATTGTGCGGCACGCCAAGGTCCTTGGCGACGGATCAGGTGGGGGAAACTTGTTCAATTCGACGGGACGATTGCGCGCGGTCACTCGCGCTGCGCTGCCGATGGCGGCGGCGGTGGGCCTTGGCGCCTGCGCAACGCCGCTGGTCACTGCGCCGCAGCCGGACGTGGCGGTTCCGCCCGCATGGGCGACGGTGGAAACCGGCACTGCCCCCGCGCCCGAGCTCGCGCAATACTGGACATTGCTGGACGATCCGCTGCTGACCGATCTGGTCGAACAGGCGATTGCCGAAAACCGCGATCTGGCGATCGGCATCGCCCGGCTGGACCAGGCGCGCGCGGGCCTGCGCGGCGCCCGGGCGGGCTATCTGCCGACCGTGAACGGATCGGCCGGGGCGCGGCGCGATGTCGGCGATCTGGCCGATGACGATGTGCGTTTCAGCCTCGGCGCGGATGCGGCGTGGGAAGTGGATCTGTTCGGGCGCATCTCGAACAATGTCGCGGCCAGCCGGGCGGATCTCGCCGCGGCGGGCTATTCGCTGGCCGATATCCAGCGGCTGATCGTGGGGCAGGTCGCCAGCCAGGCGATCACCGCGCGCGCTTTGTCCCAGCAGCTGGCCATCGCGCGCTCCTCGCTCGCCTTCCAGGACGACAATCTGCAGCTGGCGCGCTGGCGCAACCAGGCGGGGCTCGTCTCCAGCCTCGATGTCGAACAGGCGCGCACCCAGCGCGCGCAGACCGCGGCGACCATTCCGCTGCTCGAAAGCAATCTGGCGGCCACCGCCAATGCGATCTCGACCCTGATCGGCGAACCGCCGGGCCGCGTGCTGGCCGCCTTCGAGGCGAGCGAGCCGGTGCCCGTGCCCCGCCCGCCGATCCTCACCGCTTTCGCCGCGCCTGCCGAAGTGCTCGCCCGCCGGCCCGATGTGCGCGCGGCACAGGCCGATGTGGTGGCCAGCGCGGCGCGCATCGGCGTGGCGCGGGCGGACCTGCTCCCGGCGCTGCGCCTGACCGGCAGCATCGGTGCGGGCGCCTCGCCGCTCGCCGACATCTTCGACCTCGTCACCGGCAATCTGTTCGCCGGGCTGACGCAGCTGATCTTCGACGGCGGCCGCACCGCCGCACGGGTCGACAGCGCCGAGGCCGCCGCCCGCGCCAGCCTTGCCGCTTACGAACAGGCGATCCTGCGCGCGCTGGAGGAAGTCGAAAGCTCCGCCACCGACCAGCGCTCGGCCGACGAACGCGTGGCGATCACCGAAGAAGCGGTGGATGCGGCGCAGAATTCCGCCTTCCTCGCGCGCAACCAGTATGAAGCGGGCCTCACCGACTTCCAGACGCTATTGGTGATCGAAAGCCAGCTGCTGTCCGCGCGCAACCAGCTGGTCGGCGCCGAGGCCGACCGCGCGACCGCCTTCGTCCGCCTGACGCAGGCTCTGGGCGGCGGCTGGAGCGACCTCGATTACACCCTCCCCATTCCCGGCCCCGCCGCCGGGCAGGACGACAGGACAGCGCAATGAGCGAGACCGAAACCACCGGCACCGGCGAGGATATCGAGAGCTATCTCGAAACCGGCAAGCCGAAGAAATGGTACAAGCGCAAGCGGGTCTGGGCCGGCGCGATCGTCGCGCTGCTGCTGCTCTTCGCCATCTCGCGCTGCGCGGGCGATGATCCCAAGCCCAATTACATCACCACCGACGTGGTCAACCGCTCGCTCGATCTGGCGGTGACCGCGACGGGCAATCTGCGCCCGACCAACCAGGTGGAAGTCGGCTCCGAAGTGTCGGGCCGGATCGACCGGGTGCTGGTCGACGTGAACGACCAGGTGGCGCGCGGCCAGGTACTGGCTGTCATTAACACCGATGTGATCGAGGACCAGATCGTCCAGAGCCGCGCCAATCTCAATGCCGCCCGCGCGCAGGTGGCGCAGGCGCAAGCGACGCTCGATGCCGACCGCGCCCAGCTCGAGCGCCTGCGCGAGGTGGAGCGTCTGTCGGGCGGGCGCGTGCCCTCCGATGCCGAGATGGAGCAGGCGGTTGCCGCCGTGCGCCGCGGGCAGGCCGCCGTCGCCTCCTCGCGCGCCAATGTCGCCTCCGTGCAGGCGCAGCTGTCCACCGCGCAGACCCAGTCCAACCGCGCCGTGATCCGCGCGCCGGTGTCTGGCGTGGTGCTGGCCCGGCAGGTCGAGCCGGGGCAGACGGTCGCCGCCAGCTTCAACACGCCCACGCTGTTCGTACTGGCGGAAAACCTCGCCACCATGCAGCTGCGGGTAAATCTCGACGAGGCCGACGTGGGCCAGGTCGAAGTGGGCCAGACCGCGCGCTTCACCGTCGATGCCTATCCCGGCCGCCGCTTCCCCGCGCGGGTCGAGCGGGTGGATCTGGCGTCCAACAACATCGCCCAGCCCGCCCAGCAGGCGGCCCAGCAGCCGCAGCAGGTGGTGAGCTACGAGGCGCGGCTGATCGTCGACAATCCCGAAGGGCTGCTGCGCCCGGGCATGACCGCCACGGCCACCATCGCCACCGCCAGCACCGGCAAGCGGCTGCTGGTGCCCAACGGCGCGCTGCGCTTCGATCCGGAAGAAGAGGAAGAAGGCGGCGGCATCTTCGGCAATCCCGAACTCGGCCTCGACCAGACGAGCGAAGCCAGCATCGGCGTGGGCAGCCGCCAGACGGTCTACACCGTCACCGACACCGGCGACCTCGAAAAGATCGACGTCGTGACCGGGCAGAGCGATGGCCGCTACACCGTGGTATCGTCCGACAGGCTCAAAGCGGGCATGAAGGTCGTGACCGGCATCGGCGCGGGCGCCGACTGAGGCCGGTGTGAGCGAGGCACCGCTTATCCAGCTGGAAGGCATTACCAAGACCTTCGGCACCGGCCCGGCGGCGTTCCAAGCGCTGAAAGGCGTCGATTTGTCGATCGAGCGCGGGGATTTCGTGGCGATCATGGGCCCGTCGGGTTCGGGCAAATCGACCACCATGAATATCCTGGGCTGTCTCGACACGCCCACCAGCGGCATCTTCCGCTTCCGCAATGTCGAGGTCCAGTCGTTGAGCCGCGACCAGCGCAGCCTGCTGCGGCGCCGCTATCTCGGCTTCGTGTTCCAGGGCTTCAACCTGCTGGCGCGGACCACGGCGCTGGAGAATGTCGAACTGCCCCTGCTCTATCGCGGGGAAAGCAAGAAGGCGCGGCGCGAGGCTGCCGAACGGTCGCTGGACAAGGTCGGCCTGCTGCCCTGGGCCGGGCACACCCCGGCTGAACTGTCGGGCGGCCAGCAGCAGCGCGTGGCCATCGCCCGCGCGCTGGTATCCGATCCCGACGTGCTGCTGGCCGACGAGCCGACCGGCAATCTCGATACCGAACGCTCCATCGAAATCATGGAGTTGTTGCGCGAACTGAGCCGGAGCGGCATCACCGTATTGATGGTCACGCATGAAGAAGAGATGGCCGAATTCGCCCGAACCATCGTCCATTTCCGGGACGGTCTGGTGCAGCGGGTGGTGGAAGGCAAACGGCGCGAGGTGGCGGGATGAGACTGCGCATGCTCGGCGCCACCTTCCTGCTCGCGCTGCGGGAAATCCGGCGGCACCTGCTGCGCAGCTTCCTGACGACGCTGGGCATCATCATCGGTGTCGCCGCCGTCATCACCATGGTCACGCTGGGCCGCGGGCTGACTGCCAATGTGCAGGAAGATATCGCCGGGCTCGGCTCCAACGTCTTCATCGTCTTTCCCGAAAGCGTGGAAGAACGCCAGCCCGCCCCGTTCGACGATATGGACGTGGCGGCGGTGGAACGGCAGATCCCCGGCGTGGTCAATGCCGCCGGGTCCTCGCAGACGCCCGCCGTCGCGTTCCACAACGGGCAGGACTGGTCCACCACTGTGCAGGGCGCGGATGCTGCCTTCTTCGCCGCCCAGTCGATCGAGGTAGTGGAAGGGCGCGGGTTTTCGCAGCGGGAAAGCGAGCGCGGCGAAAGCGTCTGCATTCTCGGCCCGAAGATCGTCGACGAGATATTCGTCGAGGACGCGGTGCTGGGCGAAACCATGCGAGTGGGCAATGTCTCCTGCCTGGTGGTCGGGGTGATCGACGAGCGGTCGAATGCGGTGGGCGGCGGCCAGGATGCCGACGATGTCGTCCTGATGCCGCTGAAAACCGTGCAGCGCCGCTTCACCGGCGGAACCAATATCCAGTTCTTCGTGGTGAAATATGACGATTCCTACACCAGCGCCTCGATCCAGCAGCAGCTGATCGACCTGCTGCGCGAACGGCGCGTGATCCAGGAAGGCGAAGCGAACGATTTCAACATCGTCGACACAGCCGACATCAACGACACGGTGAACAATGTCACCGGCACCATGACCGCCGTGGTCACGGTGATCGCCGCGATCAGCCTGCTGGTCGGCGGCATCGGCATCATGAACATCATGCTGGTCAGCGTGACCGAGCGCACGCGCGAAATCGGCATCCGCCTCGCCATCGGCGCGCTGGCCAAGGAAGTGCGGCTGCAATTCCTGACCGAGGCGGTGGTGCTGTGCTGTTTCGGCGGCCTGATCGGCATATTGCTGGCCTTCGGGCTGTCCATCATGCTGGCCAGTGCGATCGACCTGCCCTTCCTGTTCGATCCCACGGTGAACATCATCAGCTTCCTGTTCAGCGCGGCCATGGGAATGATCTTCGGCTATTATCCGGCGCACCAGGCAAGCAAGCTCGACCCGATCGACGCGCTGCGCCACGAATAGCCGGGGCCGCTGCCCGCAGCCCTGCCCTCCCCCCGGCCCCCGCGGTCAGACGCATGTGCGGAGAGCCTTAATCCGCCCCGGATCTAGGTTTTCGGGAGCCTTCCTTGCCCTGCGCGATTTGATCTTGTGGCCAAGACCCGTATGATGGCCGGGTTCCCACCCGCTGGTCGTAGAACCTGCGGATCTCCACAATAGAGAGAAAACAATGTCTTCCGAGAGCAAGAAGGGCATCGCACCGCCCCTGATCGATCTGCCCATCCATACGGCCAGCCGGGGCTTTTACGATGGCTTCAGCCGGCAGGTGACCATTCCGGCAAAGATTATCGTCACGCTGATCATCCTGTGGGCGATCTTCTTCCCGGTGCAGGCGAACGAAACGCTCACCGCCGCCAATTCCACGATCATCGCATCCTTTACCGGATGGTATGTCTATCTGGTTGCGGCGCTGATGGCGTCCTGTGCGGTGCTGGCGATAATCCCACAGGTGGGCCGTATGCGCATCGGCGCCGCGGATGAAGGCCCCGAATTTGGCCGTCTGTCGTGGTTCTCCATGCTGTTCGGTGCGGGCATCGGGATCGGCATGCTCACCTATTCGACCGGCGAACCGCTGGCGCATTTCTCGAACAATCCCGAAATCATCACCGGCGAGGTCGGCGCGCGTTCGGCAGAAGCGGTGCATTCGGCCTATCTCTATACTTTCCTGCACTGGGGCTTTGCCGCCTGGGGCACTTACGCGCTGGTGGGGCTAGCGATCGGCTATGTCGCCTATCGCCGCGGCCTGCCGCTCACGGTACGCTCGGCGCTCGCTCCGCTGTTCGGACGGACCATGTCCGGACCGCTCGGCCATGTCTTCGATGTCGTGGCCGTGGTGGCGACCATTCTGGGCGTCGCCGTCACCATGGGCTTGGGGGTCGAACAGTTCGTGGTCGGGCTGTCACGTATCGGGCTTGGCGATTGGCTACTCGATGCGGACGGATCATCCTCGCTCGCGGCAATCGTGGTGGCGCTGACCGTGCTGGTCGGGGCGTCCACGCTCAGCGCGCTGTCGGGTGTCGGCAAGGGCATCAAATGGCTGTCGAACATCAATCTGGGCCTCTCCTTCCTGCTGCTGCTGCTGTTCGCCGTCGTCGGGTCGGGCCTCTATGCGCTCGAACTTCTGGGCAGCGGGCTGGTCGATTACCTCGCGCACATCGTCCCGCTGTCGCTGACGATCTTCAACGATAGCGGCCCTGTCGGAGAGGACCTGGTTACCTGGCAGCGCGACTGGTCGGTGTTCTACTGGGCGTGGTGGATCGCCTTTGCGCCTTTCGTGGGCATGTTCATCGCGCGCATTTCACGCGGGCGCACGATCCGCGAATATGTGCTCGGCGTGGTGCTGGTGCCTTCGCTCGTATGTTTCGTGTGGATGACGCTGCTGGGCGGCACGGCGATCGCTCTGGAACTGGATGGCAGCGCGGCTGGCACAATCGTCAACGCGCCCATGGCCGACCAGCTTTATGCGACGCTCGCAGTGCTGCTCGATCCCGGCGTTGCCATGGTGGTATCGGGCCTCATCGTGCTACTGCTGATGACCTATCTCGTCACTTCGGCGGACAGCGCGATCCTGATCATCAACACCATCAATGGGGCCGGGGAAACCGAAGGCGAAAGGCGCCGTCACATCCTGTTCTGGGGGGCGGCGCTTGCGTTGATCGTGGGCAGCATGCTGGTGCTGGGCGGGATCGAGGCGATCCGCATCACAATGATCATCGGCGCACTGCCTTTCTCCTTCGTGGTGGCGCTGATGTGCATCTCGATCATCAAGGCAATCTGGTTCGACCTGATCCGAAAAAGCCAGGGCGTGCCAACTACTGCCGCTGCAATCGAGAGCAGCGCGGACTAGAGCCGTTATTTTCCGGACGGGCGCGAAATCTTCTATGTTGCAAAAATGCTACAGCAGATTTCGCTTCCCTGAAAAAACGGGACTGTGGGGTGGTCCGGCACGTCTAGTCTGAGTAGGCCGCGCTCACTTCACATTCTCACCGCCGTTCACTGGCCGACATCGTCGAGCCGGTTGTGCGGCCTCATGTCCGATTGATGGGGGCTAACCATTCTTAGCAAACTTGTAAGCAGTACGTCCGCTGGCGCACTGGCTATCGCTCTTCTCGCACCTTCGCCCGTTCAGGCCCAGACCACCGGCACGGCGCAGACCACCGGCACGGCCCAGCCTGCCCAACCCGCCGCCAAGAAGCCGCGCACGGGCGGTGTCAAAACGATCGTCGTGACGGCGCAGCGCCGCAGCGAAGATCTGCAGGACGTGCCGGTTTCGGTGCAGGCGCTCGGCGAAGAGCAGCTGAACCAGCTGAACATCTCGACCTTCGACGATTACCTGCAGGAACTGCCGACCGTGACGGCCGGTGGCGGCAGCCCGGGCCAGAGCACGATCTACATTCGCGGCCTCGCCTCGACCACGCCGAACCTGACCACCGCAGGCGTCGCCGGTCTGGCACCGAACGTGTCGCTCTATCTCGACGAACAGCCGCTGGCACAGCCAGGCCGTAACCTCGACGTCTATGCCGCCGACCTGGAGCGGATCGAAGTCCTCTCCGGTCCGCAGGGCACGCTCTTCGGGGCCAGTTCGCAGGCGGGCGTCGTGCGCCTGATCACGAACAAGCCGGACCTGTCGGGCTTCGATGCCAAGATGACCGTCGGCACCTCCTTCACCAAGGGCGGCGAAGCCAGCTACAAGGCGGAAGCCATGCTGAACGTGCCCGTCACCGACAGCCTGGCGCTGCGCGGCGTGGTCTATCTCGACGATCAGGGCGGCTATATCGACAATGTCGCCGGCACCCGCACGGCCCGCGAAAGCGCGCGCTTCCGCCCTGCCGGCACGGTCCGCGACAATGGCGTGCCCGTGGCACCCAACCGCGCCGGTTTCCAGGCGGATGACGACCTTTCGGGCGTCGAGTTCATCGAAGCCAACAATGCCGGGCTGGTCGAGGAAGATTTCAACGACACCCAGTATTCGGGCTTCCGCGCCACCGCGCTCTACGAAGTGTCGCCCGACTGGCAGGTCGCGCTGGCGCACAGCCGCCAGAGCCTGGAAAGCGACGGCGTGTTCTTCGCCGATCCGGAACTCGACCTGGATGATCTCGAAATTCAGCGTTTCGAAGACGACCGCCTGGAAGACGATTTCTCCAACACCGCATGGACCGTTGAAGGCCGGCTCGGCATGCTCGACGTGATCTACAACGGTGCCTACACTGAGCGTGAGACCGAACAGCGCATCGACTATTCGGACTATCTCTTCGCCGGCCAGTACCTGCCCTATTACATTTGCGACGGGTCGGTCAGCTATCCCGGCGATGCAGCGCCGAGCGGCACCTGCCAGGCCCCCAACCTCTATGTTGGGTCGAACAGCGAACTGTCGGTCTTCACGCAGGAACTGCGCTTCAGCACGCCAGAGGAAAACCGCTTCCGCGTCACCGCCGGCGGCTTCTACTCCGATCTGGAGCTGAAGGAACGCAACGACTACACCTATCCCGGCAGCGAGCTCGCCGAACCCTTCGGCGGTTTCGCCCCGAACTTCCCCTTCCCCGGCGCCTATCAGTCGGAAGCGGGACCGTTCCCCTACGGCGTGATCTTCCGCAACGACGTGAAGCGCACCGACGAACAGTTCGGGATTTTCGGGGAAGCCACCTTCTACATCGTGCCCGATGTGCTGTCGATCACCGGCGGCGCGCGCTATTACGATGTCGCGGTCGACTTCGAAGGCACGGCGAACAGCTCGTTCTGTAACGCGGGCGCGGCGGAAGATGCCAATGCCTTCGGCACCAATCTGTCGGACCTCTATGATGGCGACGGGCAGTACACCTTCATCGGTTCGTGCGATGCCGACCTGCGCCAGACGTTCGATGTGAACGACACGCTGGAAGACATCCAGGCCGCCGGGCTCAGCGCCGCGCAGGCCCAGCAGGTGTTCAACGCCGTGCGGGCGCCCGACAAGGCGAAGACCGACGGCTTCATCTTCAAGGGCACCGTGAACTATACGCCCACAGAAGATCTGCTGTTCTACGCGACCTATTCGGAAGGCTTCCGTCCCGGCCTGCTCAACCGCCCCGGCGGCGCGCAGGGCCCCGGCGGCTTCACGGTCCCGTTCGAACTGCAATCGGATGAAGTGCAGAACTACGAAGTCGGCGCGAAGACCGAACTGCTCGACCGCCAGCTGCGGATCAATGGCAGCCTGTTCTATGTCGACATAAGCAATCTGCAGACCACGATCTTCGATCCCAGCATCACCAACCTTTTCTTCTCGGACAATGCGGCGAATGCAGAGATCAAGGGCTTCGAGGCCGATTTCACGCTGGCGCCCTATGATCTGGCCGGCCTGACCGTTTCGGGTGCAGTGTCGTTCCTCGACACCGAAATCACCGAAGTGCTGACGCCGACCGACGATGTGCAGGCAGGTTCGGACCTTGCCTACGCGCCTTCGTTCCAGGGCAATTTGCGGGTTCGCTACGAATGGGATCTGAGCGACAACCTCGGCGCGTTCGTCCAGCCTTCGGTGTCGCATTCGGCTTCGAAGTTCACGGATATCGTTGCGATCAACCGTCTCGAACTCGACAGCTACACGATCGTCGATCTTTCGGCCGGCGTGTCCTACGACCGCTGGACATTCGAAGTCTACGCCGCGAACCTGTTCGACGAACGGGCACAGATCGCCGGTGATTTCTATTACGATCGCGCCCGCATCGTCACCAACCGTCCGCTGACCGTGGGCGCAAAGGCAACTTTCAGCTACTGATACAGTAGCATGTTGACCAGCGGCGGGGGCGGAGCTTCATGCTCCCCTCCGCCGTTTGCATATGTACTAACGAAGGGGACGCAGTGGTTTCGCGCGAAGAAGGTCTCAAACAGGCGCAAGCCGCCCTGCAGGCGCAGCAGTTCGAACGCGGGCTCGATCTCGCGACCGGCCTTCTTGCAAGCGATCCCGAGGATGCCGAGGCCCTGTATATCGCGGCCGTGGCGAACAGATATCTCCAGCGGCCAGAAGACGCGGCGCGCCACCTCGACCGCCTACATGCCGCCATTCCTGAATACGGGCGTGCCTGGCAGGAAGCGGGCCACCTCGCGCGCGCGCAAGGTGATACGGGCAAGGCGCTCGAGGCCTATGGCCGCGCGGTGCGGTTCAATCCGGCACTTGTCGCAAGCTGGCGGGCCCAGGCCGACTTGCTCGAGGCCGCGGGACGTCCATCCGAAGCACAGGCGTCACGCCTGCAGGAACAGCGCGTCGGCAGCCTGCCCCGCGAACTGATCGCGGTGACGCACCACCTGCACGAAGGCCGTCCGCTTCGCGCAGAAGAAATCTGCCGCCATTTTCTCCGCCGCCATCCGGAGCATGTCGAAGGCATGCGACTGCTGGCACAGATCGGGCTGAGGCTCGGCATTCTGGACGATGCCGAATTCCTGCTGGAAAGCGCCGCTGCGTTCGAGCCTGACAATATCCAGGTGCGGCTCGATTATATCGACGTTCTGCGCAAACGGCAGAAATTCACGCGTGCACGGGAAGAGGCCGAAGCGCTCTATCGGCGCGATCCGGGCAATCCCCTGTTTCAGTCGCACCTCGCCATCGAGAGCATGCAGACCGGCGATTACGAGCGTGCCTTCGAGCTTTTCGAAGAGGTCCTGAAGCGCCTGCCCCGCGACCCGGCCACGCTCACCTCGCGCGGACATGCCCTGAAGACCGTCGGCCAGCAGGACGAAGCGGTCGCCTCCTATCACGCGGCAATTGCCGCCCGGCCCGGCCATGGCGATGCCTATTACGCGCTCGCCAATCTCAAGACCTATCGGTTCACCGACGCAGAAGTCGCTGCCATGCGCGCCCAGGCGGACCGGCCCGACATTGCTTTCATGGACCGGGTTCATCTCGCCTTCGCGCTCGGCAAGGCGTATGAAGATCGCAAGGAATATGAAGATTCCTTCGGCTTCTACGAATTGGGCAACACGCTCAAGCGGCGGCAGACCGGCTATAGCGCCGACCGGATGACCGCC
Organism: Qipengyuania sp. NPDC077563; assembly: GCF_044901345.1. Classification (NCBI taxonomy): domain Bacteria; kingdom Pseudomonadati; phylum Pseudomonadota; class Alphaproteobacteria; order Sphingomonadales; family Erythrobacteraceae; genus Qipengyuania; species Qipengyuania sp. NPDC077563. Next base: position 69,418 of record NZ_JBJDPC010000002.1, on the reverse strand, counting down.
GAGCTGTCGGCCCAGCAAGCGGCCTGCACGCCCGCCCTGTTCCAGGACAAGGCTGGGGCCGGCAATGCCGCGCGCGATCCGATTTTCATCGTAGGCCTGCCCCGCGCAGGCTCGACGCTGCTCGAGCAGATCCTGGCCAGCCATTCGCAGATCGACGGCACGCTGGAACTGCCGAATATCCTTGCGCTGGCGCACCGGTTACGCGGCCGGAAGGCCGGACAGAGCCGCTATCCCGATATTCTACGCGATCTTTCGGCCCAGCAATTGAGCCAGTTCGGGTCGGCTTTTCTGGAAGATACGCGCATCCACCGCCAGGGCGCGCCGTTCTTCATCGACAAGATGCCGAACAATTTCCGCCATATCGGCCTGATCCATCTCATCCTCCCCAATGCGACCATCATCGACGCGCGGCGCGATCCGATGGATTGCTGCTTTTCCGGCTTCAAGCAGCTCTTCGCCGAAGGGCAGGACTTTACCTACGGCCTGACCGAGATCGGTCGCTACTATCGCGACTACACGCGCCTCATGGAGCATTGGGACGAAGTGCTGCCGGGCAAGGTGCTGAGAGTGGATCACGAAGACGTGCTCGACGATCTGGAAGGCCAGACCCGCCGCATGCTGGATCACATCGGCTTGCCCTTCGAAAACGCCTGCCTCGATTTCCACCGGACCGACCGCGCGGTGCGCACTGCAAGTTCTGAACAGGTCCGACGTCCGATCAACCGGTCCGGTCAGGACGCCTGGAAACCCTATGCTGCGTGGCTCGGCGACTTGCGGGAAGCGTTGCACGGAGGGTGATCGGCATCGTCTCCCTCCATGTGGTCCGAATTTTTGTATCAAATTCGCCACACTTTATATTCAATTAAGAATAAATGACTGCCTCTACTCTGAAATATTGATTCCACCCTGAACATGTGTTCATCTTCCGGCTTCACAAAAAGAAACCGCGAAGGATTACGAATGCCATCAGGTCACATCGCTCGACGCTCTTCCTTTCATCGCCTTGCCCTCTATACCACTACCGCAACCGCATCCCTGATGGCGTCTGCAGCGGTTCATGCAGAAAACACCGACACCCTGGACCTTTCGGCTGTTGCGATCAGCGAAACCAATCCCCTGCATCGGGCGGATATGTCCATCGGCCCTGTTAACGCCCAAGTGCTGACGTCGTCGCAGCCTGATTCTGCATCGGCGAATTCGGGTATGGTGACCACGCCCTCAATTCCGACAATGATGCGGCAGCCCGATTTCGTTGAAGATACGCCCCATGTCGTAGTGGAAGGTCCCGGCGAAGGGCACACCCTCAATCCTGGGGAGCCTGGCTCGATCTTCGATGACGCCGTCGATGTGACGGGTGTGGGCCAATTCTACCGCGCCGATGGTTTCGTCTGCACCGGTACATTGATCAATCCGCGCACCGTTCTCTTCGCCGCGCACTGCGTCAACGACGCCGGAGAAGACGGGTTCGGCGCGCAGGTCGGAAACATTCCTGCCGCCTTCGCTTTTCAGGCGGACGCGCTCGAAGGCCTCAGATCCTGGATCCGGTCTGGCTATTCCTCGGTGCCGGAAGACTATGTCTACAACATCGAGCAGATCGTTTTCGATCCGGACTCGCTCGCGCGACCTGAAGCGCGCGGCTTCCTCGAAAGCGATGTCGCCCTCGCGGCACTCGACACCCCGGCAAGCAATGTGCCTACCTGGGCCATGCTGTTTTCACCACTTGCCGTGCCTGACTCGATCGATAGCGTATCGGGCACCGGATACGATGTCCGCGTCGTCGGCTATGGCCGCAGCGGTTATGGCGAAAGCGGATCATTCCAGGGCACCGATTTCCGTCGCCGAGCAGCCGAAAACGTTCTTGGTGCGCTCGCGTCCCTGAACGACCGTAACGAATGGTTGTTCGGCCCCGGCGATTACGGCCTGCCCCAAAACCTCTACCAGACCGATTTTGACGATCCGAACGGCACCAATCCCTTCGATTTCAATCTGTTCCGCGACGGCGCCCGCGACAAGGAGGGTAGCACGGCGAGCGGGGATTCGGGGGGGCCTCTCATCCTTCAGTCATCCGTGGGCGAACTGGTGATCGGGGTTCTTTCCGGTGGATCGCGCTTCTTCGCCGCCCAGTCGGATTCATCCTACGGCACCAACAGCCTGTACCAGCCGCTCTATCTTCACTGGAACTGGATCGTCGCCAACAATCCTTATCGCTATGCCCAGACCGTAGCAGGCGATGGCAATTGGAGCGATGCCGATCACTGGCAGCTGGCGCTCGACCCGAATTACCGGATCATCGACCAGAACGGTGAAATCGTAAACGGCGTGCCAGATAGTCCGGGTGCCGGAAATGAAGGAACCGAGCCGAAGTTCGGGCAGGTCTGCGACGGGAATTTCTGCCTCGATCTGGCGACCGGCGACATCGTGGATTACGATGGAAATATCCTCGTTCCCGGCGACTCCGACACCGATCCCGAACTGATCTCTAACTCCATCGGAACCGTAATCCCGGAGCGACTGCTCGATCTGGCCCGCTCGACGGCGGAGAAGAACGCCGCCATTTCTGCAGCAGATGATATTGCCGCTTTGCCGGAGGCCACATTTACCAACGGCCTTCCGGGCGGCAGCGGCTTCATACCGGACAATGTGGCTTACTCGCCCGAGACCGCCGACAGCGAGCGGGTGAACGCCCGTTACTTCGACGTCACTCTCGCGAATGCCGGAACCACCACACTCGACACCGACGTCACGATCGACAAGTTCATGATCGCAGGTGCCGAAGCCGCGCTGGACATTACCGCCGACGGAATGCTGACCAGCCTGGTGGACATCACGCAGATGGCCGGGATGATGAATGTCGACGGTACGCTGACAAGCAATGGCGACTATCTGCTGTTCACTGGCGCGCTGACCGGCAACGGGACCGTCCAGACGCCTTATTTCACCAATATGATGGGTATCGTCGCTCCCGGCACGATGGGGACCATCGGTACGCTGACCTTTGAAGGCAATGTTATCCTGACATCCGGCAGCGTCTACAGCGTCGATTTCGACGGCATGGGGCAGTCGGATCTCATCTCGGTGACCGCCACCGAGTTCGACGACGAAGGTAACCCGCTCAACGGTGTTGCCAGCATCGGCGGTACGGTTCTGCTGAACCCCGTGGACGGATCAATCCCGCGTGACGGCGACACCTTTACGATCTTCACTGCGGAAGGTGGGTATGAAGGGACCTTCCTCACTCCGGAAATCAGCGCGATTCTGCGGCCCGAATTTACCTACGGCTCGCAATCGGTAACGCTTTCCATCGAGGCACAGTCCTATGCATCGGTCATCGATCCTGCATCGCCGGTGCAGTCGGCCTTTGCCGCGCTGCTCGACCGGAACCGGTCGCAATACGATCGCTATGCCGATCTGTATGGGCCACTGGATCTGCAGAACACAGCCTCCATCCGCGATGCTCTGGAAAGCTTCGCACCGCGCGAACAGGCACTGCGCGGTGCAATGGGCCTCGCCGCTGTCAACGTCGGCAACCGGCTGATCCGCGACCGGCTGGTGCAACTCGGCGCCAGCAACGACATGGGCGGCGGTCTCGCGGTTCTCGGGCAGCCGCATCAGGTCGCCCGCTCGACCTCGCTGGACGGCGCGAACGTACCGGCGGCAGAAAGGGCTTACCTCGGCGAAGAGCAGACCGGTCTGGCCGAGGATTATAGCGGTTTCCTCGCCGGCGGATATCTCGACGGCGAAGCCTCCGGCATGCCTACCGCAACACCGCAGGGCGACAGCCAGTTCGATGGCTTCTACATTGCCGGAGGCCTGGAAAAGGCGATCGAGAACGGGGCCATCGGCATCGCTCTCACCTACATCGAAATGGACGGGAATACGGTTCTGCCAACGCACACCGCCGATGGCGACCTCTATCAAGGCTCGCTTTACGGTGTGACGACGATCGGCGGGCTCCGGCTCGATGCCCAGATCAATGCCGGTGTCTACTCGACCGAAACGCGCCGCAGCGTGGCCGCGGGCACAAGCCAGTTCGACATCGTCGGCAATGACAATGCCTTCGTCTTTTCGTCGGAGGCAGGTCTCGGCAAGGTACTCACCGCCGGAGCGTTCGATATCACGCCTCGTGTCGCCTTCAGGGCCGCGCGGATCGATTTTTCTCGGGTAGCAGAAGAAGGCGAAGGTCCCGCTCTGACTTACGAACTGCCGAGCTATGACAGCTATCAGGCACGTGCAGGGGTCAATCTGGCGGGCAGAGGTGGCTTCAGGCCGTTCCTGAACGCCAATTACGTCCACGACTTCGCGGACCGCCCTGCCCTGTTCGGGGCGAACTTCGTCGGCGGAGTGGGGCCCAATGTCGGCTTCGCATTGCCGTCCAGCGACAATGACTGGGCCGAAATAAGCGGCGGAATCGGCTACCAGGCCGGTAATGTCGGCCTTTCGGTAGCTGCCGAAACCACTCTCTGGCGCGACGATGTGTCCTATCAGAGCTATTATGGTTCGGTTACCTTCCGCTTTTAGGCAGATGAGCAAAGGGGCGGCCTGGGGTTCAGGCCGTCCCTTTGCCACGCTTTCGAACTGGAATTGGAATATGTCGTGAAGCTTGGCGCCTTTGGCCTGGTTGTTTGTGCAGTTCTCGCGTCATCTGGCTCTCCAGTGAGGGCGCAGGACGCAAATCCAGGGGTATCGCGGGCCAAAGAAATGGAGGAGTTTGTCGCTCAATCATTCCGACAGCAAATTGCCCTCTGGTTGAGTGAGACCGATCTCTGGATTGCGGATTACCGGCAGGCAGAAAAGTTGCTGGGCCGGAACCTCTTGCGCAATGGCGATGCAAATAGTCTTCTCATGCATCGTGCAGCAATCGCTCGACTGGAGTGTAGCGCCCAGACAGACGATCAGGTCGATTTCGCGAAGGTCGAGGCGCTGCGTGTAGAGCACCAGCAATTCCGCCAAGCGCATCGCAATTTGTTGGCCGCGATCAGAAAGATCGCCCGGAAACCGGGGGACCGCAAGAAACCCGAGCGAGCAATAGACGAGCCGTATTAAGTGTAATTATATTTCGGAAGGGCCGAAATCAGGAGGTTCTGCCGGGCCACCCTGGAAGAGCATCTCCCTTTCTCCGCTCATGATTTTCTCTCCCGGCCGACAGCCACGCGTGCCTCGCCGGTCAATGGTCGGTTGTGTAAAACAGCGTTTTGAGGGAGACAGTACCAATGTCGCTCTCGTTCAGAGGTCTACTGATCGCTTTCCCGATCGTCATGCTCATCGTGGGCGGGATGGCGTTTTTTACTTACCGATCCGCCATTGCAGACTTTCAGAGCGATGCCGTAGCCGAATTGCGCGTTTCCAATGATGCAGTGGCCGAAAACCTGCGCGAAAAGCTCCGGCTTGTCGAAGAAACGGAAGAACGCGCCCTGTCGATCATGGAGCGCAGCCTTGAATCCGAGACGTCGACGGAGCTTGAGGAGGTTTTCGTGCGGTCGGAGGATGGCGCGTTTCATTCCCGTTCCGATCTCTGGAGCGGGACTGACCTTGCAGGGCCGATGAGATTGCGAGGTTTTGGCGGCTTCATCGGCCCGCCAGAACCCGCTGGCGCTCGGCGGGCAGCAACCATGGCCGCGTTCGATACCATCAAGGCCATGGCGAACGGTTTGCCGGAAGAAATCGAAAGCCTCTATTTCTTCTCTTCGGCCAACGATCTTCTAATCTATGCCCCCACGCGGCAGGACGAGTTGTCCTTCTATCGCAGCGCTCCGGCAGATTTCGATTTTCAGGATGCAGAATTCATCTCGATCATCAAACCGGCGAATAATCCCCAGGGCGATCTGCGCTGCACCAGTCTGCAAACTCCGATTTACGACGACTCCGGCGAAAATTGGACGACCGGTTGCATGTTGCCGGCCCGGATAAACGGGAAGCAGCTGGGCGGATGGGGCATCAGCATACCCCTCCACGACCTGACCGACAGCCTGCCGGAACCGCTAAATGGTGCCACGACAGTCATTGCCAGTCGTGACGGCAAATTGATCCACCACTCCGGCCTGACCTCTGCGAATGGTGATCTGCTTGCCGCGAATATCGACATGGAAGCATCCAAGGACCCTCTACTACTGGGATTGCTCCATTATATTGAAAACGGCGCCGAGAGAGAGGTCGAGTATTCGGAAGAACTGGATGCCTATATCTCGGGTGACCGATTGGAGGCGCCGGACTGGGTGGTACTTACCGTATTGCCCGACGAGGCTCTGAGCGATCGAGCGTGGGCCATTGCGAAGCGGGTCATCGGTGTCGCGATCCCGGGCGCCTTGCTGCTCGGCCTTATCCTCAGCGCAGTCTTTCACAGAACAATTGCACGGCGCATTTCGAAACTTGCCGACCGTACGAACGCGATCGCCATGGCCGGGGGGACGGGTCCGCACGAGTTAGACGGTGACGAGATCGTTCAGCTGGAACACGCTTTCGACAATATGGAGGAGCGCCTGGACCAGGCACGGGTTCGGGAAACACGGTCCTTCGACGCGCTCGTCGATGCCGCCGAAAGCTACGCAATGGTCCTTTACGACGAGCACGGTTCGCTGGTCAGAGCGAACGATGGCGCCGTCCGCCTGTTCGGTGCCGACGAGTTGGAGCGGCGGGGGAAGAAGCTAGGAGAGGCTTCGCAAGAGCCCGATGCCGGGCCGTCAAGCGGGCAGCCGGGTCCCGAGCCTGAAATCTTCGAGCGCGAATTGGCCGACGGCAACCGGGCATGGCTGGAAGAAACGCTGATACCCCTTTCTGACGCAGACGATATAATCTTCGGATGGGCCTTCATCGCCAACGACTTGACGTCGTTCAGGAACGCACAGCGCGAGATCGAGAAAAACCTCCTCTATCTTGAGCTGGCCCAATCCAGTGCGAAGGCAGGGCATTTCGCGCTCGATCCACAAACTATGGAAATCAGCCTCTCGCCCTGGCTCATGGCCAGGCTCGGGCTAACGGATCCGATTTTGCTTCTGTCGGATGTTCCGGCCCTCATCGACGAAAGCCAGCGCGAAAAAACGATGCAGGACATTGCTGCGGCGATCGAACGGAAATCCGAGTTTTCCTTCGAGACGCTTGCAATCGGGGCGGAATGCGACCGTTTTCCTGCGCTTCTGCGCGGAACGACCATTTTCGACGATGCGAAAGAGGAAAGTACTGCCGAGGTCATCGGCTACTATGGCATCCTGCAGGACATCTCCGATCAGAAAGCGGCTGCCCAAGCGCTGCTTCACGCACTCGACGAAGCCAAAGCCGAAGCACGCGCGAGAAGCGATATTCTCGCCGTAATTTCACACGAGATACGCACGCCGATATCCGGCATTCTCGGTCTCATCGATCAGGTCCGCCGCGAACGCTCCGAAACGGAGAGAAGCAGAGCCCTGACCCTGATCGAAAACTCGTCGGAGGCATTGTTGGAGACTCTTGATGCCACCTTGAACAGGGCGAGAGGAGAGCGCGAGAGGCAGGATCAGAAGAAAGAGATATTCGCACCGCTCGACCTGCTCGAACGAGTGGCCGAACTCTTCCTTCCCCTCGCCCGCCGAAAGGGCTTGGCGATCGACATTGAAAAAGGGGATGATCGCAAGGTTCTCGGCAATCCCGGCCGCATCCAGCAGATTCTCGCCAACTTCGTATCCAATGCGATCAAATTCACTTCGACCGGCGGCGTGACGCTGAGCTGCGATCCACCGATCGATGAGGACGGTCACTGGACATTTGCGGTGGCAGACACTGGGGGAGGCATCGCTCCCGAGCGGATGAAGACTATTTTCGAACCGTTTTCTGGCAGCTCGCCCGATACGCTGGGCCGCCAGTCTGGCAGCGGCCTCGGCCTGTCGATCACGCGTCAGCTGGCAACCGAGCTCGGAGGCAGTGTAGAAGCCGAGGCGCGACCGCGTGGCGGTACTCGCATGGTCTTGCGTATCCCGCTGGAAGCAGTGGCAGAAGTTGCGGAAAGTCAGGAACCTCAGGGCCGGATAGGTATCAGTCTTGCTCAAGCGTCGCTTGCCATCAAGGCAGAGGTGATCGCGGAAGACAGCGGCTTCGCCGTTGCAAACGATAGCGGGACCGGCGCAATGGACGTCTTTCTCTGCGACGATCGGGAGTCAGTCGAAGCAAGCGATGCGCCATGCCGCATTTTCGTTACCGACGAACCCAATGACGGCGACGATCATCACGTGATCTTCGTCCAGACTGCCGAGCTGGTTTCGCGTTTGCCGGCGTTGCTGAGGGCTTTTGGCGATGACTAAACTCGAGGATCTCCCCGCCGAGCAGCGAGCAGAGGTACTTTCCCTTCGCCTCCAGAGGACGGAGCGGGCTCTTCATACCGCTGAACATGCGCTCGAGGAGCGCATGCGGCAGCTGTCGCAGGCAAATCAGGACTTGAGCCTGAGAGAGCAGGACCTGGCGCGGAAGCTCGAAATCGAAAGTTCGCTTTTGCTAGGTGCGCTCTCCACTGCCCAGATGGCGACCGCCTACGGAGAGCGCGATCGCGGCTTCACCGTTTCGGAAAGTTCCGCATCGATCCTGGGCCTTCCGGACGGCGAAGAAGCCACCCTCGCGAAGCTCGTTGCCGCACTGCATCCGCTCGACCGGACCAAGATCATGCTTCAAGGCATGGAGTTTTTCCGCGCGATGCCCGCAGGGGTCACTCGGAAATACGAGCATCGGATCATCCGCCAGGACAGTGGCGAAATCCGGTGGCTGAGCTGGGCGATAAAGCGCGAAGCCAGTACGCCGGATCGCCCCAGCCATGTGGTCGCAACCGTTCGTGATATAACCGAGGAGCGACATAATGCGCGGCGCGTAAAAGCCCTGCAGCTTCGGGCGGAGAGGCGCCTTGCAGAAATGACCAGGCTTCAGAGCCAGCTGGCCGAAGCGAAAGAGCGCGTCGATAAATCGCTGGCCGCACGGGACCGGTTCATCTCTGAAATGGCGCACGCCATCAGAACGCCGCTGGCCGCACTTTCCGGAGCGCTCGAACTCGTTCGCCACAATGTGCCGGACCAGGCGCGCGACGATCTGGCAGTGGCCCGCGACGCATCGGACCAACTCGCCGAAGTGGCATCGAAGCTGATCGAGGAAGCTGCGCTGGACGAAGAGATCCAGTTCAGGACGATCAGGAAAACGGTACCTGCTCCTTCGGCAGGGCTGGATGCCTCCCTCCCGGAAAACCCTCGGGTGCTCGTTGCAGAAGACACTGAAAGCAACCGCTACGTAATCGAACGTATGCTCGTCGAACTCGGATGCGAGGTGGAAACCGTCGACAACGGGGCTGCCGCGGTGGAAGCGGTGCGGCGTGAGGATTTCGATCTAGTTCTGATGGACGTCATGATGCCGATCATGAATGGCGAACAGGCGACACAGGCCATCCGCGCTCTGGGTGGACCGGCGGCGCGCACGCCCATCATCGGAGTAACGGCGCACAGCCTGCAGTCCGAACGCGAGAGATTGCTGTCCTCCGGTATGACTGCCTGTCTTGCCAAACCGGTGCGCAGGGAAACTTTGGAAACAGCGATAAGGACGGCGCTTATTTCCGGCCGGGACGTGGGACGCGATGCGGCGCGGTTTGATCATGACCTGTTTCGCCGCGCTTTCATGGATTTGCCCAAAGCCTATCGCGGGCGAATGCGGGAAGCAGCGAAAAAGGACATTACCAGATATTCCGCCGATGTCCTGGCCGCGGTCGAAGCAGACAGCGACGAGGCCCTGTCGAAAGCGGCGCATTCGCTGACCGGCGTCTCGCTCAATATCGGTGCGGTCGGAATAGTGGAAGAATTGGCCGAATATCGCGAGAAGAGGCCTGCCCCGGATGCATCGATCGAAAGCTTCAGGCAGGCGGTCGCCGCCTGCCTGCTGGCAGTCGACGACCTCTACGATGCCCTTGTCGAAGGCGATCAATAGGCGCCCCGGCCTCCGATTACCGCCGGCACGGTCATTGCGATCAACTTAAGATCGGTCGCAAAAGACTGGCGGCGCAGATAGGCGCGATCCATGATCGCCTGGCGGTGAAAGGGTATCTCGGCCCTTCCCTTGACCTGCCAGCTGCAAGTTATTCCCGGCTTGCCCGAAAGCCGCTCCCATTGACGACCGTGATATTGCGCGACCTCGCCGGGAAGCGCAGGGCGCGGTCCGACGATCGACATCGCCCCGGCCAGAACGTTGAATATCTGGGGCAACTCGTCGATCGACAGACGGCGAATGATCTTTCCGGTGCGCGTGATGCGCGGATCATCCTGCATCTTGAAGCAGGTCCCGGCTCGGTCTGATTGAGCTAGAAGAGCTGCGCGCCTTTCCACGGCATCGGTATACATCGAACGAAACTTGATCATCGAGAAAGTTCGTCCTCCCGCGCCGATCCTGGTCTGCCGGAAGAACACCGGTCCATTGTCCTCCATCCTGATCGCCAAAGCTGTGGCGAGGAAGATAGGAAACAGGCCGATCAACGCGAGTGTGGCGGCTACGATGTCGAAGGCGCGCTTCGCGATGCGCCCGGCAAGTGCGGGTGCGCCTCGCTGCGCTGCCGCTTCTATCGCGGCATGCGCAAGGAACACTGCATTGCCGAGCAGATAGCGGCCCGCCATGCGGCGAGGCTCCATCGCCAGCCGCCAGGCCCATTCGCACCGCGCGGTGCGCACGGCTTGCGGTGCTCGGGGAATACGCCCGGAATAGTAATCGAACAGGCCGCCCACACCCAATACAACCGGCACATCCAGCCGGTCACGATTGCGAGCGATCCATTCTTCCTGAAGCGGCACGCCGAGGCCAACGAACAGGATTGCCGCTCCCGAACGGTTGATGCGCTCGATCAGGGCGTCTTCATCATCGCGATCGAAGAAGCCGTGCTCGGTCCCGCGGATGCGGAGGCTGGGCCACTCGCCGCAGACCCATGCAGCGGCTCTGTCGGCCACGCCGGGATTTCCGCCCAGGAAGAAAAGTCCTGCGCCTTCGACGGCAGCGCGTTCGCAGATCAAAGGGAAGAGATCGGTCCCATTCAGATTGTCGGGCTTGTCGCAGCCTGACATTCTCGCCGCTACTTCAAGTCCGATACCGTCCGGCAGCAGAAGGTCGGAATGCGAAAGCGCTTCTCTGTAAGCTTTGCTTTTGCGGGCGACGTTGATGCAGTGCGCGTTGATGAAACTCACCGTGGTTTTGGCACCGTGGGCGGCCTTCCTTACGATGTGCGATGCGGCTGCCTCGGGCGACGCGCTTGAGAGCGAAAGCCCGAACAAATCGATCGTGCGAAACGGTTCGCCATGGCATCCGGGGAAAGCGCCGAACGCGACGGGGTAGGCGGCAGTACGAATAGCTGAAGCAGGAATGTTTCTCATGGCGATGATCCTTTGAATAAGTCACCGCCGGAAGGGCAAAGCCCGTGCCAATATGTATATCTCTCTGATATATAGGAACAATATTCCCTCCGCAAAAATGCTTGTCGTTCGAATTTGCGTTCATTTCGCAAATTGCGACGGCCAGTTGATGCATTCTGCAACAGCTGCGACTGCAAGATGCGAATAGTGGTTTTCCGACTTGCTCAGATCCGCACAAACCCGCGGAATCGGAGTTTGGCACGCTCTTTGAAAGGTCTTCCTCGCATCATTCGAGGACACCATGAACACCCTTCGCTCAACGATATCTGCAGTCTCGGCCGCGCCACTGGTTCGCGGGTTCGTAACTTTCGGCTCGGCCGAAGCGGCCACGCGCGTTGTCCGGCTCGCGGCACTGCTGATCGTTGCCCGCAGAGTTCCCCCGGAAATATTAGGGACAGCAGCGCTTGCCCTGAGCTTGTTCGAGCTGGTTCGTGTCTTGGCCAATGTCGGTATCGGGCAACGCCTCATAATGGCGCGGCGAGACGAGCTGCCTGCTCTTTGTGCGGCCGCGCACCGGTTGTTCTGGATAATCTGCGTGACCGTCGCGGCAATCCAGATTGTCGTCGCCGCCTTTATCTATCTTTTATTCGACCTGCCCGAGGCGGCGGCTTTGCTCGCAATCCTCTCGCTTGTGTATTTCGCGATGCCTCCCGGTCTCGTTCAGATTTTCCTGACCATGCGCGAAAACCGTATGGCCTCTGTTGCCCGCATCGCCGCGACCCAAAATATGGCCGACAGCATGATGACGGTCGCGCTCGTTATATTCTGGCCCAGTGCCTGGGCGCTGGTCATCCCAAAACTGCTGGCGGCTCCACTCTGGACTATCCTCGCTCGCCGCAGCTCGTCCTGGCGGCATGACGCCGAGCAGCGCAAAGCACCACAGAGCGAGTTCGCCCTTTTCGGCCCCTCCATCCTTGGAACGGAAATCCTTGGTGCAGCCCGACTGCATGCAGACAAACTCATTGTCGGGGCGATGCTGGGCACGGAAGCTCTCGGCATTTACTACTTCGCCTTCAACGCCGGGCTAGGCATCACACAAAGCTTCGTCTCCGCCTGCAACACGGTCGTCTTCCCCCACTTGGCCAAGGTACGCGCTGCGCGGGCCCTGACCGAATTTCGCAAAGCGTTCCTGACCGGCCTCGCCATGCTCGGCCCCGTCGTTGCAGCACAAGCGCTGCTGGCGCCGATCTACGTACCTATCGTTTTCGGCGAGAAGTGGGTGCCGGCCATCACCTTCATCGTCCTGCTCTCCTGCGCTGCATTGCCGCTTTATGCAGGATCGCTGGTTGGCGCCGCGTACCGCGTTGCCAGCCGCCCGCAGACCGAAACCCTCATCACCGCCCTTGCTACAGCAGCTGCCCTCTCCGGCCTGGTGGCCGGAGCGCAGATCAGCCTTGCATGGGCCTGCTTTGGATATGGCGCCGGGCTGGCATGCGTCTTCCTTCCCGCTGCCGGCATCACTCTCAGCCGTCCCTGCACTACCCCCATCCTCAACCCGAAAGGATAAAGACCATGACCCAGCCTACTTTCTCCGTCGTCGTCGCCGCCTACAACGCGGAGCGCACGATCGGGACCACGATCGACTCGGTTCTCTCGCAAAGCGATGCGGACTTCGAACTCATCATCGTGGACGATGGATCAGAGGATCTGACGCTGCCTTTCATTCTCGAGAGGGCGAACGCGGACATGCGGATCAAGATCGCCACACAATCCAATCAGGGTGTGTCTGCGGCACGCAATCTCGGCGTCGCGAAAGCGCGCGGGACCTACCTCGCATTCCTCGATTCCGACGATATCTGGCATGCCGACAAGCTGACCAAGCATCGCGAGATGCATGAAAACGACCCCGCCCTTGAAGCAAGCTATGCGCGCATCGCCTTCTGCCCGGACAGCGGCGGCGAGTTGAAGGCCGGTCGAACACGGTCCACGGTTCTTGAAGACTATTGCGCCCTCGAAGATGTGCTGATCGAGAACGTCGTGTGCACGATGAGCAATCTGGTCATCGAGCGCGAAACCTTCCTTGAGATCGGCGGATTCCGGCGCGACATGCGTCATGTCGAAGACCAGGACCTGCTCGCGAGACTGGTTGGCGCGGGTCACTTGCTGCGGGGAATTCCTGAAACGCTCGTGGGTTACCGCATGAGCGCAGATGGTCTGAGCTGCGATTTCGCAGCCATGCTGGACGGATGGAAGGCGCTGGCTTGGCGGTGGTCCCACCGCATCGACATGAAGCGCGGCGAAGCCCTGTATTGTCGCTACCTCGCCCGCCGCGCGCTTCGTTCGGGAACGACCATGGCGCTCGCCCGCGATTTCGTCCGCCGCGGCATCGTCAGCGACAGCAAGGCATTCCTATCCGGGGGCCCGCGCGGCGTCATGACAGCTGGTGCCGCCCTTGCCGGCGGCGCGCTTCCAGCGCGAGCACGCGCAGCAATCTTCGCCTGATTTTCGATACAAGGAGTGATCCGATGACATCCCCCCGCATTTCGGTCGTAATGCCCGTTTATCATGTCGAAGCCTACATCGAGGAAGCCATCAAGTCGGTTCTCGATCAGACCTTCGAAGATTTCGAATTGATCATCGTCGACGATGGCGGCACCGACAATTCCATTCCCCTGGCCCGCGCCTTCGAAGATCCGCGTATCCGCATCATCTCACAGCCCAATCGCGGGCTGGCGGGAGCGCGGAATACCGGCATTGCGCGTGCCCGAGGAGCTTTCATCGCACTGCTGGATTCCGACGACCGGTGGCACAAGGACAAACTGCTGCTGCATTATGTTCATCTGCAGGCGAACCCGGAAATCGGCGGGAGCTATTCAGGCTCGCGAATGATCGACGAACACGGCCAGGCTCTGAAGGTCGCGATGCGTCCCAAGCTCAAGGGCGTGACCGAGGCCGACATCTTCTGCCGCAATCCGGTCGGCAATGGCAGTGCTCCTGTTTTCCGGCGCGAAGCGCTCGACCGGGCCGCCTTCCGGCATGCAAGTGAGCCAACCAGGGTCTGCTGGTTTGACGAGAATTTCCGCCAGTCGGAGGATATCGAATTATGGGTGCGGCTGGCGTCCGTTCACAGCGTAAAATTCGAAGGTATCGAAGGCCTTTTGACCGACTATCGGATCATCGGTGGTGCCTTGTCGGCCAATGTGGTCAAACAGTACATCAGTTGGACCCAGATGCTTGCAGTCGCGAGCCAGAATGCACCTGACTTAGTAGAGAAGCACGGCGCCCGTGCCCGGGCATACCAACTGCGCTATCTCGCGCGCCGGTCGATCCAGATGGGAAACGCGGTACTCGCGAAGGATTTCATCACCCGAGCGCTCAAGACAAGACCTGGCATTCTTATCGAAGAGCCGAAGAAATCCATCATGACCTTCTGTGCCATCCAGCTTGCGTGGATCGTTGGTCCTGACTGGTTCCAGAAAATCGCGCGTCCCTTTTTGAAGGCCGCAGCATGATACAGATCGCTCATCTCCTCGACGATTTCGCGATGGGAGGCGTGACTCGTGCGCTGTCGCTTTTTGACGAACCGCGCCTCAGAGAGGCCTCTCGTTCCGTCATCCTGCCAATGCACCGAAAAATGACCGAGGCACCTGCCCTCGAAGCAGACGTGATAGTAATCCACGTCCCGCCGTGTTTCAGCAGGCTGCCCTACCTCGCTACCCTGCGCTATCGCAATCCCAGCGCCCACATTGTCCAGGTCGAGCACAGCTACACGCGTTCGTTCGAACAGCAGCATGTCTCTTCGCGGATGCGGTTCCGCATATTGCTCAGGACCGCGGCCAGCCTGGTGGACGAAGTCGTCGCTGTATCGAAAGCGCAAGCAGCATGGTTGGCAGAGGTCGGAATAGACGAACACAAGATTTCGACAATCAACCCGTGGAGCGGACGGTTCGAACTCCTTGATGTGCCGGAATGGCGCCCCGCCGCTGGACCGCTCAAGCTTTTATCCTACGGTCGTTTTTCCGAAGAAAAGAATTTCACCGCGCTGGTGGAAGCTATGGGCTCCTTCGATGTTAGTGAGGTGGAGCTTACGTTGTTCGGGTCAGGTCCCGAAGAGGCGGCACTCATGGAACTTGCTGCGGATATGCCCAATGTCCGGATCGAGCCTGCCTGCGATAATCCTGCGCAGTGGCTAGAGAAGGCCGATGCAGTCATTCTGCCCTCGCGGCGCGAGGCGTTTGGCCTGGTGGCGACGGAAGCGCGGATGGCCGGACGAGCCCTTCTCGTCAGCGATGTGGATGGATTACCCGAGCAGGCCAATGCCGGAGGCGGCCGGGTCGCCCCAATGAGCACAGCCGAACAGATTACCCAGGCCATCCGCTCTCTTTCGCAGCAGGATCTGGGCGAAATGGGTCGGGCTTCCCGAGCGGGCGTTTATCGCCAGCACGACGAGATTATTCACGGCTGGGGAAACATACTTGAACGCTCAAGTTCGTGCTCACCCTGTGCGGGCCTCGAACAGCTTCGGAAACTTGCCAGCGTCTAATCCCTCCTGGACGCTGCAAGTACCGCCCGCCTCGGCAGCCCATTGGCCGAGGCGGGCGGTTTTTTATGCAACTGGATCCTGATCCTCGGAGCTTGGGTTCCGGCGACTTGGATGTAAGTCCGCCAGCGCTTTCCCGACAAGTACCAGCGCAGGCCAGAACAAATAGGCAAGGATTTCGAGATTCTCCCCAAAGGAATACAACACGAGCACCAACGTCAACGCAAATGACAAGCGCTGGAGCGCGCCATGCCGGGCGTGCCACAGGAGAAGAATGAATGTGACGCTTAGAGGTACCGCAAGCGCCAGTGCCCCCAGCAGACCTTTCACGAACAGCAAGCCATACCAGCTATGGTGACTTCCGATCGGCATATATTCCACCAGATGGGGACCATTTTCGACCACGCCGTGGCCGAACCAGAACGCCTCGTTCTCCCAGCGCTCCAAGGCGATGCGGCCCAGCGCTGCCCTGACCCGGCTGGAATCCGCCCTTGCAGCGGAAAAATCGTTCGATAATTGCTCGATCAGAGCGATCAGTTCTGTACCGAACAGGCCGATCATAAAAACTGCCGGTGCCATCAACCACCACAGCCAGCCGCGATCTACCCGCGCGATAGCCAAAGTGACAGGTGCCACGAGCGCAATCGCTAGGAGGGCCAGCCGCGACTGGGACAGGACGGCAATCGCCAGGAAGCCGGTAATACCGACAATTCGCCAGACCAGGTCTTTTTCCTGTGCGGCAATGAAAACGTAGATGACAGCGACCATCCCGGCTGCCGGCGACCACGGTGCAAAGAACTGCCACCGCGGTGTGCCTGCGCCAGGTTCAATCGTGTAGAGGATGGTGGCGAAATACTCCGGTCCCGGTCCGCCTACCGCTTTCAGTGGCGAAACCCACAGCATTTCCGGCAACCCGGCGAAGGGCGCGATCAGGAAGAACGGGAGGATGATCAGCGTCCACATGCCGAGCCGGCAGACGGCCCGTATTATCACCGACAGACGTATGTCGAGCACTGCCCCGGCGAGTGGAAACAGGGCGATCAACGCCCAGCCCTTCGCCCATCCAATCGAGCTCTTTACAGTTTGCGCTGTACCAAGGGAAAAATTGGCGTGGCCGGCCCAGAGGATTACCAGCATTGCCGCCATCGACCCGAGCCATAGCCACACGCTCGAAGGAACAATGGCCAGACTTTTACGGCCGAGATAGATCTCTGCAAAAACCATCCCGGCCAGAAGCCAGCCGATCACCGGGCCAGCGATATAGAGCGCACCGACGAGCCATAGCAGCCACGTGGCGGCTATGGCCCGCCCGATCAGGCGTTCGGCAGGAGTTTGCGGATGATCGGCTGGCGCAGCCATAAAAGCAGAAATCCAAGCAGGGTGAACAGGCTGGCGGCAAGCGCTCCCATTATCGCAAAGACCGGAGAAGGCGCAGAGCGCGTGCGAGGCAGCGAAGGGGATTCCAAGGTCTGGACCAAGGGATAGGATGCGAACGGATCGGATTTGTTCGTATCGAGCCGGGCGAGCGCGGAGCTGAAAACCGCTTCTGCGACGCGCAAATCGCGCATGAGGTCTGCTAGCCGCGAGGCTTGGGCGACCAGATCGTCGGCATCGCGATTTTGTTCACCAATTTGCCGGCGCAATTCGGAAAGTGCGGCCTGATGCCCGCTTCCCCCAGCGTCTCGTTCCGTCAGTGTCGCGAACAGCCGTTCACGCGTATCTGAAACGGCAAGGTCGGTGAAGGCCAGCACCCGTGCTTCGCTCATCCCCGAAACACTGCGGCCACGTTCGGCAAGAGCTCCGCGAAGCGCAGCTCGTTCGGCAGCCAGTTCTTCCATCGACGCATGCGCATCGCCCAGCGTGGCTCCCGTCTCCGAATGCTGGGCCTCAACGACCGCATAGCGCGTCAACAGCTCACGGAATTGGGGGTCGGCTTTCAATTTCATTGCGATGCGCGCCTGACCGAGCGAGATATCGAGAGTGGATGCCAGTCGTCCGGCACCGCCACGACTTTCCGCCAACTGCACACGGCGATCGCGTTCGGATGCCTTGAGTTGATCAAGCGCAGATACGCGTCCCGCAAACTGGTCCAGCGAGACCAGTCCCGTTTCACCCTGAAAGTCGAGCAGGGCCTTCTGCGCCTCATCTACCTTTGCCTCAAGTTCGGCGATGCGTTCTGAGTCCGCATCCTCGCGAGCGACTGCTTCATCGGCCCGAAGCTTTTCGAGAGCAGCGAGAAAGGCCTCCTGCAAAGCAATCATTCGATTTTGCGCAGTATCCGGATCACCGGCCGGCATTTCGACCTCGATGAGATTGGTCTGGTCGATTAGTTTGATACCAGGAACTGGAAAGCTGCCCTCATCTTCTTGTGCTCGCCGTGCTGCATCCCGCAATACAATGTCGGATGCAAGTAGGCGCTTGTAATTTTCGGTCGGGCTGAGCGACGGACTGGAGAAAGCCGACGACGTATTCGTCGTTGCCTGGCCGATCGATTCTAGGTTCAGGGATCCGCCCACACCCGTGCCCGGCAGGATCAGTGTCATTTTGCTATCAAAGCGGTCCGGGGCGAATATGAGATAAGCCAGTGTTACCCCCCAGATCACAAGCAAGGGGCCGGCGAGCGCCACGAAGTATCTCCGATAGCGTCCGACTGATGGCAGACCATCTCGAACCACAACCCAGGCACGCAGCAGAAAGCGCGGAGCAGCCGGAGCTTTGGAATTGAAGGGCGCATGCATCATAGCGCGTTTTCCAGAAGAAGTGCGGGAGTGACGGTACTGACACCCTGCGATACGACGCCGATCGCTTCGGTGAGATTGGTCCACCGGCTGTCGTAGCATGCGATTGCATCGCCCGGCATGAGAAACGGATCGTAATTATCGCGATCGGCTTCGCGGACCAGCTTTTCGATGTCCCGTTCGACTACAACACTTCTGCCATTGATCGGATTACGCGAAATCAACACTGCTCGGCGGTCCGATTGCATGTAGCTCCCGCCGACGCAGTTGGCCGCGACCATCGCTTGCAGCAAACGCGTTCCATAGGGAAGCGAGGTGGTCACCTGTCCAATCGCAGCGCCGGCATTGTTGTTCGCACTACGCGTCAGGTTCGACATGTAAACGCGAATGCCGGGAGGCGTGAGCGGGGTGGGTCGCATGAGCTTCTCGTCGAAACAGCGCCGGCTGGGTACGATGATACGATCTCCGGACGTCACCGAAATATCCTGCGCGCCCCAGCCGTGGACCAAGCCCGACAAATCGAGCTCAACATAAGCACCGTCCCTGACGAGGTAGATTCGCTGAACATCTGCATCCGGGCGCACGCCTCCGGCAGCACGGATAGCTGCCGATACCGAGCGGGAGACATTGGCATCCCCGCTCACATCACCTTCCTTTAAGCCGATCCGGCTTTCTGGGGTGCGCTCACCTGCCCGAACAGCTTTCGCATCGAATACCGCGCCCGCTACGGCGACCGAGACACCGGCAGATTCCACGAGAGAGATGGTGACGGCATTGCGCAGCGGCTTTATCACACCAGCCTCCAGAAGACGTGCCCGCAGAGCTGTTTCAAGATCCAGCAAAGAACCGCCGCCTGCGCGGGTAGGGGGTACCCCACGCAGGCGGACGGAGCCGTCGCTATCGACGACATAGGTACCCGTCAGACCATCCCTGTCTCCAAGCACGCGGATCGAAAGGCGGTCGCCGGGGGCAAGCGGCGGTGTCTGCGAAGCGAACTCTCCGACATTCGCACGCTGGTAAGTTTCCAGTTCACGGGGGACCGCCCACTCACAGGTTGGAGCTCCGCGACCTGTGGGTGTCGATGCAATCCACGCTCCCTCGGGATGGCCAGTGCGCGATCCTGCCGTTTGATGAGGTGCGTAAAGGCTAGCCCGGTGGTTAGAGGGTGCCGGGCCCGACACGCAGGCTGAAGCCAAGAAAGCAAGAGCCAGAACGATGGGTGGATATGGATTGGACGAGAAAGGCACGTTAGATCTCCGCATGGTACGACCGGAGCCTTTCAAAGGTCGTGCCAAACGCAAAATCCTGTGGCCTGGAACGAAAACTGCCGCATTCTGCAAAGAATAAGCTTGCAAATTGCGCGAGGTTTTGTTGCATTTTGCGAATTATAATCGCATATTGCGAAAAAATGCTGTTCCGAAGCCAGTTTTTGCGTGGATCGCCAGCGGGCACGCTTCTTGCATAAAACCAGTGGTGATGAGCAGGAGCGAAACGTGAAGGGTATCATTTTTTCTGAATTAATCGGCTTTCTCGAACTGGCTGGTGGCCCGCTATTTGCGGAGAAGGTTTTGGCCGAGGCAGAATTGGAACACGGAGGCGCCTATACGCGGATCGGCCAGTACCCCTGGCAAGAAGCAGTGCGCGTCGTGAAAGCTGCGTCACGCGAAAGCGGCCACGACTTCGCCGACCTTTGCAATCAGTTCGGCATGTATCTCTTCGAGCGGTTTAGGGTTCTCTATATGGAAATCGTCGGGCGCTATGCGACTGCCGAAGCGTTATTGGCCCACGTGGGTGAGCATATCCACGAAGAAGTCAGGATCCTCTATCCCGATTCCAGCCCTCCGCAGGTCCTTACCCACAACGAAGGCGGGATCCTGCGTATCGAATATGCTTCTCACCGCCCCTTCGCTCATATTGCGCACGGCCTTGTCGCAGGAGCTATGAAGCATTTCGGCGACGAGCGAAAACTGGAATGGATCAACATGAGTGATGACGGAACGAAGGCCGAATTCGCTTTGACAGGATAAGTAATGGCGCAATCCAATATTCTCATCATCGAAGACAGCCCGTCGCTTGCGCTAGGATATGCCGCCCAGCTGGAGGAAGTCGGCTATGGTGTAACGCTTGCGTCGACCCTGGCCGAGGCTCGCGAGGCATTGCAGGGCAGCCGGTTCGCAGCCGCACTCCTTGATTTGCAATTACCTGATGGCGATGGCCTTTCCCTGCTCGAAGAGCGGGACGAGCAATCACCGGCGTTTATCGTCATAACATCGGACGGCTCGCTCTCGCGTGCGATTGCCGCCATGCGTGTCGGAGCCTTCGACTTTCTCGTGAAACCGGTTGCAGGCACAAGGCTGCTTGCAACAGCGCGCTCTGCGGTCGAACAACGCAAGGACGCGAACAAGACCACCGCTTCACCCAGAGCTGAGGATGGTCCAAGATTTCACGGCTTCATTGGTCAGTCACCAGTGATGAAAGAAGTCTTCCGAACTATCGAACAAGTCGCCGACTCGCGAGCTTGCGTATTCGTGACAGGGGAAAGCGGGACAGGCAAAGAAGTCACCGCAGAGGCCCTGCACTCTGCTTCGCGCCGAAGCGACAAGGCCTTTGTGGCAATCAATTGCGGAGCCATCCCCGAGAACCTGCTCGAAAGCGAACTGTTCGGTCACGTAAAGGGCGCATTTACCGGTGCGGTGGAGAACCGGATCGGTGCTGCAAAGGCAGCCGATGGAGGCACGCTCTTTCTCGATGAAATTTGCGAGATGGAACTCAAACTTCAGGTCAAACTGTTGCGGTTTCTGCAAACCGGCATGATCCAAAGGGTCGGGTCCTCAAGGGCCGAACCCGTGGATGTCCGGTTTGTCTGTGCCACCAATCGCGATCCGATGCGCGAAGTGGCCGAGGGACGTTTCCGTGAAGACCTTTTCTACCGATTGAATGTCATTCCCATTCATCTTCCGGCCTTGCGCGATCGTGGCGACGACATTCTCATTCTGGCAGAGCGGCTGACGGCGACGATTGCAGAAGAGGAGCGCCGTCAGGGCGTGCGATTGAGCGCCAATGCCCGTTCCGAAATTCTCAGTTATCCCTGGCCGGGCAATGTGCGCGAACTCCAGAATTCACTGCGCCGGGCAATCGTCACTTCGGGGCAAGATGAGGTGGAGATTGATATCTCTACCCCCAGCAGTTTCGCGGCTACTCGGCCTATCACTCACGAACCCGCGCAGGCGGCGCCGCCTCAGCTGAAGGAGGAAAACCCCCAGCAACTTACACAGGATACTCGCTGGGAAGGCATGACCCTCGCCGAGGTTGAGAGAGTGGTAATCGAAGCCGCCATCAACCGTAACCAGGGAAACATCACCCGAGCGGCACGTGAGCTGGAGGTGAACCCTTCGACGATTTACCGGAAACTCGAGAAATGGGCGGGCTCTTCTTAGTGTAAAAGCTTATTGAGAAGTTACCCCGACCGAAATTTCCAGCCCCACGGCGGACCCCGAAGGACTAAGGTTAAGTCGGTTTGTCGAGGGGTGCCTTCCCTTCGCGGCACCTCCCCGCTAGAGCGCGCGCCGTGCAATCTCGCGCATCTTTGTCCCGGCTGCTGATGCCACTGGCCGCACTGGCTTTCCTCGTGCAGCTGGCGGTTCCCTATGGCTGGATGATCGGTCAGTCCGGGAATGGGCTGGTCGCCCTTACTCCCTGTCCTTCGGCGTCACCGCGGCTTGCGCAGATGGCGACGCCCTCTGCCGGTCACACTGCCCTTACTACCCACGCGAAGCATGGTGACCATGGGGCTCGAGCGGAGCACCATCCACACCAAGCCCACAGTAATTCACCCGTGCACCGTTCGGCTGGTAAGCAAGGCAGCCATGACAAGCACACAGCGCTCGAAAGCGTGGTTTGCGATTTTGCCTCGCTGAGCTTTCCGGCAACGCTTCCCGATCCGCCAGCAGTCGAGCCTGTCGCCCCTGCATCGCCCGAAATCGTTCCGGGCGTCGCCCTTTCCATGGCGCCCGGCCGCGGCCTTGCAGCGCCCCCGCCCCCGTCGACCGGACCACCGCACATAGCCTGACACACAACGCTTCATTCGCCGCGCTTTTGCGGCCCTATGCATTTGTCAGGACTATTCATGATTTCCCATTTCAAAGGCCGCGCGCATCTGGGCGCGTCGGCAATCGTTTTGCTGTCTTCGCCCGCTATTTCCGACACAGGCGAAAGCGCCGCAGATCGCAATGACAACGACACCACCATCGTTGTAACCGGCACGCTCGAAAGCCGCGAAATGCGCACTCTCGACACCCCCGCACTGGGCGTGGCGATCGATGCGGACCAGATCGGCGCGATAAATACGATCAACGCCGAGGACGCGATCCGCTATGCGCCCAATCTGATCGTGAGGAAGCGCTATATCGGCGATGCCAATGCGACGCTGTCGTTCCGCAACATGCATACTACCCAGACCCCGCGAGCACTGGTAACCGTCGACGGGTTCCTGATCTCCGATTTCTTGGGGGCCAGCTATACCACCGCACCAAAATGGGCAGTCCTTGCGCCGACCGACATCGCGCGCGCGGAAATCATCTACGGCCCGACCTCAGCCCGCTATGCCGGCAATTCGCTGGGCGGAACGCTGCGGCTCGAGACCGCACCGACCACGCAGGATGCGGTCCTGATCGGCACACAGAGCTTTTACCAGCACTATGATTATTACGGCACCGAAGAGGATCTGTTCGGGTTCGCCGTCAATGCGCAAGGAGACGTGGCGCTCGGATCGCGCGGCGGCCTGTCGCTTGCCTATCGCCATTTCGAGAATGAGGGGCAGCCGCAGCAATGGCGCACTGTCACACCCGGCACACCTTATGCGGATCAGGCGATCGTGGACAATGCACTGGGCTTTCCGCTGCGGATCGCGGCGCAGGATAGCACGGTCGACAGCGTGGAAGACCAGGTCCGGCTACGCGCCAATTACGATCTCGGCAATGGATGGGAGCTGCGCGGCCTTGCGGCCCTGCTGATCGACGGCGAGAGGACCGACAATCCGAAAAGCTTTCTGCGCGGCAGCGACGGCAGTCCCAGTTTTGTCGGCATTTCCGGCGTCACCCGGGGCCAGGCGCAGAGTACAGAATTGCTGGCCGGGCTCGGCCTTGCCGGCAATCTGGCAGACTGGGACATCGGTCTCACAGTCAGCCGCTTCGAACTGCTCGACGAGCGCGCACGCCAGTCCGACGGGGTCGATGTGGTGTCCGGCATCATCCCAGACGGCGGGATCGTGACCGACGAGGACGCGCACTGGACCAGCGTTGAAGCTTCGGCAGAGCGCGAGCTGGCTGCGCACCGCATCGCGCTGGGAGCGTCCTACGCGGGCTATTTTGGCACGAGCGAAACCGGGAAGGTCAGCGATTGGCGTATCGGCGAGCCCTCAGCGATCCGCAGCGCATCAGGCGGCGAGACTCAGCTGTTCGGCCTTTTTGTCGAAGACCGGATCACGCTTGCCCCGATGATCGAGGCCACGCTCGGCCTGCGTTACGAGAACTGGCGCGCGGACGGCGGCTTCCTCCAGGACGCGGGCAGCCGCGTCGATTACCGCACGCGCACGGACCATGCATGGTCGCCCAAGCTGGCGGTGACGATGCGTCCCGACGCCGAGACGGAGATCGTCGCATCGGCCGCATGGGCCACCCGCTTCCCCACTATCGGCGAACTCTATCAGGCCAGCCTCATCAGCTATGGCCCGAATGTGGGCGAGGTGGACCTCGGCGGCTTCGATCCGGACCTTGCCCCCGAACGCGGGTTCGACCTCCAGCTCACCGCCTCGCGCCGGTTCGACAATGTAAAACTTACGCTCAGCGGTTTCCGACAAGCCGTGGACGACACGCTCTTCGGTCAGACGATCCTCATGCCGAGCGCCGATGATCCCGATGTCCTGGTCAGCCAGTCGCTGATCACCAATATCGGCGAGGTCGAAACGTGGGGCATCGATGCGATCGTGGCCGTTGAGGACATGTTCATGCACGGCTTGTCTCTCGATGCGAATGTGGCATGGCTGGACGCGGTCATCACCGAAAATGCGCTGAACCCGACGCTGGAAGGCAACCGCTTTCCGCGCGTGCCACATTGGCGGGCTAATGCATCACTGCGTTATACGGTGTCGCCCGCGTTCGATCTGGCGGCCAACTGGCGCTACCAGAATACGCCGGACCGCAATTTGGACAACAACGCCAGCTCGCGCTGCGACAGCTATTACTGCGTCTCACCTTTCTCCTTCGTCGATCTGAAATCGAGCGTCCATTTCGATAAGTTCGATCTGGATCTGGGGATCGACAATTTACTCGATGAAAAAGCCTTCGTGTTTCACCCCTATCCGGGGCGCACTTTCGTGATCGGCCTTAGCTGGAACGGAGGTTTGTGGTGACGCTTGGCATCGCCAATAGCGGCGCAGCTGACGCGCGGCAGGAGAAATGGTATCGCACGGTCTGGCGATGGCATTTCTATGCCGGGCTCTTCACCATGCCCTTCATTCTCTGGCTGTCGTGTACCGGGGCGCTCTATCTGTTCAAACCGCAGATCGAGCGCTGGATCGACAGCCCTTACAACAATCTCACGATCACCGGTGCGCCGCTGGCGCCCTCGGTGCTGGTCGAGCGGGCGGAGGCGGTGGTGCCGGGTTCGGTTCTCCATCGTTTCATCCTGCCCGAAGAAGCCGACGACGCGCAACAGATCGTGGTCGGCGTGGGACCGGACGAAACGCGCGTGTATCTCCATCCGCATACCGGTGAAGTGCTGAAAAACGTGGGCGAGCAAGACCGCTTCATGCGCGTGGTTCTTCACCTGCACGGTGAGCTAATGATGGGCCGCTGGGGATCCGTACTGGTCGAACTGGCGGCCAGCTGGACGATCGTGATGCTGATCACCGGCCTGTTTCTGTGGTGGCCACGCGACAGCAACGGCCTGGGCGGCGTGCTGTATCCACGGCTAAGCCGGAGCGGGCGCAACTGGTGGAAGGATATCCACGCGGTCATCGGGATGTGGGTCACGCTGTTCGCCGCCCTGCTGATCTTTACCGGGCTGCCCTGGGCGCAAAGCTGGGGCAATTATCTCGCGACCATGCGTGAAATGACCGGCCAGGTCGAAGGGCCCGTCGACTGGTCGCGCGGTTCGGATGCCGAGCGGGAGGAACGTGCCGCGCTCGACCGCCACGCCCGCGTTTCAATGGGCGCCCATGCCGCGCATCATGGCATGGGAACGATGGGCGGCATGCAAGCCGCACCGTCCATGGCGGCGCAGCTCGATCGCGTCGTGCCGACCGCGACCAAGCTCAACCTGCCGGCCCCGGTCGAGATTACGCCGCCTGTGACTGCCAGCGGACCCTGGAAAGCGGTGTCGAACACGGCCAACCGCCCACAGCGCAGTACGGCGGAAATCAAGGGCGAAACAGGTGCTCTCATCGGCCGGGTCGATTTTGCGGAGCGGCACTGGATTGATCGCGTGGTCGGCTATGGAGTTGCCTGGCATGAGGGCGCTCTATTCGGCCTTGCCAACCAGCTCTTCGCGCTCGCGATCCTTATTGCCTTGGTCACGCTATCGCTCTCCGGCGCTTTAATGTGGTGGCGCCGCCGCCCCGATGGCCGCCTTGGGGCGCCTGCACCCAAGGGGATCATCCGGCACAGCTGGCTCCTGGTCGCTCTCACCGTCGTGCTGGCTTTCGTGGTGCCACTGTTCGGATTTAGCCTGGCCTTGGTCATCTTGATCGAGCGCTGCGGGCGGAGAAGCTCGACGGTGCAGAGCTTCTTCGGCCTTCGAAGTCCTTCGGTGAACGTCTGAGCCGACTGGACGAGGTACAACAGGCTGGCGGGGCGCATTACCCCGCCAGTTTCGCCACCTGCTGGACTGCCAGGACGATGAACAGGATCGCCGAACCGGCCAGCGTAATATTGGCGATCACGCCATTTCGAGCCTCGGCCGGGAGGCGTTCCGAATTGTTGAGCATCAGCAGTGTGATCGCGAGGAATGGCATGAACAGCGCCCCGAAGGCACCATAGATGATGACAAGCAGAAACGGACGATCTGCGAATAGCAGCACCATCGGAGGAAAGGTCAGCCAGGCAAGATAGAAGCGATAGGCCCCGGTTCCCTCGTGACCGCCCTCCCCGCGCCCTTTCAATTGATACCACCAGTCGGAAAAGAACAGGCTCATGCCCTGCCAGACACCCAGCAGGGAAGAGATGGACGTGGCGGCAAAGCCCACGAGAAACAGCGTGGCAATCGTTTTGCCGAAGCGTTCTTCCAGCACATCGGAGAGTCCAAGCAACCCTTGGTCGCTGTCTTGCAGCGCGATGCCGGCAGAATACAGGAGTTCGGCGCCCACGATCAGCATGGCCACCACGAAGATGCCGGTAATCACATAGGCGGCCGAATTGTCGAACCGCATCATCGGCATCCACGGTAAGCCGCGCCAGCCCTTGGCCTGCGTCCAGTAGCCATAAGCAGCCGTGGTGATCGTGCCGCCAACGCCGCCGATCAGGCCTAGCGTGTAGAACAGGGAACCTTCGGGCAAGGCAAAGGCCATGCCGCCCGCGAGATCGGGAAGGCTCGGGCTCACGAGGATTGCCAGGCCGACCATGATGACGAACATCAATCCGACCAGGAGTTTCATCACGGTTTCGAAGGTTTCGTAGCGATTGAACCATACGAAGAGGAAACCGAAGACACCGGCAATCATCGCCCAATCGCGTAGTGGCAAGACAGGGAAGAGTGCGGTCAGCGGCAGGGCAGTCGCGCTCATGGCTGTCGCGCCGTAGATGAAACCCCAAATGACGACGTAGATACCGAAATACCAACTGGTCCAGCGGCCAAGCGAGCGCCACCCGGCAAGGATGGTCGATCCTGTGGCAAGGTGATACCGCGCCGAGCCTTCGGATAGCGCAATCTTCACGATGCAGCCGACGACGGCAGCCCATAACAGCGCGTAACCGAAGCGGGAGCCAGCGATCAGCGTGGCGACCAGGTCGCCCGCACCCACGCCAGTTGCCGCCACGACGATACCTGGCCCCATATGGCGCCACATCCGGCGCCGGGACGGCGGAACAGGCTCCCGGCCGGCTCGCTCCATACTGCCCGCGTTCTGCGCTGCTGCGGCCTTGCCGGTCATCATCATGAAATCCTGTCCCCCTCACCCGTTACTGCTCGGCAGCTTTATGTCCTGCGCACGCCCAGAAGCTGCAAGGCTACGGGGAGATAGATGGATTGGCGACAATTTTCCTGTATCGCCGGTGCCTTGCGTGGCCGCTTCAGAGCGGTCTTCGTTTTCCGCAGTGTTCAGCAGGGTGTCAGCCGTTCTCGATCGCTTCCAGCGCGGCTCCTGCCTCAAGCCACGCTTCCTCGGCCTGAGCGAGACGGTCTGCCACTTCGGCCCGCGTTCTCAGGCAATCCTGCATCTTTTCACCGTCCTCGCCGAAGCCCGTCGCGCTATGTTCAAGAACCAGTCCGTCGAGCTTCTCCAACTCGGCAGTCAGACGCGTCACCGCCTTTTCTGCCTTGTCCAATTCCGATTTCGCAAAGCGGATCTGGCCACTTGCGTTTGTCTTGCCCGCATTGCCGGAGGGATCCTTGCCGCCGTTGCTTCTTGGGCCCTTCTCTTTCTTCGGCTGATTTCGGCCCAGGATGAAATCGATGTAGTCCTGCACGCTGCCGGCATATTCGCGCGCCGTCCCGCCATCCACCAGGATAAGCCGGTCCGCCGTCAGTTCGACCATGTGGCGATCGTGGCTGATGAGGATAACCGCTCCCGAATAGTCGTTCAGCGCCTGAATCAGGGCCTCACGCGCATCGACGTCTAGATGGTTCGTCGGCTCGTCCAGAATAAGCAGGTGGGGCGCGTCGCGTGTGATCAACGCCAAGGCGAGCCTCGCTCGCTCGCCCCCTGAAAGCTTGTCCACGCGCGTCTGCGCACGCGGGCCGGAAAAGCCGAACCGACCTAGTTGCGCGCGCACCGCGGCCTGCGCAGCCCCATCCATGGCGCGGTTCATTAGGTCGAGCGGAGTGTCTTCGCCGGCAAGCTCTTCCACTTGATACTGCGTGAAATAGCCTACCTTCAACCGACCGGGGGCATTCACCTCTCCTTCTGCGGCCGTGAGCTGAGATGCCAAAAGCCGCGCCAGAGTCGTCTTCCCGTTACCGTTGCGGCCAAGCAGCGCGATCCGGTCGTTAGCCTCGATCCGGAAGTTCAGCCGCCGCAATATCGGCGGGGCTTCACCATAGCCCACCGCCGCCTGCTCGATAGTAATCATGGGCGAGCGAAGGTCTTCCGGGTTCGGAAAGTCGAAACTGAGACTGGGATCTTCCATCAATGCGGCGATAGGCTGCATGCGGGCGAGCATCTTCGCGCGGGATTGGGCCTGCTTGGCAGTCGATGCCCTTGCGCTATTCCGCGCCACATATTCCTGCAGCTTGGCCCGCTGCGAATCTTGCGAAGCCTTGGCCGCCGCAAGTTGCGTAGCACGTTCCGCCCGCTGTTTTTCGAAAGCATCATATCCGCCCGCATACAGGGTCAACTGGCCGGCCTGGAGGTGCAATATGTGATCGACGACTTTGTTCAGAAGGTCGCGTTCGTGGCTGATCACCACCAACGTGGCTGGGTAGGACTTCAGGAAGTTTTCCAGCCAGAGCGTCGCTTCGAGATCGAGATGGTTCGAAGGTTCGTCCAGCAACAGAATGTCGGGCTCGGAGAAAAGCAGCGCCCCCAGCGCGATGCGCATTTTCCAGCCACCGGAAAAGCTGTCGACCGGTCGCTGCTGCATTTCTTCGTCGAAGCCCAGACCATTCAGGATCTTCGCCGCTCTGGCGGGAGCGCTATATGCGTCGATGGCCAGCAGCCGCTCATGAACATCGCCCATCCGGTCCATGTCGGTACATGTCTCGAGTTCGGCCAGAAGTTGCGCCCGTTCCGTTGCAGAGGCCAGAACCACCTCTTCGGGAGTCATCGAACCGTTCGGCGCTTCCTGCGCAATGTAGCCGATCCGCGCGCGCGACGGCTTTGAAATCTCTCCGTCGTCAGGCTCGATCTCACCGATCAGCGCCTTCATGAGCGTAGATTTGCCCGCCCCGTTCCGACCGATCAGGCCCACGCGGGCGCCGACCGGCACGGTCGCGCTAGCGCGTTCGAGAATGGCCCGGCCGCCAAGCCGCACTGTGACACCGTCGATGGTAAGCATGGCCGGCCCCCTAACAGTCTATTCGCTCTCGCCCAACGGAAATACGCGTGGGGGTTCGGTGCAACGTCTAGATCGGCAATCCTAAACGCCTTCAGGCCAGATGCAGGAATTTCCCCCTTTCCCTCCGGGAGCGTTCGGCGGAAAACACTTTCCCGCGGGTTCCCAACTCGTCCAGACTGCCTAGAAGGCCTGGGATGGAAAACAAACGCGACTGGCTCAACTGGGCGATCGGAAGGATCGAAGCGGATTTCAACCGCTCGGCGGATACCCACCTCATTCCCCTGCCCGTTCCGGCCCTGCCCGATATCGCAATCTATCTGAAAGACGAGTCCAGCCATCCGACCGGAAGCCTGAAGCACCGGCTGGCCCGCTCCCTGTTCCTGTACAGCCTGTGCAATGGCTGGATCGGCAAGAACACGGCCATCGTGGAAGCGTCGAGCGGATCGACAGCTGTCTCGGAGGCCTATTTCGCCCGCATGCTGGGCCTGCGCTTCATTGCGGTAGTGCCGCGCTCGACCGCCAAGGCCAAGATCGACGCGATTACCTTCCAGGGCGGCGAGTGCCACTTTGTCGACCGCCCCTCGGAAATCTATGAGGCCGCACAGTCGCTCGCCGATGAATTGAACGGTCACTACATCGACCAGTTCACCTATGCCGAGCGCGCCACCGACTGGCGCAGCAACAACAATATCGCCGAATCCATTTTCGCGCAGATGGCCCAGGAACCCCACGCCGTTCCGCGCTGGATTGTCTGCGGCGCCGGTACGGGCGGCACGTCGGCAACCATCGGCCGCTACGCCCGCTACCACCGGCACGACACACGGTTGTGTGTCGCCGACCCCGAAGGATCGGTCTTCCACCGCCATTGGTCCGATCGCTCGGTCGATCGTATCGAGCATTCGTCCGGCTGTATCGAGGGCATCGGCCGGCAACGGGTCGAGCCAAGTTTCCTGCCCGATGTGGTCGACCGGATGGAAGTGGTCCCGGACGTCTGCTCGATCGCTGCTGCCCATGAGGTCAGCAAAAGGCTAGGGCGCAGATGCGGCGGCTCGACCGGGACGAATGTGTGGGCATGCGCCAAGATCGCAGCCGAGATGGCGGAACGGGGCATGACAGGATCGATCGTCTCGATCCTGTGTGACGATGGCAGCCGCTACGCCGACACGATTTTCGACAATGCCTGGCTTGCGGATAACGGCCTCGACATCGTACCGCAGCAAAAGAAAATAGCGCATTTCTTCGAGACAGGGACCTTCGCGGCCGGCTAGGCCTGTCTCGATACTGGAGAGGACAATCCGCCCATGATCAGCGATGATCGCATCATCCTAGGCCTCTTGGCAGCCCTGCTCGCCTTCGTGTTCGCCACACGGGACAGGCCCGGCTGGAAGCGGTTCTACGTCTTCGTTCCGATCATACTGGTTTGCTATCTGGTTCCCTCGCTCTTCGTGACGTCCGGCTTGATCGATACTTCGGACAGCCAGCTCTGGCCGATCGCCAAGGATTATTTCCTGCCCGCCGCGCTGTTTCTGATGACGCTCAGCATCGACATCAAGGGGATCATCGGCCTTGGCAGCAAGGCCATCATCATGTTCCTGACCGCCACTGTCGGCATCATTATCGGTGGGCCTCTAGCGCTGTGGATCGTGGCGCAATTCGACTCGAGCGTCATCGGCGCAGGCGACACCGCAGCCTGGAGGGGTCTGGCGACACTCGCGGGCAGCTGGATTGGCGGCGGGGCTAACCAGACGGCAATGCTCGAAGTCTATGGCTATCCGCTGGAGAACTTCTCGGCCCTGCTGGCCGTAGACATCATCGTGGCGGAAATCTGGATGATCTTCCTGCTCTATGGCGCAGGTGCAACCGAACGCGTGGACCGCTGGCTCGGCGCTGATGCATCATCCATCGAGAAGCTGCGCGACAGCATGGCGAACTATTCCGACAGTATCGAGCGCGTGGCCAAGGCCAATGATTACGTTCTGCTGTTCGGCGTCGCTTTCGCCGTCGTGGGCCTTTCGCATCTGCTTGGCGGGTGGATCGGCAATTTCTTCGCCGAGCTTCAGGGCGAGGATGCAACCCTGGCAAGCGAATTCTTCTGGGTCGTCGTCATCGCCACGACCGCCGGCCTGCTTGCCAGCTTTACCCGCGCCCGCGAACTGGAAGGGGTCGGCGCGAGCAAATTCGGCGTACTGTTCATCTTCCTGCTGGTCGCCATCATCGGCACGCGAATGGATGTCACCAAGATCATGGACGCCCCTGCATTCATGGCGATCGGGGCCATCTGGATGCTGTTTCACATCCTGCTGCTTCTGGTCGTGGCCAAGATCATCAAGGCCCCGTTCTTTTTTGTGGCCGTCGGCAGTAAGGCCAATGTGGGGGGCGCAGCCTCCGCGCCTGTTGTGGCGGCGGCATTCCACCCCGCGCTGGCCCCTGTGGGCGTGTTGCTGGCTGTGCTCGGTTATGCGCTGGGCACATATGGTGCCATACTTTGCGCCCAGCTTATGGCTGGTGTGGGTTAGCTCTCCCACTATCCCGGCCAGCTCAGGTTTCATCTGAAACCGGTTGATTTAGGACCTCTCGCTTGCCAAGGCCGTTGGCAAGAAAAGAGAGGATTTTTCCATGCGTCAGGTCGACCATTTCATTGCCGGAGACAGTCCGGCCGCCAACCGCAAGCACAAGATCTGGAACCCGTCTACCGGCGAGATCCAGGCCGAAGTTCCTTTGGGAGGTGCGGCACTGCTTGAGCAGGCTGTGGCAGCAGCCAAGAAGGTGCAGCCTGAATGGGCCGCTACCAATCCCCAGCGCCGCGCCCGCGTAATGTTCAAGTTCAAGGAACTGGTCGAGACGCACAAGCAGGAACTTGCCGAACTGCTCGCCAGCGAACACGGCAAGGTCGTGGAAGATGCGCATGGCGACGTGCAGCGCGGGCTGGAAGTGATTGAATATGCCTGCGGCATCCCGCAGGCTCTGAAGGGCGAATACACGCAGGGTGCAGGCCCCGGCATCGATGTTTATTCGATGCGCCAGCCGCTCGGCATCGGGGCTGGTATTACCCCGTTCAACTTCCCCGCGATGATCCCGATGTGGATGTTCGGCATGGCAATCGCTGCAGGCAACGCCTTTATTCTGAAGCCAAGCGAGCGCGACCCGAGCGTGCCGGTGCGACTGGCCGAACTGTTTCTGGAAGCGGGTGCACCCGAAGGGCTTTTGCAGGTCGTCCACGGCGACAAGGAAATGGTCGATGCCATCCTCGACCACCCTGACATTCCGGCGATCAGCTTCGTCGGCTCGTCCGATATTGCGCAGTATATCTATTCGCGCGGCACGGCCAATGCGAAGCGTGTTCAGGCCTTCGGCGGGGCAAAGAACCACGGCATCGTGATGCCCGATGCCGATCTCGATCAGGTGGTCGGAGATCTGGCTGGGGCCGCCTTCGGCTCGGCCGGTGAGCGCTGCATGGCGCTGCCGGTAGTGGTACCGGTGGGCGAGGACACCGCAGAACGGCTGCGCGAGAAGCTTATCCCTGCGATCAATGCGCTGCGCGTAGGCGTTTCGACCGATGCCGAGGCGCATTACGGCCCGGTGGTCACGCCCGAACACAAGGCACGCGTCGAACAATGGATCGATACGGCCGAGAAGGAAGGCGCCGAAGTGGTCATCGACGGCCGCGGATTCACCCTCCAGGGGCATGAGAACGGCTTCTTTGTCGGTCCGACCCTGCTCGACCGCGTCACGCCTGATATGGAAAGCTACAAGGAAGAAATCTTCGGCCCGGTTCTCCAGATCGTGCGCGCGAAGGATTTCGAAGAAGCCGTGCGCCTGCCGAGCGAACACCAGTATGGCAATGGCGTCGCCATCTTCACCCGGAACGGCCACGCCGCGCGCGAATTCGCCAGTCGCGTGAATGTCGGCATGGTCGGTATCAATGTGCCGATCCCGGTTCCAGTCAGCTATCACAGCTTTGGCGGATGGAAGCGTTCCGGCTTCGGCGACATCGATCAATACGGTATGGAAGGCCTGAAGTTCTGGACCAAGGCCAAGAAGGTCACCCAGCGCTGGCCCGATGGCGGCGGCGACGGGTCGAACGCCTTCGTCATCCCCACCATGGGATAGATCGGCCGGGCGGAGCATTGGGGGCAGTATGATGAAAAACCTGCTGCAATGCTCCGCCCTGCCCCTCGCCCTGCTGGCACTCGCAGGCTGCACCGCCGCTGATGAGACCGCCTCGCAGGACGATGAGAAAATGATCCCGGTCGAGCCCGACGGAGGGATTGGCGATGGTGCAGAACCGCTCCCCGAAATCGAGCAGGCGACTATTCCGCGCGCACTTCATGGCAGGTGGGGCCTGGTCCCGGGCGATTGCACCGACGAAGACGGCGACGCCAAGGGAGCGCTCGAAATTTCCGCCACGAAGCTGCGTTTCTATGAATCGCAGGCCGCGATTACCGAAATAAAAGAAAAGGACGATGATAGTATCCGTGCCATCTTCGACTTCGTGGGCGAAGGCCAAAATTGGCAGCGGGATATCAATCTTCATCTAAATGAAAGCAGCACCCGACTAATACGCGAAGAATACGGTGAGGATGCAATGTCCGACCCGCTGACTTATAGCAAATGCCCCGTCTGAGGAGACACTGATGAAAGCGTATGTTCTATCTCTTGCTGCCCTTCCCCTTGCTGCTTGCGCAACCACCGGTGGTGATATGACATCGCCTTCTGCCGGGGGCGGCATGTGTCAGGCAGACGCTCTCCAGACATATGTCGGTCAGAAGGCCGACGCTGACATCGGTGCGAAAATCCTCGCCGAAAGCGGTGCGAAGACGCTTCGCTGGGGCGCACCGGGCACGATGTGGACGATGGATCATCGCGAAGACCGCGTGAATGTGCGGTATGACGACGCCATGATCATCACCGAAGTAAAATGCGGATGAGCAATCGGGGGCGGGCTTTCACAGGCTCGCCCTACGAAGCAAAGTTCGGTTTCGCCCGCGCAGTGCGCGTGGGCGACCGGATCGTCGTTGCAGGTACGGGTCCCGTAGAGGACGACGGTAGCACCACGCCAGGCGACGCTGCGGCGCAGGCGGATCGCTGCTTCACCCTGATCCTGCGCGCGATCGAACAGCTTGGCGGCAGCGCCGGCGATGTCGTGCGAACGCGCATGTTTCTGACCGACTTCAATGATCAAGAAGTGGTCGGTGCGGTTCATTCCCGATTTTTCGGAGCGAAGCCGCCAGCCGCAACGATGGTCGGTTGCGCGTGGCTTTGCCGCAAGGAGTGGAAAGTCGAAATCGAGGCCGAAGCAATCGTTTCCGCCTAACCTGCCGCCCCCTTCCCTTGCCCCGATGGGCGGGCTAGAGCGCTGCCCATGACAGGACAATTTCAGCTTACCGAAGAGCAGCTCGCCATCCAGGAAATGGCCCAGCGCTTTACCGCCGACAATATCACACCTCATGCGGGCGAATGGGACGAAACATCGCACTTCCCGCGCGATGTGATCAAGCGCACTGCCGAACTCGGATTCGGTGCGATCTATGTCTCGGAGGAGAGCGGCGGCATCGGCTTGGGCCGGCTGGAAGCGGCTCTCATCATGGAAGCCATGGCCTATGGCTGCCCCACCACCAGCGCCTTCATCTCGATTCACAACATGGCCAGCTGGATGATCGACAGCTTCGGCGGCGAAGAGGTCAAGGAGCTCTACCTGCCCGACCTCGTGAGCATGGAAAAGCTCGCCAGCTACTGCCTCACCGAACCGGGCAGCGGCTCGGACGCGGCGGGGCTGAAGACCAATGCCGTGCTGGATGGCGACCATTACGTGCTGAACGGCACCAAGCAGTTCATCTCCGGCGGCGGCGTCAACGACATCTATGTCACCATGGTCCGCACCGGCGAGCACAAGACCAAGGGCATCACCTGCCTGGTGATCGACAAGGACACGCCCGGCGTATCTTTCGGCAAGCCGGAGAAGAAGCTCGGCTGGAACGCCAGCCCGACCGCGCAGGTGATTTTCGAGGATGCCCGCGTGCCCGTGGCCAACCGCGTGGGCGACGAAGGTGAAGGTTTCCGCTTCGCCATGATGGGGCTCGACGGCGGGCGGTTGAACATCGGCGCCTGTTCGCTGGGCGGGGCGCAGCGTTGCCTCGACGAAGCGGTGGCCTACACCAAGGACCGCAAGCAGTTCGACACGCCGATCGCCGACTTCCAGAACACCCAGTTCATGCTCGCCGACATGGCGACCGATCTGGAGGCGGCGCGCGCACTGCTCTATCTCGCCGCCGCCAAGGTGACCGATAATGCGCCCGACAAGTCGCGCTTCTCTGCCATGGCCAAGCGGCTCGCGACCGACAATGGCAGCAAGATCGTCAACGACGCGCTGCAGCTGTTCGGCGGCTACGGCTATCTCAAGGAATATCCGATCGAACGCTTCTGGCGCGACCTGCGTGTGCATTCGATCCTGGAAGGCACCAATCAGGTCATGCGTATGATCGTAGGCCGGGATTTGCTGC
Source organism: Qipengyuania sp. NPDC077563 (assembly GCF_044901345.1). Classification (NCBI taxonomy): domain Bacteria; kingdom Pseudomonadati; phylum Pseudomonadota; class Alphaproteobacteria; order Sphingomonadales; family Erythrobacteraceae; genus Qipengyuania; species Qipengyuania sp. NPDC077563. Next base: position 33,106 of record NZ_JBJDPC010000002.1, on the reverse strand, counting down.
GCCAGTGAGCGGCCTTGCCATGACCACCTTCCTCGTCCCCGATTACGACGAGGGCATCGCCTTCTTCCGCGACGCGCTGGGCTTCACCCTGCTGGAAGACAGCGATCTGGGCGCGGGCAAGCGCTGGGTCGTGGTGGCTGGCGCAAGTGGCGGCAGGCTGTTGCTCGCATGCGCCACGGACGAATGCCAACGCGCTGCCATCGGCAATCAGGCCGGCGGCCGCGTCGGCTGGTTTCTGTCTAGCGAAGATTTCACCGCCGATCATGCCCGCATCGCCGCATGTGGCGTGCAATTCAGCGATGGCCCACGCGAAGAGCCCTATGGCACGGTGGCGGTCTTTACCGATCCCTGGGGCAATCGTTGGGATCTCATAGAACATAGGAAAGCAGCATGACCGACGAGGTCCATATCCACACACATGGTCGCATCGGCCACATCTCATTGAACCGCCCCAAGGCGCTGCACGCGCTGACGCTCGACATGTGCCGCGCCATGAGCAAGGCGCTGAGCGAATGGGCCGACGACGACGGGATCGAAGCGGTGATCCTCGATCACGCCGAAGGCCGCGGCTTCTGCGCCGGGGGCGATATCAATCTGCTGCGCCATTCCGCGCTGAACGATGACGGCCGAAGCGGACGCGAATTTTTCTACGACGAGTACCAGCTCAACCACCAGATGTTCTCCTATGGCAAGCCGATCGTTGCCTTCATGGACGGCATCACGATGGGCGGCGGCGTGGGCATCGCCCTGCCGTGCAAATACCGCGTCGCGACCGAACACACGCGCTTCGCCATGCCTGAAACCGGCATTGGCCTTTTCCCGGATGTCGGCGGCGGATGGCATCTCTCGCGCCTCGGCGGACGGCTGGGCCAGTTCCTGGCGCTGACCGGCGCCCGACTGGACGGCGCCGAATGCCAGTTTGCAGGCCTGTCGACCCATTATCTCCCGGCGGAAAAGCTGGAAGAGGCCAAGGCTCGGATCATCGACAATCCCGCACGCATCGGCGGCATCCTGTCGGAACTTTCGGTAACTCTGCCCGAGGCCCGAATTGAGGCGAACTGTGACCGGATAAACAAGCACTTCGCCTCCGACCGGTTCGAGGACATCCTTGCAAGTCTTGAAGCGGACGACAGTGACTGGGCAGCGAAGGAACTCGCCACGCTGCGCAGCAAGAGCCCGCAGACATGCAAGGTCGCGCTACGCCAGTTGGCGGACAGCGCGCAGCTGGACAGCTTCGCCGACAACATGGCGATGGAATATCGCATCGCCAGCCGTGTGCTGACCCGCCCCGATTTCGCCGAGGGCGTACGCGCGGTGATCGTAGACAAGACGAACGATCCCAAATGGGACCCGGCAGCGCCAGAAGGCGTTAGCGATGAACTGATCGACAGCATCTTCGCGCCGCTGCCCGCAGGCGAGGAATGGCAGCCGCTGGCATAATCCGCACCGTCATGCTGGACTTGGTTCGGCAGCCATCTCGCCCGAAGAGAGGACGGTCTGGATCGAAACATGGACCCTGAAAGGAGTTCAGGGTGACGACTTGAAAGGGAGCCGAATGGCCGAATACGAAACCATCACCGTCGAAACGCGCGACGCAGTCACACTGATCACCCTCGACCGCCCCAAGGCACTGAATGCGCTCAACAGCCAGATACTCGAAGAACTGATTGACGCTTTCGCCGCCTATCAAGCCGACGAGAGCCAGCTTTGCGCCGTTCTCACGGGATCGGGCGACAAGGCCTTTGCCGCTGGCGCAGACATCAAGGAAATGAGCGAAAAGGCTTCGGCCGACTTCTACCTTGACGATTTCTTCAGCCCCTGGACCAGCGAAATCGTGAAGAAGACCCGCAAGCCATGGATCGCTGCGGTCAACGGCTTCGCGCTGGGCGGCGGGTGCGAGCTTGCCATGATGGCAGACTTCATCATCGCGTCGGAAAACGCGAAATTCGGCCAGCCCGAAATCAAGCTTGGCGTCGCTCCGGGAATGGGTGGATCACAGCGCCTGACCAAGGCTATCGGCAAGTCCAAGGCGATGGAAATGTGCCTCACTGGCCGAATGATGGATGCCGAGGAAGCGGAGCGCAGCAATCTTGTCGCGCGTGTCGTTCAACATGACAGCCTGCTGGAGGAGGCGATGAAGACCGCTAAGCAGATTGCCAGCATGCCGCCGATGGCCGCCATCGCGAACAAGGAAATGGTCAACGCCGCCTTCGAGACCAGCCTCGACCAAGGGCTCATCATCGAGCGGCGCATCTTCCAGATTCTCGCAGCGAGCGAGGACAAGAAGGAAGGTATGGCTGCCTTCGTTGAAAAACGTGAAGGCAAGTGGAAGGGGCGGTAATCGCCATTTGGGCTTCTCGCCACTGCGAGGAGCCTGACAGGGAAGCAGGCAAGTCGCTACACTTGCTGAATCAGCAGGCTTGGATTGGTTCCGAGTTTCGCCGCTCGCCACGATAATTGAGAGAGGATAAATTATGAAAATCGCCTTCATCGGCCTCGGCAATATGGGCGGCGGAATGGCCGCGAACCTCGTGAAGGCAGGACACGAGGTGAATGCCTTTGACTTGTCGGAAGAAGCGCTTGCCGCAGCAAAGGACAATGGCTGCGCGCCGTTCACCCATGCAGGCGAGGCTGTGCAAGGTGTCGACGGGGTGGTGACCATGCTCCCCAACGGTGAGATCGTGAGGGCGGTCTACGAAGGCAGCGTGATCGGCAAGGCTCCTAATGGCGCAGTGTTACTCGACTGCTCAACCATCGATGTCGCCACTGCCAAGGAAGTCACTGCCCGCGCCGAAGCTGCCGGATACGACATGGTCGATGCACCTGTTTCGGGCGGCATCGCGGCAGCCAATGGTGGCACGCTCACCTTCATGGTAGGCGGAACCGAGAAAGCGTTCGCGCGCGCCGAAGAGGTGCTACAATCAATGGGCAAGGCTGTTATTCACGCAGGCGATGCAGGAGCGGGCCAGACGGCAAAGATCTGCAACAACATGCTGCTCGCCATTTCGATGATCGGCACGGCAGAAGCGATGAAGATGGCCGAGAAACTCGGGCTTGATCCGCAGAAGTTCTACGAGATTTCGAGTCAGTCTTCTGGTTATTGCTGGTCATTAAATGCCTACACGCCGATGCCCGGTGTGGGTGCCGAAAGCCCGGCGGATAATGACTACAAAGGCGGCTTTGCCACGGCGCTGATGCTCAAGGACCTGCGCCTCGCTATGGATGCGTCGGAAGATGTCGGCGCGACCACAGTATTGGGTACGAAAGCCGCCGAGATCTACGAGAAGCTTGCCGAGGAAAACGGCGGACTCGACTTCTCCTCGGTGATCAAGACGCTTTAAGTTCGTCCAGGACCCGCGCGAGCCATTCGCGCGGGGCTTTCCGCCGGCCGATATCGGCGACGAATTCCTGTCCCCGCGCGACGCTCTTCAGCCTGCCGCCGCGCAGCCAGCGATCTGCGCGGTCGTGGTAGGAAAGCCCGCCTCGCTTCAACCATTGAGGGCGGTGCCAGAGCGATGGCGGACCGCCCGGCACGGTGAGACGAAGCGCATCTGCGGCCCGGAGAGCGGTACCACCGGAGCCGGTATAGACGCAGTCGTTCGGTCCATGCATTTTCAGCGCATGCGGATGTCCCGCCTCGACGAGCCAGTCCGGCACACCGAGCGAAAGATCGATTACCTCACCGACTTCCAGCCAGCCAAAAATGCGATGATGCGGCTCTTCCGTATCTTCTTCTCGAAACAGGCCGAAGAAGAGGAAAACATCTCCGAGCCCGACGCCCTGATTCCGCAAATGGGTCTGCGCCGCGCCGACTTGTCCGAATAGGCAGGTGCCATCTTCACGGAACATCGGATCGTAGTGGCAAAGGTCATCTGCGCACAGCTTTCCCTTGCTGGCTTTCTCCGCATGTTTTCCCAGCCCTATATCGCCATACCGGGTGCGCGATGCCCCACTGGCCGGGATCGGCAGACTCAATGGCCGCCCGGCCACGATCGGCGAAGGCCCGCCGCCCGATGCGCTATCGAACCCCTTGCGGCTGAAAACGATCTTCATCGCCGCAGGACAGGCATTACCGCCCGCCCTGCTCGCTCAGCGTCGGTGTGCCTGCAGGCGGGTTCGGCTCTTCCCAAGCTAGTACCGGCTTTCTTGCCGCCAAAGTTTCGTCGAGCCGGCGACGCGGCGCATAATACGGCGCTGTCTTCAGGCTTTCATCGCCTGCCTTTGCCCGTTCCGCCACGCTGCGCAGCGCCATTATGAACTGGTCCAGCGCGGCCTTGCTTTCGGTCTCGGTCGGCTCGATGAGCATTGCGCCGTGCACCACCAGCGGGAAATACATGGTCATCGGGTGGTAGCCTTCGTCGATCAACGCCTTGGCGAGATCGAGCGTTGAAACGCCCTCGGCGAAACCCTTGTCGCTGAACAATGCCTCATGCATGCACGGCCCGCTGTGACCGAAAGGCGCGTCGAGAACGTCTTCCAGGCTGCGCAGCACATAGTTTGCATTGAGCACCGCATCTTCCGCCACCTGCTTCAGCCCGTCAGCCCCATGACTGAGGATGTAGGCGAGCGCGCGGGTGAACATGCCCATCTGGCCGTGGAACGCGGTCATGCGCCCGAAATGGGCAAGCTGACGGCCGAAATGCTCTTGAGCGAAGGCCTCGGCGTCTTCTTCCTCGACGAGATGCACGACACCGTCCTCAGTTCGCGCCGTATAAGGTAGCGGCATGAAAGGTGCGAGCGCTTCGGACAACACCACCGGCCCCGATCCGGGGCCGCCGCCGCCATGCGGGGTGGAGAAAGTCTTGTGGAGGTTGATGTGCATCGCATCGACACCGAGATCGCCCGGGCGGACCTTGCCGACGATGGCGTTGAAGTTCGCGCCGTCGCAATAAACGAAGCCGCCCGCATCATGGACCGCATCGGAAATAGCCTTCAGGTCGCGCTCGAACAGGCCGAGTGTAGAAGGGTTGGTGATCATCACACCGGCAACATCGGGGCCGAGACGGCCCTTGAGCGCATCGAGGTCCACCCGGCCATCCGCATTGGCAGGAATGTCCTCGATCTCGTATCCGGCAAAGGCGGCGGTGGCGGGATTGGTGCCATGCGCGCTTTCGGGCACAAGGATTACCTTGCGCGCATCGCCGCGAGCTTCCAGCGCCGCGCGGATGCACAGAATACCGCATAGCTCTCCGTGCGCGCCGGCCTTGGGGCTCATGGCGACGCTATGCATGCCGGTCAGCTTGATCAGCCAATGCGCCAATTCGTTGGCGACTTCCAGCGCACCGCGGACCGTGTCGACCGGCTGTAGCGGGTGAACATCGGCAAAGCCCGGCATGCGTGCAACCTTCTCATTCAGCCGCGGATTATGCTTCATCGTGCACGATCCGAGCGGAAAGAGACCGAGGTCGATCGCATAGTTCTGACGGCTCAGACGCGTATAATGCCTGACCGTTTCAGGCTCGGTCAGACCGGGCAGGCCGATAGCGTCAGTCCGCTCGAACCCGCCAAGGCGGCTTGCCGGAGCGGACGTTGGCAGCGATGGCTGCTCGACGCCGGCGAGATCCAGCTTGGCGGCGAACTCGAAATCCACGCCGGTGGTTTCGGTCGATCCAATCTCGAACAGCAAAGGCTCTTCGAGCATCAGCGCGCGATTGCCGGTGGCGGTGTCGGGACCGCTCATTGCGTTGTGGCCTTCGACCGGTATGCCGGGCTTCCAGCCCGATGCATTAGGCGTGCTCATGCCAGCACCTCCTCAAGTGCGGAGGCCAGCGTCTCGATGTCCTCCTCGGTGGTGGTTTCGGTGACCGCGACGAGCAGGCCCTTGCCCAGCGCGTCATTGCCCGGAAACAGGCGGCCCAGCGCCACTCCGGCGAGGATATCCTGGCTGGTCAGATCGCGCACGATCTTGCGCGCGTCGCCTTCTATCAGCAGGGTAAATTCGTTGAAAAAGCTCTCGTTGAGCACCTTGGCACCGGAAACTTTGCCGAGCCGTTCGGCAGCAATGCAGGCGAGGCGGTGGTTCTCCGTGGCGAGGCTGCGCAGGCCTTTTTCACCCAGCAAGGTCATATGAACGCTGAAGGCCAGCGCGCAGAGCCCCGAATTGGTGCAAATGTTGCTCGTCGCCTTTTCGCGGCGGATATGCTGCTCGCGGGTCGACAGCGTCAGGACGAAGCCGCGCTTGCCCTCCGCATCTACGGTCTCCCCGCATAGCCGGCCCGGCATCATGCGGACGTGCTTGGGGTCGCGGACGGCGAACAGCCCCAGATATGGCCCGCCAAACTGCAAACCTACGCCGATCGACTGCCCCTCGCCCACGACGATGTCGGCACCGAGTTCACCGGGCGATTTGATCGCTCCCAAAGCGACCGGCTCCGTGTTTACCGCGATCAACAAGGCGCCCTTGTCATGCGCAGCCTCGGCGATCTTTTCCAGGTCAGGCAGGCGACCGAGAATGTCGGGATATTGCACCACGACGCAACTGGTACTCTCGTCGATCCGGGCAATCAGACCGTCGTCATCGGGCTTTGCCGTCAGGCTCGGCGGAGCACCGGCAATCTCATCCTCGGTGAATTTCGCCATGGTCCTGACGACTTCGGCGTAATGTGGATGCAATGCGCCGGAAAGCACCACCTTGCGCTTCTTGCCCCGCGCCACGCGGCTCGCCATGGCGACCGCTTCCCAGCACGCAGTCGAGCCGTCGTACATGCTCGCATTGGCCACGGCGCAACCATAAAGCCGCGCTACTTGGCTCTGAAACTCGAACAGCATCTGCAACGTGCCCTGCGCGATTTCGGGCTGATAGGGCGTGTATGCGGTCAGAAATTCGCCGCGCTGAATGATGTGGTCGACGCTCGCCGGGACATGATGGCGATAAGCTCCCGCGCCGAGGAAGAAGGCAGCGTCTGCCGCTGCGAGATTCTTCTTCGACAGACGGCGCATATGCTTCTCTACCGCCATTTCGGAGGCGTGCATCGGCAGCCCGTCGATAGGGCCGGAAAGCCGCGCCTCTTCTGGCACATCGACAAACAGCGCATCCACATCGGGCGCACCGATTTTATCAAGCATCGCCGAGCGGTCGGCGTCATTCAGCGGCAGGTAGCGCATCGATTACCTCTTATGTCCCGAAAGCGGGATGGGAATTAAAGTCCGTCGCAAAAGCTCTTGTAAGCCTTGTCGTCCATTAGACCTTCAAGTTCGGCCTTGTCCGAAACGGTCATCTTGAAGAACCAGCCGTCATCCTCGGGGGAGGAATTCACCAAAGCCGGATCGTCTTCCAGAGCCTCGTTCACTTCGACCACTTCACCCGAGAGCGGCGCGTAGACATCGCTCGCCGCCTTGACGCTTTCGACAACAGCAGCGTCCTTGCCCTTTTCGACCACGGTACCGACATCAGGCAACTCGACAAATACGATATCGCCGAGTTGGCCTTGCGCGAAATCGGTAATACCGACCGTCGCGGTTTCGCCTTCGAGGTCAATCCATTCATGTTCGTCAGTAAAATAGCGGGCCATCTCTCTCACTTTCCTCTGTGATAGCGGTGGGGAACGAAGGGCATCTTCGCGACCTTCGCGGGCAATCTCTTCTTGCGCACTTCTACCTCGAGGTCGGCTCCCTCTTCGGCGAGTGCGATATCGATGTAAGCCATGGCGATCGGTCGTTCGAGTGTAGGCGAAAACCCTCCGCTCGTAACACGGCCAACTTGCTTATCGCCGAGATAGACCAACACACCTTCACGGGCTGGCATCCGGCCTTCGATTTGCAGGCCCACGCGCTTTTGCGCAGGGCCATTGGCAAGAACCTTGGCGACCGCTTCGTGGCCCATCCAGCCACCTTCCTCGCGGCGCTTCTTGGTCAATGCGAACCCAAGATCGGCGGCAACCGGGTCGGTGTTTTCCGTAATATCGTGCCCGTAGAGGGGTAGACCGGCTTCCAGGCGCAGGCTGTCACGCGCACCGAGTCCGATCGGACGGACTTCGATTTCGGCGCAGAGCCGATCGGCAAGGCTTTCCGCAAATTCTGCGGGCACCGAAATTTCGAAGCCATCCTCACCGGTATAGCCCGATCGCGTAATCCGCAGCGGCCATTCACCGAAATCGTGAACGACGGAGTCCATGAAAACCATGTCGTCGATGACATTGCGCATGACGCGGTTGAGTGCGGTTGCAGCATTCGGTCCCTGAAGCGCAAGCAGGGCGCGATCGTCCATGTGGGTCAGAGTAACATCGTCGTCGAGATGTTCACGAAGGTGCGCGATGTCGTCCCATTTCATCGCCCCGTTGACGACGAGATAATAGGCAGCCTGGCCCCAATGACCTTCGGTGCCCTCCTCTTCATCCCCCTCGATCCACGGGGTCGCATTGGTGACCATCAGATCATCCAGAATACCACCGTTTTCAGCCATCAGCAGCGAGTAGCGCGTCCGTCCGGGCTTGAGTGAGGCGATGGCGCCGGGGAGCAGCTTCTCCAACTCCTCTGCCGCTTTCTCGCCAGTCACCATCAACTGGCCCATGTGACTCACGTCGAACAGGCCCGCCTGGTCCCTCGTCCAGTTGTGCTCTACCACGATGCCTTCATACTGGATCGGCATCTCATAGCCTGCAAAGGGCACCATGCGCGCGCCCTTGCGCCGATGCCAGCTATCCAGCGGCAGCGTCTGCATCTCGTCGATGGTTTCGTTTTCGTCGCTCAAATCCCGTCCTTCGCAAGCATGGGAGCGCACCATCCGGTCCGCCAAACCAACCCATGCCCCCTCTGTCGGGAAACCTGAGAGACTGGCGCACGATCGGGTGCGCTTACCCCTTCGGTGGCCGCCACAGATGTGGCGGCGCTTTCCAGAGTGTCGATGGCAGCGCACGGTCCGTGGGCCTGAGAGTTTCCGGGGCGGTTGCTCCTTCGGCGCCATACGGGCGCAAACCCGCAAGGACTCTCCCGTGCGTGCCTGCTCAGAATCGCTCCTGAAGCCGACAGATACGCCCTGCGCGATACTGTGCGCGTGGTCAATTGGCCAATTGGCTCAATTCGCGTTCAGCCACAGCAAATAGAGCGCCGAGGCGACGATCCAGCCGCCATCCAATGTTTTCAGGCGGCGAGCGCCCAGCCACAGGGCGATTGGGCGAGCCAGGAAGCCTCCGAGTATGGCCCCGGGTACTGCGAGCAACACCACCTCCCATGGAACCGATCCGGCCTGAACGTGCCACAGTGATCCGGCGATGACGCTGACGGCAGAGATCACGCATGCCGCGCCCGTGCACAGGAGCACGGGATAATGGCGGATGAAAAGGTAAAGAGCGACGAGTTCGCCGATACCGACCGAGAACAGCGCAGTAAGGATTCCCCCCGGAATGGCGAGCAAGAGGACTACTGCAAGATCAGCTCGCTCAAGCCGGTCTTTCTCGCCGCGTTTGAAATTGAAGGTCCAGGTCGAGGCGATGAGAGCCAAGCCGAGAAGGATCGAGAAAAGCTTGTAGGCGGTAAGAACAGCATGCTGGTCGAGCTGGGCCCATCGTTGAGTAACGAGCATGGCCGGGAGCGAAAGCGCCAGTACTGCCAGGCATACAGCAAAGAAATCGCGGACCCGCACCTTGGCGTGCAGTTCATCCGGGAGCGGCTGATGATACAGCCGGTCGGTCCATCGCAAAGCGCCCATGGTCATGCCGAAACTCTGTATGCACATCGATATGCCGACGATCTGCAGCGGCTGCAGATCAAGCTCGCCAAGCTCCCGGAGCGCGTTGAAAACGGGAACGAAGACAACCCCACCCCCGGTACCCGATGTATTGGCGATGATTGCCCCGATCACCCCGATGCCGGGCAGAAACCAGAGCGTGGACAGAAGCTCGGAATTGTAGCTCACGGTCATCCAAAGCGCAGCATAGGCGAGGAGAAGGACGCTCCCACCAACCAGGACTAAGCGCCCTGCCGGCCAAGCGTTCAATCGAGGTTCGGGCGCAGCCATCGTTCGGCTGTCGCCATATCGACACCGCGGCGAAGCGCATAATCTTCAAGCTGATCTCGCCCGACAGTCGCGACCCCGAAATAGGAACTGTCCGGATGACCGAAATAAAACCCGCTTACCGCCGCGGTAGGCAACATGGCGAAGCTCTCGGTCAGAACCAGACCTGTGTGCTCCTCAGCATTGAGCATCTCGAACAGGAGGGGTTTGAGGCTGTGGTCCGGGCATGCGGGATATCCGGGGGCCGGACGGATACCCCGATACTCTTCCTTGATGAGCGCTTCGTTGGTGAACTGTTCGTCCGGCGCGTAACCCCACAGATCCATCCTGACGTGCTGATGCAACCGTTCGGCAAAAGCTTCGGCGAAGCGGTCTGCCAAAGCTTTCAGCATGATGTCCGAATAGTCGTCATTGGCGGCTTTGAAGCGCGCCGAGGGCTCATCGATACCATGAATTCCTACCGCGAATCCGCCGATCCAGTCGCCCGATGGATCGATGAAATCCGTCAGACAGAAATTGGCCCGATCCCGGCTTTTGTGAACCTGCTGCCTCAACATCGGCAACCGAGTGCTTTCCTCGTTGGTCCGGTCGAGATCGGGTATAGGCGCGTCGGGGAAATGCCCGCCATCCTTGCTGACGCGATCCTGGACGTGACGATGGTGGACCAAAATATCGTCACCGTCGCGGTAGCACGGCCAGAGGCCGGCAACGCCCCGGGCGGTGAGCCATTTCTTGTCGATAATCTGGTCCAGCATAGCCTGGGCATCCTCCCAGAGGCTGCGTGCGCTTTCGCCGACTATTTCGTCGTCAAGGATTGCCGGGAAATTCCCATGCAATTCCCAAGCGCGGAAAAAGGGCGTCCAATCGATATATTCCCGCAATTCGGCTAGTGACCAGTCATCAAAGACGTGCAGCCCCGGCTTAACCGGATCGGCAGGCTTTTCACTGAAATCGATTTTCGCGCCATTGGCGCGCGCATCCCCCAACGGAAGCAGCTTGCTCTGGCCTCGGCCCGCCCGCTTCTCGCGCACGTTTTCGTAATCGTTGGCGACTTCGTCGACATAGCTATCGCGCTGAGTATCGGAGAGCAGCTTGCTCGCCACTCCGACAGCCCGACTGGCGTCCAGGACATGGATTACCGGGCCACCATAAACGGGATCGATGCGCAAGGCGGTATGAACCTTGCTCGTCGTCGCGCCGCCGATCAGGAGCGGCATGGTCATCTGGGCGCGGCTCATCTCCTCGGCCACGGTCACCATCTCATCCAGAGAAGGCGTGATTAGTCCCGAAAGTCCGATCATGTCGGCATCATTCTCATTCGCCGCTTCGAGAATGGTCGACCACGGAACCATGACCCCGAGATCGATTACCTCGTACCCGTTGCACTGAAGCACGACGCCAACGATGTTCTTGCCGATATCATGCACATCGCCCTTGACCGTCGCCATGATGATCTTGCCCTTGGCCTTCGCCCCCTCTTCTTTTTCTGCTTCGATGAAGGGGATGAGATGCGCGACGGCTTTTTTCATGACGCGAGCGGATTTCACCACCTGTGGCAGGAACATCTTCCCTGACCCGAACAAGTCGCCGACCACATTCATCCCGTCCATCAGCGGGCCCTCGATAACCTCGATCGGACGGCCGCCTCGCTCGAAAATGGTTTGCCGCGCCTCTTCGGTGTCATCGACGATATGCGCATCGATACCTTTCACCAACGCATGTTCGAGACGTTTGATGACATCCCAGCCGCGCCATTCAGCGGCTTCCTTTTCGGCCCGGACATGGGTGCCGCGATAGGTTTCCGCCAAGGCGATCAAACGCTCGGTTGGGCTTTCGCCTTCGGTGCGGGCGGGGCGGTTGAGGATCACATCCTCGCAGGCCTCGCGAAGGTCGGGATCAATCTGGTCGTAAACGTCCAGCTGGCCGGCGTTGACGATAGCCATGTCGAGCCCGACCGGAATCGCGTGATATAGGAAAACGGAATGCATCGCCCGGCGCACGGGCTCGTTGCCACGGAAACTGAACGACAGGTTCGACAGCCCCCCCGAATAATGCGCGTGCGGGCACAGCTCGCGCAATTCGGCGACCGCCTCGATAAAATCCAGGCCATAGCGATTATGCTCTTCTATTCCGGTCGCTACCGCGAAGATATTGGGATCGAAAATGATGTCCTCAGGAGGGAAGCCATCGGCCACCAGCAGATCATAAGCCCGCTTGCAAATTTCGACCTTACGTTCCTTGGTATCGGCCTGGCCCTTCTCGTCGAAGGCCATGACGACCGCCGCAGCGCCGTAATCCATGCATTTGCGCGAGTGGTGGAGGAATTGCTGCTCCCCTTCCTTCATGCTGATGGAATTGACGATCGGCTTGCCGCTAACACATTTTAAGCCCGCTTCGATGACTTCCCATTTCGAGCTGTCAATCATGATGGGGACACGGGCGATATCTGGCTCTGCGGCAATCAGCTTGAGAAAGGTCGTCATGGCTTCGACCGCATCCAGCAGGCCTTCGTCCATGTTGACATCGACCACCTGAGCGCCGTTTTCGACCTGTTGTCGCGCTACTTCGACCGCAGCAGGATAGTCTCCAGCCATGATCAGCTTCTTGAAGCGCGCAGATCCGGTAACATTGGTGCGTTCGCCAATGTTGACGAAGCGGGAAGAAGAAACATCAGACACGAAGTCGTTCCAGCAAATCAGACGGCCATCTCGAACGGCTCGAGACCGGCGAGACGGGTTACGATGGGAGGCGACGGAATTTGCCGTGGCGGGAGTTCTGCAACAGCATCCGCAATCGCCGCAATATGAGCCGGCGTCGAGCCGCAACACCCGCCCAGTACATTCACCTGGCCTTGATCGGCCCATTCATGCACGAAGGCGGCGGTTTCCAGCGGCATTTCGTCGTATTCGCCGAGTTCGTTGGGAAGGCCGGCATTGGGATAGACCATGATCGGGCAATCAGCGATCGCGCTCAGCGTGCGCACGTGGGGGCGCAGCTGCGTCGCGCCGAAAGAGCAATTCAGACCGACTGTAAGCGGCCGCGCGTGGCGGACGGCATGCCAGAACGCCTCGACAGTGTGGCCGGAAAGGTTGCGCCCCGATAGATCGGTCAGCGTCATCGACAGCATGATTGGCACCTCGCGGCCAAGGTCACGCTCCACCTGCCGGACTGCCATGACACCAGCCTTGGCATTCAGCGTATCGAAAATGGTTTCGATCAGAATGAAGTCGGCCCCACCCTCGACCAGCGCCTCGGCCTGCTCGCGGTAGACATCCACCAATTCATCCCAATCAACCTCACGGAATCCGGGGTCGCTGACGTCGGGCGAAAGTGACAGTGTTTTATTCGTGGGACCAATCGCCCCGGCGACAAACCTTGGCCGGCCGTCTTTCGCGACAAATTCGTCCGCAATCCGACGCGCAAGGCCGGCGCTTTCGATATTGATCTCGCGGACAAGATGTTCGGCGGCATAGTCCGCCTGACTGATGCGGTTCGCCGAGAAGGTATTCGTCTCGGCAATATCCGCTCCTGCAGCGAAATAAGCGCGGTGGATAGACTCAGGCACTTCCGGCTTGGTCAGAGCCAAAATGTCGTTATTGCCTTTCTGATCCTTCGCGAGACCTAGGGACCCGGCGTAGTCTTCTTCGGACAGCTTCCAGTTCTGGATTTCAGTGCCGAATGCACCGTCTACGATCAGGATGCGCTTGGAGGACTCCTGAAGGAAGACTTCGCGAACCGACGTCATGCCTTTTCCCCTTGCGGGCGCACACCGAGCATATGGCAGATAGCGTAGCTCAGCTCGGCGCGGTTCAGCGTGTAGAAGTGGAATTGCCGCACTCCGCCAGCATAAAGCCGCCGGCACATCTCCGCGGCAATAGTTGCGCTAACCAGTTGGCGCGCTTCGGGCCGATCGTCGAGGCCGTCGAAGAGGCCTTCCATCCATTCGGGAATTGCTGTCCCGCACAATCCGCTCATGCGTTGCACGGCGGCAAAGCTCAGGACCGGCATGATACCCGGTACGATTTCGCCCTCGATCCCCGCCGAGGCCGCCTTGTCCCTGAAATCGAAGAAGCACTCCGGTTCGAAGAAGAACTGAGTGATGGCGCGGGTCGCTCCGGCGTCGAACTTGCGCTTGAGATTGTCGAGATCTGCCTGGCGATCTGTCGAGTCGGGATGAACCTCGGGATAGGCAGCCACCGAGATTTCGAAATCGGCGATGCGCTTGAGGCCAGCGATGAGATCGGCGGCGTTCTCGTAGCCATTCGGATGGGGTGAATAGCCCTCCGCGCCATCAGGCGCGTCTCCGCGCAGTGCGACGATGTGGCGCACACCCTCATTCCAATACTCGCGGGCCACTTGGTCCACTTCCTCGCGCGTTGCCCTTACGCAGGTAAGGTGTGCCGCCGCCGGGACTTTCGTTTCGCTCACGATACGGCGGACCGCTTCGTGGGTCCGTTCTCGCGTGGATCCGCCTGCGCCATAGGTTACCGAGATGAAACGTGGGTCGAGCGGCTCGAGCGTCTTGACGCTCTGCCAAAGCGTCTCGCCCATCTTTTCCGTCTTGGGAGGGAAGAATTCGAAGCTGACCTCGATGTCTCCGGCCAAGCCGGAGAAAAGCGGGGTTTCAAGCGCGCGCTGTGCCTCGCGCATCTGATCCAGTGTGGGACTCATCCCGTCATCCTTTCAGCGTGCGGCCGGCGCTCGGCGACCCAGATCTTGATCCCGATCTCCCCATCATCGAGAGAGACAGGAGGACGGGGTTCGAAGTCCGATTCTTCAAGAAGGTCATTCATATGGGCGTCGGCGAAGCCGAGCCTGGCGTGGGCGTATTTTTCGCGCAGCTCCTCGCGCTGGTGAGCGGCGAAATCGACGATGGCGATGCGGCCGCCGCTGCGGGTCACGCGCGCGGCTTCGGCGAGCGCGGCCGCTGGGCTGTCCGCGAAATGGAGGACCTGGTGGAAGAGGACCGTATCGAACCGCGCCGCCGCGAAAGGCAGACTGGTGAAGTCGCCCTGGACCAGCTCCACGCGCTCGGTCGGCAGATGCTGCAGCTTGGCGCGGGCCACCCGAAGCATGGCGAGGCTCTTGTCCAGCGCCACGATATGGTCCGCCTTTTCGGCGAACAGTTCCGCCATTCGGCCGGTTCCGGTTCCGATATCGAGAACCCGTCCGAGCGAGATGTCTCCCAAGGCCTTAGCTAGCGCCTGTTCGATCTGCTCGTCCGACGAATGAAGGCGGCGGACCTCGTCCCAGTCATGCGCGTGCTCGGCGAAATACTCCTGCGCCTCGGCCTGACGGGCGTCGCGAATGTCGGCGAGCTTCTGGCGATCCGCCTCGCATTGCTCGCCAAACGCGCTGTCGTTGCTTTCCAGCAGCGCGAGCAATCGCGCCAATTCCGACCGGATCGCCGGATCGCCGCGCGAATCGCTGGCGGCGCGCAGGAAAATCCAGCTCCCCTCACGGCGGCGCTCTGCCAGGCCGGCATCGCACAGGATACCGACATGACGCGAGGCGCGAGGCTGACTTTGCCCCAGCACCTGCGCGACTTCGCCAACCGCAAGCTCCATCGACCCGAGCAGGCGCATTATTCGCAAACGCGTGGGGTCGGCCAGAGCACGAAAGATCGTTTCGGTACGCATCGCAGCGCACATATAAAGATATTTTTATATCTGTAAATTGGCCGATTTAAATCGGCCTCCGCCATTAGGTCGCTCTAAAAAAGAATTTGCTTACTTGATTTTCATTTTTCCGGCCGCATGGTGCGTCTGATCGGGCGCCGATGCGTGCAGGACATCAACAAAAACAAGAATGAAACGAGGTAGGAGCGGGTTTGGGGGCATGACGCACCCGGCGCTCGCGTCCACCGACAGGTTCGAACCGGCCCCGGGAGAGTGGAGCGTGACGTGGCGAAGCACTGAAGTCGAATGCGAACGCGTGGTCGCCGACCTGCTCGCATTGATGACCCCGCGAGAGAAGGCGGGGCAGCTGGTCGTCCAGCCCATGCCGCCCGCCGATGACCGCTCGGCGATCCAGGCACTCGAATACGAGATAACCAAGGGCCGCGTCGGCACCGTGACCGGAATCTCGGATTTCGACACTGCGAGCCGTCTCCAGGATCTGGCCCAGAACGAAAGCCGCCTCGGCATTCCGCTCTTTTTTCCGGGAAGCACCGACCACGGGCTCGATACGGACTTTCCCGCGCCCCTCACCATGGCTGCGAGCTGGGATCTGGAAGCGATCGAGAATGCGGAGAAGGTGAAGGCATCCGAAGCCAGGAGCTACGGGATCAATTGGTCGCTCGGCCCCACGATCGAACTTGCAGCCGGGCACGAGGAGCCTGGATCGAGCAGCGGTTCGGATGTGTACCTGGCTGCCGAAATCGCCATCGCCCGCATCGCCGGGCTTCAATCGCCCGACCGGAGGGGGGACGCATCTCTCCTTGCCTGCCTCGAACTGTCCCGGCATTCGCTGGGCTCGGACGGCGATGCCAAGGATCTGATGCGGCTCGTCACGGCAATCTTTTCAAAAGCGCGCGTAGGCGCTTTAGCTTTCGATGGCGAGGATACGCTCGCGCGAGACGACTACGCTCCCCTGGTGGAATTTCTTCGGAGGCCTGGCGCCTATGATGGCCTGATCCTCCCGCTGGGAGACGCTCTCAGCCGGACTATCTCGCATGGCAACAGCGCCGCTCGCTGGAACACCATCAGTTTCGATATGCTCTATGCTGCGATCGAAAGTAACAATCTCCCGCAACGGGGACTCGATGAAGCAGCCCGCCGCCTGCTGCGGGCGAAATTCAGGCTCGGATTGCTCAGCGTGATCCATGCACCGCGGCCGAGCGGCACCAATGGAAGCAGCGCGACGCCGACACTCAATTGCGAGACCGCCCTGGAATGCGCGAAACGCTGCCCCATACTCCTGCGTAACAGCGCTGGGCTGCTCCCGCTCGACATGGAACCGGGCGGCATCCTTGTGGTGGGAAGCGCGGCACAGGATCGCAAAATCCCCGTCGCCGGAGAGGGCATAGCGACGAGCGTGATCGACGGTTTCGAACGGCTTGGCGTGCCGCATCGCTTCGTGTCGGGTCTGGCGCTGCGCGGTTCCGAAGAACGGCCCGACGCCCTCATCGCTGCAGACACCATGGCGATATCGATGGCTTGCGATGCCGCTCGCCGCGCATCGACGGTCATTTTCATACCGTCGCTCGCCGGTGAGCAAACGCTGGGCGAAGCGAGCGAGGCATTGCTGAGGCACCTGCTGACTGCAAATCCCCGGCTCGTGCTTGTGACGATCGGCCCGGTTCCGATCGATCCCCTCATCGATGGAGTCCCATTGCCGTGCGTATTGCACGCCGGGCAGCTCGGCACGATGAGCGGCCACGCGATTGCCGAACTGCTGACTGGAGAAGCCTTTCCAGTCGGACGGTTGCCAATTCCGCTTCCTGCTACCGAAACGCAAGGGGGGCTCCCGTTCGGCCATGGCCTTTCCTATGCGCAATTCGATTTGCAGGATGTGAAGGTTCAGATTTCCGGGGCGCGTATCGCGGTGAGTGTCGAGGTTTCAAACCGCAGCGAAACTGAGGCGGAACAATTGGTTCAACTCTATGTGCGGACCCCGTCAGAGATGGAGAGGGAAAGCCCGCGGCGCCTGTCTGGCTTCACGAGGGTCCTGCTACCGCCCAAGGGCCGTGCAACAGTGGACATTGTAATCGAAGCCAATGCACTGGGCGATTGCGCTTTGTCCGGGAAACTGTCTGTCATGCCGGGGCAGCGGGAGATATTCGTGGGCTTCGACAGCCTCAACGGGAAGACGAGGCTGGTCCAGCTTTCGGACGAAGTTGCGCAGGCAATTGCAAGCCAGTCCCGCAGCTCGAGCCTGCTTTGACCCCCAGTCCTGCTGCGGATGAGCGTTCGCTAGCCTGAAAGGCTGCCATTCGGCAAGACCGCAGTCGGCGAGCAGCCCTATTGCAATATCCGTTTGCTCCGCCGCGTGCCATTTGCACGTCATCCGAGACCACGGCCCGAAGCATTTGAATTCCTTTTGCCTGCGTGCAATGTCCAAGCGATGAAACGCACCGGTCAGGCACCCGCATGGAAATTCGCTATCGATCGCGGGGGAACATTTACGGATGTCGTGGCCACCACGCCCGATGGCCGGCTTGTTACCGACAAGCTTCTCAGTGAAAGTCCCGGCCACTACACCGACGCAGCAAGCGAGGCTGTGCGGCGCCTGATGGCCGAGCATGGCGAAGGCCCCATCGCCGAACTGCGTATCGGCACGACGGTGGCCACGAACGCGCTGCTCGAACGCAAGGGAGAACGGCTGGCTCTTGCGATCACCAGAGGGTTTGGCGATGCGTTGAGGATCGGTAGCCAGGCGCGGCCCGACATCTTCGCCCGCCACATCGTGCTGCCCGAGCAATTGCCGTCGGCAGTAGTCGAAATCACCGAACGGGTCGGGGTCGACGGCGACGTGCTCGTGCCGCTCGACGAGAGCGCCGCGCGCGCCGACTTCCAAAAGCTGCGAGAAACGGGCTACGACGCACTCGCCATAGTTTTGATGCACGGCTGGAAACATCGCGACCACGAAGAAAGGCTCGCCGGCCTGGCGCGCGAAGCCGGTTTTTCCCAGATCAGCGTCAGCCACGAGGTTGCGCCGCTCATCAAACTCATCCCGCGAGGGGACACGACGGTCGTCGATGCCTATCTTTCACCCGTTCTCGATCGCTACACCGACAATCTGCGTGCCGCCCTGCCCGATGCGGACCGGCTGCGCTTCATGCAGTCGAACGGCGGGCTTGCCGAAGTGGGTGCGTTCCGCGGCAAGGACGCCATCCTGTCCGGCCCTGCAGGAGGTGTGGTCGGCATGGTCGCTGCGGCCCAGCCGCTCGGCCATTCCAAACTGATCGGTTTCGATATGGGCGGGACCAGCACCGACGTCGCCCATCATGCCGGGGAATACGAACTCACCGGCGACAGCGTGGTGGCCGGCGTTCGCGTGGCGGCACCGATGATGCAGATCCACACGGTGGCGGCGGGCGGCGGCTCGATCTGCAGCTTCGACGGCGCGCGCTTCCGCGTCGGACCGGAAAGCGCCGGTGCCGATCCCGGACCGGCCTGCTACCGCAAGGGCGGGCCGCTGACAGTGACCGACTGCAACCTCTTTCTCGGGCGCATCGATCCTGCATTCTTTCCTGCCGTTTTCGGGCCTGACGGAGACGAGCCGCTGGACCCCGCTGGTGCCCGCGGACGGCTGGAGGAAGTCGCGGCTGCCCTCCCCGAGCCCAAGCCGCTTGAAGATATTGCAGAAGGCTTCCTCGCCATCGCGGTTGACAACATGGCCAATGCAATCCGCAAGATCAGCGTCGCCCGCGGGCACGACGTGACGACCTATGCGCTCGCCTGTTTCGGCGGAGCGGGCGGCCAGCATGCATGCAAGGTGGCCGATGAACTGGGCATCGAGACCGTGCTGGTCCATCCCCTGGCAGGCATCCTGTCGGCATTCGGGATCGGCCTCGCCCCGATAAAGGCAATCCGGGAAGTCAGCCTCGTCAAACCGCTGGCCGATGATTTCAGCGACGCGCTCGCCGCGCTGGAAGCGGAAGCGAAGGAAGCGCTGACCGCGCAAGGGATCGGTAGCGACGCCATCAATCTCGTCAGCCGTGCCCGACTGCGGTTCCAGGGCAGCGATTCCATGCTGACCATCGACATTGCCGATATGGCCGAAATGGA
The DNA here is from genome assembly GCF_044901345.1 of Qipengyuania sp. NPDC077563. Classification (NCBI taxonomy): domain Bacteria; kingdom Pseudomonadati; phylum Pseudomonadota; class Alphaproteobacteria; order Sphingomonadales; family Erythrobacteraceae; genus Qipengyuania; species Qipengyuania sp. NPDC077563. The sequence goes on along the minus strand of NZ_JBJDPC010000002.1, from coordinate 13,423 downwards.
CGCGGCCTTTCGCCTGCTACACCGGCAGCGCTTCGGCTATTCCGATGCCAATGCACCGATCATGCTGGAAGCGCTCAGCGTGGAAGCAAGCGGTGTCTCCGGCGGCCTTGCGGAAGCAACGGCGACGCCCGTTCCTACTGCCGGCGATGCGACCGGCAGTTGGGTCACCATGACGCGCGCGAGCATGGCTCAAGACCAGGATGTCCCCGGCCCTGCGCTGATCGTCGATCCGGGCTCCACCACCGTGGTCGAGCAAGGCTGGACCGCGCGCCTCGCCGCAGAAGGCACACTGGTGCTAACCCGGGCGGAGGCGCTTGAACGGGACAGCGCCGTAGGCACCGAAGTCGATCCGGTAAGGCTGGAGATTTTCAACAATCTGTTCATGGCGATCGCGGAGGAGATGGGCGTCGTGCTCCAGTCCACCGCCACTTCGGTCAACATCAAGGAAAGGCTCGACTTTTCCTGTGCGCTGTTCGATGCCGAGGGCAGCCTCATCGCCAATGCGCCCCACATTCCCGTGCATCTTGGAAGCATGGGGGACAGCATCGCCCGCGTGATCGAACGGCGCGGGCAGGCACGCGACGGGCGCGGTTTCAGGCGCGGCGATGCCTATGTGCTCAACGATCCCTATCGCGGTGGCACCCACCTGCCCGACATCACGGTGATCGTGCCCGTTTTTCATGACGAGAGCAGCGCAGAGCCGCAGGCCTTCGTCGCCGCGCGGGGCCATCATGCCGATATCGGCGGGATAGCCCCCGGCTCCATGCCGCCCGAAAGCAGGACCATCGAGGAAGAGGGCGTCATGATCGACAACCTCCTTATGGTGGATGAAGGGACCTTCCGCGAAGATGCCGTGCTGACCGCGCTGACGGATGCCAGATATCCGGCGCGTAATCCGGCGCGCAATCTCTCGGACCTGCGCGCCCAGCTGGCGGCCTGCACCCGGGGCGCCGAACTTTTGCAGGGCGCTGCACGGGATCAGGGGCCGGAGGTTGTGGCGGCCTATATGTCCCATGTCCTGGCCAATGCAGAGGAAAGCGTACGCCGCCTGCTCGACCAACTAGAAGATGGATCATTTGCCTATGAAATGGACAATGGCGCGATCGTGAAGGTCGCCATCCGGATCGACCCCGAATCCCGGTCCGCGGTGTTCGATTTCACCGGCACGAGCGATCAGCTTGGCGACAATTTCAACGCGCCGCGCTCGATCACCCGCGCCGCCGCTCTTTATGTCCTGCGCACCCTGATCGACGACCAGATCCCGATGAATGACGGTTGCCTGCGCCCTGTCGAGCTGGTCGTGCCGGAAGGGTCCATGCTCAATCCCCTTCCGGGGGCGGCCGTGGTTGCCGGCAATGTCGAGACCAGTCAGGTCGTCACCGACACGCTGTTCGCTGCGACCGGTCGCCTCGCGCCCAGTCAGGGGACGATGAACAACTTCACCTTCGGCAATGAAGATCACCAGTATTACGAAACGATCTGCGGCGGGTCAGGCGCGGGCCCGGACCACGACGGGACCAGCGCGGTCCAGACGCATATGACCAACAGCCGCCTGACGGATCCGGAGATACTCGAAACCCGCCTGCCCGTGCGGCTGGAGGCATTCGCGATCAGACGCGGTTCGGGCGGCTCAGGACACCATTGCGGTGGTGACGGGGTAGAGCGGCGCCTGACCTTCCTCGAACCGATGCGCGCCAACATGCTGGCCAACCGCCGCGAAATTCCGCCGCGCGGGATCAGCTGCGGTGGCGATGCGCAGCCGGGCAGGAACTGGGTCGAACGCAAAGACGGCAGCCGGGAGGACCTCGGCGCCACCGGCCACCGGGACATGGAGCCGGGTGACACGTTCGTGATCCTGACGCCCGGCGGCGGCGGTTTCGGAGAGGAATAGGAATGAACTACTGGCCCCTGCTGGGCATCGCGCTGGTCGTCATTGGCTTCGCGCTGCGGTTCAACCCGCTGCTGGTCGTGGTAGTCGCCGCCCTGGCGACCGGGCTCCTGGCGGGGCTCGACCTCGTCGCAGTGATCGAGGCGCTCGGACAGGCCTTCAATGACAATCGCTATATCTCCGTCACCTGGATCATCCTGCCGGTGATCGGCCTGCTCGAGCGCTACGGGCTGCAGCAACGTGCGCGCGGCGTGATCGAAAGCGTGCGCGGAGCGACCATGGGCAAGCTACTGACCATTTACCTCCTGTTCCGCCAATTGACGGCGGCCCTGGGGATGAAGGATATCGGCGGGCACCCGCAGGCTGTGCGCCCGCTTGTTGCCCCGATGGCCGAAGCTGCGGCGGAAAAGTCGCACGGCACTCTGGCCGATGAAGACCGCGAGAAGGTGCTTGCGATGTCCGCCGCCACAGACAATGTCGGCCTGTTCTTCGGCGAGGACATATTCTTCGCCATCGCCTCGATCTTGCTGATCCAGGGAGTCTTCGAGAGCTATGGTTATCCGCTGACCCCGCTGCAGCTGTCGGTCTGGGCGATCCCGACCGCGATTTGCGCTTTCATCATTCATTCCTGGCGAATCCGCGCACTCGATCGCAAGCTTGGAAGGGGCCGGGCATGATCACCTACGAATGGCTCTACATTCTGGCAGGAGCATTCTTCGCGATCTGGTCGCTACTCAGCCTGCGCGACCTGAAGTACGGTAATGCCGCTTTCTGGGGCCTCTTGTCGGCCAGCTTCTTCTTCGGCAGCCATCTCAGCGATTTCGCCAATGGAGTGCTTGTCCTTGCCTTGGTCGGAATTGCAGGAATCGGAGGCCTCAGGCGGAGCGATCCTGAAACAACAAATGTTGAGCGGCGCTCCGAATATGCCGAACGGCTTGGCAACAGGCTCTTCATACCCGCGCTGATCGTCCCGCTGACGGCCGTGGCGGGCACGCTTCTCTACAATTACACCCCTCTGAGCGAGACGGGCCTTTTCGAACCACGGCGAGAAACGCTGATCCTCTTCGGGGTGGGCGTGATCGTGGCGCTGATCGTTGCCATCCTGTGGCTGCGGCCGCCGCTGATGGCGCCTGCCGAGGAAGGACGCCGCCTGCTCGATTCCATTGGTTGGGCAGCAATACTCCCGCAAATGCTTGCGGCATTGGGCGCGGTATTCGCGCTCGCTGGCGTCGGCGAGATTATCGGCGGTGTGGCGGGCCAGGTCATTCCGGAAGGAAACGTGCTTCTAACCGTCATAGTCTTCGCCTTGGGCATGGCGCTTTTCACCATAATCATGGGCAATGCCTTCGCGGCCTTTCCCGTGATGGCGGCGGCGATTGGAATCCCACTGTTGATCGAGACCTATGATGGCAATCCCGCTGTAATCGGCGCGGTGGGAATGCTGGCCGGTTTCTGCGGTACTTTGCTGACCCCCATGGCCGCCAATTTCAACATCGTGCCAGCCGCACTGCTGGAACTGAAAGACCAGAACGCCGTGATCCGTCAGCAGGTCGGGACGGCTGTTCCGCTCCTCATCTGCAATATCGCAATCATTTATATCGCGGGCTTCTTGCTATGGAACTGACCGAAGATAACGCCCGGACCTTCGCCAGAATCGCGCTTGGACATGTCGGGAAGGAATATCCGCACAAGCTCGATCATGTGATGGTGAGCGATGCCGATGTGCTCCCTCCCCGCAAACTGCATCCGGTATTCTTCGGCAGCTTCGATTGGCATAGCTGCGTCCATGGGTGGTGGACGCTGCTGACGGTGAAGCGGCTTTATTCCAACACCCCGGAAGCACGCGATATAGCGGCGCTTGCAGACGCGACGTTCACCGACGCCAAGCTCTCCGCCGAGCTCGCTTATCTGGAAAGGCCGGAGTCCCGTGGGTTCGAGCGGCCCTATGGCTGGGCCTGGCTGCTCTATCTCCACGAGGAAGCGGAGCGGCATGAAGATGCCGACTGGGCCAGGAGGCTGGAACCGCTCGCCCGCGCTTTTGCCGAGCGGCTGGGTGATTATCTGCGGATCCTTACCTATCCGATCACTGTCGGAACGCATTTCAATACGGCTTTCGCACTGGTCCTTGCCCGCCAGTGGGCCGAGACGCACGATCCCAAATTGCTGGCGACAATCGACGAATGGTCGCTCGCCGCCTTTGCTGCGAAAAAGGACTACGCAGGCTGGGAGCCTGGTGGCGATGAATTCCTGTCGCCTGTTCTGAGCGCTGCACTTCTGATGAGCCGGGTGATGCCAAACAGCCAGTTCGCACCTTGGCTCGAGGCGCTCGTGATAAACAATGGCTGGCTCGGGAATGAATGTTGGCCCGCTACCGTCAGCGATCGCAGCGACGGCAAAATCGCCCATCTCGACGGGCTCAACCTCAGCCGGTCATGGTGCCTCTACTCCATAGCGGAAGCGCTGGGCCCGCACCCCGTGAGAGAGCAGGTCATGCAACGCGGCAATCTACACCTGGCCAGTGGAAGCGAACACATAGCGGGCGACTACGCCGGAGAACACTGGCTTGCCAGCTTCGCGCTGCTCGCACTCATCGCCCGCAAATCGCCCGACGATTGAAAACTGAAACGAGTTACCCCGAGAAGGCTTGCGCCAAAAGCATACCGGCCATTGGCTGGGCACATCTTGGGCCGCCACCGTCATTTGCGACATCGGGAGCAGCAGCGGCATGGTTCAGACGCCGTCTTACCAAGCATGCGCAGCGCTGGAGGGCGGTCGATGCCATAGGTTAAATGCGCGTGATTTCAGAGGATTGATGGCGGAGAGGGAGGGATTCGAACCCTCGATACGGTTGCCCGTATACCGCATTTCGAGTGCGGCGCATTCGACCACTCTGCCACCTCTCCGCAAATCGGGTGCGCTTTCGGGGTCATGCGACCCGGGTCGAAGCGAGCGCGCCCCTTAACCCCGTCCCATCGCCTTGCCAAGCCCTTTGTCTTACGAATTCGGGGGACGAGCCCGGCCAAGGCCTTGTCTTGAGCGCGTCCGGGACCATATTCTGCAAACTCATGGAAAGATCTTCGTTTTTCTCCGCACAGGCAGGCCGCACTCTGGACGCGCCGAGCCGTCTACGCACACGCTTCGCGATCGGTGACGTCGTCCGTCACAAGGCGTTCGATTTTCGCGGCGTAATCTTCGATATCGATCCGGTCTTCGCCAATAGCGAGGAATGGTATCAGGCCATCCCGGAAGAGATCCGGCCCGACCGCGATCAGCCCTTCTACCACCTGCTCGCGGAAAGCGACGAAAGCGATTACGTCGCCTATGTCAGCCAGCAGAACCTGATTGGCGATTCGCTGGCCGGCCCCGTTTCGCACCCGGATGTGCACCAATATTTCGAGCAATTCGAAAATGGCCGATACCGGATGCGCAACCGGCTCACCCATTAAGCTCTACCAACTGGCGCTTTCCACATAAGGCGATCCCGGGAGGCTGCAGGAAACCAATTGCGCGCCGGAACGCTACCTATCCGAAGGGATGGTTCATGGCGGCACGCGCATATTGGCAGGGACAGATCAGGCTGGCGCTGGTTTCGATTCCGGTCGAAATATACTCCGCAACCAAGTCCGGGGCGAAAATCCGGTTCAACCAGATCCACGAGCCGAGCGGCAAACGCATTTCCTATGAAAAAGTGGTCGAGGGCGTTGGCCCGGTCGATCGCGACGACATTATTCGCGGTTACGAAGTCTCGAAGGGCAATTATGTCCTTCTCGAAGACGAAGAGATCGAAGCGGTCAAAATAGAAAGCAAGCGGACGCTGGAACTGGTCCAGTTCGTCGATGCCTGCGAGATCGACCCCCTTTACTTCGAAAAGCCCTATTACGTCGCTCCGCAGGATGAGCTGGCGGAAGAGGCTTTCGTCGTGCTGCGCGAAGCCCTGCGCAAGGCGAAAAAGGTCGCGCTAGGGCAATTGTCGGTACGGGGGAGTGAAAAGCTTGTCGCGATCAAGCCTTGCGGAAAGGGCCTTCTGCTCGAGACGCTCCGTTATGCCGATGAGGTTCGCGCCGGACAGTCCTTTTTCGATGATATCGAGGAAACCAAACCCAAAAAGGAACTGCTGGATCTCGCCAATACGCTGATCGAGCAGAAAACTGCTCCGTTCGATGCAGGCGAGTTCGAGGATCGCTATGCCGATGCGCTCAGGAAGCTGATCGACAAGAAAGCGAAGTCGAAAAGCAAAAAGGCCATCGTCGAGGATGTCGACGAGCCGGAAACCGGCGGGGGTAATGTGATCGACCTGATGGCTGCGCTCAAGAAATCGGTTGGCGAGGAAAAGCCCAAAAAGGCGGCCAAGCGTAAGAAGTCGGCCTGACCCGGTGGCGGTGCGCACCGATCCCCTCGCCGTTTACAACACCAAGCGCGATTTTGCGCAGACGCCCGAACCGGCGGGCAAAAAGCAGAGCAGTTCGGGCGGCAATCTGTTCATCGTCCAGAAGCACGACGCCACCAGGCTCCATTGGGATCTCAGGCTGGAGGTGGACGGGGTGCTTAAAAGCTGGGCGGTGACTAAGGGCCCCTCGCCCGATCCGGATATCAAACGCCTGGCGGTGCGCACCGAAGATCATCCCTTGTCCTACGCGGATTTCGAAGGCGTCATTCCGAACCAGGAATATGGCGGCGGCACGGTGATGCTTTGGGACCGGGGCACGTGGTCACCGATCAAGGGCAAGAGCGCCAGCGACCTCGATAAAGGCCATCTTCATTTCGTGCTCGAAGGCGAGCGCATGAAGGGCGAGTGGTTGCTGATCCGATTGAAACCGAAGCCGAAAGAGAAACGCGAGAACTGGCTCTTGCGCAAATTGCAGGACGAATATGCAGGAGAAGGCGATACGCTGGTTCACCGCGAGCTGACGAGCGTTTCAACCGGCCGATCAATGGCCGAGATCGCGGCGGATAGGGATGGCGAAGGCCCCGCGGCGGGAGAAGAGGACAAGGCTTTTCTCGCGCAGATGGGAAAATCTGGGAAGCCGCGCACATCGAAAGCCACGACCGGCGCCAAAGGCAGCGCGCGGCGTCCCAAATACCGCAAGCCTCAGCTCGCAACGCTCGTCGACGACGTGCCTGCCGGTAATGGCTGGATGCATGAGATAAAGTTCGATGGCTATCGCGCGCTTGTCGCCGCCAAAGGCGATTCCGTGGCCATCTACACGCGTAACGGGAAGGACTGGACCGACAAGTTCGGCCCGCTGGTCGACGCGATCGCAGCGCTCGGCCTGCCCCCTTGTCTGATCGACGGCGAAATCGTGGCTAGCGACGCGAAGGGCAATCCCGATTTCTCGACGCTCCAGAAGGTGCTCAAACGCGGCAAGGGATCGCAGGGGCACGGCGATGCTCTGGCCTTCCATGCCTTCGATCTCGTCGAATTGGAGGGCGAAGACCTCGCCGCCCTTCCCAATATCGAACGCAAGGAGCGACTGGAGGCATTGCTGGAGGCGGCGGAGCCCCCGATCCATGTCGCGGAGCATATCCTTGGCGCCGGCGAGAAGCTCTATCGCGCCATGTGCGATGCCGGTCAGGAAGGTATCATTTCGAAAAGGGTTGACGGCCGCTATTCGTCCCGCCGGAGCAAATCATGGGTGAAGGTCAAATGCACGCGGCGGCAGGAGTTCGTCATCGTGGGCTGGAAGGAATCCTCGGCCCGAGGACGACCCTTCGCATCGCTCCTGCTGGCGCAGCACGAGGGCGACGAGCTTATTTACAAGGGCAATGTGGGCACCGGCTTTTCCAGCGACGATCTCGATGAGCTGGCGAAGAAATTACGCCGGCTCGAACGCAAGACGCCTCCGGTCGAAACAGACAGGGCAAGCGCGCGGGGTGTGACCTGGGTGACGCCCAAGCTGGTCGCGGAAATCGCGTTTTCGGAATTCACGGCGGATGGAAACGTGCGCCACGGCAGCTTCCTCGGCCTGCGTGACGACAAGAAGGCGGCTTCGGTCACGCCCGAGGCACCGGAGCCTCTCGCACGGGGTGCCGGCGATGTCGCAATCTCGAGCCGCGATCGCGTGGTTTTCCCGGAAAGCGGACAGACCAAGGGGGAACTGGCCGACTATTACGCCGCGATCGCCCCGGTCATGCTGCCTTCCGTCGCCAATCGTCCCATCAGCTTGGTGCGCTGCCCGCAAGGCCGAGCGAAGAAGTGCTTTTTCCAGAAACATGACAGCGGCGGTCTAGGAGATGCGGTCCATCCGGTCGCGATCGCGGAGAAGGACGGCGGGCACGAAGACTATCTTTTCGTCGATGACACCCGCGGCATCCTGCAATGCGTGCAGATGGGCACGATCGAATTCCACGGCTGGGCGTCGCGCTCGAATGCCGTCGAAAAACCCGACCGGATGATCTTCGATCTCGACCCCGACGAAGGGCTGGACTTTGCCGCTGTTAAGAGCGCCGCGCAGCATATTCGCGGCCGTCTGGCGGACCTCGGCCTCACTAGTTTCGCCATGCTCTCCGGCGGCAAGGGAGTCCACGTCATCGTCCCGCTGAACCGGGGCCACAGCTGGCCGCAGCACAAGGATTTTTCGCGGCGCTTCGCCGAGGCGCTAAGCCTTGCGGAGCCCGACAGATTTACCGCCACCATGAGCAAGGCCAAGCGCAAGGGAAAGATCTTCATCGACTGGCTGCGCAACCAGCGCGGGTCGACCGCCGTCGTGCCCTATTCCGCCCGCGCGCGGTCCGGCGCACCGGTCGCCGTGCCGCTGGCGTGGAACGAGCTTGAGCAGATGCAGACTGCCCATCCCTTCTCAATCGACGAAGCCCAGACACTCTTGGACCGCGCACAGTCGAAATCGCTCAAGGGCTGGGGCTTTGCCGATCAGGATCTGCCGGACCTTTGAATTGAGCGGCTTTTGCCGCCGAGATCGAAGCGCTACAACGGCCAGCTATCGTGGAGGAGAGAGATAAATGAGCGATACCGTAACCACCAACCGCTGGGTGCGCCGGCCGCAAACCGCCTCTGCCGAGACCTCCTGCAATGCAGACGATTACGAGCGCCTGTACACCCGCAGTATCGAACACAGTGACGAGTTCTGGGCCGAGCAGGCAGAACGCCTGGAATGGCTGCAAAAGCCAACGAAGATCGCTGGCTGGAGCTATGATCCGGTCGACATCAAATGGTTCGAGGATGGCAAGCTAAACATCTGCCACAATGCTGTCGATCGCCACGTTGCAGCTGGCCATGGGGACCGGCTTGCGCTGATCTTCGAGCCCGACGATCCCGAAGGCGAAGGCCGCCACATTACCTATGCAGAGCTTCAGGAAGAAGTGATCCGCATGGCCAACGCGCTGAAAAAGATGGGCGTCGAAAAGGGCGACCGGGTGACGATTTACATGCCCATGGTCCCGGAAGGCGCCTTCGCCATGCTGGCCTGCGCGCGCATCGGGGCGGTTCACTCCGTCATCTTCGGCGGCTTCTCTCCTGATGCCATTGCGGGGCGGATCGAGGATTGCCGAAGCGATTACGTCGTGACCGCTGATGAAGGACTCCGCGGCTCGAAAAACGTGCCGCTCAAGGCAAATGTAGACGAAGCACTTACCAAATCACCGGCCAAGGCCGTGCTGGTGGTGCGTCACACCGGGACGAGTGTTTCGATGACCGAAGGACGGGATTACTGGTATCACGAATTGTCAGCCGACGTCGAAGCCACCTGTCCCTGCGAGCCCTTGGCCGCGGAAGATCCGCTGTTCATTCTCTACACGTCAGGATCGACCGGAAGCCCCAAAGGTGTGGTGCACACGACTGGCGGGTACGCCGTCTGGACCGAAACCACCTTTCGCTATGTCTTCGATTATCGTCCGGGCGAAATCTATTGGTGCACGGCCGATATCGGATGGATTACGGGTCATAGCTATATCGTTTACGGGCCGCTCCTGAACGGTGCGAGCGCGTTGATGTTCGAAGGCGTGCCGAATTATCCCGACAATGATCGCTTCTGGGCGGTGTGCGCAAAGCACAAGGTCAACATCTTCTACACCGCCCCCACGGCTATTCGTGCCCTCATGCGCGAGGGGGCCGAATATGTCGCGAAACACGACCTGTCATCGCTGCGGATCCTCGGCACCGTCGGAGAACCTATAAATCCCGAAGCATGGCGCTGGTACCATGACCATGTCGGCGGCAGCGAGGCGCCGATCGTCGATACGTGGTGGCAGACCGAAACAGGCGGGATCATGATAACAACCTTGCCCGGAGCCCATGACATGAAGCCGGGGAGCGCGGGCAAGCCATTCTTCGGCGTGCGCCCCCAGCTGGTCGACAATGATGGCAAGGTCCTCGATGGAGCAGCACAGGGCAATCTGTGCATCTCGCGCAGCTGGCCCGGCCAGGCTCGCACCGTTTACGGCGATCATGATCGCTTCATCCAGACATATTTCAGCACCTATCCGCGTAAGTATTTCACCGGTGACGGCTGTCGCCGCGATGAGGATGGCTATTACTGGATCACGGGCCGTGTGGACGATGTGATCAATGTTTCAGGTCATCGCATGGGCACTGCCGAGGTCGAAAGTGCACTCGTGCTGCATCCGCTGGTCAGCGAGGCGGCGGTCGTGGGCTTTCCTCATGATATCAAGGGTCAGGGCATCTACTGCTATGTGACGCTGGTTGCAGGGGAAGAGCCGTCCGAAGAACTGAGCGACGACCTTCGCCAGGTGGTGCGAAAGGAGATCGGACCAATCGCTACGCCCGACCATCTTCATTTCACCCCGAGCCTGCCCAAGACACGCAGCGGGAAGATCATGCGCCGCATTTTGCGCAAGATCGCTGAAGACGATTACGGTTCGCTAGGCGATACTTCGACCCTGGCCGACCCGGCCGTAGTCGAAGCGCTGATCTTGGGTCGCCGGAAGGTGTGAAATACGCGTAGTTATTTTAAGGACGACGAGCGATGACGCTTGATTAGTGTCCGCAGAATTATATTCTTGGAGACAGCATAATATTCTGCACCGAATGGAGCCTGTATGAAGCGTATCTTTTATTCGGTGGCACTCTCTCTATTTGGCTTGTCTTCCGGCAGCGTGCATGCCCAGACTGACAACAACGACATTCAGGTAATGATCCTGGGTGTCTACCACTTCTCCAATCCCGGGTTGGACGAGCACAATGTCGAGGTAGATTCCGTCCTCACCCCCACCAGACAAGCAGAGCTGGACACCGTAGCGCGTGCTCTGGCGGCTTTCACGCCGACGCAGATCATGGTCGAGACTGTCGCACCGGGGCCGGACTATCGCGTCGCCGAATACGAACGATTTTCTCCCGAGATGCTGCAACAAGATCCGAATGAAATCGTGCAGATAGGTTACCGTATAGCAGACAGGCTCGGGCTGGCGCATGTTTTAGGGATCGATGTGCAATCGGCTGCCGGAGAGGAAGATTACTTCCCGATCGACAAAGTGCGCTCGGCAGCTGCAAAATCGGGCCAAACGGCAATTCTGGACGAATTGAACGAGGAAGTCGGGGGTGCGGTTGCACGCTTCGGCGAAAGCCAGAGGACCCGTTCGATCGCCGATCTCTTGCTGGAGATCAACGCCACTGATTTCGCCGGCGGTCAGGCTTATTACGATGCCATGTTGCCCATAATCACGGGCGAAGACCTCGCTGGAGCTCATCTGAATGCGAGATGGTACGCCAGAAATGTGGCGATTTACGCAAAACTGATGCGGAACGCCAAACCGGGAGATCGGATCCTTGTGGTTTATGGCGCAGGACACACGCCTTGGCTGCGCCATTTCGCCACCACGTTCGAAGGACACCGCTATGTGGATCCGGTCCCTTATCTGGAACTCGCACGCAACCTCGAAAGCGAGTCCGCTCAGCGCAATCGGCGGTAACGGAATAGCAGCCTTTCGTTCGATCCGTCATCCTGTCTCACGCGAACAGTAATGCTCATACGGTCCTCCGCCTCGCGCTTGATGATCAAGCCATCGAAATGCCAGCTGTCCTGGTTCTTGGAAAGAAGAGGGAAGCGGCGCACCTGCTTCTGCGTTTCCCAGCCCGTGAGATCTGCGTCGAAATGCTTCAGCCGGTACTCGATTGTATCGCCGACCTGAGAGATGGTGATGAGTTCGTAAAAAAGTACGGACCCGTCAGTATCAAGTTGGCGAAAATGGCCAACCATTTGCCCGCCTGCCGGAGCGGAGTAGACTTCGGTTGCGAGGGCTCCGTTGATTCCCTCCCCTTCCCATGCCCCTTCGAGCCATTGCAGATCGGCAATCTCCGCCCGGGGGTCCGTTTGCTGAGGGGCCCGATGTATCTCTGGATGGCCGACAGCTGGCATTGCGACTGACAAAATCAGCACAGGCGCGAATAAGGTGGCTATCAAGGGTCAGGCTCCCGTCGCGAGAGGGAGGAGAATATCGGCGCGCAACTGCTGCTCATCCTCGATCTCCTCGGGATCATCGAGATAGTGCAGGATAAGCGGCTGATTTGCGACCGCGCGGTCAAGCACATCTACGGCGTACGCATAAGCCAAATCGATAGCCTCATGAAGATCGTCGTAGTTCCCCACGCGCCGCAGCCGAACGTAATCGCCTCCAGCGATTTGCCGGTCGTCCAGGCCACCGGCAGATCGACCGGCCTCGCCGGCAGCCAGCGCGCAATCGAACCGGCATTTCGAAGCGGGCGTAAAGCGCGGGTCATCAAGGGGAATGCCATAGATGCCTTGCAGCTCGCACTCCTCGACTTGCTCAAGGACGAGGCCGAACAGCCGCTCGTATCCTGCGTTCAGTTCGGCGTAATCGCCAACGTTGCGGATCGCCAGAACGCGAAGGGGCTCGAGGGAAATGACCTCGATATCGAGCGCGCTGGAAGCCCCTCCCGCCCTGCGCCGTGGCTTGCGCAAGTCAGTCAAGATAGCATCGAGAAGAGCTGGCTGATCTCTGACTTCCGACGCGCAACTGCCGGACACCGCCTTGAATGCTCGAGCGAAGGCCTGGGATGTGGCGTAACCGCTGTTCACTGCTGCGTCGCCAACGGGCCGCCGTTCGGCGAGGGCCGAAACGGAGCGTGCGAGGCGAATGCGCCGGACAGTTTCACCTGGCGCCTCCCCCGTCATGATCCGGTAGATCCGGTGAAAATGGTAAGGCGACATCGCCGCTGCGGCAGCCAGCTCTTCCAACGTAGGCGCAACGCCTCGGGATACGCTGTATTCTATGTGCTCAACCGCCCGCTCGATCCGCTCAGCGTAAAGCATTCTTTGATTATGCCGCATACCAAGGCCTCCTACAGGAAGCTTTGATATCGCATCGCACCCTGGGTTGTCGTTCCCGATCTTGCTGAGTTAGTCGCTTTTGCAGGAGCGCGCGCTAGAGAAGGCTACCGGAAACTTTCGTCCGTGGGACCCAACATCGACTGCGGTCGTCATCTAGGGATAGTCTGAGCCGTTGGTTATTGGTTGCGGGGGTTGGATTTGAACCAACGACCTTCAGGTTATGAGCCTGACGAGCTACCGGACTGCTCCACCCCGCGGTACCGTTGTCTTTGGA